>JAPYTD010000106.1 GCA_029936315.1 Planctomycetota bacterium | reverse complement strand
GGCGACAAGTCGCGCGCATACAACGCCCGCACAAGGTACAGGCCACGCGCCGGCGCCGTCGCTCCGGCCAACCGGCGATCGCGCCCGTTGAGGACTTCCGCCACCCATTCGGGCGCACGGTTGCCGTAACCAACCTGCAGCAGCGTGCCGACCAGATTGCGCACCATGTTGTAGAGGAAGCCGCTGCCCTGCACCGCGAAGTCAAAGCCATCCCGCCGCTTGATCAGGTGCACATGCTGCAGCGTTCGCACGGTTCCCCGCGAACGCGCATAGCCGGGGTTCGTCGCGAACGACGCGAAGTCATGCTTGCCGATTAGGCACTGCGCCGCCTTGCGCATCGCATCGACATCGACGTCGCGCCGCACCCAGTGGTAGTACGAACGGCCGACCGCCGGCTTGACGCGGCTGCTGACGACGCGATACAGGTAGCGCTTGCCGCGCGAATGAAAACGCGCATGGAAGCCATCGGGTGCAACGCGCACGGCCCGCACCGAGATGTCATCCGGCAGGTTGGAGTTGAGCGCGATCTGCAGCCGCTCAAACGGAAACTCGCGCGGCATGACGATGTGCGCCCCTTGCGCAAACGCATGCACGCCGGTGTCGGTGCGACCAGCACCCTCCACGTGCACGCCGGGGCAACCAATCCTGCCGCACGCCTTCTCCAGTTCTTCCTGCACGGTGCGCACCCCAACCTGCTGTTGCCAGCCGTGGTAGTTCGAGCCGTCATAGGCAATCGTCAGCAAGTAAGTCGGCAAATCGAGAGTGTCAGTACGGAACCAGGACAGAAACTAACCGCTTCAGCAGTTCGCGCTGAAGAGGTTAGTTTTTGTCCTGGCTCCGCAGGAACCCCTGCGGCTCCGGCTAGCGGCTATCCGCGCAGTAAAAGCCAGCTGAAGAGGGAACTGACCACCGTGGCCGCGCCGATGATGCCCGCCAATACGGGGTTGTACTGCATGACCCAGAACCACGAGGCACCAATGCCACCACCGGCGCAGAGCATGAGCGGCACGATTGCGGCGAGTATGGGGCGGCTGCGCCGTCGTGGCGTCGCGCGCTTGCGCCTCTTGGCTGCCGCGATCGGCTTGGCGGACGGCAACGGCAACGGGCGGCGACGGACTTCGCGCGCTTGGTCGGGCGGCGCCGGCTCCGGCGCGACAGCGAGATCCTCGTCTGCCGCGCAACCTGCGGCGGGCTCGCCGTAGATCGAATCGACACAAGGCTCTTCGCCAAGGATCTCGCTGCCGAACGCGATTGCGGCCGCACTGTCCGGCGGCGGCATCGGCTCCGCCTCGTCCTGCTCCGACACCAGCGACCAATTCGTATCCGGTGGTGGGCCCTGCTTGGTTGCTTCCCCTGGGTCGAACAGCAAATCGTCAGCATCTGGCGGCGGACCACCATTCTTTTGATTGGCAGCGAGGCGAACCTCGCCGTAAGCAAACGGATCGTAACGCGTCATGACGGCTCCTTGAACCTTCTCCGCAAGTAGCTCGATGGAATTGCCAAGTCTCGTCGGTACTTGGCGACCGTGCGGCGTGCAACCTGCACACCCTGGGCAGCTAGTGCAGCGACCAAGTCGTCGTCCGACATCGGATGCTCCTTGTCTTCCGCATCTACGAATTCGGTAATCTGCTGGCCAACGGCCATCCGGCCCTGGCCAACGGCTGGGGCGGCATCGATGCGACCACCATCGAAGAAGTCGCGCAGCGCAAAGATGCCGCGGTCGGTCTGGATGAACTTGCCGGCAACCGTTCGACTGACGGTCGACGTGTGCACTTCAAGCTCGTCGGCGATCTCGCTCATGCGCAGCGGACGGATGCCGGTGCAGCCCTTCTCCAAGAACGCTTGTTGGCGCCGCATGACGGCCCTCAACACGCGCGACAGGGTCGCCTTGCGTTGGTTGACCGCGTCGATCAGGTCGCGTGCCGAACGCAGCTTGGGACGCAGGTAGTCACGCACTTCGCGCTCGGTGCGGCGGTCGCCGGCGAGCGCCGCGTATTCCGCATTGACATGCAGGTCAGGCAACGCCTCATCGTCGAGCGCCACCTTGATGTCACCGTCTTGCAACCAGACGAAGGCGTCGGGCTGCACCGACAGGTTCTCGTCGCCGCCAAAGCCGGCAGCGGGCCTTGGATTCAGCGTGCCTACCCGCTGCATCAAATCCTGCAGTTCGTCGAGCGACAGTTGCAGTGACCGGGCCACAACGGGCAGCTTGTTGCGGCTCAGTTCTTCGAGGTGGTCACGCAACAGACGTTCGATCAAGAACAGATCGGGGTCACCGACTGCCTGCAACAACATCGCCTCGATCGCATCGCGGCCGCCGATGCCGATCGGCTCGAGCGTCTGCAACACCGCCCGCGCTTCCCCAATCAAGCCTGCATCGAGGTCGGTTTCGACCGCGAGTTCTTCGTCCGAAGCAGAAAGTAGACCGCGCTCGTCTAAGCGTTCGACCAGCAACACAACGACCTCACTGATCAGCGGCGCAACCGAACGGAACGCCAATTGCTCGTTGACGAAGTCGAGCAGCGAGCCCGCTCGCGCGGGCACGTTGGCGAGGAAGCCCATCTTCTTGTCCTCGCCGCCATCACTGGCGCGACGCCACTCCTCCCAACCAGAATCTTCGCGTTCGCAGCTTGGCACTTCCGGTGCTTCTGGCAGCGGCGCCTCTTGGCGCTGCAGTTCGAGCGTCTCGTTCTGTTGCATCTCCGCCTCGACGAACTGCACAAGCTCCGCAGAAGCCAGCTGCAACACCTCGATCGACTGCAGCATCTGAGGCAACAGTGCGAGGCGTTGCTCTTGGCGTTGACCGAGTTTCAGTTCGAGGCTCATGGATCCGGATTCCATGAGTGGTTTCGACCATAAACACCGAAATCTTAATCACTTGGCACCGATCGTCCAGGAATGCGGCAGTTGGGCTGAGGTGTCGGTGGCACCGTCAGATGCCTGGATCAGGCGCTCCTCACGGTTGCGAACATGGCCTGCCAAGCAAACGCCGACAACCGGGCGCAGAACACCGTTGATTAGCCGTTCGCCACGTCGCCGGTGCCCGCCATCTCGGCCGTTGATCCGTGGGCGTCAGGTTGCGCAGCATGTGGCTTGCCGCTCAAGCGCAGCTCCCAATCGCGACCACGACGACGTGGCATTCGCTTTCGGCTGCGTGCATCGCCTCAGCGGCGACGACGCCTTGGTTTCGGGCGCGATTCTGGGTTGGCCGCGAGCGGGTCTTCGGGCCAGCTGTGGCGCGGATAGCGGCGGCCCAGTTCTTTGCGAACCTGCGGGTAGACGTTCTGCCAAAAGCTCGCGAGATCCGTTGTCACCTGCACCGGACGATGGTTTGGGGCGAGCAACTGCAAGACGACAGGCACCCGACCGCCGGCGAGACGCGCGACCTCGGGCAGGCCGAAGAACTCCTGCAGGCGCGCCGCGACAGTAGGACCGGCTTCCGCGGAGTAGTCGACGATTGCGTCGCGGCCCGTCGGCAGTTCGATGCGATCCGGGGCGGCGGTCTTGAGCGTGCGCTGCTGCTGCTGGGACAACTTCGCGAGCACTAGCTGTTTGACGTGGGCATCCCGCAGCGATTTGAGGTCGGCCCCCACCAATAGGTCGATCGCGGCGGTGGCGATGGCTTGGTTGTCGATCGCCGGCCACTCAAGACCTGGCATGCGCTCGACCAACCACTGCATGCGCGCGAGCAGGCGACGAAGGTCCTTCTGTTCGCCAAGCCAACGCCACGGATCGCCGGCGAGCACTGGTAAGAGCAGTTCGCGCGCGCGTTCGATGGGTACTTCGCCGCCGCGTGCAGACCGCAGCGTCAAGTCCCGGTAGCGGTGCTGACGCACGGCGAACACGCGCCCAGCCTGTTCGTCGAGTTGCGCGTCGATGACCGTCGTCAACGCGTGGGCTTCGGTGGCTTCGAGGTCGTCCATTGTCAACGCCGCCGTCAACACAGCCTGCGAACGCTGCTGGCGACCGCTTTCGTGCAACCGCAGCGCAAGCACGAGTTCTTCGCCGTCGGCCGACTTCGGCAGCGAGATGCCGCGACCGCCGACCATCGTGCCAGTGCGCACTTCGTTGCCAGAGACTGGCGGCGAACGACGCACGACACGATCCGGGAAGCCGCGCAACAGACAGCGATTGAGCAGGGTCGTATCCCGCGAACGATCGTCGTCACGAGTTCCGCGTCGCAGCAGACGATTGCGCGTCTGCAGCAATCCTCGTGCGGAGCCGCCTCGCGCACCGAACTCGCGGCACAACGCATCGGGAAAGCCGCGCTGTTCGGCCAACAAGAACGCTTCGACGGCTTCATGCAGATCGGCTCCGCGCTCGCTGCGATCGTTGCCAGTCATGCCACCGCGCGGCCCATTACTACCGCCACGGCCGAGCTGTTCGGCATCGCTAAGCAAAGTCGCCGCAGTTGCCGCTGCCACCGCGCAACCAAAGTGCTGACCTTCGAGAACGACGGCACCGAGGCGCGGATGCAACGGCATCCCCAGCAACTGTTCGCCAAACTTGGTGAGCTTGCCGCTGCTTGAGTCAATCGCGCCCAACGCTTCGAGCAGTTTGTCGGCACCATGCAGTGCATCCCGCGGCGGCGCTTCAAACCAACCGAACTCGATGGGGTCGCGTCCCGCGAATGCGCGAACGGACAGCGCCGGGCCACACAGGTCGACACGCTGCACGTCCGGCAACGAATGTGGACGCATGCCGCGTTCTTCGGCGGCACTCCACAACCGGTAGCAACGACCGGGACCGGTGCGGCCCGCGCGGCCCGTACGCTGCGTCGCCGATGCCAGCGAGATGCGCGTCTTCTCCAGCACGTCGACGCCGCGGCCGCGGTCGAAGCGCAGTTCGCGTGCAAGGCCTGAGTCGACCACGGCGGTGACCCCGGCGATAGTCAACGAACTCTCGGCAACGTTCGTCGACAGGACGACCTTGCGGCGATCGAGCGGCCGAATGGCACGGGTTTGTTCCTTGAGGTCGAGGCGGCCGTGCAGCGGCAGGACTTCGACTCCGAGTCGCGCGGAGAGCTTTGACAGTGCCCCCTGGGCGCGCGAAATCTCACCGACACCGGGCAAGAACACCAAAACGTCGCCGTCGGTGTCCTGCAGCGCCCGCTCCACAGCCAAGCGCACGATCACTTCAAGGTCGTCACTCGATGCGCGCGCCAGATGCTCCACCTCAACCGGGTGCAGGCGGCCATGCGCTTCGATGACTTCCGCACCGAGCAGGTAGCGCTGCAGGGGTGCAGGGTCCAACGTCGCCGACATCACACACAACAGCAGATCTTCACGAACTGTCGTGCGCGTCTCGTTGAGCATGGCCAACGCGAGGTCACCTTCTAGATGCCGTTCGTGGAACTCATCGAGGAAAACCGCCGCTACGCCGTCGAGGAACGGGTCCTGCACCATCTGCCGCACCAACACGCCTTCGGTCACGAACCGCAGGCGCGTTTGCTTGCTGATACGCGACTCGCCACGCACCTGGTAGCCGACGAGGCCACCGAGTTCGCAGCCGAGTTCTTGCGCCACCCGCTGCGCGGCGGCCCGTGCAGCCAATCGGCGCGGTTCCAAGACGACAACCTCCTGACCGGCTTCGATCAGCGGCAACAACGCTGGCGGCACGCGCGTGGTTTTGCCAGACCCCGGCGGCGCCATCAACAAGACCGTCTTCACGCGCTGTAGTGCCGCAAGCACATCCGGTAGCGACTCGTCGATCGGCAGCGGCTCCGGTCGTGCACCCGACGACGCGTTCACGAAAGCGGCCGTCGACCTTCAATCGCGTCGGACAGGATCGACGAACTGACTTGCGCAATCGAAGAGCCAGCCGGCAAGCCGCGCGCCAACCGCGTCAAGCTTACACCGGACTTGTGCAGCTTTTCGGCAAGCACCATCGCCGTGCCTTCGCCTTCGAGATCGGGGTTGGTCGCAAGACACACTTCGCGGAACGAACCGTCTGCCACGCGCTTGAGCAGTTGCTCAATCGTCAGGTCCTCCGGCTTCACACCTTCGATCTGCGACAACCGACCTTGCAGAACGTGGTAGACGCCGCGGTAACCAATGTCCTCAAAGCGCGCGACCTCGCGCGGGTCTTCGACGACCAGCAGCATGTTGTGCTCGCGCGTGTCATCGCTGCAGACGCTGCACGGATCCGACGCATCGAGTTGGAAGCAGACCGAACAGTTCTTGACGGCCTTACGCACCGCTTCGATTGCCTGGGCGAGTTCCAATGCTTCTTGTTGCTCCACACGAAGCAAATGGAACGCGAGCCGCTCGGCAGTCTTCGGACCAACGCCCGGCAACCGGTTGAGCCGTTCGATCAAGTTCTCAATTGTGCGATCGCGACTCGCCATTCAGATCCTCTCAAGCCAGTGTTCAAGAGCCAATGTTCGAGAGCAACCACCCAGAAGGCCAGCGGCTCAGAAACCCAAGCCGGGCAAGTTCATGCCACCGGTGATCTTGGCAGTCTCCTTGTCGCGCACGTCCTTCGCCGCGGCCAAAGCCTGGCGCACAGCTGTAGTCACCAGGTCCTCAAGAGTGTCAACGTCCTCGGGGTCCACCGCGACCTTGTCGATCTTGATCGACTGGAGCTCCTGGTTGCCGTTGACGTAGGCCTTGACGACCCCGCCCCCCGACGAACCTTCGAGAATGTGCTCGCTGAGCAGACGAGTCGTCTCCTGCATGCGTCGCTGCATGTCTTGTGCCTGCTTCAGCAGGCTCTGCATGTCTCCAAATCCAGATGCCATCTTGTTGTTCTCCGGTGCAACGAATCATGCCAAGGGGTCGCCCGGAGCGCCACTGGGGAGCCCGCGATTCGAACTTCCATTCTGACATAAACCCTTAAATAACATAGCCTAATCACGGATCCGATCCATATGACTAGGCTTTGGGGTCGATTCGGGCTATGATCTGTGCCCCCCTCTGTTCGACCGTTAGACAGCGGTCTGGACGCGCCCGGACGCGATCCGGAGAGGTTTCCCCCATCGCCCCGACCTTCGCGGGGCGGGAGAACAGACCCCAACGATATGCCGAAGAACATCCAAGTCACACCGCGCAAGTTCAGGGTCTTCACCGAGAAGAACCTCGAGAAAATCCCCCAACTCGATCGTTTCAGCACCGAACAAGTGCTGGCGATGAAGGCCGTTGCGCAGGTGCTACCGTTCCGCGTCAACGACTACGTCATCGACGAGCTGATCGATTGGAACCGCGTTCCGGATGACCCGATGTTCCAGCTCACGTTCCCCCAAGCCGGAATGCTCCGGGAGGGCGAGCTCAACAGCATGATCAGCCTGCTGAAGCGGGGAGCTGATCGTGAGCGCATCAAATCGGAGGCCCGCCGCATCCAGCTGACGCTGAATCCGCATCCGGCCGGCCAGAAAGAGCTCAACGTGCCCCAATTCGAAGGCCAGCAGGTCGCCGGGATGCAGCACAAGTACCGCGAGACGGTGCTGTTCTTCCCCTCCGCGGGTCAGGTCTGCCACACCTACTGCACCTATTGCTTCCGCTGGCCACAGTTCGTCGGCCTCGACGACATGAAGTTCGCAGCGAAGGAAGCGGACGGCATGGTCGCCTACCTGAAGAAGCACCCTGAGGTAAACAGTGTCTTGCTGACTGGCGGCGATCCGATGGTCATGAAGACCAAGATCCTGCGCCGCTACATTGAGCCGCTGCTGACTGCCGACCTCGACCACATCATCAGCATCCGCATCGGCACCAAGGCGCTCGCCTACTGGCCGCAGCGTTTCGTCAGCGATGACGACAGCGATGACCTGATGGCCCTGTTTGACGAAGTACACTCCGCGGGCCGCAACCTGGCCTTGATGGCGCACTACAGCCACCCGGTCGAACTGTCGACGCCGGCCGCGCAAGCGGCCGTCGAACGCGTGCGCAACGCTGGCGCGACGATTCGTTGTCAGGCACCGCTGATCCGCCACGTCAACGACAACGCCGACGTCTGGGCCAGCATGTGGAAGCGACAGATCACGCTCGGCGCGGTCCCGTACTACATGTTCGTCGAGCGCGACACCGGTCCGCGCCACTACTTCGAAGTGCCACTCGCGCGCGCCTACAACATCTTCACCGACGCCTACCGGCGCGTGTCGGGTCTCGGCCGCACCTGTCGTGGTCCATCGATGTCGGCAACGCCGGGCAAGGTGCTCATCGAAGGCGTGTCCGAGATCCACGGCCAAAAGATCTTCGTGCTGAAGTTCATCCAGGGTCGCAACCCGGAGTGGGCCAACCAGGTGTTCTTCGCCAAGTACGACGAAACCGCGCGCTGGCTAGACGACCTCAAGCCTGCATTCGGCCAAACCTGGCCGTGGCAGGAAGAGCTGCAAGAGATGATGCAGACCGGTCGCAGCGGCGAGTGGAACACGGACTCTCACATGCGCAAGCGCTTGTCCAAGCACGGGCACGTTGAGTTCGCCCAAATGAACGGCTAGCTCCGAGCGGCTAGCAGGTGACTGCTAGCTACCGAGCGGCTAGCAGGTGACTGCTAGCTACCGAGCGGCTAGCAGGTGACTGCTAGCTAGTCGCCCGAGGGCGGGGCGCCGGAATCCAGCGCTTCGTCCACCGCAGGCTGCGCCTTCGGCTTTTGCACGCGATCCTGCGGGTTCACCTGCACAACGCGGCCACCGAACTTCTTCATCACACCTTTGGCCTTGTCGCCAGGCTTGACTTCGGGCGGCGGTGGCTTCGCAGCGCCACCCGAGAGCGACGTGCTGCCGCCGTCTTCACTGCCGATGCGGAAGTCGACGGTGGCGGCACGGCCAGCAGCGTCGTGGATCGCATCCTTCAACTCCTGCTGGATGACGGTCGAACTCAGCCGGTCCCGATGCAACTTGCGTTCGGTCTCAAGCGTCACCACGACGCGGCCCTTATCATCCGGACCTTCGACGCGGCACAACTCCATCGTCGCCTGCAGCAACTTGCGCTTCTCGAGACCAACCATCACGCGCGACTTCAGGTCCTTGGCGTCGACGACTGGCGTGGCTTGTCGCGCAGGTGGCGCTTGGGCGCTGCGACCGCCAGCCGCGCCTTTGCCAAACTGTCGAGGCGGCGCACCACCAGTTGCGCGTCCTTGCGGCGACGCCGGCTGGCCGGCTACGCCCTGTCCGGGACGGCCCTGCCCCGGGAGACCCTGCCCCCGAAACGAACCCGCCCGCACCTCGGCAAGCAAATCGGCCAGCGTCGGCATCGAACCAGCTTGCGCCATGCGCAACATCGCGACTTCAAACACCGCGCTGCGATCTTCGCGACGGCGCAGACGAGCGCGAGCCAACACGCCAGCACCAATCATGGCGTCGAGATGTGGACCATCCGCCGTGCCCGCCAGTGCGAAGACCTTCTTGCGGACCTCGCCAGTGAGTGGCACAAGAACGGAATCCTCGCCATCGACACGCATCAGCATGACCCAACGCAGCATGTCGACGATCTCGCCGAGCGCTTCGCGTTCGTCCATGCCTTGTTGCTGCAGGTCATGCACAAAGTGCAGTCCCTTCTTGGCGTCGCCACTGAGCAACGCCGCAACCACATCGATCACCGCATCGGTGCCAACGCGCGAAGTAAGCGCGAGGTAAGCCGCAAGATCAAATTTGTCACCAAGGTCACGCGCCAACGGCAGCACGCGCTCGAGCGCCGTTTCCGCGTCACGCACGCCGCCGTGAACCGACGCAGCAATCTCGGCCAGCACCTCGTCCGGAACGGCGACGCCGTCTTTGTCGGCGATCATGCGCAAACGCTTCTCGAGGTCCTGTTCGCCTACGCGCTTGAATGACAGCACCTGGCAGCGCGAACGAATCGTATCGGGTAGCTTGTGCAGTTCGGTCGTCGCCAGCACGAACAGGACCTTTGGGGGTGGCTCTTCGAGTGTCTTGAGCAGCGCGTTGAACGCCGCCTTCGACATCATGTGCGCTTCGTCGAGGATCACGACGCGATAGCGCGACTGCATCGCGGCATACGAAAGGCTCTCGCGCAGTCGCCGCACATCGTCGACGCCGTTGTGGGATGCGGCGTCGACCTCGGTCACGTCGGGGTTGCTGCCGTCGAGGATCGACTTGCACGAATCGCATGTACCGCACGGCGTAGGCGTCGGCCCGTCCTTGCAGTTCATGCAGCGTGCCAGGATGCGCGCCGAGGTCGTCTTGCCGACCCCGCGACTGCCTGAGAACACAAATGCATGCGGCACGCGCCCTTGTTCGAGGGCGACACGCAGCGACTTGACAACCTCGTCCTGGCCGACCAACTCGTCGAAGGTCTGCGGCCGGAAGCGGCGAGCTACGACCTGATACGGCTCTCGTTTTGCAGAGTCGCCATCGTTCGATGCACCATCGTTGCCGGACTGCGCCATGGCAACAGCATGCCGCATCGCCTCTAGCAGGGGAAGGCCGGCAGCCGTTGGCCCAGACACCGTACGCGTATGCAAGAAGCGGAACCTCCGGCCAAGGCAACAGGAGTTCTCGCACTCTCTCGGAGCACCATTGCCTCACTGCCAAACCGCCGCTACCGTGCTCGTCCCCATTCCCGCCCAGGCACCTACTTAGGTGAGCAAGCGGGGTTCCGTGTGGAGGGGTGACCGAGCGGCTTAAGGAGCTCGCTTGGAAAGCGAGTGCGGGCCAAAAGCCCGCCGGGGGTTCGAATCCCCCCCTCTCCGCCATTCTCCACGCGGCTCGTGAAGGTGGGGTCTGCCGGGTCCCGAGCAAGGGAGCGGCGTGAACCTGGTCAGGTCCGGAAGGAAGCAGCCATAAGCGTGCGGCTTCTTGTGCCCGGGGTGCCTGGTGGGTCTCACCTTCGCGGGCCGCGTGGTCTTTACTCTCTAATCAGGCAGAGGGGTCACGCGGCGCAGCGCCAGGTCACGGCGTTCTAGCCGCTTGCACGTGCCGGCGATCCGCCGCCGCCTCGCGCGCCAGTGCCGCCTCGCGCTCCCCGCTGTTCCGATGCGGCGCGCGATACAACCGCGGCAACCGCGGCTGCAACACCGAGGTCACTTCGTAGGCACAACCAAACTCCGACGCGCGCTCTTCGGCCCAGACCTGTTCGCTGCCCATCGTGCCGAGCAGCACGACTTCTTCGCCGAACACAATAGGCGGCAAGTCGGTCACATCGACGGTCGTTTGGTTCATGCTGATCGCGCCGACGATCGGCGCCCGCCGCCCGCGCACGAGCACTTCAGCGCCGCGCCACAGTTCACGCACGAGGCCTTCGCCGTAGCCGATCGGCAGCAGCGCCAGACGCGTCTTGCGCTGGCACACGAACGATCCGCCGTAGCCGACACGATCGCCAACATCCGCCTCACGCAGGCCGACCACGTGCGCCTTCAAGGACAGCGCCGGCCGCAAGCCAGCTCGCGCAATTGCCGTTGCTTGATCCGTCACATCGAATCCGTGCGCGAGTTGACCATTACGCATGCGCCGTGGATCAAAGCCATACATGCCACCCCCAATGCGAACCGCGTCATGGCAGGCATCCGGCATCAACATCGCACCGAGCGTGTTGCAGACGTGGCGCCGCACGCCGCGCAGACTGCGAACGGCGTCGACGCAATCGGTAAACAACCGGTGCTGCCGCCGCATGCTGTCAAGATCGGCGCAGCCAAGGCCCGAGAAGTGCGCAAAGACCCCCGACACAGCTAGTTTGCCGCGATCTTCGAGGCTCTGCACGAACGACGCCAGAGCGGCCGGCGCAACTCCATGGCGGGTCATTCCAGTATCGACTTCGATCTGGACCGGCAGGTAGCGCCGCGTGGCGCGCGCCAGGGCCTTCGCCAATTCCATGCTGCCAAGGCTCGCGACCAGACCGTGCTGCACGACCGCCGGCGCTTCTGCGATCGCAACCGGTCCGGCAATCAGGATCGGGGCGTTGATACCAGAAGCACGCAAGGCTGCGCCTTCATCGGTACTGGCGACGACCAGTTCGTCCGCGCCAGACTGCAGCGCTGTACGCGCCACGCGCAGCATGCCGTGGCCGTAGCCGTCGGACTTTACGACGGCCAACAGACGGGTCGTCGAGGGCAACGCGGCACGGAACACACCTGTGTTATGTGCAATTGCTCCGAGATCAACTTCGACCCACGCCGAAGCCGCTCGGCTCGCTCTGGATTCGACCGGTATCCGTAGCATGCCTGACCGCCTGCGCGGACCTTAGCATGATTGCCGCGAGCATTCGACAGCCATCGCAAGCAGGGTAGCGCGCTTCTTCTCGAGGATCTGAAG
>JAPYTD010000105.1 GCA_029936315.1 Planctomycetota bacterium | reverse complement strand
GGTCGGGGGAGCCTGGGTCGACGATCCACAAGCGTTCTTGCCCGACGATGTAGCAGTTGGTCGTCGTCGCCGGCGGCAACGTGGGGGTGCGCAAGGGCGCGAGTACGATGCCCGGCGAGAATCGGACTTTGTGCAAGCGACCGCTCCGATAACCATTGGCCGTCGCTTCGATGGCCGTTGCGAACGCGTCGAAGTCGGCGGCTGCAGTGAGATGTTCGAGCAAGATCACGACCGGCGGCACCAGCAGTAGCTCGTCTTTTCGCCACGCGGCGAGTGCTTCTTCTGCGGACCAGAACCTACCCTGCACCAGCTCGCCGGGCCAGACATCGGGCAGGGTCTCCGCCTCGGCGGCCGACGTGCCCGCCGTGCATTCGGCCATAGGAACGTGGAAGAAGACGGTGTCGTAGCGGACCGGGGCAAACGCCGGCGTTTCGATGCGGCACAGCGCGCGCAGCGGCGTTGGCGTCTTGCCGTCCTTGATGATGTCGGCCCACGGCGACGGCGGTTTGTCACGGCGGTCATCAGACTCGTGGGCGAGCAGTGCGGTGCGCTTCTGCTGTAGAGCCTCGGGAGTTGATTGTGCTGCGGGTAGCTCGTGGCGCAGGAGACCCAGCTCCTCAAACAGCTCGCGGGTGGCGCAAACCTGCAGTCCGGCGGCTTCCTCTTCTGGCGCCGTTCCGAGGTCCTCCTTGGCAAGCGTGCCACCCGGCATCGCCCAGTAGCCGCCGAAGAATCGCAGCTCGGGAGTGCGTTCGGCGAGGAAGACCTCGAGGTCGCGGCCGTGGCCGCGAGTGATCATCAGGGCTGCGGCCGTTCGTCTGCTCATGCGCGAGGCCGAAGCGTAGCGACTGGCAGCGATTCACGCGAACCTGGTTCGCGCAACGATCTGCCAGTCCAGTCGTGTCCCGCGCTCAGGTGACATTGAGTTTCTGTGATCAGAGGAATGCGCCGAAGTCGAAGTCGGCGAGATTCGACACCAAGGGCGCTTTCGTGGCCTGCCACGGGTTGGGCCGTTGCCCTGATGTGCGCCGTCTGCTAGCAACGCTACATGCCAACTCAAGATCGAGGCTCGGTTGCTGCCAGACAGCACGCCCTTGAGTGGTTGCTTGCCGCGGTCGTTGGCACCGCTTTGCTCTTGCTGAGCAACCTCTTGGTGCCCCCTTCGACGGTGCCGTTTCCAGGTCATGGGGAACGCTTTGCGACGATGGCCGAAGCACCGTTTGCGTTCGCCGGTGAGTTTCCGCAGCGCATTCTGTGGCCGCTACTAGCGTGGTTGTTCGGCCACATCGGCGTCTCGACGGTCCTGTTCTCCAGCATCTGCAACGGGGCCTTGCTGGCGGTTGTGTTCTGGTTTGCTCGACGGCGAACGGATTCGCTGGTCGCCGCGCTGTTGGTCTCGTCGGCCGTTGCCGCGAGCGGCGCCGTGCTCGTCTACAAGCCGATGATGTGTTTCTCCGACACACTCAATCTGCTGCTGATGGTGTTGCTGATCCACTTCGCGGATCGCGGCAGGGTGTTCTGGTCCCTGGTGTTGCTGACGGCATTTAGCCACGAGTTGGTGTTCTTCTTCTCGCCGTGGATCGTCTACCTGCGCCTGTGTAACGGCGGTCGATGGTGGCCGGAGGTCGGCAAGTGGGGTGTGTGTTTGTTGCTCTACGGCAGCTTCCGCATCGTGCTCAAGCTCACGGGCAACACGGGGCTGTACGACTCGGCCTATTACTTCGACCACGCGATCTGGGTGCCGTGGGGTCTGCCCGCCATCTGGATGCTCTGGGGTTTCGTAGTGCTGGTTGAGTTTGGCCCGCTGCTGATCGGCATGTTCTTCGCGGCCAAGCGAGGCATCTTGGCGCAGCCGGCAGCAATGGGCGGTCGCTGGTGGCCATGGTTGTTCTGGCCGAGTTTGTTGTCGCTGATGCTGCTCGCCTACGACGTGATGCGCTTTGCGCCGTTGGTATTCTCGCCGGTTCTGCTCGGCCTGTTGGCGTTGGTGCGGCGTCAGGGTGGCTACGCACTTGTGGCCGGGTTGGTGGTTGTCCAGGTCGGGTGCTATGCATGGCTGCATCCGGTTGCCAGTGAGCAGGGCGGGCGCCAATTCACCGAATTGTCAGGTCAAGTACGCGCCAACATCGGCCTCTTGGCATCTCGTCAGCCGGGTGATGCATTCCAGTTCACGTGGGGCATGCTCGGCCAATTTTGGCACTACGCGTTGGTCGCGGCGCTCGCACTCGCCGCGTTTGTGTGGCTTGGCAGGTGGTTGGCAGGTCGAGGCCATGATGAGTCGGATCGTTCCGAACCCACCTGACCTACAACGATAAGAACACCACAACGCGATCAGGCTCTACGCGCTCGGGTCCGCCAGCTCCGCGGGCAATGTGCCGCGGATCAAGCACAGCGCCTCGCCATGGCCGCGGCCGTGCAGGTGCACCATTGAGCGGTAGGCGCTCAGGCCGGACAGGCACAGATCGAACTGCACGTACTGAATTTGGCTGGCATGGGCGAGCATCGCGCGCCGCTTGAGCTCGGCCGTCAGGGTCGTCTCGACGATGACGTCGGGGATCATTGCGTTCCAGACTTCGTAGCCCAACGCCAGGTAATCGCCATCTAGCTGGTCGAGCGCGCGCGTGACCACGACATACAGAGCGTGATGGTCCGGGTGGCCATCTTGTTGCCACGGTAGGTAGATGATGGACGGGGCGTAGTCGCGGATCGCAGCAACCGCCATCGCAACACCGTTGTCGAGATCGACGTCGCTTGGTTGGTGGCCATCCGGAATGCCCCAGTAGTGAGCGTCGTCGATGCCGAGTATGGCGAGGCCTGCGCGGGATTCGCGCTGACGAGTCGTGGCGATCTCGGTGCGTGCATCCAAGCCGTCTGGATCCCCGTTGCTGCCGTCGGTCGTGACGATGACCCGAACCGAATCCCCTTGTTGCACGTGGCGCGCGAGGATGCCGCCAGGCCCGGCTACTTCGTCGTCCGGATGCGGCGCGAAGGCCAATACGCGACCCTTGGGCGGATTGCGCCACAACACCGGCCTTGCCGGCAGGCCAGTCAGAGCATCGTTGCCGCTCATCGAACGACTCCGGGCAGTGGTGGCGCGGCGTTGGGCACGATCTTCTGGAAGTCTTCGCCGAGCAGCGCCGCGACCGTGCTGGCGATCATCGCCTGGGTAGCTGTGACGTCCTCGCGCACACCGAGTGCTTGTGTGTCCGGACCGAGCACTGCCATCCAGATCTCTTCGGCGCCGTCGACCTTGGCGGAATGGTCCGTCCAGTTGCGTTGGGTGCGGCCGCGGCCGTGATCGACGGTCAGCACGAGCGACGTCTTGCCTTTGTATTGTGGATCTTGCTGCAGCCACTGCCACAGTTCGCGCACCATTGCATCGTTGCGTTGCATCATCTGCAGATACAGATCATAGCGGCGGGCGTGTGCCCATTCATCAGTTTCGCCGAACGCGACATAAAGCACGCGTGGCTTCTTGACCTCGAGGTATTCCTTGGCGCGCGCAAACGTCAACGCATCCCAGCTGAAGTTCTCCCAGTATCGCGGCAGGTGATCGAGCATGCGCTGCAGTTCGCGCTTACGCCGTTCACTTGTGGTGACGGTGATCGGTTGCCACGCGACTTCGCAGAAGATGCCGCTGCGCGGTTTGTTGACGATGTACTCGTGCACGTCCCAACCGGAGAACGTCGCCACCCTGTCCTTGTAGGCTGGCAGCGAGTTGAGGAACTCGAGTACGTTGACGTTGCGGTTGTAGAACTTGTTGTTGCTAGCAATGGTCTCGTCGACCACGCCGCAGATCAGTTCGCTGTAACCGGGATAGCTGAACTTTTGCGAATTACAGATGTGTGCCTTGGCATTGCTGTCGGGATCTCCGAACAGCTGGCCTTGCTTCGCCATCACCTGCCACAGAAACGGCATCAACACTTCGCGGCTTGCCTTCTTGTCGGATCGGGTGAAGCGCTTGCGCGTCGCTAGCAGATCCTTCACGCCGCCGTGTTCGGCATTCATCATGCGGTTGTCGGCTCCGTGGAAGACATCCTGCCAGCGCAATCCGTCGAGTGTCACGAGTAGCACGTTCTCGGTGCGACGTTGGCTAGCCAACGATGCAGTGAGAGACAACAGGATCAGACCGGCGGCCAGCAGCTTGCGCATCGGCACATCGAACGCCGTCGGAGACCGTTTGGCCAGCCTCAGAGCTTGGGATCGTGTGGGTGGGGTGCCAGGCACGCTTCGTGAGCCGTGTGGCCGGCGCCTTCGGCCGGATCGTGCTCGTCGAAGTTGGGCACCGGCAGGTCGCGATCGGGCAGGTTGATGCCGGCAATGGTCAGGCTAGAGCCCTCAAGCCGATCGCCAGCGACCACGAACTCTGGATGATCGGCTGGCAGTGGCGTGCCGTCGGGTCCACTCAGCAGTCTGATTTGCGGCTTGGTGATGGAACTTGTCTGGTCGACGACCACGGCGTCGGCGCCGTTGGTCATCGTCAGCCGGGTGCCCATCGGGAACAGGCCAAGTGTCTTGACGAAACACTGCAGCCAGTGCGGGTCGAAGTCCTGCTTGTTGCGGAACATCACGACAAACGCCTCGATAGGTGTCAGAGCGCGTTTGTAGGGCCGCACGGCCGTCAGCGCCTCGAACACATCGCAGACCCGGACCAGGCGACTGGTCGCGCTGGGTGGCGTCGGCATCAGTGGGTCGGGGTAGCCGCCGCCGTTGGGCCCCATATGGTGGCAGAACGCGGCGCCAATCGTGCGTGGGTCGACGTTTTCGTGTTGCTCGATCAGGAGTTGTGCGCCGAGTCGCGGGTGCTCGGCCATGCACGCCCATTCGTCTTTGGTGAGCCGGCCTTGCTTGAACAGGATCTCTTGCGGCACCTTGGATTTCCCGATGTCGTGCATCAGCGCGGCGCAGCCAATGCGCACCAGTTGTTCGCGGCTGGCGCCCATCGTGCGAGCAACCTGCAGGGCGAGCAGCGCGACGCGCACCGAGTGGCCGACCGTGAAGCGATCGCAATCGTCCTTCATCGCCAGCGACAACAGCATGCTGGGCTCGTCGAACTCGACAATGGCGCGCTCGACTGCCGTAGACGTAGCATCGACGGCGAGCTCATGGTCGCCGTGGGCCAGGCGGTGGTTCTGCTGCAGCGCTTCCGCGAGGTCTTGGTATTGCTCGACTGCGCGCCCTTGGTCGTCGAGTCCGACGCGCCTGTCGGTGGGGTCTGCAGGGTTCTGCAGCGTGACCTTGAAGTGGCGAATGCCGAAGGCGAGCAGCGTGGCGTCGCGATGGATGCGCTCAAACGCTCTGGTGTTTTCGGGCAGCAGCAGCAGGTCGAAGATGCGGTTGGTTTCGCTGGCGTCCAGGTGCGCCTCGAACGACAGCATCGCAATGTTGCGATCGTTGCAGCGTTGGATCAGCGAACGCGCCTGCAGGCTTGGTCCATCGAGTGCCCGTCCGTCATGGCACAGGCGATTGCCATCGATCTGGAGTCGTAGCGGCAACTCCAGGCCCGCCGCCTCGGTTGCTGCGAGCGCGTCGACCACTTCCTGCATTGCTTGCGCGACAAAGTCGCTGTTCCACGCATGCATCAATCGGTTGAGCATCGCATTGACCAGCGAGTGCGCGAAGTTGACAACTGCGTTGCGCTGTCGTGAGTCGGTGTGAACCGTGCTCACGAATTGTCCTGTGGAAAGTCGTGGTCGACGATGACCGAAGCGGCGATTGCGCTGCATAGCTCCGCCATGCGTTCGTGCGTGTCATCTCCCGAGGAGCCGTCGGCGAGCACGCTCTGTATGCTCGCGAATACTGCTTGGGTGGCGTGATGTAGGTCGGCGTTGGCCTCAACGGAGAAGTCACGCAGGAGCAGGTCGCGCGCAGCGGTCTGGGTGGCCTCGTCGCCGGTCGTGCACGTGTCGATGAGCAGGCTCAGATACTCGGCGGACAGGCCAGACTCGACGTCGAGCTTGACGTGCTCTTCTTGAATTGCGGCGGGCAGTTCGAGCAGCTCTTCGAGCGTGACCCTCTCGACGCGGATTTCGCTTTCTTGATCGAGTGTTTGCTCCAAAAGAGCGGTTGCTTCCGGCTTGTGCAGGCAACGCATCATCACCTCGACGGAGCCTGCGAGGCGGGCCTCAAGCATCGGGTCGCGGGTGTCGAACATCGCCGACGGCAGCGACGAGGATTTCTTCACCTCAGTACGTGCGGCAAGATGCCACTGCGCAATGGCTTCTTGGTATTCGCGTGCGTCGCTGGTTCTATCGGCCCGACCCGTCATCAGTCCTGGCCTATCGGCCCTCGGGGACCTGCCAATGAAGACCGGTAACCGTCTTGCTCCGGAGGGTCTGGCGGCCGACACTGCGAGCGATGGAACGCATTGCGATTGTCAGCGCCGTCCGAACTCCGATCGGCAAGTTCATGGGCTCTCTATCCCCGTTGTCAGCGGTGGATCTTGGGGCGGCCGCCGTATCTGCAGCACTCGAGCGCGTCGGCGTCGATGGCGCAGATGTCGACGAATTGTACATCGGGCAGGCTCGCCAGCTTGGATCGGGACCAAACCCCGCCCGACAGGTCGGCATCAAAGCCGGCTGTGGCGAGGGAGCGGTTGCGACCACGATCAACAAAGCGTGCGGCAGCAGCTTGAAGGCAATCGACCTGGCGCGCGCGGCGATCCTGCTCAACGGCCAGAAGGTCGTGGTCGCGGGCGGCATGGAAAGCATGTCGACGATCCCGTTCTTGCTGCCGGACTACCGTCGCGGTTATCGCCTGGGCCACAAGGAAGTGCTGGACGGTAACTACAAAGATGGCTTCACGTGCGGCATCCTCAATGAGCCGATGGGCATGACGGCCGAGTACCTGGTCGACGACTACGGCTTGACCCGTGAGGCCCAAGATGAATACGCACTTGAGTCGCACCGTCGCTGTGCAGCTGCGCAGAAAGAAGGCCGCTTTGATGCCGAGATCGCGCCGGTCACGGTCAAGCAACGCAAGGCCGAAGTGGTGGTCGACACCGATGAGCACGTGCGACCTTCGGTGACGCTTTTGGACCTTCAGAAGTTGCCGCCGGTGTTCCGTCGCGAAAACGGCACCGTGCATGCCGGCAATAGCTCGGGGATCACGGATGGTGGTGCCGCGGTTGTGTTGATGCCTGCAAGCGAAGTGTCGCGGCGCGGCATTGCCCCGCTGGCATGGCTCGGCGAGTCCGCGACGGTGGGCGTGTCGCCGCGCATCATGGGCATTGGTCCGGTGCCGGCGATCAAGAAGCTGTGCGAGCGCGCCGGCCGCAAGGTTGAGGACTTCGATCTGTTCGAACTCAACGAAGCGTTCGCGGCGCAGATGCTGGCGTGCCTTCACGATGTGCCAGTCGATCGTCAAAAGCTCAACGTCAACGGTGGTGCGATCGCGCTCGGCCATCCGATCGGCGCCACGGGTGCCCGAATCGTCGTCACCTTGGTGCACGAGCTGCAACGCCGTGACGCCAAACGCGGCCTTGCCTCCCTCTGCATGAGTGGTGGCATGGGCATGGCGATGGAGTTTGAGCGCTAGACGCGCCGGCGAGTGCTGGGAAGTTCCCGCCACTCGATTACGTTTGCAATGTCACGAACTAGATGAGCCCAGAATGAAGAACCCGCTAGCCATGCTTGTTGCCGGCTTCCTGTCGGTCGGCCTCGCCGCCCAGGAAATCCCCGGTTTGCAGTTGTCGATTACCGCGCCAACGATCGTCGCGGCGCACGCGGAGCTCACCCTGCGGTTGTTGATCCAGGTCAAAGAGGACTCCGAGGTGTCTGCGCAGGTCCTGAACGGCGCCAATCTGACGGTACGTTGCAATGGGCAGCCGCACCGCGCGATCGTGCAGGAAGGCAAGGGAGGCAAGGTGTCGTTGGCCAAAGGCACGCGGATCGAGCGCTTTCTAACGTTCCCGGCGACGAGGTTCCTGACGGATCCGGATGTTGGCGAGATCGTCACGGTTGCCGTTGGCTGGAAGGGGTTGCTCGGCGTCGACTGCACCTTCAAGGTCGCGCCAAACACCAAGAACGTGAAGCTCGAAGACCTCGACCTGGCGAAGACCGAAGTCATGCTGATTACCAACTACGGCGATATCCAGCTGTCGTTCCGCCCCGATAAGGCGCCGAAGCACGTCGAGAACTTCATCAAACTGTGCCTGCAGGGCTTCTACGACAAGACCAAGTTCCACCGCGTCATGCGCAACTTCATGATCCAGGGTGGTTGCCCGAACACGAAGAGCGACAGCCTGCGCGCCAAGTGGGGCTCCGGCGGGGCCGGCTACAACTTGAAGCTCGAACCGAGCGACCTTCGCCACCTGCGAGGCACCCTGTCGATGGCGCGTGCCGGCCGCGACACTGCCAGTTCCGGGTTCTTCGTTGTGCACAAGGATGCACCACACCTCGACAACGGCTATTCGGCGTTTGGCAATGTCGTCGCCGGCATGGACACGGTCGATCGCATCGCCAATGTGCGCGTTGCTGGTCCGAACAAGTCTGCGCCGGTTGAGCCGGTAATCGTCGAGGCCGCCATCGTCCTGCCAAAGAAGAAGCAGCAGTAGCACTCGCGTGCGCGGCTCCAAACGGGCACGATGCTCGTTCATGGACCTCGAATCGACTGATCCCGCGACCATTGAGGCCGTCCTCGTCACCGACAAGGGCACGATGGTCGTGACGTTCTTCCCCGAGCAGGCGCCTCAGCACGTTGCGAGCTTCTTGAAGCTGGCGCAAGCAGGCTTCTACAACGGCACCTCGTTCCACCGGATTGTGCGCAACTTCATGATCCAGTGCGGTTGCCCTCACAGCAAAGCTGACGGCAGCAAGATGGATGAAGCTGGCCAACCGGAAGCTGGCCAACCCGAAACTGGCCCGCAGCAAGACGGCCAACCGGGCACTGGTGGCCCCGGGTTTACTGTGCCAGCGGAGATTAGCGACATCCACCACGAGCGCGGCATCCTGTCGATGGCACGCGGCTCCGATCCGAACTCGGCTGGATCGCAGTTCTTTATCGTGCACGGTGACGCCGACCATCTGGATGGCCAATACACCGTGTTTGGCAAGATCGAAGAGGGGCTCGACGTGCTCGACGCGATCGCCAGCATTGACTGTGACTTCGGCCCGACCGGCGAGAAGAGCACGCCGAAGGAGCGTGTCGAGATCCAGGGCATCGAGTTGCGACCACGACAGGAGCGCGTCATGGAACAAACCGCTGATGACAGCTGAGAACGTGATCATCGAACGTGACGGTCACCTCGCGATCGTTACCGTCAACCGGCCGAGCAAGCTCAACGCGCTCGATGACCAGACCATTGCCGAACTCGATGCCACGTTTGTGTCGATCGATGCAGATGATGGTGTCGGTGCGGTGATCGTGACCGGCGCCGGTGAGAAGGCGTTCGTTGCAGGCGCTGACATTTCCGTCTTGGCCAAGCAAGGCGTGCTCGACGGCAAGGAAAACTCGCGTCGCGGTCAGGCCCTGACGCTTCGCATCGAGAACTGCAAGAAGCCGGTCTTGGCCGCGGTCAATGGCTTCGCGCTCGGTGGCGGCCTCGAGCTGGCGTTGGCCTGTGACGTTCGCTTTGCCTCGTCGAACGCCAAACTCGGCTTGCCCGAGGTTTCGCTTGGCATCATCCCCGGCTACGGCGGAACCCAACGCTTGCCGCGCCTCGTTGGCAGCGGCGTTGCCCTGCAGATGATTTTACAAGGCGATCCCATTGACGCGCAGGAGGCCTTGCGCGTCGGTCTCGTCAACGGCGTCTTCGAACCCGACGAGCTGATGGCGAAGTGCAAGGAGGTCGCCAATCGCATGGTGATGCGCGGCCCGACGGCGCTATCGCTGGCCAAGCAGGCAGTGCGCCGCGGTGCCCAGATGTCGATGCCGGACGCGTTGACGCTTGAGGCCGATTTGTTCGGCATCATCAGCAGCACCGACGAGATGAAGGAAGGCATGGCGGCGTTCCTCGAGAAGCGCAAGCCGTCCTGGCTCCGCAAGTGAACGCAGCGTTTGCAGCGCTGCTTGGGTCCGCGCGCGGCGAGCCGATCGCGCTGTTGCACGGTGGTGGTGTCGGGCCGACGTGGCTGTGCCGTGAGCCCAAGGCATCGCTGACGTGCCCCGCAGGCGGGTGGTCTGGTGCCTTGGAGATGCTCGGCCAATTTCTTGCGCAGCACGCGAACGATCGCGTCGTCGGCTGGCTTGGCTACGATCTTGGCCTCGACGTCGAAGCCTGGCCACAAGCGGCCGTCGACGACTTCGCGACTCCGGTTCTGCACGTCACGGCCTACGCCGACGTGACCGAGTTTGCCCATGCCGATGCAGCGGGAGCGCCACCGGTCGAGCCTGCCGGCGAGTTGCTCGCCACTTTGGGCCAGAGAGACTACGAGCGCCGCGTTGCGCAGGTTGTCGAGCACATCCGCAATGGCGACATCTTCCAGGCCAACCTGACGCAACCGTTCACGGCGTCGTTCCACGGCGATCCGCGGGCACTGTTCTGGCGCTTGTGTGAACAGAGTCCGGCGCCGTTTGCGGCCTACATCGAAGACGGCAACGGCACCGCAGTGTTGTCCAGTTCGCCCGAAGAGTTCTTGTGGCGCGATGGCGACCAGCTGCGGACCAGACCGATCAAGGGCACGCGGCCGCGCAGCGACGATGCGACGGAGGATGCGCGTCTGTTGCAGGAGTTGTTGGCTAGCGAGAAAGATCAGGCAGAGCTGGCGATGATCGTCGACCTGCAGCGCAACGACTTGGGCAAGGTCGCCACCGTCGGGTCCGTGCAAGTCGGTGCGTTCCCCGAGCACGCGTCGTTTGCACAAGTGCATCACCTGTTTGCAACCGTTACCGCGACGCTTCGCCCCGATGTGTCGACCATCGAGCTGCTGCGCGCGACGTTTCCCGGTGGTTCAATTACGGGTTGCCCAAAGCTGCGCTGCCTCGAAATCCTCGAGCAACTCGAAGTCACGAGGCGCGGCGTCTACACCGGCGCGATCGGTTGGTTTGGCCCCGGTGACGCCATGCATCTCAATATCGCGATCCGCACGCTGGTGCACCAAGGTGGCCGCGTGCGCGGTAACGCCGGCGGCGGCATCACGGCGTTGAGTGATCCACACCTTGAGTGGTGCGAGTCGCTCGCCAAAATGAAAGGACTGGAGCGCGCCTTGCAGACCAGCATTCGTTTGCCGGCAGTTGCCGATGGTTTGCACGAGAACGCCAACGAAGAGCACAGCGCATGACGATCTGGATCGACGGCAAACTTCTTGGCGGCAATGACGTGCCGCGCAGCAAGGCGATCGCGCCGTTCGAAACCATGGGCGTGAGTGGTGGCGTTGCGCCGCTTTGGGCTTTGCACCTGGCGCGCCTGTCCGCGGCGGCCCAGCAGCTTGGCTTGTCGTTCGAGGCCACGCCCGAGTTGCGGTCCGGTGCCATGGAGGTGCTGCTCAAGAACGGCCACACCGACGATGTGCTGCGGCTCTCGCTGGTGCCGGTCGATGGCTCGACTGCGTCTGCGCACGTCGTGCTCGCATCCCGCCAGCGTTCGCCGATCAAGACGGTCAAGCTGTTGCCGACGGTCGTCGAACGTGCTGCAACGGCGCCGCCGGCTGACCTCAAGGCCGAGCCGCGTCGCTTCTATGACTCGGTGTTGCAGCAGGCGCAGGATGGCCAAGCAGATGATGGCATCGTCGTCGGCAGGGATGGCGCCTTGCTCGAAACCGCGCTCGGCAACCTGTGGTTACGCCTCGATGGTACTTGGGTCACGCCGCCACTCGATGGTCGGGTCCTGCCTGGCATTGCTCGCGCGGTGCTTCTCGAACGCGGCGCCTCGGCCCGTGTGGCGCTGGGCGAACGGGAACTGAGCCTCTCTGACCTGCACCAAGCGGACGCGATGGCACACTGCAACGCGGTCTACGGCCCTCGTCCGGCTTGTTTGGTGGGGGAGCGTGCAGCTGTCGAAATTGTCGACAACGAGCTCGGTTCGCTGTGGCGCGATGCGACGCGCGGCTGAAGTTGCCGCGCCGGTACGTGCGATCGCCTCGGCATGACGAACTCCGACGGATCGAAGCAGGAGCTGAAGATGGCACGCGAGCCGCGCCCGCAACAGCAGGTCGCCGCGTTCAGCCATCGCTGAGCTGGCGGCGCGGAACTGGCTACGCCCGGGCCAGAATTGGGTGATCTCTGCCACCGTTCCAAAAAAATGCGCCCGCGAGCGGAAACGGTCGCCTCTGGCGGGGCTAAGGTGCCAATGCAATGCGCCTCCAATTTCCTGCGATCCGGCTGTTTCTACTCATGGGATTGGCTCTTGCAGCCTGTAGCGGCGGGGGCGGCGGCGGTGGCGATCCAGGCCCAGTCGCCGAGCCCAATGAGGCGCCGGTGCTCACGGCCGCGCCCGAATTGGCGGGCGGTCCGGTCCAGTTCACCCTCGCGCT
>JAPYTD010000024.1:49786-62036 GCA_029936315.1 Planctomycetota bacterium | reverse complement strand
GGCTGCCCATCATCGCGATGACGCCCGCCATGTTGACGCGCACGTCGACGCGTCCTTCGAGTGCCGGGATGCCGCGGAATGACTGGTCGAACGTGAACGACCACGTGCGGCCCATGCGGGCGCCGATCACTTCGGTAAACGTCGATTGGCCGAGGCCGAGCAATTCGGCCTGGTCTCGCAGCAGTTGTTGCGCATGACGACGGGCCTCGCCGAGGGAGTTCTCACGCCAGTTGACGATCTTTCGCCCCGTGCCGTAAATCGTGCCAGGCGTGCCGGTGGCCGGGTGCCATCTAACGATCCACTGGCCGCCAGCGCCTTGGAATTGTGCCAGGGCAGCCTTGGATGCGAGGGGTTCCGTTTGCACGGACTCCTGAGCGAGGAGGGGAGAGAGTACAGCGAGCCACAGGCTCGCGAGCGCGATGTTTCGCATAATCCAGTTACCAGTGGGGCTGGCGCTAGGATCACATCCGCATGGAACGTGATCGAGGGTGGAGCGTCACTCGGCAGGGG
This sequence comes from Planctomycetota bacterium, assembly GCA_029936315.1. Classification (GTDB taxonomy): domain Bacteria; phylum Planctomycetota; class UBA1135; order UBA1135; family UBA2386. Next base: position 61,526 of record JAPYTD010000024.1, on the reverse strand, counting down.
TGATGGGAGAGTCGCAAGCAAGATCGTCGCCCCGAAGGGGATCCGGGTCAACGGCCACCTGCCGGGACAAGCTCCAAGGGCGTATTCGCTGTTGCGGTATTCGCTAGCCGAGTAGATCCAGGATGCGGCCTCGATTCCCTTCGGCGAGGCGCTGGCTGCCGATAGCCAGGCCCTCCCAGATGCGGTTGCGGGTCATCTCGGAAACCGCCTTGGCCATATCGAGGTCCTCGATGCGGGTGCCACGCACCGCCGCCTCCAACCGTTTTGCGGCACCGCTGCTGGTGCGACCGATGGCAAGGCTCGTATTGAGGGGCTTCGCATTGCCTGCGTTGGGTGCCATGCTTCTATTGCTTTCGTCCTCGATCTGCTGACCATCGAAAAGGTTGCCCTGATGATTCGCCACCTCACTCTCGCCGCGGTGTTGCCGTCGCTCGCACTCGCACAGTCGCCACTCGAAACGACGTTTGCCAACCCCGCGCCGGGCTTTGTCGTGACCAACACGCCAAGTCCGATCACGGGTTTGTTCGATATCAACGTGACCGAGCCGCAGGGAATCGTGTTGACGCAGATCGACTTGCAGGTCAGCGCAAACCACGGCACCAACGGGCAGTTCGCGGTCTACCTGACGGCGCCCGGCACAACCCACGTTGGCAATCAGATGAACGCGGCGGCATGGACGTTGGCATCAACCGCCGCGACGGTTCACGCCGGCGGTCGGGTGACGTTCATCCTGCAGACCCCGATTGCGTTGGCACCCGCGACCTATGGCGTGGCGTTTCACTGCATCGAGGCCAACCCGGTCTACCACGGTGGCACGGCATCGGCTGGGTTGCCGCAGACCTACGTCAGCAGCGAGTTGACGATTGACCTGACGTCGATGCGAATGCGCACCTCGGACCCGATTGATCCGTTTGGTGGTACCGGTAATGGCTTTAGTCCAAGGCAACTTGCGATGGGGCTGTATTACACGATCGGCGGCACCTCGGTCGACTTCAGCGGCACCCCCCGCGCAGGGCCATCGCCATTGACGGTGCAGTTCACGTCAATCGCCACGTCGAGCGCGCCCGGTGGCATCCAGGCCTACGTCTGGGACTTCGACAACGATGGCACGCCCGACGCCTTCACCCAGAACCCACAGCACACCTACACGCAGTGCGGCACCTACACGGTCAGCCTGCAGATCGTCGATTCTGTTGGCGGCGTTACCGTGACCAAGGTCGACTACATCATCACCGATATCGTCACGCCCGGTTTCACGAACCAGATCATCGCGCCGAACACCGTTCAATTCACCGATACGTCAACGCCGACTCCAGGCGCCTGGGCTTGGGACTTTGATGGCGATGGCTTGACCGATTCGACGTTGCAGAACCCGACGTTCATGTTCAACAACGCGTGCGTCGAAGCGACCGTCTCGTTGACGACGACGCTGGCTTGCCAGCCGCCAGTCACCGTGACGCGCCCGATTGCCGTTGCGTCGACGATCGAGACGACGTTCCAGGGTGGACTCGTGACTGTGGGCGGAGCGCCGAGCGCTGGCAACTACTTCGATGTCGACGTCACCAATCCGCTGGGCCTCACAGTCTGCGCGGTGCACGTCAACAGTGGCTTGGCCGTCGGCACGCCACTGACCGTCAACCTCTACCAAACCGAAGGCACCTACGTCGGCAAGACCGGCGATGCGACGCTGTGGCGCTTGATCGCCAGTGAGACGGTCTCGTCCGCCGGTGGTGGTCAGCGCACGTTTGTGCCGCTCAGCTCGCCGGTGCACCTGGCGTTCGGCACGTTTGGGATCTGCATGGAGCACATCGGCGCGTCGCCGACCTACACCAACCTCGGTGCCCCTCTGACCATCAGCAACGCGGATCTGTCGATCACGGCTGGTCTGTCCCAGGCCGACCCGGTCTTCGATCCGGCCGCGGCGACGTACTCGCCGCGCGTGGCGAATATTGCGCTGCACTACTCGACGTCGGCAGCGACCAGTGTTGCCGGTTATGGCTACCTCGGATCGGGCTGCGCCGGCACGCTAGGTGTGCCGACCAACGTGTCGACGACCCAGCCGGTGCTCGGTGGCCAGGCGACGATCGTCGTCGATAACCTGCCGCTGAGCATCGGTGTGATGGCGCTCGGTACGGTGCGCAGCGCGCCGCCGGTCGATCTGGTCGTCGTTGGCATGCCAGGTTGCTTGTTGCACCACAACGCGGTCGTGTTGAGCACGATGATCGGCGTGGCCAACTCGGCGACACTGAATTTCGGCGTGCCCATCAATGTCGCCCTGATCGGTATGCAGATCTATACTCAGGCTGCCAGCCTCGACCCGGGCAACAATGCACTTGGCTTCGCGTTGTCGGATGCAGCAGTGATGCTCGTCGGCCAATAGGTCAACAAGGCAATCGGTACGACCGGCTTGTTACGGTGTGCTGATCACGCTTGGCTCGGCAACGCAGTGGCTCAGCAGTGAGGGCGTGGGTCTGTTGGCGAAGACCCCAACGTGCGCGCCTTCGCCGACGGCTTGAACCTGTTCCTGCCCAACGCGGTCCTGTTGACCGCGGGGCGCTAACCGCGCCTTAGCGGCTGCGGCGCGGCAAGAACAACGAACTCGCTTGGCGGTAGTTGCCGAGCGTGTTCATCAATGAGGCGAGCACGGTCCTATCATAGTTGATCGTCGCGTAGTCACCGTTGCCCTGAAGCGTCATGTTGCCGGTGCAGACGACCGAGCCGTTGATCTCACTTGGGCCGTGCATCGTCAGGTTACCTTCGACGTAGAGCAGACCACTGAAGAGTGAGTTGTTGCCGGGGTCCAGCGTCACGTTGCCGCGGATGATCACGATGCCGGTGCCATTTAGCGGCATCGACGAATTGAACTGAATGCTCGAAACGTCCGCGACGACCAGTCCGTTCTCCGGTACCGGGCTCGGGAACTCACTCGCGGACGTGATGACCATGTTCGCCACGGATGACAGCTCTGCGAAGGTCAGGCCGAAGACTGCCTCGTAGCCGTCGTCGTAGGTCGTGCTCGCTGCGAGTGACGGCGAGCCCGTGACGCGATACTCATTCCTCGGCCCAGTCGTCGGGGTCCCGGAACCTTGCGGGTAGTAGATCCCGGCTGCCGCGCCGCCAAGGATGCGGCCCTGTGTATTGATGTAGCAGCCGCTGCCGTCACTGACGTTGACCGCCGCCTCACCTGGCAGGTTGATGACCGAGCGCAGCACGTCGGTCTCGGCCAGCTCGGTCGCGAGCACGAGGTTTGGGGTCACGTTGAACGCGACGTTTTCGTCGAGGCGTCGGTAGACGTATCCAACACTTCGCAGGCGCCACGCGGTGCCCGGATTGCCACCAACCTTCGCCACGGAGATGTCGGTGCAGTCGAACTGTTGGCGCCACGCGAGTCGGGCCGGGTCTGGGTCGCTGGGCCATTCCTTCCAGACCTCGTAGCGCGCCCACAGGTTGCCGGAGATGCGGAAGTCGCGCACCAGGCCGATGTCGGGGTCTTCGGTATCGAGGACCTGCGGGTTTGCGTCCGCGTCGAGAACTGGCTCAAAGGCAGTGACGGGCTGCGCCGTCTGACGGCGAAGCCAGCTGAGTCCTTCGGTCAGTCCCGAGCGAGCTGTCATGACCGCCTGGTAGTTCGTGATGAACAGCGTGCGGTTATGGGTGATCTGTGATTTCAGCGTCAGGGTGCCCGTAAGCACGATGCCGACGACAATGGTCGTAAACATCAGCGCGAAGATCAGGGCGGTCCCGCGTTCGCCGTTTCGGTTGTTTCCTTTGTTGGACATATCCTTCACCGCGTTCATCTGAGCTCGGTGCCCTTATCGACACTTTTGGCGGTTGATCTTGGCCGGGTTTCAGATCGGGACGGGCCAGGCGGCAAGGCCAAGCGTGCATCGCCGACGAATTGGCGCGATGATGTCAGCCGCTTGAGCCATCCCTCCGATACCACCGGCAACTCCGCCAGTCACAGCCGTCGGGCTGGCGATGTGCTGCCGAAGACCTACGTCGCGGTCGCGTTGCTGTCGTTCTTCGTCGCCATCAGTTTGTTGGTGGTCAAGTTCTGGCTGTATCGCCAGACGAACTCACAGGCCATTTTCAGTGACGCGCTCGAGTCGATCGTCAACGTAGCCGCTGCGCTGGTCGCGTTGAGCGTGCTCAAGTACGCCGGGCGCCCGGCCGATCGCGACCATCCTTACGGGCACGGCAAGATCGAGTTCTTCTCGGCTGCGTTTGAAGGTGGGCTGATCTTCTGCGCGGCCCTGGTCATCCTGTGGCAAGCGATCGGAGCGTTCGCAGCTGGCGCGATGCCACGCGAACTCGGCCTCGGCGTTTGGGTCACACTTGGCGCCGGCTTGATCAACGGCCTGCTGGGGTTGTTCCTGGTCCGCTACGGCAATCGCCACGATTCGCCGGCGTTGGCCGCGGACGGTCATCACGTGCTGTCGGATTTTTGGACCAGCATCGGCGTGGTGGTGGGCCTGATTGCCGTTCGCTTCACCGGGATCGCCTGGCTCGATCCGGCGATCGCCGCGGTCGTGATGGTCTGGCTGCTGATCACCGGTTGGCGCATCGTGCGCCGCGCCATTGGTGGCCTGCTCGACGCCGAAGATCCCGAACTGCTGCGCACGGTGGTTGAGCTGCTATCGCGCCGCGTCGGCAATGGCGTGATTCGGCTGCATCACCTTCGAGTCATCCGATCCGGGAGTTTTCGCCACATCAGTGCCCACCTGGTCGTGCCGGAGTTCTGGAGTGTGCTGCGGGCGCACGACGCCGCGGAGGTCTTGGCCGCCGAGATCGTGAACGAACTGCCGGGCCGGGCCGACGTCGACTTCCACACGGATCCTTGTGAGCGTTCGTGGTGTTCGATGTGCGATCTTGAGCAGTGCTCAGTGCGCCAGCAACCGTTCGTCAAACTGGAGCCCCTGACCGTCGACGAGGCAGTGGTGCCGGACGATTCGGTTCATACGATAGATCGTTAGTTGGCCGACCGAGCTGGGCCCGGAACGGTGGTTGCATCAGGCCCCACGTGCGCCTGGACTTGCTATCCTGTGCGCTCACCATTCAGGAGTTTGCCGATGAAGACCCTGCTGCTCAGTCTGTTTTGTTGCGCCCTGGCTCGCCCCGCTCTTGCCCAAGCGCAGGACATTGGGCTGACCATGGACGCCGGTCTGCTCACCGTGATCTACGGTCAGTACTGCGGCCCCCTCGCTTGCACCCCGTTCGTGGCTGGCCCGACCGCCGCCGGCAGCACTCGCACCGTGACGCACCTCAGTGCGCCGCAGACGCTCTACGCGGTTGCGATCGGTCTGCCCGGTCCATGCCTGGCAGTGCCAGGCTTCGACAACTCACTGTTGTTGTCGAACCCGATCGTGGTCGGGTGGGGCCTGACCTCCGCCCCGCCATTCGTCGGCCTGCCCTGCCAGCAAGGCCTGGCGAACGCACAGATCTCGATCCCAGCCGGCACCCCCGCAGGCATCGTCTTCCGCGTGCAATCCTTCGGCCAATCCCTCGCCGGCCAATTCGCCTTCGGCCCAGCCCTAGAGTCCATCACCCTCTAACGGTGTCGTAGTGGCGTCTTCATGAGTTTGCAGGTGATCGCGTTGGTTGGCACGAGAACCAATCGCACGGATCGCATCATGTCGGCCGTGCGTACGTTTGGGTAACGAACCAGTACTTCTGGCATCTCCGCCACGATCCGACCCGCAAGGCTGTTGGCAGCAAGCGAAGGGTGCGCAACACTGCTCGGCATGGTTACGCGCCGTACCGTACTGTTCCTCACGCTGTTTGCATCGCTGCCAACGCAGCAGTTGTTTGCCCAAGATCCGCCCGGTCCGGTGCCGTCGGTCTTGTTCGACACGCTCGATTGGCGGCTGGTCGGTCCGTTCCGTGGCGGTCGCTGCGCCGCGGTGTGCGGCGTGATCGGCGATACTGACACCTACTACATGGGGTCTGCCGGCGGTGGCGTGTTCAAGACGACCGACAAGGGCGAGAACTGGGTCAATGTGACCGATGGTTCGTTTGGCGGTTCGATCGGCGCGGTTGCGGTCGCGCCGAGCGATGCCAACATCATCTACGTTGGTGGCGGCGAGAAGACCTGGCGCGGCAACGTTTCGAGCGGCAGCGGCATGTGGAAGTCGACCGATGCCGGCAAGACCTGGACGTTCCAAGGCTTGGCCGATTCGCGCCACATCAGTCGCATCCGCATCCATCCCAACAACCCCGACATCGCGTTTGCCGCGGTCATGGGGCACTTGTCTGGGCCGAACGATGAGCGCGGTGTCTACCGCACCAAGGACGGTGGCAAAACCTGGGAGCGCGTACTGTTCGTCAACGCGCACGCAGGTGCCGTTGACTTGTGGATGGCGTCGGACGATCCGGACACGCTATACGCGTCGACGTGGCGCGCGATCCGCACGCCATACTCGCTCGAGTCGGGCGGTGATGGCTCTGGGTTGTGGAAGTCGACCGATGGCGGCGAGAAGTGGGATGCGCTGCACGCCAACGAAGGCATGCCCGAGGGGCCGTTGGGCATCAGCGGTATCGTTGCATCGCCGGCCAACCCCGAGCGCGTCTACGCCCAAATCGAAGCCAAGGAAGGCGGCTTGTTCCGCAGTGACGATTCGGGCGAGACGTGGGAACGCATCAACGACGAACGCAAACTGCGTCAACGCGCCTGGTACTACACCCGCATCTTCGCCGACCCGAACGATGCTGACACCGTCTGGGTCTTGAACGTCGGTGCGCACAAGTCGACGGATGGTGGCAAGACGTTCAAGTCAGTACGCACGCCGCACGGTGATAACCACGACCTGTGGATCGATCCGCGCGACTCGAACCGTTTGATCGAGAGCAACGATGGCGGCGCGAACATCTCTAACGACGGCGGCAAGACCTGGTCGACGCAAGGAAACCAACCGACGGCGCAATTCTATCGCGTCACGGTCGACGACGATCGCCCATACCGCATCTATGGCGCCCAGCAGGACAACAGCACCGTGCGCATTCGCAGTCGTTCGACCGGTTCTGGCATCGGTAAGGACGACTGGGAATCAACCGCCGGCGGCGAGAGTGGTTGGATCGCACCAACGCCAGGTGACCCGGAGATCGTCTTCGGCGGCAGCTACGGCGGCTACCTGACACGCCGCGACCATCGCCGCAAGATCTCGCGCAACGTGACGGTTTGGCCGGACAACCCGATGGGGGCAGGCGTCGAAGCGATGCGATATCGCTTCCAGTGGAACTTCCCGATCCTGTGGTCCAAGCACTTCGAAGGCGTGCTCTACACCGCTGCGCAGGTGTTGTTCACCAGTAGGGATCAAGGCCAGAGCTGGCAACCGATCAGCCTGGACCTGACTCGCAATGATGCGAGCAAGATGGGTTCGAGTGGTGGCCCGATCACGCAGGACAACACGGGGGTCGAGTACTACTGCACGATCTTCACGGTCGACGAAGGCCGCAAGGCTGGCACCATCTGGTGTGGCAGCGATGATGGCCTGATTCACGTCACCCAGGATCGCGGCAAGACGTGGTCGAACGTGACGCCGCCGAACATGCCGGAGTGGATGCAGATCAACTGTATCGCGTCGGACCCGCATCGTGACGGTGGCGCCTACGTTGCCGGCACGCGCTACAAGCTCGACGACTTCCGCCCCTATCTCTACCGCACCGAGGACTACGGCAAGACGTGGCAGCTGATTACCGGCGGCTTGGATCCAGCTTGGTTCACGCGCTGCATTCGTCCCGATCCGAAGGTGGATGGCCTGCTCTACTGCGGCACCGAGCGCACCGTATGGGTCAGCTACAATCACGGTCGTCGCTGGCAGCGTCTGGCCAACGAGCTGCCGCGCGTCGCGATCACCGACCTGGTCGTCGCTGGTGACGAACTCGTCGCGTCAACGCAAGGCCGCGCGTTCTGGTCTTTCGACGGCCTGCCGCACTTGCGCCAGCTCAATGCCGGCCTCGCCCAGAAGAACCTGCACGTGTTCACTCCGGTTCCGGTTGCGCAGTATTCGAGTCGCGGCCGTAAGGCAAAGAACGTCGGCAAGAACCCGGCGACCAACATCCACGTGCGCTTCCATCTTGGTGGCGACGAAGAAGCGAAGGTCGAGCACGTTGTTTTGATTGAGGTCAAGGACTTCGATGGCAAGGTCGTCTACGAGAACAGCACGGTGGCCGAGCCCAAAGAGCATGGCGACGAGGAGGCCAAGGACGACAAGGAGGCCAAGGACGGCAAGGACGGCAAGGACGACAAGGAAGACAAGGAAGACGACGAGAAGAAGTTGCTGGAGGTGACCCGCGGCATGAACGACGTGGAGATCCGCTGGAAGGAAGAGGGCGCGAAGATCCTGGAGGGAATGATCCTGTGGAGCGGTCGCGGTGGCGCGGCCCGCATTGCGCCCGGCGACTACTCGGTCACCGTGACCGTCGGCAAGGAATCACAAACGGTCGTCGCCCGCATCAACGCCGATCCGCGTACCGACGCGACCATCGCCGAGATCCAGGAGCGCTACCGCATGGTTCGCGATGGCAACGCGTTGGTCACGGAGGCGCATGAGGCGATCGAGACAATTCGTTCGTTGCGCAAGCAGATGGCGGCGACCGTCTCCAGAATGGAGGAAGGTCAGAACATCGAAGCGTTGGAGAAGGCCGAGACGGAAGCCAACAAGGACTTGGCCGCGATCGAAGAAGCGCTCTACCAGACCAAGTCGAAGAGCCGCCAGGATCCACTCAACTACCCAATCAAGTTGACGGACAAGCTGCTCGGGGTTCTGAGTGGCGCCAACCGTTCGGAGTTCGGCCCGACTGCCGGTCAGCGCGAGGTTGCGGCCCAGTTGTCGGCTGCGATTCGCGTCGAGCTCGATCGGTTCAAGGTGGCCCGCGGCAAGCACGTGCAGAAGTTCAACAAGCTCGCTCGCGACCTCGCCGCGCCGCACATCAAGTAGCGGGCGATACGGGCGGTGGTTGGTCTAGCGGCTGACGCGGTAGCGCGCGAGGCCGTATGGCCCCAGCGCCACTTCGAGCGTGCCAGCCTTGAGCTTTGTGCCCAGGGACTCTGTCGCCAGGGACTCGGCCGAGCCGGACACGTGTTGCGCGACCAGTCGCGTGGTCGCGCATACAAGCGCAAGCACAAGCGGCGAAACGAAACGGCGCATGCTACGTGGCATCGGGGTTCGCTTCCTTGGCTGGTCGGCCGTACCACAGGGACAGGGCGGCTTCCGTGGTGATCCACAGGGCCAAGCCGAGCAGCACGATTCCGAGCGAGCGCAGCAGCAGTTCGTCTCTCGCATAGATCTGGAGCACGAGAGCGGTCACGGTAACGGCCATCATGAAGATCATCGGTACGCCGACCATGGTGCGGATGAGCAGCCCGCGTTTGCTCTTGGCGAGCCACAACGACAAGCCGACGAGCGTCAAGGCGGCGAGCAGTTGGTTGATCGAACCGAACAGCGGCCAGACGACCTTGTAGGCGGGCATGGTGTTGCCACTCGCATCCGCGATGCGTTGGGAAACGATCCAGGCTGGCACCGCCAGCGATATGACGGTGCCGACGACGCCCGCTGTCTTGGTGCGCCAGCCCGTGAACTCGACGAACAGGTAGCGAGCCAGCCGAGTGCAGACGTCGAGCGTGTCGTAGACGAAGGTCGCAAATGCCAACATGCCAAACGTCACGGCGAACTGGATCGGGATGCCGAGTTCGTGCAGGAACGACCCGACGCCGACCCCAAAGATCTTGTCCGGTCCGGCCGACGCAAGCTCGGAGTCCGTCGACAGGTGCATGACGCACGCCAGCGCTAGCAACGCGACGACGCCTTCGAGCAGCATGCCGCCGTAGCCAACGAGGTGCGCGTCCGTTTCCCGGTCGATCTGTTTTGAGGTTGTGCCCGAGCAAACCAGGCCGTGGAAGCCGCTGCAGGCGCCGCACGCGATGGTGATGAACAAGAACGGTACCAGCGGCACGTTGTCGTGCTCGCCGCCCATGAAGCCGGTGAACTCCGGCCACTGGATTTCGGGGTTCGCCCACAACAGGCCGAGGAAGCCACCGCCGAGCGTCAGGTAGAGGAAGAACCCGCCGAGGTAGCCGCGCGGTTGCAGCAAGAGCCACATCGGCAGCATCGAGGCAATGCCGCAGTAGATCAGGATGCCCCAGGCCCAATAGAGGTTGGGGATGTCGCCGGGTGCAACCATCGTGAGCGGCAGGTGAGGGCCGGCCCAGATCGCGACGCCTACTGCCGGCACGAAGATGACCGTCACCAACCACAGCGGTGGGTTCCAAAGTTTGACGACGACGCCCATCAGCAAGCTGAGGCCGAGGTACATCATCGAACTGGAAGCCACACTGCCGCCAGAGATCTGCACGCGCTCGGCGGGAACGCCGTTGCCGCCAGTATTCGGCATCGCAACATCGAGTGCGTAGACAAACGCGTTGGCCGTGATGTCGGTGAATGCGACCACGACCAGGATCAACGCCAGCCAGATGAACAGCGTGAAGGCGGCGTAACTGCGCGGGTTGAGGTAGCTCCTGAGGATCTGTGCAACCGAGCACGCACCGTGCCGCACCGAGCCGATCAGCGCCGCGAAGTCGTGCATCGCCCCGATGAAGATGCAGCCGATCATGATCCACCAGAACGCCGGGCCCCAACCGAACATCATGCCGGCAATGATCGGCCCCGCGATCGGGCCCGCCGCCGAGATCGCCGAGAAGTGCTGCGACAGCAGGTAGAAGCGATTGGTCGGAACGTAGTCCTGTCCGTCTTCGTGCTCGTGCGCGGGTGTGACCTTGGTCGAGTCGAGCCCAAACAACTTCGCCAGCAACCGGCCGTAGAACCGATGCGCGAGGTAGAAGACGACCAGCGAGATGATCAGCAGGACGGCTAGCGACGGCATGGTGAGCAGGCTACTCGAACCACCGCCGCAACAGAACGTCTAGCGTTTGACTCGTTCTTTGAACTCGCCGGACTCGGTGTCGACGCGCACCTTGTCGCCAACGTCGCACAGCTGGCTGACCTTCATCGTCATGCCGTTGGCGAGCTTCGCTTCCTTGGAACCCGAGCCGACGCCCCTGATCGGCGGCGTCGTTTCGGTGATCTCGATCACTGAGAAGGGCGGCGGTTCCACTGCGACCAGTTCGTTGTCGACGAACACGGCGTTGTAGTTGTCCGCTGGCCATTTGATGGCGTCTTCGGCGGCAACCCTGGAGCAGCGGAACTCGTCGCCGTTGTTGGTGAAGAACACTTCGGCTTCACCATCGGTGTAGGAGTGCGACATCTGGCGCTGCTCCTTGTCGAGCACTTCAAACTTCGAATCGCTCTGCTCCTTCAGTTCTTGGATGCGTCCGGATTGCAGATCCTTGATGCGCATTTGCACGAATTGGCGGCGGTCGTTGCGGAGGATGTTCCACCAGACAACTGTGCACATACGGCCGTCGTAGCGTATGAGCGAACCGGGGCGAAGATCGAGAGCTTGCTGATGCATTGCGCGAGAACGGTAGCGGGCGGCTGGCATGGTCGCCAGTGTTGTGCCCGTCCGTGCTATAGGAACGTGAACGTGAAACGCGCCGCCAGGAACCCGCTGAAGCTCGGCGTCAGGCCAGTGCTTTGGCAGCCGTTCCATTGATCAGTGAGCCAGAAGCCACGCGTGCGCAGTTGCCAGGTTTCGACTGTCCAGCTGTTGCCGAGTCCTTCGATGTAGCTGGCTGGGGATTGTGGGAAGAGCGTGACGTCGGGCACCGGCACATGCGGCATGCCGG
>JAPYTD010000024.1:6058-49686 GCA_029936315.1 Planctomycetota bacterium | reverse complement strand
GTTGCTCGGCACGCCGCCGATGATGACGCGGGATGCTTGGGCGTTGGCTTCCGTGGCGAACAATGCCAGCGTGGCAGCGAGCAGCGTGGACCGGAATAGGTTCGCAATTTGCGGACGCGTCATCGTGGCGATTATACGTATTCGTGCCTAGCGTGGTAGCCATGCTGACCCGGCGCTTCATGGTGGTGGTGGTGCTCTTAGGACTGTGCGCATGCCAGTCCATGCCCTGGTCGCGCCCGAAGCTCATCGTCGCATCGGATCTCGACAACCTGCCGTTCGCTGGTGTTGCCGCTGACGGCACGCCGATCGGTCGCGATGTCGAGATGATGCAGCTCCTGTGCGAGCGCGCCGGCTACCAGCTGGAGTGGAGCCGCATGCCGTTTGATCAGTTGCTGCCGAAGGTCATCGCGGGCCGTGTCGACGTGGTTTGCGCGACATTGGGCATCACCGCCGAACGCGCCGAACGCGTCCTGTTCTCGCGGTCGTACTTTGATACCGCGATCGCCGTCGTCGTGCGCGCCGGTGCGAACGAGCCGAAGACTTTGGCGGAGCTCGCCGGTAAGCGCGTCACCGGTGGCGTCGGCACCACGTCGGAGCGCGCGATCCGCAATCGCCTGCAGCACGCGCATGGCGTGTTCGAGAACAAGGAAAATGTGTCGGCCTTGTACCGGTTGCTGCGTCGCGAGATAGATGGCGCGGTCATGGACGGGCCTGCGGCCGACAAGCTGGTCCAGGCATCATCGGGCAAGTTGCACCGCATTGCCGAGCCGCTGGACCGCGAACGCTACGCCTTGGCGTTCCCGAAGAGCCACTCGCAGGTTGCTGCCAGTTTGGGGCGAGCGCTCGAAGAACTGCGAGTGAGCGGAGTCCTTCGCGATCTCGATCGACGCCACGGCCTGCTGCGGGAGTAGCGCAGCGAGAACGATGCTGGACCTGGGCAATCGATCTGGGCCTTGATCTCAGGGCTCCGGTTCGCGATGCTTCGCCACCCCACACGGGAGTGCATTCGAGCTGGTGTTCGGCCTGGTCTTCAAAACCTGTGGGGTCCTTCCTAGAGAAGGATTCGGTGGGTTCGATTCCCATGCATTCCCGCCACTTCCTTTCTGGAGAGTGTGATGTCTGCCATCACGACGTTGTCGATTGCAACGAGTGGCCGCGGGCTGACCGAGATCACCGATCAGGTCGCTGCGGCCGTTTCGCACGCGCGCCTCGACGAAGGTCTCTGCACTCTGTTCGTGCAACACACGTCGGCAAGTCTCGTGATCCAGGAAAACGCGGATCCGGCGGTGTGTCGCGATCTCGAGGCATACTTCCAGCAGCTCGTACCCGAGGACTCCGGTCTTTGGACGCATACGGCGGAGGGCCCAGATGACATGCCGGCGCATGTGCGCTCGGCGTTGACCCAGAGCAACCTGTCGATCCCCATCCTGTCTGGCCGGTTGATGCTGGGAACCTGGCAAGGCATCTACCTGTGGGAACATCGCCGCCGGGGATCTGCCCGGCGTGTGGTCGTGCACGCGAAATAATGAGGTGTTCTCCGCGCCGCAACGGCAGGAGGGTGCCGAGTGAGCCATCAGCTGCTATCCTTCTGGCATGCTCGCGATTGCTCTCGTTGGTGTGTTGTTGTGCCCGTCCCAGGCGCCGAAGCCGGCTCGCCAAGATGACGTCAAGTCTAGTCAGCAGTCGTCGAGCAAGAGCCTCGAGACGTGGACTGACAAGCAGACCAAGGTCAAGCTGAAGGACTTTCAGAAGGCGTTGAAGCGGAAGAAGGCCAGCATCTTGGTGCGCAAGAACGCGCTCGATGGGTTGGTCGGTGGCAAGAACGCGCTGATGATCAAGCCGCTGCGCAAGTTCATCGAGAAAGACTCGTCGATCGTCTTGAAGAAGCAGGCGATCGAGATACTGGCGGATCAACCGAAAGCTCGTCTGCGTTCGACGGTGATGGCGCTGCTAAAGAATGCTCGCGTCACCGGCAACCCGCAGGTGCATGCCGGGCTGATTCGCGCCTTGAGCAACACGTGCTACGAGGCCAGCGACTGGAAGCAGATCGCCGACGTACTCGAGTCGGATTACGACAACGAGCGCATCCCGGTGCATGAAGCGATCCTGGAGCTCGTCAAGAAGCACAAGGAACAAAAGGCGCTGCCGATGCTGCTGCGCAACCTCGATGAGCCGATCCCGGCGAACGTCGACGTCGCATCGAATCCGCCGAAGGAATACTGGAAGGCTCGCTGGCACTCGTGGGCCGCGTGGAAGAGCAAGGTCAAAGAGGCCCTGTTTGCCGTCACCGGCCAGCGCTTCAGCACTGCGAAGGAAGCCAAGGCCTGGCTCCGCAAGAACCCGCTCAAGAAGCCGGGCAAGAAGCGGAAGAAGCGCTAGCTGGCCGGCTACTCGATATGCCGGCTACTCAATATGAATGTGGCGGCCACCGTTCTCTTCCGCCATCGGCTTCAAGAAGCTGGTGTCGTTCTGGTCACCGAACGTGATGCAGTGGATCGCGATCTTGCGTAGCTGGTTGGCTTCGCGCACGCGCTTGCGGATCTCGAGTTTGTCGGTGACCGGGCCGGCGGTCGGCGCGCCATCGGTGATCACGTAGAGCGTGTCGAAGCCGGCCCCGTAGTACTTGTCGTAGAGCCCGCGACCACCAAAGCCGAGCGCCGTCTCTAGCGCTTCGTAGAGGTTGGTCGGACCATTCGGGCGCAGGCCATCCAGGAAGTTGCCGAGCAGGTCGTCGCGCGATTCGTCGTCGAGTTTGACCAACGCCGGACGACTGCCTTCGGAGCGCCAGATGCGCACGTCTTCACTAAAAACGACGAAGTTGCACAGCGCGCCATCGGGCAGCGACATGACCAGTTTCTTCAGTTCTTTGACGACGAGTTTGGCCTTGGTTGTCTCTGTGGGGGCGCCACCGCCCGCCGTCACACCGTCGGACTTCAGCGTCATGGGCTCGGCCATCGAACCACTGAAGTCGAGCACGAACAGCACGCGGTCAGACTCGATGGTCAGGTCGAAGAACTTGTTGTAGCGCGTGTTGGCCTGCTTCTCTTCGCCTGGCTTGGTCTTGGGGCGAACCGTGAACGCTGCGCCCTCTTTCTTCCAGAACGCCTTCCAAGGAGCGATGCCACCACGCACGACGCTCTGTCCGGTCAGGCCTTCGAGGATCTTGTGCAGTCGCACATCCATCGCCCAAGGATCCTTCTTGCGTCGCAGCTCGGCATCGAGGCCCTTGATCAGCGCCGGGATCACCGCCTTGCAGCGCATCGTCGCGAGCGAGAAAGCCGCGGCACTGCGCACCTGCCAGATCTTGTCGCGCAGAAGCAGTGCCTGCAGCTGCTTGATGGTGTGGTCGCGTTTCGCGGCCAGGTCCTTGTCCGGTGTCTTGCCTTCGGTCTCGTCGACGTGCGGTTGCATCGCGGTGCCGATTGCGTTGGCGGCGGCAATGCGGATGTTTGGTTCGCGGTCGCGCAACAGCCCGACCAGCGTGGGTACGAGGTCTAACTCGGCATCGCGTGCCATCGAGTTGACGGCGTGCACGCGCAGTTCGTTCGGCATCGAACCACATGCCTTCATCAGTTCGAGCTTGGCTTCGAGGCTTGGATGGCCGGCGAGGATGCGTAGCACGGCGACCGCGTTGCGCTGATCCTGGTTCTCGGTGTTGGCCCGGATGCCCTTGGCACGCAGCTTTTGGAGTAGCCACGGCAAGATGCTCGGCTCGGTCATCTTGCGCAGGTGGCGTTGCGCCATGCCCTGCACGCGCCACGGTTGCAGTTCGCGCTGGAAGTTGATGACCTCGAGCGAGGCCTTCTTGCCCGCAGGGGTTGGGTTGATGGTTGCTGCCTCGAACAACAGCCTGGCGTCGGGGAACGTATTGCGCTCGGCAACCGCGGCCAGGTGTTCGTCGAGTTGTGTGATGACGACGTCGTCAGTGCGGCCTTCCTTCTGGAAGCGGACCGCACCATCCTTGTAGTTGGCCAACCATGCGCGCAAGGCTGCGCCCGGATCTGGCTTCGCTTCGTCTTCTGCCTCTTGCGCAAACAGCGCCGGCGTGAATACGAGTAGGCAGAGGGTCAAGTGCCGCAACATGGCACCCGCTTTACGGGACGCGCGTCGCTTTGGGAAGGCCTCTAGCCCGCATCAGGGACAACAGGCCTGCCCCAGCGTAAGTACAACGGGGAACCCGCCGCGACAGCCTTGTTGCCATGTGACCCGGGCATCTGAGCTAGCATCAGTGACGTGTCGATCGTGCGTGTTATCCCAGGACTCCTGGTTGCCTACCGCCACAGAGGACAGCGGTTGAGACCTCGACGTTGCAACCGCGCAAGGCCCGGCGATGCACTGTGCGGGCGATGCACTGCGCGGCGCTCCCACCGAAGATGGAGCAGCGGAAGTAGCTACGCGTCAGCGGCCGCGACGTCGTTCTTCAGCACACCGAGGCCATCGATTTCGACCTCGACTACGTCGCCGTGTTTGAGGTAGATCGGCGGCTTGCGGGCAAAGCCAACGCCAGGAGGCGTGCCGGTCGCGATCACGTCACCCGGCTCAAGCGTGATGAAGTTGCTCAGGTACTCGACTAGCTCTGGCACGTCGAACAGCAGCTGGTCGGTGTTCGAGTCCTGCATCGTTTCGCCGTTCAATCGCAGGCGGATGCCCAGCACGTGTGGGTCGGGGATCTCATCAGTCGTTGCGATGAACTCGCCGAACGGAGCGAACGTGTCGCTCGCCTTGCCGCGCTGCCATTGGCCATCGGCAAACTGGAAGTCGCGCGCCGAGACGTCGTGGAAGTTGCAGTAGCCCAGCACGTAGTCCATCGCGTCGGCCTTGTTGACGCGAGTCGCGCGCTTGCCGATGACGACGCCGAGTTCGGCCTCGAAGTCCGTTTGGGTGCTGCCTGGTGGAATGATGATCGTGCCGCCGGGTGGCAGCACGCAGTTGGAGAACTTCGAGAAGACCAACGGCGCCTTCGGCAACTCGGCGCCTTGCTCTTCGGCATGGTCGCGGTAGTTGAGTCCGATGCAAATGATCTTGCCGGGCCGCGGCACCGGGGCAGCGAGCGTCACATCGCTGCGTGCATGCAGGGCACCGGCTTGTTGTAGGCGCGCGCGTTCACCGCCGTCCTGGGCCTTTTTGACGAGGTCGCGCGCGGCTGCGGCGAATGGATGGGTGAGGTCGCAGGCCTCGAGGAAGTTCGACAGCGACGGCAGCCCGGCTGCCTCGTGAGTGAAGTCCAGGACGGTATCTGCATCGAGCAATGCACCTGGACGGATGGAAGTGGACGTAGATGTGGAAAAGGCGACGAGTTTCAAGCTGTTGGCTCCGTTTGGGGCAGCTAGCGGACTCGTTCTGCCGTGGTCACACAACCATCAAGTCCCACTCGACTCACAACTCTCTTCGCCAATGGCCTGTTTCAGGCGTCCGCAAGGATGACGACGTGCAGCGCTTTCGGTCCGTGCACGCCGACAACCAACTCCAGTTCGATGTCGGCGGTGCGTGACGGGCCGGTGACGAACGTGATCGTGGCGGCGCCCGGCGAGCCGTTCTGGGCGAGCCGTTGGAACGCATCGCCCAGCGTCGCGACGAGACGTGAAGCGGGCACGAGGGCAATGTGGAGGTCGGGCAACAACGTGGCGAGGCGGTGGCGTTCGTATAGCGATTCGAGCGCCAGCGTGCCGGTCTCGGCGATCGCCCATTGCGCGGTGCTCAGGCCGGCATTGCAGCGCAGCAACGACTCGCGCGCGGCGTCATGGGGGATGCGTTCGACGTGCTGTGGCAGGGTGGCGGCAACGGCAAGGACTTCCGTTGCGTCGCTCAATGCCACCGACGATGCATTGTGGTTGGCGAGGACTTTGGTGATGCGTTCGCCGGCTGACGACAGATCTTTGACCACGTCTACCGGCGCGCCGAGCTTGGCAAGGATCTCGGTGAAGGTGGCGATGCGTTGCTCGATGGGTGTCTGCTCGTCGGAGGCCGACGTCATCACGTCCGGCATCATCGGCACGTGGTGCGTTGGCTCGCTGCGCAACACTTTGAGGATCTCGGTGCGGGCGTCGCTCATTGCTTTGACCCTTGGCTTGGTCGATACGAGTCGCGGAACGACTTCTTCGCGAGCTTCGGAAGTTCTCGCGTCGAGTGCCATGCGGCCATCGGCGGAAGCAGGCGATGCAGCAACGGTAGTCGCTGGCCAAAGCGCGCCATTGCCGATGCAAACCGAAATCGCTTCGGTCCGCGCATGAACCACGACCACATGCGCCACGTTAGGCTCTCGAAGAAGCCGCGCTTGGCCGGCGATTCGGTGGCCGTGCCTTCTACCGCACGTTGCCGTAGCTCAAGCAACAGCGAGGGGATGTCGATCTTGACGGGACACACGTCCTTGCACGCACCGCACAGCGTCGATGCGAACGGCAATGGCTTCGCTTCGTGCATGCCAGCTAACTGCGGCGTCAGGATCGCGCCGATCGGACCGGGATAGACCGAACCGTAGGCGTGGCCGCCGATGGTCTGGTAGACCGGGCACGCATTGAGGCACGCGCCGCATCGAATGCACGCGAGGGTCTCTCGCATCTTCTCGTCGACGGCGATCTTCGAACGGCCGTTGTCCAGTAGCACGATGTGCAGCTCTTCTGGTCCTTGGCCGCAACGGCGTTGCTTTGGCGAGTCGGTGCCGGTCAGGATGCTCTGGTAGGTCGTCAGATGTTGGCCGGTGCCCGAGCGCGGCAGCAAGCGCAAGAAGACTTCGAGATCCGCGAAGCGCGGGATGACCCGCTCGATGCCCATGACCGCGACGTGCACCTTCGGCATCGTAGTGGTCATGCGTACGTTGCCTTCGTTCTCAAGGATCAGAATCGAACCGGTCTCGGCGACGCCGAAGTTGACACCGCTGATCCCGAGGTCTGCCTTGGCGAAGTGATTGCGCAGTCGTTCACGGGCGTGCGCACAGAGGGTCTTGGGGTCGTTGCTGGGCGGGATGCCGAGTTTGTCGACGAACAGTTCGCCGATCGCATCGCGCGTCATGTGGATCGCCGGCACGATGATGTGCGAGGGCGTTTCGCCGGCGAGCTGGATGATCCACTCGCCGAGGTCGGTTTCGACTGGCTCGCGGTCGTGCGCGGCGAGCGCCTTGTTCAGGTGGATCTCCTCCGTCGCCATGCTCTTAGACTTCACGAGTCGTTCTGCACCGTGGTCCTCAGCGATCTTGGCCACGATCGCGCATGCTTCGTTGGCGTCGCGAGCCCAGTGCACGGTCGCGCCGGCCTGTTCGGCCTTGTCCGCGAACTGCCCGATGTAGTGGTCGAGCCGGGCGACGGTTGCATCCTTGACCTGCCGCGCGTGTTCGCGCAGTGCCTCCCAATCTGGAACGGCATCGATCGCCGCTGTGCGTCGCTCCGCGAACAGGTCGGTAGCGTTGCGTAGCGCACTCTTCAGCGTTGCATCGCCGAGGGCATCGCGGGCCTGCGCATCGAACGCATTTGCGTTTCGCTCGGGAGTTGTGCTCATCGCGAAGCCAGAATCTCCGCGAGATGCATGGTGCGAACGGGGGAGCCGCGGCGCTCGAGGCGGCCCCGGATCTGCATCAGGCAAGAACCGTCGACCGCCGCGAGCACGTCGATTGGCGTCATCGCCAGTTCGTCCAGCTTGTGGTCGAGCATCGCGGTCGAGATCTCCGGTGACTTGACCGAGAACGTGCCGCCGAAGCCGCAGCACGATTCGCACGTCTTCAGTTCGACGAGTTCCAGGCCGTCGACGTGAGCGAGCAGTTGCCGCGGTTCTTGTTTGATCCCGAGGTCACGGAGTCCGTGGCAGGCATCGTGCCAACCGACCCGGGCGTTGAGCTTGGCACCGAGATCGGTGACGCCTAGTTCGTTCACCAAGAACGAGGACAGCTCGAACGTGCGGTGCGCCATCTTCTCGGCGCGCTCCCGCATTTCAGGTTCGTCACGAAACAGATCGGGGAAGCGATGCACCATGGCCGTGCACGAACCGGATGGCGCGACGATGGCCGAAGCATGTTCGAATACGTTGATGAAGTGGCGGGCCACTTGGCGCGCCTCCTGCCAGAAGCCGGAGTTGAAGGCCGGTTGGCCGCAGCAGGTCTGCCGCGGATCAAAGGTGACGGTGCAGCCGGCGTGTTCGAGCACCTGCACGGTCGCGTGCACGGTATCCGGACTTAGTTGGTCGCCGAGGCAGGTCGCGAACAGGGCAACGTTGCGGCTTGCGGTGCTCGCTTCGCTCATGCCAACACCGCGATGCCCTTGACGTAGTCGTCGCCTCGGTGGGCGCCGGTGAAGGCGTTGGGGATCGTCGCGAGCCCCTCATACTGATGGGTAAGCAGCTCGTCGACCTTGATCTCGCCGCGCTCGAGCATGCGTAGCGCGTCGCGGTAGATCGTCGGTCGTCCATCCGCATCAAAGCCGCCGCTCGCTCCGACCGACGTGACCAGAATGGCTTCGCGCCATTGCAACGGGTTGAGCAGTCCGAGGGAGGCACCGCCGTGGCCAACGCCGTAGAGCAACACGGTCGCCTGTTTGCGAATCAGGTTGGGGATCGCAGCGAACACGGGACCGCTGCCGGTTGCTTCGATGAGCAACTCGGCGCGGCGACCACCTGACTGTTCCATGACCTTGGCCTCAAGCTCGTCGGGAGCGACGGCAATGGCGCCGAACGCAGCCGCGAGAGCGCGCTTCTTGGGGCTCGGGTCGCTAATGACGATGGGGCCGTCGAACGCGTAGCGCTTGCGCAGCACCTGCGCGAACAAGAGCCCCGCTGGCCCCGCGCCGAGCACGACGACCGTGCGCACTCGTTCGCTTGCTGATGCCTTGGCATCGAGTCGGTAGCGGCCATTTGCGCGCACGCCAAAGTCGGTGCAGTGCAGCACGCAGGCGATCGGTTCGGTCATCACGGCTTGGGCAAACGTAGCATCCGACTCGATCGCGATGACGTTGAGCGCCGGTGTAACCAGTTCTTCGGCGAAGCCACCGGGCAATCCTGTGATGCCATGTTCTTCGAAGAACTCGCATTGGTGCGAGTGTCCGGTTGCGCAGTATTCGCAGGCCGGCTCGCGTCGCTCGCTGCGGCAGTTGCGGCCTTGGTCGATGATGACGCGCGCACCGACCGCGACATCGTGCACTTTGCTGCCACGCTCAATCACTTCGCCGGTGATTTCATGGCCGAGGATCTGCGGCACCTGGTCGAAGGGAATGGCGCGGCCGTTTTCATCGCAGTGAAAATTGGACTCGCCACTGTAGATGTGAAAGTCCGTGCCACAGACACCGACCGCAGCTGGCCGCAACCGCACATCGTGGGGGCCGAGATCTGGCGATGGGACTTCGAGAATCTCAAGACGGCCAGGAGCCGTGATTGCACAGGCGCGCATCATTTCGCCGCAGTCTAGCGGCGTGTTGCACCGCGCGAGTTTGTTAGTTCTTGTCCTGGCACCGTACTAGCAAAACTCTTTCTGACTGCGCGGGCGGATGCGCGCGGCCGCGTTGGCAGAGGATCATGCTTGTCTTGGCACCGTACAGGCACTCATGGTCCTGGCGCCGTGTTGGCAAACTCGGGGGCTAGGGTGGCGAACACGACTTCGTCGGTCCATTCGTTGTAGTCGTTGTCCCAGTAGCAGAGGCGTTCGAGGCCTTCGCGGCGGAAGTTCAGGCGTTCGAAGAGGCGGATCGATGGCGCGTTGCGCGGGTCGACGCGCGCGGTGATGCGGTGCAGGCCAGTGCGGAACAGATGCGTGAACAGCAGCCGGCAGGCCCGGGTTGCGAGGCCTCGGCCCTGCCACGCGGGGTCGAGCACGATGCCGATCTCCATCTGGCGGCCCGGGTCGAAGGCGCCGCTTCCCATGTCGCCAACGATGTTGTAGTTGCCCTGTTCGTGGCACGTTTCGATGACGAGTTGGAACGGTTCGCGCTGCATGCCGGGGGCGCGGTCTACTTGTTCGTGCGCAAGTGCGACAACTTCGGCAGCGGTTGTGGGGCGCCAGCCTTGGTAGCGCGCGATCGAAGGCAGATTGCGGCAACGTTGCACGGTTGCCGCGTCCTCGGCCTGCATGGCTCGCACGCACAGGTTGCCGTCGTCGAGCCGGAAGGTGTCCGTCATGCTGGAATCGTAGGGGTGCTGCGGTGGAGGAGAAGTGCATGGTTGCTTCGGATGCGGTTCACCGCGCAGGGGAGTGGCCGATGTTGTCGGGAAGACGAGCCGGGGTGTGCCTAGGACAGTGGCGCGCTAAGCTGTGGTGGTCTGCCCCGAGGCCCGCCGTACACCTCTCGTCTCGCCCATGTCCACCATGATCCGCACTCTCGTTTTGTCTTCACACA
Organism: Planctomycetota bacterium; assembly: GCA_029936315.1. Taxonomy (GTDB): domain Bacteria; phylum Planctomycetota; class UBA1135; order UBA1135; family UBA2386. Next base: position 39,376 of record JAPYTD010000024.1, on the reverse strand, counting down.
CTGCCTTGGTCGCAGCGGCGCTTGCGTTCGCGAGTGCCGCCCACGCGCAGTGCTCCTACTCCTGGCCGTCGCCGTCATTCGGCGGTGGCTGCAACGACGTTGCGAATTGCGCAACCGTGGACGGCAACGGGGACCTGGTTGTCGGCGGCCGCTTTGTTACCGCTGGCGGCATGGCAATGGCCCGCATCGGGCGTTGGGATGGCGCGGCTTGGAACCAGCTTGGTTCGGGCATGAACGGCGATGTCGTGGCGCTAGCCACGCTCGCCAACGGTGACGTCGTCGCCGGTGGTGTGTTCACGACCGCGGGTGGCATCACCGTCAACGGCATTGCCCGATGGAACGGTTCTTCATGGAGCGCCTTCGGCACCGGACTCGATGCGTTCTTGCCGTTTGGTCCGTCGGTGCAGGCGGTTCTGGAAATGCCCAACGGCGACATCATCGTTGGCGGTTCGTTTTCTGGGGTCAACGGCGTGGCGGCAACCAACATCGCGCGCTTCGACGGTTCGACCTGGCACCCGCTGGCGACTGGCCTCAACGGTCCAGTGCGCGACATGGCGCTGTCGGGCTCGGACCTGATCGCCGTCGGCACATTCGTTGGCGCTGGTGGTCTCACCGTCAATCGCGTGGCCCGCTGGAACGGTGCCAACTGGAGCGCGCTCGGTAGCGGCATCGGTTTCTTCGGCGTATCTGCCGTCGCCGTTTCGCCGACCACGGGTGTCATCTACGTCGGCGGCTCGTTTTCGAGCGCTGGTGGTGTTCCCGTCAACAATATCGCCCGCTTCTCCGGCGGTGGCTGGTTGTCGATGGGGGCCGGCACCAACGGCGCCGTCGCGGCGCTGCGGGCCCTGCCCAATGGTGACATCATGGTTGGCGGTGCGTTCACGATTGCCGGTGGTGCGCTGCGCAACCGGGTCGCCCGCTGGAACGGCTCCGGCTGGACTGGTGGCTTTGGTGTTGGCACGACCAACAACGTGTCGGATCTCGTTGTTGCTGCGGATGGCGATGTTGTCGTCACGGGTCAGTTCACTCTTGCCGGCGGCAACGCCCACAGTCGCATTGCCCGCATCCACAGCTCGTGCGCCCCGGTCATCACCTCGCTTGGCCCGGGCTGCGTCGGGTCGGGTGGCCTCAACGTCCTGACCGTGACTGAGGCGCCGCAGCTTGGCGGCGCGTTCATGGCCAAGGGAACGGGCATGCCGGCGCTTGCGTTCGTCGCCGCCGTCACCGGTCTAACCGCGATTTCGTTGCCCTTGTCGGTGGCATTGCCGCAGGCGTTGCCCGGGTGCACGCTCTACGCCAGCCCGGACCTTGTCGACGTCATACTGCCGAGCGCCGGCGTTGTGACCACGGCGATCCCGGTCCCGGTCAATCCAGCACTCGCCGGCTTCATGCTTACCCACCAGTACGTGCCACTAGAAATCAGTCCAACGTTGATGATTACCGCCGTCACGTCCTCCAACGGCGTGCAGATGACCGTCGGCACCTTCTAGATTCGCGCAGCGCCTCGCCGCAGGTCGGCGAGCAACACCATGCCGCGGGCGCCGACTGCCGTTGTGCCACCCGCGTTCTGCAGCCGGCCACGCAAGTCGACGACCAGCCATTCGATGCTAACAATCTGATTCGCAGGCACGGCCCGGCGGAAGCGGAACCCGAAGTCCAGCGAACTGGGCCACGTTGTCGGCAGTCAGTTCGACCGTCGAGTCAAACCGCATGCCCTTGCGAGCTCGCAATTCAGTTCTGGTAGAAGTCGAACGCGTTGCTCAACGCGAACAAGCCGTTCGTCGGCACGCCACCGAGTGCCAGTGCCTGCCAGCGCAGGATCTGGCTGCCGAGGCCGGGCGGCATCGTGATGTTGAACGTCCAGCCACCGGGCGCGACGCCGGGGATGATCACCCAGCCGTTGTCGTGGTCGAGCCACAGGCCCGGCAGCAAGCCGCTGAGCGGCGGCGCCCACGGGTTGTGGATCTGCAAGAACAGGCCGCCAACGTGCAGTTGGTGAGAACCGAGCGGGCTCGTCACTTCGAATGTCATGACATCACCGGCGGCGACGCGCTTGCCGCACGTCAGGTCGGGCGTCGCACCATTGAGTGCTGTCTTTAACACGAGGTCTTCGTTGGTGCCCGGCATGTTGCACCAGCGCGCGGTCGCCATGACTTCGGGCGTCGATTGTCCCGTCGCCATGTAGGCGTCGAACAGATCCTGCCCGGCCGAAGCGAGGAACGGGCTTGAGCCCGGGTTGGCCAGCAACAAGAACTGGATGTACTCCCAACTGGAGGTCTGGTAGAGCAGTTCGATCTCGGCGCGCGTCGCACCTGGCGGCGGGGTCAGGGCTACGTCGTCGAAGTAGTTGTAGGTGCCGCCGGGTGCGGGGTTGCCGTATTGCGTCGCCGGCACCGGCAGCGCGTTGCGCTTCTCGGCTTCGTCGCGATCGAAGCCATACGGCGGAATGCGCGTGTCGGAGACGACTGTGTTGTTCAGCACGAAGTGGAAGGACTCATGGCTCGTTCCCGGCGGGCTCGCGGCGAGTTGCGCCAAATACAACGTCGGTTGGCCGGTGACGCGGTCGAACTCTAACGGGGTCAGTGGATTGGTGCCGAGGCCGAGCAGCTGCACGGCCCAATCCTGCGTGATCGCGAGCTTGGTCTCGTAGATGTGCGCGTTGGGGTCGGTGATCGAACTGACCGTGTAGTTGGTGCCGTTGGCCGACGTCGTGAAGCTGTCGTAGGCGCCGTCGTCTTGCAGCACTTGCAGTTGCTCGTTGAGCCAGCGCACGCGCAACCACATGCGGCGACCTTCGGGGTAGCCGGTGATCAACTTGTGGCCGGTCAGGTTGGTGACGCGCAGGGTGTTGTCGGTGATGTCGAGGGCGCCGGCGCGTTTCAGCGAGTTGCGGGCGCGAATGACGCCGCGATCCATCGCCATCGTTTGGATGCCGTTCAGGCCTTGGCCGAGGCGCAACTTGCTCGGCACTTGATTGTCGAGCCATTGGATCGCGTTCGGAACCCACGTGTTGCCGCCGGTCAGATCGTGTAGCGGCAGGTCGTTGCGCAGCGGTGGCGAGCCGAACGATGCGCCTTGGCCGGAGATGGGCTCGATGTGGCAGCTTTGGCAAGTGAAGAGACGCTGCGTACCGTCTTCATAGTCACCGCCCTGGCCGGCGAGTTGCGCCTGGTCATAGGCGCGCTTGATCGCACCTCGCTTGAGGTCATTCGGCAGCGTGTTGTAGCTGCTGACAGGCGTGGTCGACAGCGAGCTAGCCTTGTGCTCACTGAACGTGCGCTCAACGATGCCATAGGCATACGGCGGGTTGAGGAACGCAGCCTTCTGGGTAACCGGCGCTCCGGGAACACCACTGAATTGGCCCGCCGGCAACGGCGTCATCGCGCCATTGTTCGCGGCGAGGTCACCGACCATTGGGTTGGAGACGTCGTGACAGGTGCCACAGAGTTCTGGCTTGCGATGGAACAGCGACTGGGTGAAGCCGTGCGGCGCGGTCGTCGATGCGTACGGCCCGTAGCGAACTTGCGTGCCGGAGTGCACCTGCATGCCGCTGCCGTAGAAGCCTTCTGGTGGCGTGCCCCCGTCGTTGGCAATGTACGGGGCGGTCTGCTGGCCGGGGTGTTCGGATTGATCCGGGTTGACCAGGCTGTGGCAGATACCACATTCGACGCCATCCGCGTCGGTTACCGGGTCGAGGGCAGAGCCATCCGTCGGCACGGCGCGACCTTCGTGCCAGCCGCGCGGCGAGTGGCAGCGAATGCAGAAGTCACCGGCACCGGGGTAGTCACCTTCGGCAACAGCGAGTGCGGCCCAAAACACCGGGTCGCGGCCAGCCTGCGACATCATGCTGCCCATCCAATTCTCAAGCGGCTCGGTGGCCTGGTCGTAGTAGCCGTGGCAACTGGAGCAGTTCGAGACGCCGGCAAGCAAGGCCGCCTGGCCCGGTTGCGTGCCCGGGAACTGCACGTCCGTTGGCGCGACCACCGTGGGCATGAAGTTGGCCGTGAGTATGGCCAAGAGCGCGGTGCCGAGCAGGGAGAGACTGGTGGGAGAAGGGTTGCGCATCAAACGGTGGCCTTGCCCCCGTCGAAGCGGGCGTGATCAGGCTGACGAGACGATCGAGCATAGCCGATCCACACACACTCGGGACCCGCTCTACCTCCGCGGATGGTCGAGTTACCATCGCATTCGTAGCCGCCTTCCCGACGGCCCTTCATGGCATGCGCCACATCGTGTTGTTTGCGATCCAGCTGACCGCGGCGCACGGTGCATCCCTTGGCATGGACAGACGCCGTGCGGTGACTCTTCACATGACTGGAAGGCAACTGTGGTTGTGTGTCGGATCTACCAGGCACTTTCACCTTCGATGATTCGGCTTTGCCAACTTGCCAAGTGGAACCGCGAGCCATGAAGAATCTCATTTCTCGACACGTTGTCTGGTTCTTGCCGGTCGCGCTTTGGCTCGGCAGCCACCTGCCGGCAGCTCAGGATCCCAAGAAGCCGACGGCTACGGACTTTGGTGCGGTCTTTGACAGCACTGGCAACGGCTGAAGAAGGCCTGCTCAGGATTTAGGCAGGTCGCGCGTATCCAGTTGGCTGGCCGCCTGCAGTTCGCCAAAGCGCCGCAACGTATAGCCGATGCCGTCTTGCAGCGACGTGTCGGGAAGGCCCGGGAAGTCGCGGTGAATAGCGCTGCCGTCGAGTTGCGGTGGGATCGGCAGTTCGGGGCCGTCTTGCGACAGCGTTCCGGCGGCACCTGGGTGCAGAACTTCGATGGTTTGGATGATGTCGCTGACGGCGACGGTCGCGCCGTGCAGGTTGTAGACGTGCGCGCCCTTGCCGCTGGCCGGGTCACGATCTGCACATGCGATGAACATCGCAGCGGTGTCGCCGACGTAGTTGAAGTCGGTCGAACCGGTGAAGCCGATCGTGTGCGGCTTGCCGAGTACCGCGGCTTTCATGGCAGTGGTGGGCCCGGACGTCAGGCCCTGATCGCGGCCGACGCCGTAGACCGTCAACGGGCGCAACCCGACGCTCGGCATCTTGTTGTCCTGCCAGTAAATCCTGGCGGTGCCTTCGTTGGCGCGCTTGTAGACCCCGTAGTGGGTGGTCGGCTCACAGGTCGAGTCTTCATCGGGCGCGGCGGCGCCGTCTTCGCCGGGGCCAAACACCGCGGCGCTGCTCGCGTAGACGACACGTTCGACGTTGGCCGCAATCGCCGCTTCAAACACGTGGATGGTGCCGAGCACATTGACCTTTGCACCGAGCGCAGGGTCTGCCTTGCAGAACGGTACCTGCAGCCCGGCCAGATGGATGATCGCCTTTGGTGCCGCTTCGGCGACGCAGCGCTTGGTGGCTTCGCCGTCGGTGATGTCGCCGGTGACAAACTTCACGCGCGCGAACGAGTCAGCATCGAGCACGTTCTTGATGCGACGCGCGTCGCCACCGATATCGAAGACGACTGCGGTGTCGCCGCGTTCGGCCAGTTGCTTGACGACCCATGCGCCGATGCAGCCCATTGCGCCAGTGACCAGATACGTGTTGCTCATGCTAGTTGGAGATGCCGTAGATGCGGGCCGCGTTATTACCGAACAGCTTCTGCTGCTCACTCTCGCTGAGCGCGTTCGCCCAGTCCACGACCAGTTGGTAGACGTCTTGATACTCGTGTGCCGCCAGCAGGCACACAGGCCAATCCGAACCAAACATCAATCGGTCCGCACCGAATGCTGCCAAGGCCGTGTCGAGGTAGTGGCGGAAGTCATTCGCTTGCCATTCGTTCCATTTGGCTTCGGTGACCATGCCCGAGAGCTTGCAGCTGACGTGCTCGAACTTGGCGAGCGCCTCAAAGCCTGGCTGCCAGGCGTTCTTATCATGTTTGGCGATGTTGGGCTTGGCGAGGTGGTCGAGCACGAGCGGCTGGTTTGGCAGGGCGCCGGCAAACGTGATGGCGGCGTCAAGTTGCCGGGGAAAGATCAGGATGTCGTAGACCAGGTTGCGGTCTGCGAGTTTGCGCACGCCGTTCTGAAAGTCGCTGCGGGCCAAAAACTGGTCGTCCGGTTCGTCTTGCACGACGTGGCGTAGGCCGCGTAGCTCGCGGTCTTGGCACAGCTCGTCGAGAACGGCGTCGAGGTTGTCGGCGCATAAGTCCGCCCAGCCGACGACTGCCTTGACGCAGTCGTTGTTGCGAGCGAGATCCACGAGGAAACGCGTCTCTTCGAGCGACGAACGCGCCTGCACCGCGATCGTACCGTCGAGGTTGCAGGCCTCCAACCGCGGTTGGAGGTCGGCTGGCAGGAAGTCGCGGGCGATGCGCTGCATGCGCACGTTGATCCACGAGTAGTCCGTGGCGTCGTATCGCCAGAAGTGTTGATGGGCATCGATGCGCACGGTGGCGATTGTTTCGCCATCAGCGGCCTCCGGCAAGCATGCTTGCAAAAAGGATTGCCGCGAGTTTTGTAGATGCCCCGTACATACTGATTCTGTGGCGGTACTGGTTCTGTGTAGCGCGTTCGACCTGGTCGGGCTTGTGTTTGGGCTCGTGTGCGCGTGGCGCATTCGTTACCGCAGCGGTTGGCTTGAGTGGCTGATGCTGTTCGCCTTCGCGGGCGCGATGATGGCTGTCGCGGGAGTGTTCTTCCGCGCGTTCGGCGGCTTCGCGATGCTGCGCGGTCTGACCCATGCGATGTTCTGCGTGATCTTGCCAGTCATGGCGGTGCGCGGCATTCGCATCCGGCGGCATAGCCGGGCGCTAAGTGTGCTCTGGTTGATGGCGTTCTTCGTTGGCGAGGCGACCTACGTGTTTGCGCGTGAGATCGAACCGCGCCGGCTCGAGGTGACCCATGCCGAAGTCACCAGCCCGCGATTGTCGGGTCTGCCCAAGCCGCTGGTAGTTGCGTGCGTTGCGGATTTGCAAACCGATGCGATCGGCGCCTACGAGATCCATGTCTTTGACGAGATCGTCGCGGCCAAGCCGGACCTGGTGCTGTTGCTAGGCGACTACCTGCAAGTCTCAGACCAAGAACTGTGCAAGCACCTGCCGGCCTTGCACGAGCAGCTGCGGCGCATCGAAGCGCCGCTCGGTATGTACGCGGTAGACGGCGACGTGGACCACTTCGCGGGTGGCGTCGAGCGCATCTTCGCTGGTACGCGCGTGCAGGTGCTCGTCGACGATCGTGTGTCTGTGCCCGGGGTGCCGATCGACATCACTGGCTTGTCGCGGCTTCGTTCGCGCGCGAAGTTCCTCGATCGCAGCGTCGTTGCGTCGCTGCGCGGGGAACGTTTTCCGATTGTCATCGGCCACGCACCCGACTTCATGCTCAGTGTCGTGCGCGATGGCTTGGATCCCGACGCACTGTTCGTCGCTGGGCACACGCACGGCGGCCAGATCCAGATCCCCGGCTTTGGTCCACCTGTGATGTTCTCGGCCGTGCCGCGTTGGCTTGGTGGTGGTGGCGTCTTCGCCAACGGCAAAGCGTGGCTCTGTTGCAGTCGCGGCATCGGCCTCGAATGCGGCGATGCACCGCGTGTACGGTTGTTCTGTCGGCCGCAGCTGATCGTGCTGACGCTCAAGGGCAGCTAACTCGCTCGCAAACCCAGGCAGCCGTTCGCAGCAACCCAATGTGCCGCTAGCATCGCGGCCCATGTCTCTGGCGAGTTACCTGCTTCTACTACCGTCCTTCTTGTTGCTTACTGCCTGCGGTGACAACGCGACGTCCAAGCGACGAGTCGTCGTGATCCCCAAGGGCACGACCCACGTGTTCTGGCAAGCGGTCGATGCTGGCGCCCAGGAGGCTGCCGCAAGGCTCGGTTTCGAAGTCACCTTCAAGGGGCCGTTGGCCGAGAATGACCGCGCCGGGCAGAAGCAGCTCATGCAGCAGTTCATTGGCGAAGGCGTCGCCGGCATTGCCTTGGCGCCGCTGGACCACAAGGCGTTGGCACCCGACGTGGCGCGCGCCAAGCAGAAGGGCATTCCGGTCGTCATCTTCGACTCGGCGCTCGAAGGCACGCCCGGCGAGGACTTCGCCAGCTTCGTTGCGACCGACAACGAAGCCAGCGGCGAACTGGCCGGCAAAGAGATGGTGCGACTGCTCGACGGCAAAGGCAAAGTCGTGGTGTTGCGCTACCAGGTTGGTTCGGCATCTACGACTGCGCGCGAAGAGGGCTTCCTCAAGGCTGCGCGCGCCGGCGGCCTCGAGATCCTGGTCGACAACCGGCGCGCTGGTGCGACAACTGGCGAAGCCAAGACCAGCGCGCTCAACATGGCCGATGACCTCAAGAAGGCAGATGGCGTGTTCTGCCCGTGCGAGCCGGTCACCAACGGCATGATGCTGGCGCTCGACCAACTCAAGATGACGGGCAAACTGAAGTTCGTCGGCTTTGACGTGACCGAGCCGCTTTCGGCTGGTTTGCGAAGTGGCAAGATCCAGGCACTCGTCGTGCAGAACCCGCGGCGCATGGGGCAACTGGCGGTCGAACATCTGGCCAAGCTGATCGATGGCGGCACCGTCGTGGCGATTGTCGACACTGGCTGCGTGTTGGTTACGAAGGCCAACATGGACGAGCCCGAGATCGCGCGGCTACTCAAATGACCGGTGCGCCGTCGCGTCTGCGCATTCGGGCGCTGCACAAACGATTCGGCCCCACTCAGGCTCTCGCTGGCGTCGACCTCGATGTCGCGGCTGGTGAGGTGCATGCGTTGGTCGGTGAAAACGGTGCCGGCAAGTCGACGTTGCTGAAGGCGCTCGCCGGAGTCCATCTCGCCGACACCGGCTCGATGGAGATCGACGGCATGATGCACCTGCCGCTCGATCCGGCGGAGGCGACTGCGGCCGGACTGGCGATCATCCATCAGGAGTTGGCGTTGGCGCCGCACTTGACGATCGCCGAGAATCTATTTCTCGGCCGCGAACCGAGGCGCGGTTGGTTTGTCGATCGATCCGCGTTGCTTGAGCAGGCGAAGACTGCGCTCGCCCGCGTTGGCCGGGATCACCTCGATCCGGATTGCCTGGTCGCTTCGTTGCCGCCGGCAGATCGCCAACTGGTCGAGATTGCGCGCGCCCTGACCCAGGACGTTCGGGTCTTGGTGCTCGATGAACCAACGTCGAGCCTGACGCAGGCCGATGTTGGGCCGCTGCTGCAGAGGTTGCGCGATCTGGCGAGCACCGGCGTCGCCGTCGTCTACGTGTCTCACGTGTTCGAAGAGCTGTTCGCGGTTGCCGATCGTTACACCGTGCTGCGTGATGGATGCACGGTCGCGGCCGGTGCGATGAAGGACATCGACCACGATGGGCTGGTGGCCGCGATGGTTGGACGCAACGTGGAGCAGCTCTACCACCGCACCCCTTGCAAACGCGGCGAAGCGGTGATGCAGCTGACGAACGTCTCTGGTCACACCGCGCCAACCGACGCCACCTTGACGCTGCACCGCGGCGAAGTTCTGGGTATCGCCGGGCTTGTTGGCGCGGGTCGCACCGAGCTGCTGCGCTGCATCTTTGGTCTCGACGAGGTTACTTCGGGCGACATCCGCGTCTTGTCGTACGACGGATTCGCTTCGCCGCGCGACCGCTGGGCACAGGGCGTCGGCCTGCTCAGCGAAGACCGTAAGCACGAGGGACTCGCGGTGTCGCAGTCCTTGGCCGACAACTTGTGGCTGCCGTGTCTGTCGCGGCGTGCCCGCAACGGCTTCCTAAATGGTGTTTGCCTGGAGCGAGACGCACACGTTTGGTTGCAACGCCTCGGCGTGAAGTTCCGGGATGCCGGTCAGCCGATTCGCGAACTGTCCGGCGGCAACCAACAGAAGGTCGCATTGGCGCGCTTGCTTGCCGCTGAGTGCGACGTGTTGTTACTCGACGAACCGACGCGTGGTGTCGACGTCGGTGCGAAGGCCGAGATCTACAAGGCGATTGATGAGTTGGCTCACCGCCAGCAGAAGGCCGTGCTGGTAGTTTCCAGCTACCTGCCGGAGCTGCTCGGCCTCGCCGATCGCATCGCCGTCGTCGCTCGTGGCGACGTCTTGCCGGCACAGCCCGTTGCCGATTTGGATGAACACACGCTGCTCACGCAAATGACCGTGGGGCGGCAACGCGAAGGAGTCGCATGAAGCTCGGTGATTCGTTGAGCAAGTTGGGGTTGCGTGGTGCAGGGCCTCTGCTCGGTCTGGTCGTGACGTGGGTGCTGTTTGCCGTGTTGGCCGGCGGCACGTTTACGAACTGGTCCAACCAAGAACTGATGCTGCTACAGACCGCAGTCGTCGGCACGGCCGCGGTTGGCGCGACTTGGATCATCGTCAGCGGTGGCATCGACTTGTCCGTCGGCGCCAACATCGCGTTGTCGGCCATGGTTGGCTCGATGGTCATGCGCGATGGCCATGGCTTCTGGTTGGCGGCCATCGCAACCGTCATCACTGGCTGCGTCGTCGGTTGGCTAATCGGAGCATTGGTGGTTGGTGCGCTGTTGCGCGTGCTATTGGTCGCTGGCGCGGGGGCGCTTCTGGTTTGGCTGACCGCCGGCATGGGGTCCCTGTGGTCCCTGCTACTCGGCGTTGCCGCCGGCGCAGGTGTTTGGTTTGCCACGGCACGCTTGCGGCAGAGTCTGCCCTTGTCACCGTTCATCGTGACGCTGGGCCTCTGGGGGGCTCTACGCGGCATTGCCAAAGGGCTCGGCGACGACCAACCGATGATCTACTTCGAAGCGGACGAGACGCTCAGCGCGTTGATGCTGCCGGAGGGCCTGTTGCCGCCCGGGGTCTGGGTGCTGCTGATCGTTGCCATCGTCGCGTCGCTGCTGCTGCGCCGATCCGTGTTCGGCCGGCACGTCGTAGCGATCGGCTCAAGTCGCGAAACGGCACGCCTGTGCGGCATCAACCTGCCCAAGACCGAGCTTCGCGTCTACATGCTCGGTTGCGCGTGTGCCGGCATCGCTGCCGTCATGCAGTTGTCCTACCTTTCGATGGGCGACCCGACGACCGCTCAAGGTTACGAACTGAAGGCGATCGCCGCGGCCGTCATCGGCGGCGCGTCGCTGGCTGGCGGCGAAGGCGCGATCTTCGGCACGCTGCTTGGCGCGCTGATCATGACCGTGGTCGACAACGGCTGCACCAAGGTCGGCCTCGACAACTGGGTGCAAGAGGTCGTTACCGGGGTGATCATCGTCGCCGCCGTCGCGCTTGATCGCTGGCGGCAGTCGAAATCACCGGCCAAGTAGGCTGCTGGCGCACGTCTGGTCGTTTGGGAAGTTGCGCGGTTGGCACATGAGCATCTTGCCGCAGTCGTTACTCTCCGGGGCGTGCGCTTCGTACCGATTCTGTTCGTCTTCTGCGCTGTTGCTTGTCGTGGCACATCGTCCGGGAGTCCCGATGCCGGCATGATGCGTTTGCCCAACATCGTGATTCTGTATGCCGATGACCTCGGCTACGGCGATGTCGGTTGCTACAACGATGACTCGAAGATCCCAACGCCGCATCTGGACCGGCTGGCCCGGCAAGGCATGCGCTTCACCGATGCCCATAGTTCGTCGGGAATCTGCACGCCGTCGCGCTACGCGTTGCTGACCGGTCGCCACCACTGGCGCGAGTTTCACGGCATCGTCAATGTGTGGGATGGACCGAGATTTGAGGCAGATCGCCTGACGATGGCGCAGATGCTGCAACGCCGCGGTTATCGAACTGCCTGCATCGGCAAGTGGCATCTCGGGTGGGATTGGCGGGCGATCATGAAGCCGGATGCAAAACCGAAGGGCCGTCGCAACTACGCGGCGGACCAATTCGATTGGTCCAAGCCGATTCCCGGCGGCCCGCTGGCGCACGGCTTTGAGCACTACTTTGGCGACGACGTGCCGAACTTCCCGCCGTACACGTGGATTGAAGACGATCGCGTCGTGACGGCGCCGACGATTCCATACAAGGCCAACCCCAAGCCGCCCGAGGGCCATCACGAAGGACGCCCGGGCCCGATGGCTGAAGGATGGCGACTGGATGAGGTGATGCCTGAGTTGACCAGGCGCGCGGTCGAGTGGTTGCAGGCGCAGCAGGGCGCCGAGCAGCCGTTCTTCCTATACCTCCCGTTTACGTCGCCACACGCGCCGATCGTGCCGGCCAAGTCGCACCAAGGTGCCAGTGAGGCAGGGCCGTTTGGCGACTTCGTTGCCCAGAGCGACGCGACGGTCGGCGCCGTGATGGCGGCGCTCGATGCGGCCGGACTGACGAACGACACGTTGGTTGTGTTCAGTTCGGACAACGGCCCAGAGCACTACGCCTACGAGCGAATGCGCAAGTTTGAGCATCGCAGTTCTGGACCCTTGCGCGGACTCAAGCGCGACGTCTGGGAAGGTGGCCATCGCGTTCCCATGATCGTGCGCTGGCCGGGAGTCGTCGATGCCAATACCAAGAGCGATGCGTTGCTCGGCCAGGTCGACTTGATGGCGACGATCGCCAGCATCGTCGGCTTTGACCTGCCAAAGGACCAGGCCGAAGACAGCTTCAACCAACTACCGGTCTTGGTTGGCGAACAGCACTCGGTGCGCGACTTCCTCGTGCACAACACCTTTGCGAAGAAGTGGGGTATGCGGCGTGGCAAGTGGTTGCTGTTGAGCCAGAGCGATGGCACGCATAGCCGCGTGCCGAAGTGGGTTGCTCAGGACTATGCGGCCAACCCGCACGACGTGATGCTATGCGACCTTGAAGACGACCTCGGCCAGCGTGTCAACCTGTCGGAGCAGCATCCCGAAGTCGTGCTCGAGTTGCAGGCGCTGCTCGCGCACGTGCGCGAACGCGGCCATAGCGCGCCCCGACTGCAGGAGAACAAATGATGACGCGATTCGTGACTGCGGTCCTGTTCTTGATTGCTGCGATTGTCGCGCAGGATCAGGCGTCCGCACCTAAGCCGGCCAAGCCGAACATCCTGTTCTTCTTCGCCGATGATCTGCGCGCCGACACGGTCGGTGCGTTCGGAGGCAAGGATGTGTACACGCCAAACATCGATGCTCTGGCGGCTCAAGGCACGAAGCTGACGCAGATCTACTGCATGGGTTCGCGCCACGGCGCCGTCTGTGCGCCATCGCGGGCGATGCTCATGTCGGGCCGCATCCTGACCCGCGCGCCGGACAATCTGAAGGGCATCAAGACGCTGCCGCAGTACTTGCGCGAGGCTGGCTATGCGACGTTCATGACCGGCAAGTGGCACAACGGTGACGAATCGTTGACGCGGTCGTTTCCGGATGCGCGCAGTGTCTTTCGCGGCGGTATGTGCGACCACTTCCAAGTGCCACTGTGCGACGTCGTCGACGGCAAGGTTGTCAACAAGCGGAAGCCGGCTGGCCACTCCAGTGAGCACTTCGCCGATGCAGTCATCGATTTCCTGAAGCGTCACGGTTCGGCCGGCGGCGACCAGCCGTTCTTTGCCTACGTGCCGTTTACGTCGCCGCACGATCCACGCGACCCTCCGCGCCAGTGGCTTGAGAAGCTCAAGGACTTGCCGCGCCCCGAGTTGCCGGTGAACTTCCGCGGCCAACATGGCCTCAACCTCGGCAGGGCGACGATGGCTGTGCGCGATGAGAACTTGCTCGGCTGGCCGCGTGACGAAGAACTGCTGCGCGACCAGTTGGTGGAGTATCGCGCGTTGGTCGCGCATCAGGATGCACAGGTCGGTCGGGTGCTCCAGGCGCTCGCGGATGCCGGGCTCAAGGACAACACGTTGATCGTGTTCACGGCGGATCACGGCCTCGCCCTCGGCAGTCACGGTTTGCTCGGCAAGCAGAGCCTCTACGAGCACTCGATGCGTTCGCCGTGTGTGGTGGCCGGGCCGGGAGTGCCGGCGGGGGAGTCACGCGACGGCCTCGCCTACTTGTTTGACTTGACCGCGACGTGTCTGGAGACGGCCGGCGTAGCGCCGGTCGAGGGCGTCGATGGCCGCAGCCTGTGGCCGATGCTGCAGGGCAGCGATGCGCCCGAGGCGCGCGGTCGAGACGAGTTGCTGTTGATCTACTCCAAGACGCAACGCGCCTTGCGATTCGGGAAGTACAAGATGATTCGCTTCCCGCAGATCGACCGCAGCCTGTTCTTCAACGTCGTCGACGACCCTCACGAGTTGCGTGACTTGTCCGGTGACGCAGCCTTTGAGGACCTGCGTGCGTCGTTTGAGAAGCGCTTGCGCGCGGCGCAACAACGTTGCGAAGACCCGCTCGCCTGGACGGCGAAGAAGCAGGTGCCGGTCGAGCTCGACCTGACTGGCAAGCGTTGGCCAGCGGATCGTTGGCAGCCAGAGTGGATCCGCAAGAAGTACTGGAAGAAGTGATTCCTAGTCGAGCAGCGGCAACACCGCGATCGCATCTTTGGGCATCAACGTCACTCCACGATGCGAACCACTGCGAACAACGGTAGGTGGTCACTGTGGAAGTGCGCGCCCAACTGCGCCTCCTCAACCGACAACTTGCCCGCGACCAGGACGTGGTCGATCGGGATGCGTAGTGGGGCCGGTAGGTCGGACGGCCAGGTCGGCAGCCACGAGGTCGTGGTGCCGCAAGAGCAGTGCGGCCCCGAACGAGCCGTTTCTTACCAGCTCGCTACGGTGGGGGAAGTCCTGTAGTTCGCGTCGGAAGAACCGTTGCCAGTCCGATGTGTAGTCCGCGCACCAGATCACGTCGGGCTTCAGCTCTCGGACAACTTTCAAGACTGTGGCATGCCCCTTGTCATTGCTGTGCAGCAGGTTGAGACTCAGCACGCGAATCCGTGAGCCGCTTTCCCCAATGTCTGGAAAGTTGTTTTGGGCGAACCACCCGGGCATGATTGCTATTGCGGCGGTCACCGAGAACGTCGCGAAGATGCTTGCTGGCAACCATTTGCGCCCAAGCGCAAGGGTTGCTGCGCCGACCAGAAGCCAGTGGCAGGACTGCACTGGAAAACACGCCAGCAGGTCGATCGTGCAGTGCCAGTTGGCGCACTATGGCGTCACGGCTCCGAGCACTGCGGGCGCGGTCAGCAGGGTCACGATATTGGTCCAGCGGGCCTTCACGGGCACAGAGAATGGCCGCTTGGCGGCCGCGAAGGAAGCGGCAGCTCGGATACCCAAGGTAAGGTGCGTGCCGCAGGTTTCGGGGATGCTTTGCCTCCGGTGGGTGCCCTCGGCATGCTGTTCGCCCCGATTCGTCCGTAGCCCATGTCAGCCAACCCCGCTCCCGAGCCCAAGAACGTTCTCGCCGAGATCCGCTCCTTCGTCGCCAACTGGTTCCGCGACGGCAAAGAGGACGGTTTGGAGGAAGACACGCCCCTGGTCACCTCCGGCATTGTGGATTCTGCAGGCGTCATTGAGGTCGTGGAGTTCCTGGAGACGCAGTTCAGGGTTTCGGTCAGTGACACCGACGTTTCGTTGGCCAACTGCAACACGCTGCGCGGGTTGACCGAATTGGTGAAGCGCCGCTTGTCGGCCTAGCCGCGGTCGGCCCCTCGACAAACTGGGCAAGAGAACCGGGAGCAGGCACTCGAATCCGGCGAGCGACTCGCTATCTTGTTTGCCCAAACTACCGGCGAAATCGTGTTCATCTTCCTGCCCATCCTGGTCATTACTGTTCCCGTCCTGGCGATCGCTTTGCTCGCCGTGGCAGGCCGCAGTTTGTCCGGTTCGTGCGGTGGGCGGAGTCCCGATGGGTCCTGCGACAAATGTGGCAGGGCAGCTGGCGAACCCGAACCCGAGGGTGCCTGCCCTCTCTAGCCCGACCTGCTCGCGCTAGCGACCGCCAGCAACCTCACTTCCGTCCCATTTGCTTCCTTGGTGCCCTGTCCCGTTGGCAGGCCGCTTTCCTTTCGACACCTGTTGGCCAACGAGAGACCTACGAAGGTCTCAGTCACGGATGACGACTCACAAGATCAAGAAAGGCTTCGACCTCCCGCTAGCCGGGCGGGCGGAACAAGTCCTCGCTGATGCGCCGGAGCCGACCGATGTCGGCCTCGAAACCGGGGAGTTTGTTGGCATGAAGCCAAAGGTGTTAGTGAAGGAAGGTGACCAGGTGAAGACCGGTCAGCCCATCTTCCTGAACAAGCTCGACCGCGACATCGTCTGGTGTTCTCCGGTGACAGGCAAGGTCAAGAGCGTGGAGTTCGGCGCTCACCGTTACCTGTGCCGGGTCGTCATTGAGAACAGCACAAAGGATGACTTTGTCGACCTGGCGCCAGCGGGCGGGGGCTCAGGCGATCGCGCCGGAGTCGTCAAGGCGATCAAGGGCGCTGGCCTGTGGCCGCTGTTCAAGCAGCGTCCCGTCGGCAAGATGCCGATGGGGGACGCTGTGCCCGTGGCGATCTTCGTCAACGGCATGGACTCGGCGCCGCTAGCGGCAGATCCGGCGTTTGCGACCCAAGGTCGCAAGGGCGATCTGCAAGCTGGCATCGACCTGCTCAAGCAACTGACCTCGGGTAACGTCTACTTGTCGTTGCGCGCGGCGGGTGATCATCAGTCGGATGCACGCAGCCTCAACGGCGTCACGGTGCACGACTTTGCTGGTCCGCATCCGGCCGGTCTGGTCGGCACGCACATCGCGGCGATCCAGCCACTGAAGACCGGTGAGATTGCCTACGCCCTGTCGCTTGTCGATGTGGCGCGCCTTGGCGAGTGGCAGCGAACGGGCAAATACCCAACCCACACGGTGGTTGCGGTCAGCGGCAGCGAAGCCAAGGATCGCAAGTACTTCCGCGTGCGTCAGGACGCCCAAATCGCGGCATTGACTGGCGGCAGCGCGCCAACCGGTGACGTGCGCGTCATCAATGGCGACGTGCTCAATGGCTTTGCCGTTGAGCCGACCGCTTACCTTGGCTTCTGCAACAAGACGCTGACGATCATTCCGGAAGGAACCGATCAGCGTGACCTGTTTGGTTGGGCCGTGCCGCAGTTCGGCAAGATGACCAACCACCTCAGCGTCAACTTCGGCCTTAAGAAGAAAGAATACGTCGCCGACGCCCGCCTCAACGGTGGCCACCGTGCAATCGTCAACATCGGCACGTGGGAGAAGGTGATGCCGCTCGACATCCTGCCGACCTTCTTGGTTCGCGCGATTCAGGCGAACGACATCGAGGAGGCCATCAAGCTTGGCCTGCTCGAAGTCACCGAAGAAGACGTTGCACTTTGTACGTTCGTGGATCCGTGCAAGAACGATGTGGGCGAGATCATTCGCCAAGGTCTCGACATGTATGAGAAGGAGGCCTAAGCCGTGAAGTTCTTACGCAACCTGATCGACAAGCAGCGCAAGCTCTACCACGCCAAGGACAGCAAGTTCCACAAGGTGTGGCCGCTGTTCGATGCCATGGAGACGTTCTTGTTCGCGCCGGATTTCCGCGCCGGCAAGAAGGGCGTGCACATGCGCGACTACGTCGACCTGAAGCGGGTCATGAACAGCGTCATCCTCGCGATGATGCCGTGTCTGCTCTGGGCCTTCTGGAACACTGGCGCGCAACACTTTGCAGCCGTTGGGCAGCTGATCGCCGATGGCAACATGGTCGCCGGTGATTACGTCACCGGATGGCTGCAAGGCATCCTTGGTGCCCCGGACCTCGCGGCAGAGGTCACCAGCGCCTCCGATACGATCATCTTCGGTCTGCAACGCATGTTGCCGCTGGTGATCGTTAGCTATGGCGTTGGTCTATCGATCGAGGGTTTGTTCTGCGTGATCCGCAAGGAAGAGGTCAGCGAAGGCTACCTCGTTTCCGGCATGCTGATCGCGTTGATCGTGCCGCCGTCGACGCCGCTCTGGCAGTTGGCGATCGGCGTCGCGTTCGCGGTCGTGCTCGGCAAGGAAGTGTTCGGCGGCACGGGCATGAACATCTTCAACCCGGCGATGCTGGTGCGTGCGTTCTTGTTCTTCGCGTTCCCGGCTCAGATGTCGGGCGACGCCGTTTGGGTCGCCGGCAACACGTCGCCTTCTGGTGTTCCGGGCAACCTGATCGATGGCTACTCGGAGCCGACCGCCCTGGCGATCGTCAAGACCGCCGGCGAGGACGCGAGCACGGTGCTCACCGACGTCTATAGCCACGCGGACTTGTTCTTCGGCCACATACCCGGCAGTGCCGGCGAGATGAGCAAGCTGGCGGTACTGATTGGCGCCTTCGTGTTGCTCGCCACCGGAGTCGGCAATTGGCGCACGATGGTTGCCGGCGTCATCGGCATGCTCGTCGCGGCCTTCATGGTGCCGATCATGGCTGAGGCATCCGGCCTGCCAATGGCCGGCCCGATGTATCTTGAGCCGTGGGAGCACCTGATCTGTGGCGGTTTCCTGTTCGGCATCGTCTTCATGGCGACCGATCCGGTGTCGAGCCCAGAGAGCAATATCGGCAAGTGGATCTACGGCATCCTGATCGGTGTCATCACGATCCTCGTGCGCATGATCAACCCGGCCTACCCGGAGGGCACCATGCTCGCGATTCTGCTGCTCAATGCGTTCGCCCCGACGATCGACCACTTCGTCGTCGCCGCCAACATGAAGCGGAGGCTCAAGCGATCATGAACACCAAAAGCAACTCGTATGTGATGGTGTTCACCATTGGCCTTTGTGTCACGGTGAGCTCCGTCCTGGCGGTCCTGGCGACCGAGCTCAAAGAGACGCAACTTGCGGCGGCTGAGTTCGACCGCCAAAAGAACGTCATGATGGCCGCTGGCCTGATTGAGCGCGGTGATTCTCGCCCGCGCCCCGAGCTCGAAGCGCTCTATAAGAAGCGCGTCAAGTCGATCATCGTTGATACCCGCGACGGCAGCCTCGCCGAGGGCGATAGCAAAGAGCAGGTCGTCGCACTCAACGCGAAGGCTAGCGAAGCCGATCCGAAGGACGCGAATGCGTTTCGCATGATCGAGACCGGCTTCACTGAGGACGGCAGGCTAGACGCGATCATCCTGCCGGTGTCAGGCAAGGGACTGTGGAGCACCCTCTACGGTTACCTCGCGCTCGACGCCGATAAGAACCACGTCAAGGGCATCCAGTTCTACAAGCACGGCGAGACGCCGGGCCTCGGTGGTGAAATCGAGAACCCCGAGTGGACCGCCATGTGGAAGGGCAAAGAGATCCTGAATGACAAGGGCGAGCTGGTCTCGGTCACGGTCAAGAAGGGCAAGGTCAACGAGAGCATCCCGAGCGAGGTGAAGCACTACGTCGATGGTCTCGCTGGCGCGACCATCACCAGTAACGGTGTCTCCAAGTTCGTCTTGCGCGACTTGCAGGCGTTTAGCACCTACCTGCAGAAGAAATAGGGAGCAACCATGACTTCAATAGCCGCTCCCGAGACCAAGAAGGCGCCACTCTTCGGTGAAGAAGAGAAGCGCGTGATCCTGGATCCGTTGCTGGACCAGAACCCGATCACGCTGCAGGTGCTTGGCATTTGTTCTGCCCTTGCCGTGACGACACGCCTCGACGTGTCGATCGTGATGGGTATCTCCGTGATTGCCGTGATGGCGATGGCCAATGTCACCATCTCGCTGTTGCGCAACCTGATCCCGAGCAAGATCCGCATCATCGTGCAGCTGGTGGTCGTGTCCGGCGCGGTGATCATCGTCGACCAGGTGTTGCGCGCTTACGCGTTCGACCTTGCCAAACAGCTTGGCGTCTTCATCAGTCTGATCATCACGAACTGCATCGTGATGGGGCGACTTGAGGCATTCGCGATGCAGAACCCGCCATGGCGCAGCCTGCTCGATGGCATTGGTAACGGTCTTGGCTACGCCTGGATCATCTGTGTCGTCGGCGCCTTCCGCGAGGTCTTCGGCTCGGGCAAGCTGCTCGGCTACGAGATCATTCCGGATGCGATGTATGAAGCTGGCTACGTCAACAACGGCCTGATGGTGCTCGCACCCGGCGCGTTCATCCTGCTTGGGGTGATTGTCTGGGTGCTGCGTTGGATCCGCGGCTACACGGAGAACTAGGAGCGAACTGATGATCTCTGAAGCAATTCTCAACTCCTACGACTTCGCTTTCGCGCCCATCCCTCAGGATGGCGCGCAGGACGCGGGCAACTCGTACCTCGGCATCCTGCTGCGTTCGATCTTCGTCGAGAACATCCTGCTGGCGTTCTTCCTCGGCATGTGCAGCTACCTCGCGATCTGCAAGCGCGTCGATAGTTCGCTCGGCCTAGGTCTTGCCGTCATCTTCGTGCTCGGCCTGACGGTGCCACTCAACTGGATCATCCAGACCTACATTCTGGCTCCGGGCGCACTGTCCTGGGCTGGCATGCCTGACTCGGACCTGAGCTACCTGCAGTTCTTGACGTTCATTGCGACCATCGCCGCGACGGTGCAGATCGTCGAGATGGCCGTCGACAAGTTCAGCCCCAAGCTCTACGCGACCCTCGGCATCTTCTTGCCGTTGATCGCGGTGAACTGCGCCATCCTCGGCAGCTCGATGTTCATGGTCGAACGCAACTACACGTTTGGCGAGTCGGTCGTCTACGGCCTCGGCTCAGGAACGGGTTGGTTGCTCGCAATCGTGAGCATGGCTGCGATCCGCTGGAAGCTGCGCACGGCGAATATCCCGGATCCGCTCAAGGGCCTCGGCATCACGTTCATCACGACTGGCCTCATTGCGATGGCCTTCATGACATTCAGCGGAATCTAAGGAGACACACCAGATGGAAATCCTTGTAGGCGTGATCGCCTTGACCGGAGTCATCGTGGCTATGGTACTCGTGCTCATGTTCTGTGAGAGCAAGCTGGTCCAGAAGGGCCAGGTCAAGCTGTTGATCAACGGCGACGATTCGAATTCGCCGGAAGTAGCGATTGGCTCCAATCTGCTGACTGCACTGAGCGAGCAAGGCCTGTTCTTGCCGTCCGCCTGTGGTGGCAAGGGCACCTGCGCAATGTGCAAGTGCAAGGTCTCCGAAGGTGGCGGTGACATTCTGCCATCCGAGCTGACCCACGTGTCTCGCGGCGAAGCCAAAGAAGGCGTGCGCCTGGCCTGTCAGGTCAAGGTGCGCGGCGAGATGAAGGTGCAGGTGCCGGACGAAGTCTTCGGCATCAAGAAGTGGGAGTGCACGGTTCGCTCCAACCACAACGTCGCGACGTTCATCAAGGAGCTCGCGGTCGACCTGCCGGAAGGCGAGACGATCGGATTCGAGTCCGGTGGCTACATCCAGATCGACGTGCCGCAGTACGCGAACCTCAAGTTCTCCGACTTCCACATCGAAGAAGAGTTCCGCGGTGACTGGGACAAGTTCAAACTGTGGGACTTCGTTGCCAACAACCCGACGCCGGTGTTCCGCGCCTACTCAATGGCGAACCACCCGGCCGAAGGCAACATGGTGATGCTCAACATCCGCATCGCCTCACCGCCGCCACGTCAGCCAGAGCTGCCGCCGGGCTTGTGCTCCAGCTACGTCTTCTCGCTAAAGCCCGGTGACAAGATCACGATCTCGGGTCCGTACGGTGACTTCTTCATCAAGGACACCGAACGCGAGATGCTCTACATCGGTGGTGGTGCTGGCATGGCGCCGCTGCGCAGCCACATTTTCCACCTGTTCCACACGCTCAAGACTGGCCGCAAGGTCACCTACTGGTACGGCGCCCGTTCGAAGCGTGAGATGTTCTACACGGACCAGTTCGAGGCGATCGAAAAGCAGTTCCCGAACTTCACCTACAACGTGGCCCTGTCCGAGCCCCAGCCCGAGGACAACTGGGAAGGGTTCACCGGCTTCATCCACCAGGTGGCCTACGACAACTACCTCAATGAGCACGAGGACATCGACGAGATCGAGTTCTACATGTGTGGTCCGCCGATGATGAACACGTCGGTGCAGAAGATGCTCGACGACCTCGGTGTCGAGAAGGACATGATCGCGTTCGATGACTTTGGCGGTTGATCGATTCGGCGCAAAGCGCCGAACCTAGCAAACGCGCAGGTTGCAGGGTTGCTACGCAAAGTCGTCTGGCCTTGCGGCCTCGATCGAGATTGGTTCCTGCTGGCCCGGCGGCACGATGGCCAGCTGCTGAGCGTGCAGCAAGTGCCGCCCCGCAACTACGCCGTCGTCCAGTGCAACCGGTTGCCCGAGTTGCCATCGGATGAAGCGTCTCTCATCGCCGCCATAAAGAAGATCGCCGACGAGCGCATGGCCGACGTGCGCCAGGTGCACGCGGATTTGGTGGCGGCGCCCCGTCCGCGGTGTGCAGCGCACTAGCGCTCGCTCGGAGCGGCGTTCTAGGACTTCCACGTGAGTGATCGCTTGGGTGCCAGTGTCCGTGATCATGACCTTGTGTGGCAGGCGGCTTTCTTGGTCGCGCCCGATCGCAGCGTCGATCGTAAACGTGTCGTGTTGCGGGATGCCTTTGACGATCGCGATGTACTGCTTGCCAATCCGGCGTTCTCGAAAGGCCCGTTCGAAGTGCTGCGCAGCTACCTTGTCGTGAACGAGAAGCAGGCAACCGCTGGTGCCGTAGTCGAGTCGGTGCGCGGGTGCCTTGCCGGTCAGTGTGGCAACGTCCGCGCCGGGGCGCCGAGCGCTTGGCGTGCTTGCAAGTCCAGCGGGTTTGTTGACCACCGTCCACCCGTCGCCTTCGGCAAGTACGGGGATCTCGACGTCCGGCACGATCATCTGCACGCGCTGCGCAAACAGAACGATGTCGCCGACCGCGGGCCGCATGGACGCCTTGGGTTCGCGCCCCGACTGGAGCCGCACGCGGTTCTCGATGGCATCCTGGATCGCCGCTCGCGACATGCGCGGCACCATCGCTTGCAGAAAACGATCGAGCCGCATGCCTCGATAGGCCTCGCTCACCACAAAGCACTGTTCGCTCTCTGACATGTTGGCGACGGGTACCTGGAAGCTCGACGGCGACATGCTGACGATGAACACCAAGGATGAAACCGGTAAGGAAGAGACCAAGACGGGCGTCTTGAAGGACGGCGTGTTCTCGGTGGAAGAGGAGATTAATGGTCAGAAGCCGAAGATGACCTTCCGCCTCAAGAAGTAGGGCAAGTTTTGCGTGCGGCGCTTGGGTGCGTCGTGCGCCGCCCGGCTCGCTCGCTACGATGCGGGCGATGCAGAGCCCGAGCCGTCACCGCCTGATGTTGTTGCCGACCATGTTGTCGGCAGCTGTGTTCTTGGCGGGATGCGCTCAAGACCCCATTGTGCAGAGCTTTGTCGGCTCGACGATGGGCTCGGCCTATGAGGTCAAGGTCGTCACCGACCACCCGATCGCCGACGTACGGTCGCTCGTCGCCCAAGAACTGTTGGCGTTCGATGTCACGTTTAGCAACTGGCGGGACAACTCCGAGATGATGCGCGTCAATGCGCACCGCAGCACCGAGCCGTTGGAGATCAGTGAACGCTTTCGTGCGCTGTTGCAACACGCGTTGCGCATTGCCAAGGCGACCGGTGGTGCATTTGACCCAACCATCAAGCCGCTCAGCGATCTGTATCGCGCGGCCAAAGAGGATCCGACGGTTGGCATCGAAGACGCGCAGCAGGTGTTGGCCAAGGAGCGGGTCGGCTACCAGAAGGTGTCGATCCAAGACGGCAAGCTGGTCAAGCAACATGCGGACTTGGTGTTGGATCTCGATGGCATCGTCGCCGGTGCCGCTGCCGATGCGATCGCCGCCAAGCTGACGGCGCTCGGCATACAGTCGTTCTACCTTCAGATCACTGGCGAAGTGTTGTGCCGGGGCGTGAAGCCCGATGGCACCGTTTGGCGCATAGGCGTCGTCGATCCGTCGAGCGACGCAGCGGGAGGCCAACACGCCGTCGTCACGTTGCCGTTGCGTGATCGCGCGTTGTGCAGCAGCGGCGATTACCGCAATGCGGTCATCGTCGGCGGCCGCGTTGTGCACCATCTGTTTGACCCGCGCACCGGCCGCAACCCCGAGCACGCTGTCGTCAGTGCGTCCGTCATCGCCGACAGTTGTGCGACGGCCGACGCGATCGGCACGGCGATGATGGTGTTGGGGGATGAGGCCGGCAGAGAATTGTGGCCCGCGATGAAGGAGCTAGGCGCGCACAGCGTGCTGTTCTTGAAGCCGGGGGTTGAGACGAGGTGGCAAGAGGTGAAGATCGAATGGCCCGAAGAAAACTCGTAGTTCTTGGTCTGTTGCTCGCGGCGTGCCAGATGCAGTTGGCATTGCCTGACGGCGCCGAGTGTTGGTCGTTGTCCGGCCGCGCGCTGCATGCGCCGGAGCTGTCGCCGGACCTGCGTCAAGAGCGCGAGGCAAACCTCGCGGTCGCGCGCCGTCACGCCGACAGCAATCCGCAGGATCGCGATGCTGCGATTTGGGTGGGGCGGCGGCTTGGCTATCTGGGCCGCTACCGCGAAGCGATCGCGATCTACACCGAGGCGTTGCAGCGTTGGCCGGGCGATGCGTTCTTGCTACGCCATCGCGGCCATCGCTACATCAGCGTGCGGGACTCTGCGCGCGCGCAGCAAGACCTTCGGCAGGCCGCGCTGGCGTGTCGCACGACCATGGATGAGGTCGAGCCGGATGGTTTGCCAGTGCCCGGTCGCCCACCGCACAGCACGCTGCACTTCAATGTGCACTACCACGGAGCCCTCGCCTCGTTCTTGCTCGGTGACTTTGACGACGCCGAGCGTCGCTGGCTCGATTGCTTGGCGGTCTGCAGCAACGACGAGTCGCGGGTTGCAGTGACGCACTGGCTGTGGAGCACGCGCATGCGCCTCGGCGACGTGGCCGGGGCGGCCGCCGCCGTGCTTGGCATTACGGCTGGCATGGACATCGTCGAGAACAAGAGCTACCACCAACTCTGTCTGCTCTATGGCGGCAAGCTCAAGGTCGACCAGGTGAAGGTTGGCGAGGGCAGTTCGGGCGCGGCGCTGCAGTTTGGGCTCGCGCACTATCTGCTCGTGACCAAAGGGCTGGCGGCGGCACGGCCACAGCTTGAAGCGTTGGCGGAGGATGCGGGCTGGGCATCGTTTGGCGTGATCGCCGCCGAAGCCGAACTGGCCCGCGCGCGGTAGGCGCTAGCCAAAAAAAAACGGGCCCCGGTGAGGCACCACCCCACACCGAGGCCCATCCCTGCCACTGGGCAACATGCCCAGGCGTTTCTTTCCACCGACCTACCTATTGCACGCTCTGTGCCGTTGCCCTTTGCAATCCGGAGTTACCCAGAATAAAGGTCGTAAGAAGCTTATAGATAAGGAATTATAATTTTGGAGAAGCAGCCACCCAGGATCGCGTGGCACGGCCCGTCGGGGTCTTGCCGGAATCCCGTCACGGCCCACCGGCGACCACCGGCGGCCGGCCGACGATCTCCGCTCTGTTGCAACAGATGAGGCCGCCTGAGCTTAGAGGCCGGCCTGCTTGGCGGCATGCCAGGCTCCTTCCATCTCCTCCAACGATCGTCCAGCCAGTTCGTAGTCGAACGTCTGCTCGACACTCTGGAAGCGCCGCTGGAACTTGTCGGTCGTCGATGCGAGCGCGACCTCTGGGTTGATCCCGAGGTGGCGCGCCAGGTTGCACAGGCTGAACAGCACGTCGCCCAGTTCCTCCGCAATCGCTGCCGGCTCCCCGTTCGCGATGGCCTCGTCGAGCTCGGTGACTTCCTCGTTGAGCTTGTCGCGGGGGCCGGCCTGATCCGGCCAATCGAACCCGACCTTGGCGGCCTTCTCGCCGACGCGGTAGGCGCGCAACAGGGCTGGCAGGGCAACCGGCACTCCTGACAGCACACTGCGGTCTTCCCCGGCTTCCGCCTTCTCGCGCTGCTTCTCCTTCTCCCACGTCTGGTAGGCGATCTCGGCGCTGTTCGCTTGTTGGTCGCCGAACACATGGGGGTGTCTGCGGATGAGCTTGTCGCCGGCCGCCTGCGCGACGTCGTCAGCGGCAAACTGGCCTGATTCGCTGGCAATCTGGCTGATCATCGTCACATTGACCAGCACATCGCCCAGCTCCTTCTGGGCCTCGCCGAGATCCTCGCGCCGCAGGGCGTCGGCCGCCTCGAACGCTTCTTCGACGAGGTGCGGAGCCATGCTCGCCGTCGTTTGCTCGCGGTCCCACGGGCAGCCGTCGGGTGCCCTGAGCTTCGCGATCGTCGCCAATAGATGAGTAAACCCGGGCAAGTCGGCCATTGACCCAGGTTAGGGGCTGCGGGGGATAGCACGAAACCGTTTCAGCGAAGGCCGCGCATGGCCTAACGTGGTCCCCGCTCGTGCTTGGCCTTCCCCGTTGCGGGTGGGCGTCGTGCATCCATTTTATCAGTATCTTCGCAACAACCCCACGCAATCATGGCACTCGAACTTCCTGCTCTGCCCTACGCCAAGGACGCGCTGTCTCCCCACATCAACGCGCAAACCCTGGAGATCCATCACGGCAAGCACCACAACGCGTACGTCGTCAACGGCAACAAGCTAATTGCTGGCTCCGAATACGCCGAGATGTCCCACGTGGAGATCATCAAGGCGACGGCGGGCAAGGCCGACAAGGCCGGCGTTTTCAACAACGCGGCCCAGGTTTGGAACCACACCTTCTACTGGAGCTCGATGAAGCCCGGTGGTGGTGGCGCGCCGACTGGTGCGATCGCCGCGAAGATCGACAGTGATCTCGGTGGCTACGACAAGTTCGTGGAACTGTTCAGCACCGCCGGTGCGACGCAGTTCGGTAGTGGTTGGGCTTGGCTCGTTATCGAGAACGGTAAGCTCGCCGTCAAGAAGACGCCGAATGCTGAGACCCCGATCACGCAAGACGGTGTTACGCCGCTGTTGACGATGGACGTCTGGGAGCACGCCTACTACCTCGACTTCCAGAATCGTCGGCCGGACTACATCAAGACCTTCCTCGCGAGCTTGATCAACTGGGACTTCGCCAACGAGAACCTAGCCAAGGCCTGATCGGCCAACTGTTCTCGTGGCATCCAATCGTCGACGCAAACAGAAGGCCCAGTCGATGGGCCTCACCGAGGCTGAACTGCAACTCACCGAGTTGCTCGGCCAGATGCTGGAGTTGTTGCGGTGGAATCAGGTCCTTGGTTACAGCAACCAATACCTGTTGCACCAGAAGCTGGGGCTCTCGCCGGAAGAGCGCCATCGCGTCATGAAGGCGGCGGCGGGTGCCGTCGAGCAAGACGGCCGCATGCAGGACTGGGGCAAGAAGTTGTTTGAGATCCAAGAGCGGCTGCAAGGCATCCACGATCGCATGACTGGTGATGTCGACGACGACAGACCGCACGGTGGCACGAGCGACAGCTACGACGGTGACCGACCGAATGGCAGTGCTCCTGGTAGTACCGCCGCGGAGGCGGCAGGTGACTGACGCCGGGCACGCACCGATTAGCGGTTGCGTGATCACTTACCAGGAAGCGGACCGCATAGCGGATTGCGTGCGGTCGCTGCGCTTTTGTGACGAGGTGGTCGTGGTCGACAGCGGTAGCACCGACGGTACGCAAGCGATCGCCGAAGAACTCGGCGCACGCGTTATCGTGAACACCCCGTTTCCGGGCCATCGTCAGCAAAAGCAGTTCGCGATCGAGCAGGCCCAGAACGATCTGGTGTTCTGTCTCGATGCCGACGAGCGCTGCACGGAACCGTTGCAGGCGGCCGTGCGCGAATTGCTGGCGAATGGTATGGGCGCGGACGCATACGAAATGCCGCGGCTCAATCACTACCTTGGCCGCATCCTGAAGTACGGCCTGCACGTTCCCGATCGCAAGCTGCGCTTGTTCGATCGGCGCAAAGGGGCGTGGGGTGGGCGCAATCCTCACGACCATGTTGAGATGCAGAAGGGCGCGACTTGCGAACGCCTCGAGGCTGGTATCGAGCACCTGAGCTATCGCGATTTCGCCCACCACAGACGCACGATCGACTCGTTCTCACGCATTGCTGCCGACGCGATGGCCGCTGAGGGCCGCCGGGCGAACCCGTTGGATCTGTTGGTGCGGCCGCCGGCGGTGTTCGTCAAGAGCCTACTGTTGAAGCTGGGATTCCTCGATGGATGGCGTGGCTTCGCCGTTGCGACAATGGCGGCCTATACCGACTGGAAGAAGTACTGGCGTCTCATGTGGACCAAGCGTCCAGACGTCAAGGATGCGGCGTGAGCACCATGCGGATCCTGCACCTGTTTGCCAACTACAAGTGGACCGGACCGGCGGACCCTGCGATCCGGTCGGCGGCGCGTCTGCGCACCCTTGGCCTCAATGTGCGGTTTGCCCAAGGCAGCTTCATGCACTCCGGTGGCGAGCATCGGGTCGCGGAAGAACTGTTGCGCTGCCGCCTGCCGGTCGTCACTGGATTAGAACTGCGCAAGCACTTCCACGTGCCGTCACTGTTGCGCGACATTCGTCGCTTGCGGCAGTTGATCGCACGCGATCAATACGACGTGCTGCACTGCCATCAAGGCGCGGATCATTTGCTTGCTACGATGGCCTGCCGCCGACTCAAGCGAGCACCGGTGATTGTGCGCAGTTTGTACGAATCGTCGGCGCCGCGGCGCGGTTGGCGGGAACGTACAAGCTTCCGGCGCACGCAGGCGGTGTTGGCGCCAACGATCGAGGCCCAGGAAGGAGTGCGCCGCCGCTTTGCGATCGCCGAGGATCGCGTGCTACTGCAAGAACCTGTCACCGAGCCGCGTGTTCTCGATGGCGCGAATGCGCGCGCGAAGTTTGGTCTCGAAGACGGCCAGTTTGCCGTTGGCATCACTGCGCGCATCCAGCCGCACCGCCGCTTTGAATTGCTGTGGTCCGTGGTCGACTACGTGCGCCAGCGTGAACCTACGGTGCGTTTTGTCTTGCTCGGGCGCGGCAACGAGCAGGATACCAACGAACTAGTGCACCAGCCCATCCAGGCTGCCGGCATCGCGGCACACGTGCTCTTGCCCGGCTACCAGAAAGGGGCGGCGTATGACGAAGCGCTGCGCGGGCTCGATGCCTTCATGTTCTTGGTGCCGGGCAGCGATGGCACGTGCCGCGCAGTCTGCGATGCGATGGCTTTTGGCCTGCCGGTCGTGTCGACGATGCGTGGCATCCTGCCGGAGCTACTTGCCGAACGGCGGCGCGGTGAGGTGCCAGGCTTTGCCGTCGAGGAGTCGGTCGAGGCGATCGGCGATGCGCTTGTTCGGCTGCTGCGCGACGACGATCTGCGTGAAGCCACTGGCCGCGCTGCTTTGCGGCGCACGCAGATCGACATGAATCCGCGCGCCGCAGCCGAGCGCACTGCGGACCTCTACGCACAATTGTTGGCTGGGGGGGCCTGAGCAACGCATGTCCGAGGACACAGGTGTGCTCGAAGGATGGTGGCGCACGTTCGTCGCGACGGGCACCGTTGGCGACGGTCTTGAGCGCGTGCAAGGCCGCCTGATCCGTGCCGTCTATCGCGGCCATCTGCCTTCGGGGCCTGTGCACATCAAGACCATGACCTTTCCGCGGGCCAAGGACCGCTTGCGTTACGCGTTCCGGGCCTTGCCGGCGACGCATGAGGCCAACATGCTGCGCGCCGTCGGGGCGGCCGGGTTGCCGTGTCCTGAAGTTCTCGCCGTGCGCGGCCAACGGCGCTGGGGCCTGCCGCACCGCTGCATGTTGGTCTTGCGCACCCTGCCATTGTCGGATGAGCCGGAGCACGCGTTGCAGCGCGGCGATGACGAGGTCGAACTCGCCGTTCGCTTGTTGCACGCCGGCATCTACCACCGGGACTTGCATCGCGAGAACTTTGTGCGCCGTTCGTCTGGCGAACTCGCGGTGCTGGACCTGCAGTCGGCTTCGTGCATCGGTTCTGTTCGTGCCCGCTCCCAAAAGGTGCGTCTCGCAGTCGCGATCCGCCTGCTGCGGGATCGCACGCCCGAGGAGCGAGATCGCGCACTAATTCGGATGCGCGACCTCAACCTGCTCGTCAACGACACCGAGGCGGCGTCCGTGGTTGCCCGCGCCACCCAGGAGGAACAGCAGTACGTGGACCGGCGCATACGACGCTGTTTGATGAGCAGCACGGAGTTCGAGCGACGCGTGCACCTGACGGGAATCGAGTACCGAGCGCGGGGCACGTTGCCTGCTGGCCGGTGGTGGTGCGGTTCCGGCAAGCTCAAAGACGCGTGGATCGGCCAGCGCCGCCGCTGGTTTACCGGGGGACCTACACCCGTGTTTGCGGCATTCTTCCAAAAGTGGTGGTGGCTCGGCGGTGGTGCGGCCCTGTATGTTCCCCTGACGTGCGCAGACGAACGGATCGAAGTCGAGGTGCAGACGGCATCTTCGGCGGTTACAGGCCAAGCGTCCGGGTGAGTTGTGCGCGGCTAGCAGACACTTCAGGTTTCCCGGACCGTTCGAGGGGAGCATCCATGTACGGGAGGATTTGGTGACGAGCGACAATCATGACGAACCGCGGCCCCTGGAGGGGGGGCGCGAGCAGTCCTCGCCCAACTCGCACAGCGGTGGAACCTCTTCGGCCAAGGCTGGTAATCCACATGGTGCTATCAGTGCATCTGCCCTGAATGAATCTGGCCTAAGTGAATCTGGCATGGGAACACTCGGTCGCCTCGATGGTCGCTCCCGACTCGGTGCGCCGCGCCGGGTGATGTTCATTGGCAAGAGCATGTCGAGGACGCGCTGCTCTGGCGCGCTCGTCGATGCTCTGCGTCGTCATGGTCTCGATGTTCGCTGGCGCAACCTGGTGACGTTGCGGCGCTGGTTTGGCACGCAGTTCGCGCACAAGCTCCTGCGCGCCGAGTTCCGTAGCTACAAGCCGGATGTTGTGTTCGTGTTCTTCCGGGACCTGCCGCAGGTCTTGATGTCTGAGTTCCGCCACGACGCGCGCATTGTCGTCTGGTGTGAAGAGGCGCTCGAACATCTCGACGCGTCGGTGATCGACTACTTCGGTCACGCCGACCTCGTCTGCATGAGCAATCCGGCGCGCTTCCCCTGGTTGCGCGAGCACGGCCTCGACAACATGGCGTTCTTGATGAGCGGCTTCGCCCCGCGCTACCACCGCCCGGTGTCGCCGCGGCCGCCGCTGCGCGATGTTGCGTTCATCGGTGGTCCAGGTCGCCGCGGCCAGCGCGCTTCGTTCCTCGCGGAGATCGCCAAAAACTTCGACACCGCGGCCTACGGTCGCCACTGGGATCGTTGGAGTACGCAGCACAAGCACTTGCCGACTAAAGGTCTGGTCAACAACAAGGGCTACGCCAAGATCTGTGCG
Organism: Planctomycetota bacterium; assembly: GCA_029936315.1. GTDB lineage: Bacteria > Planctomycetota > UBA1135 > UBA1135 > UBA2386. The sequence continues at coordinate 8,306 of JAPYTD010000024.1, read as the reverse complement.
ACGTCGCGCATCGTGCTCGGCGTCAATGAAGTCAACGACGACGCTTATTACTGCAGCAACCGCACGTTCTTGACGATGGCTTGCGGCGCCTTCCATTTGACGCACTACGTGCCGCAGTTGGAGAACGTCTTCAAGGATGGCGAACATCTCTTGTGGTATCGCGACGAAGACGAGGCGCTGGCGAAGATCGCCGAGTGGTTGCCCAAGGACGCAGAACGTGCGCGGGTTGCGGCCGATGGCCACGCCGAAGTGATCCAATATCACCAGTACTACCACCGTGTTGCCCGCATCCTGCATTGGCTGGAGCACGGCCTGCCGCGTGAAGACCAGGCGCTGTTGCCCTCTGAGCCGCTGTCGCATTTGCGGTCGGCGATGACCAAGTAGCGAGTCGGTTGCGAGGGCGGGGTTTGCTCAAGCACGAGTGCCGGCTACCTTTGCGCGGCTCCTACCTATCGCGTGCTTGATAGACGCGTTCGACTTCCTGCCCGTTGGCCCACCAGGTCGTCGTGAATCTGCGCACCCCGCGTTCGTAAGACCGCTTGATCATGTTCGCGGCTTGCGCCTTCGACGAAATGCTACGGCCGTTGATCTTGAGCAGCACATCGCCAGTTTGCACGCCGTAGCTCTGCGCGAGCTCGTTCTGGACCGTGCGCACAATCAGCCCACGAACGTCACTGTATTTGCTGACGTAGGTGTCGAAGTGCACGCTCGCGAACAGATCCTTCGGATTGTGGAACGTCTGCTCGTCGTTGCGTCCGATGTGGAACGTATTGCCGACGCGCGTTGTGTTCTCGACGTCAAGCCACGCGTTGCCGGTCGGCTTGCTGGAGTTCTGAAGTGCGGACTCGCCTTCGCGCCCCTGCAGTTGGCGCAGCGCGCGCAACACGTCCTGAGGAATGTCCGCGCTCGTCTTCAGCAGTTGTTCTTCCTTGAGCTCCGGCTTGGGCTCGCCTGCCTTTGTCGAAACTTCGCGAACGAACCAAGCCGACTCTCCGCTCGCATCGACGCGCACGAGTCGGATGTGGCTAAATTGCCCCCAGAGGCGTGCGTCACGGCGCGGATTGCCTTCGCTGTCGACGTAGAGCTTTTGCAAGACCTTGCGGCCGGCGATCAGCTGCACCTCGCTGTTGATCGTGCGGGTTGTGTTGGTCCGCTGCTGCCTGGTGTTCATGTACCTTGCTGTCGGCAAGCGAGGTGTTGCTGTTGGGGCAACCGGAACGTTTTCGTCGAGCCACCACTGTGGCGGCACGACCTCGGCCGCTTGCTTGTATCGAATGACGATGTGCGACTTGTCGCTCTTGCCGTCGCCTTCGTCATCGTGGTACGAGACGACCAGTTCGAAGATGTCTTCGAGTGGGGTGATGGGCTTCACGATTTCCTCTTCGTCATTACCCTGACCACCGCCGGGGTCCTCGATGACCGGCACCTTCGCGATCAAGTTGACGTCAAGAAACTGCTCCCACCAATTCGACGCGCTGTAGTCCCAATTGCCGGTTGTGCGCACCGCACCACGACCGCGCGCTATCAAGCGAATCGCATCATCCCGCCCCTTCGCCGTCGCCGCCGCAGCGGTTTCGCTCTTCCAAAGATCGCGCGATTCGTAAATCGTGCATCCCGCAGCCCCGAACATGCCGGTTGCGGTGAAATACAAAACCAGCGGCACGGACACTCTCATCAGCGGTTGCTCCATTTGCAGGACCCCATCGGGGCTACCACAGCACCGTGAGATTCCGGTAGCGGTCAGACGGGCATGTGCGCGCGGCTATTCCGCTGGTTGTTAGATAGAGACTTGTCGTGCAATCCACGACCGCAAGCCGAGCTCTCGTTTGGTAGCTCAGACAGGGCGGAGCCAATTGTGGCAGGCAGTCCTCAGCGGCCGCCGGCCAGCCTCGTGCGAACTGTGACTGCGACTGGCAATACGCGCGACTTCTGCTCGTCGCGAACTTGTTCGGTCAGCGACATCACCGACGTGCATTGCGCCGGTCGACCGGGCCGTGAAAAATGGCGGTGGGGGAGGGATTCGAACCCCCGGAGGACGTGAATCCTCGTCGGTTTTCAAAACCGGTGCCTTCGGCCACTCAGCCACCCCACCGCAGGAGGCGGGCGCAGCGGCTGCTGGCCCGGGCGCGCGAAACGCTAGCGTCAGTTGGGGTGTAACGCCAACCCAGATCGGTACGGCCTATTCATATGCCCGGCACGGCGCCTATTCATATGCCGACGGCGCCTAGTCATATGCCGAGGGCGCCTA
>JAPYTD010000024.1:0-5958 GCA_029936315.1 Planctomycetota bacterium | reverse complement strand
GGCGCCTAGTCATATGCCGAGGGCGCCTAGTCATATGCCGAGGGCGCCTAGTCATACAGATGCGGGAAGTCGTCGAACATCGACATCAACTGGCCGCTGTCGCGCCGTTCTTCGTCGGTCTTCAGCTCGCCGGTTTCGTTGTCCAGAACTTCACGGGTGCGCTTGTAGAGGTCCATTGCCTCCTGCTCGCTGTTGCCGATGCAGATGACGCCGAGTTTGCCGAACTGCGAGAGTGCGCCGATCATGTGGAACAGCACACCGGTCTCGGTCGATGGGCTGAAGTGCAGGCCGTGGTGGATGACGATTTCGAGGAAGTCTTGTGGCAGCAGGCCGCGATACGAGGCTGACGTCAGCGCGTCGGTGGCGAAGTAGTGCTTCACCACGCCGGTGCGCGAGCGGTAATCACCCGAGCCTCCGATGGTGCCGCCGGTGAGGAAGTCGAGTGCGATGTAGGGGAACGTCGTGCCGCCCATGCGCAGGTTGATCTCGATTGCCGAGCAATCCCACTCTTCACCAGGGTCGCGGTAGACGAGGAAGTCGATTGCGAAGCGGCCGACGACACCGTGGTCGCGCAGCACTTCGCCGACGAAATGGGCGCGCTCGGTGATCATCGAGCGGTATTCGGCATGCGCCGGAAACTGGCAGCCGAGGTAGACCTGGCCGGACTCGCCGCCGAGTGCCTGGTCGTGCGTTGAGATGATGCGCAGTTCGCCGGCGGGCGTGATGCGCAGTTGCACACTGGGCGAACGCACTTCTTCGGCGTCGAGGAACTCCTCGACGATGCCGCCCATCTCGGCAAACTTCTCGAAGAAGAACGCCTCTGAGTGATCCTTGGCCGCGAACTTCAGCGAGTGCATCGCCTCGCGAATCGCCTGGTCACGCGCCGCTGGCTCAGTTGGCATCGTCTCCGGGTATTGGAACAACGCGTTGCCTTCGCCCGAGAAGCCTTCGTTGAGCTTGACGACCGCGCGCTTGAGTGCCGGTTTGTTGGTCTTCAGTTCGTCGAGCGCCGCGACGGCTGCGTCGAGGCTGTCGAGATCTTCGGTGCCATCGGGTAGTTCGATGCCCGCCTCGCGGAACGCTCGCCGCGAGCCGCTCTTGCTGCCGATGTGCAGCAGCTCGGGGTCGCAACCGTTGAGCGGGATGTCGAGTTGTACTGCGAGCGAACGTTCGAGCGGCGACGTGGCGAAGCACGTCATGTAGGCCCGGTTGGTGTCGCCAATCCACTGCCGGATGCGATCGACGACGCGTGGCCGCTCGAGGATCTTCTCGGTCAGTGCCCGTGGGCTTGCGTCCTGCACACACAGCATCGTCAGGCGACGCTTGGCGTGTGTCGGCGGCACGCCGACCAGCATCTGCAGGTAGTAGTCGACGATGTCGGCGTCGACCGGTTGGCTCGTGATGTACATCAGCCGCGCACCGGGTCGGCGCAACCGCATCAGCATGAACATCAACCGCTCTTCATAGAACGGCACGCCGGCGACCTTTTGCAGCTCTTCCTGGTCGAAGCTCAGCGATGGGATGATCAGGCAGGAGTGGGGCGCGCGCGGCTGCCGATGTACGTCCTCCCAGATCGCTGGGAGCTTCTGCTGTAGTGCCTTGAATGAGGCGATTTCATCCTGGCGAGACGTCATCCGATCACCAGCGTCGCGGCTGCGTGTTCTGGGGCAAGTAAGGATTGCGCGAATTGCCGTTTCGACACGTTTGCCTGGCAGCGGTGCGTTCTACGAATCTGTGCGTCGTGCGAGCGGCAAGAACGCAATCGACCGCTAGTCGGCCGCAACCGCTTCGAAGACGTCGCGCGCGACTAGGATCGGCGCCCCGGTCTGCACGGAGAGCGCGATGGCATCCGATGGCCGGCAATCGACGGTTTGTTCGGCGCCATCGACCGACGTTCCCTTGTCGCTTGGCACCAGGACGAGCGACGCATAGAAGGTGCCTTCGCGCAGTTCGCTGATGATGACGCGGTGCAGGCGATGGCCGAGGCTCAACAGGATCCGTCCGATCAGATCGTGGGTCAGCGGGCGCGGCGCTTCGACGCCGCACAGCTTGCGGTTGATCTCTTCGACCTCGGTGTAGCCGATGACGATCGGGAACCCGCGTGGGCCGTGCCGTTCGCGCAGGTGGACGTACTGCTGGTCACCCTTTTGGTGGATGACCACGCGGGCGAGTTCGACTTCAACGAGATCCATGAGGGGAGAAACGGTTATAGGCGTCAGCGGTCGAGCAAGCGAGCGGCGCCTTCGACTTGGCCTGCTATAACGGGCGGGTGCCAACCAACCCGCCGCCGAATCCGGTCCTGTCCGTTGTGACCCGCAGCGGTCGGGTCGAGTCCTGGCATCGCGGCGCGGTTGCGGTCTTTCACGCCGGCGAGCCGGCGCTGCTACTGGGCGACACCGAACTGCCGATTTACGCGCGTTCGGCGGTCAAGCCGCTGCAGGCGCTGCCGCTGTTTTCCTGCGGGGTCATGCAGAAGCTGGCTCTGCCTGCCGAGGAGTTGGCGGTCTTGTGTGCGAGTCATGACGGCACCGAGCAGCACGTCGCGGCGGTGCGTTCGTTGCTGGGGCGCGGTGGCCTCGATGAGGCGATGCTCGGTTGTGGGCCGCACGCGCCGTTTGCCAAGGCGTCTCGTCAGCAGATGCTGCGCCGCGGTGACAAGCCGCTCAAGGTGCACAACAACTGCAGCGGCAAGCACAGTGGCTTCCTGCACCTGGCCCAGGCGTTGGGCGACGATGTTGCGAGCTATCTGGCCCCCGAATCGAGGGCCCAGCAGGCCATCCATGAGGTGGTGGCTGAGATGACCGGCCTGACGGCGCCGCTCGCGACGGGGCTCGATGGCTGCGGTGCGCCGACGTTTCTGTTGCCGTTGGCGGCGTTGGCACGGGCGTTCTGCCAACTAGCGAACCCTACTGGCACTTCGTGCGTTCGAGCTACTGCATGTCGTTCCATCCTCGAGGCCGTTGGCCAGGCCCCCGTCATGTTCGCCGGCGAGCAACGGTTGTGCACGGCGTTGGTGCGCACGTGGCCGGGACAGTCGTTCGCCAAGAACGGTGCCGAGGGGGTCTACGTGATGGCGCTGGCTCCGGATGCGCGACGGGCGCGCTGGCCGGGGGCGCTTGGCATCGCGGTCAAGGTCGACGATGGCGCGGCGCGTGGTTATCAACCGGTCGTGATCGATCTGTTGCGTTGGCTTGGCGCGTTCGAGGGCGATGTGGTGCCGCCACCGTTGACGCGCTTCGAACGGATTCCGATCCACAACACCCAGAAGGTGGTCGTGGGCGACGTGCATTGCGTCGCGGGGTGGCAGGCGTGAAGGTCGTGCGAAGTCTCGCCAAGTTGCCCAAGCGCGCCGCCGACGCGCACAAAGGCGACTTTGGCAAGGTCGTCATCGTCGCCGGCAGCAAAGGCATGCTTGGTGCCGCGGTCTTGTGCGCGCGGGCGGCGGCGCGTTCGGGTGCTGGCCTCGTGCGCGTTGGTTTGCCGGAGTCGTTGTTGTCGCTGTTGCCGCTCAGTGTGCCGGAGGCGACGACGTTTGTTCGCACCAACAAGGTCCTGCAAGAACAGGTCGCCGACGCGGATGCGATCGTCATTGGTCCGGGCCTGACGACCGACGCGATCAGCAGGCAACTGGTCAAGCTCGTGCTCAAGCACAGTCGCGTTCCGGTTGTCGTTGACGCGGATGCGCTCAATGTCTTGGCACCCATTCACGAATCGGTCAGCGCTGCACCGATCGTCTTGACGCCGCACCCCGGGGAAGCGGCGCGGTTGCTCGGAACGACTACGCAACGCGTGCAGGCCGATCGCATGCAGGCTGTCCGCGAACTGTGCGAACGCAGTGAAGTGACGGTCGTGCTCAAGGGGAACGGCACGTTGGTGGCCGATGGCGAGCGCTATTACCGCAACACGACGGGCAATCCCGGCATGGCGAGCGGTGGTTCGGGAGATGTGTTGTCGGGCTTGCTCGGAGCACTGTTGGCGCGCGGCTTGACCCCGTTCGAAGCGGCGAGTCTCGGCGCCAACATTCATGGCAAGGCCGGTGATCTGGCCTGCGCTGCACGCGGCGAGAACGGCATGGTGGCGTCGGACATCATCGATGCGATTGCTGAGGTGATGCGATGAGGGCTTTGTTGCTGCAAGCTGTCGTTGGTTTGGCGTTGCCGCTGTTCGGGCAGACGCAGGGCGCGCAACAACCAGACGAGCAGGATCCGCCGGACAACCAGGCACTCAGCCGTGCCCTGTGTGAGGCCCAAGACCGCGGCGAGTTTTCGGTTGCGGACGCGCTAGGCAAGCTGGCGCTCAAGAACGACTTCGTGGCCAGCACCGCCGCTGCCATCGTGCGCCACGAATGGGCCGAGCTGTCGCATGCGTTCTTTGCCGGCTTGGACGCGAACCCGGTTGCCGCACGCCGCTTTCTCGAAGAGTTGGTCGTGGCGCCGCGGCCAGCGGCCGCAAAGTGGGTGGTCGAACAGACCAAGCCTCGTCACAAGCGCAGCCTCAACCATCGTCTGTTGGCACTGGCGGCACGGCGCCAGCCGTTGACCAAGGCAGAGGCGCTGTTGCTGCTCGATGTCGCGAGCACAGGCAAGGCCGGCGACGGCTTCTACTACGCTGCTGCCCACGTCTCGGAGCAGGTCGCGGACCGTTTGATTGGCCGCATCCACCAGGGCCTGAGCCAGCTGCAGATCGATGTCGGGGACATCGGGCCGTTGCTTGACCGACTGTCGTTGCGCGGCACCAAGAGTTTGCTTGGCTTGGCGCTGACGTTGCCGCCCGACACGGCTCGCCAGCTGTTGCGGCACGTCTATGACGTGCGCCCCGAGCTTGTCCAGAACCGCGTCGCCGCGGCGCTAGATGGCAAGATCCCGCTCGATGCGCTGTGGCTTGAGTTTGGGCGCAAGCTGCTGGATCGCGAGGACCGTGTCGACCGCGTCGTGTCCTTGCTGGTCGACAGCGAATCGGGTGCCGTGCGCGATCGCGCCTTCGAGCTGCTATTGACCGAGGGTGCGCTCGAACAACGTTCGTTGCAGGTGATCAAGGAGGCTGGCTCCGAACGCGACATCCGGCGGTTGATCGCTCGTGCCGTAAACCAACTGCCGAGCAGCTACGTCCTCGAATGGCTGCAAGGTTCGCCTCGCGTTTCGGAGGAGATGACGCGCGCCTTGGCGACGCGCAAGGTTCTTCAGCCGGAGATCCAAAAGCACCTGCTTGAGATGCTCGATGGCTTTGGCTCGGCCAACAGCCACACGCCGTTGCACGCCGTGACCGCGCTGGTGCACGCAGGCGATGCCGAGTCACTCAAGACGATCTGGCCGCTCGTCATGGGCAGCACGTCGTGGCGCGATCTGCTGTACCGCTTGGGCCAGCGCACGGAGCCGTTCACGTATGAACTGATGTTGGCCGCGATCTTGGCCGCCGCGAAGCAGGAACCTAGGTCGGATGTGCCCGAAGCCGAAGCAGACCTGCAGCAACAGAAGCTCGACATGCTGCGGCTGTTGCTGGTCGCGCGGGGCGATCGACGCGAGCTCGATCAGCTGCTGCAAAATGCGCCGAAGCGTCGCGCGAGTTTCGTGCGCCGCTGCCGGCACTACGCCGACAAGCTGACGGAGCAGCAGGCCAACTCGTTGTTCGATGCGGCACTGTTGTGCGAGGATCCCGAAGTTGGCGCGGAACTGCTTGAGTGGGCGGCGCACGCGCAGAGACAAGCGATTGGCGATCGGTTGTGGCAGCTTTGGAGCGACCCGCCCGAGCTTGATTCGATCGAAGAACTGCAGGACACCGCCATGCGTCTGCTCGCGACTGGTGCCAAGCGCGGCGAGTTGTTGGCGGAGATGCGCGCGGCCGCTAAGCAGGGGCCGCTGCCGGATCGGCTGTCGGCGCTGCCGTATGAGCTGCTCAACACGATGTCGCGGCCATTGCATGCAGACAGTGTGACCTTGTGTGCCGAGCTGCTGCTGCAGC
>JAPYTD010000104.1 GCA_029936315.1 Planctomycetota bacterium | reverse complement strand
GGCGACGGCGGGGTTGGCGTTCAAGCGCAGGCGGCCGGCGGCGAAGGTGGCGGCGAGTGGGTGTGTGTGCATTGCGGGGTGCCGGCTCAGGCAATGGAGCTTGTGCGAACGGTATCCTCGTCGACTGTTTTCGTTGCGCTTGACTGTTGAGGACAGCGAAAGCCTACGTCGTTTCGAACTGGCAGCCTTGACCGCTTCCTTGCCGATGACCTACGGTCGCCGCCCGCCGAGCGGGGCGCGTGCTGGCGCGCAGATTTTGGCCGTGCGGTGATGGTCTGGGAGATCTACATGCCGAGTCTGCCGCAGCGAGCACGTGTCGTAATTGTCGGAGGCGGGATCATGGGTTGCGCCACGGCCTACCAACTGGCGAGACTCGGCTGGCAGGACGTCGTGTTGCTCGAACGCGCCGACTTGACGTCGGGCAGCACCTTCCACGCCGCCGGCCTCGTCGGTCAGCTGCGCAGTTCGGCCAGCATCACGCAGTTGCTCGGTCATTCGATCAAACTCTACGAGACGATCGAGGCCGAAACCGGCCAGGCGACCGGCTGGAAGCGCTGCGGCGGCCTGCGCCTGGCCTGCAACCGCGAACGCCTGCAGGAACTCCGCCGCCAGGCGACGACCGCGAAGAGCTTCGGACTCGAGGTCCACATGCTGACCCCGAAGGAGGCGCAGCAACTCTGGCCGCCGATGGTCGTCGACGACGTCGTCGGCGCCGCCTTCTTGCCGATGGACGGCACCGCCAGCCCATCGGATGTGACGATGGCCCTGGCCAAGGGCGCTCGCATGCGCGGCGTTCGCATCGTCGAGAACTGCCCGGTGACGTCCGTCGAACTCAAGAACGGCCGGGTGCGCGCGGTTGGCACGCCACAAGGCCTGATCGAGTGCGAAGTCCTGGTCAACTGCGCCGGGCGATGGGCGCGCGAGTTCGGGCGACTGGCTGGCGTCAACGTCCCGGTCGTCAGCGTCGAGCACCAGTTCCTGATCACCGAACCCATCGCTGGCGTGACGTCCGACTTGCCGACGCTGCGCGACCCCGACCGGCTGACCTACTACAAGGAAGAGGTCGGCGGGTTGATCATGGGCGGCTACGAACCCAACCCGATCGCGCTCGATGGCAGCCCGGATGACCAGGCTTTCCGCCTGTTGCCGTCCAATCACGACCACTTCGAGCAGCTCGCCGAACTCGCGATGCAGCGCGTTCCGGCCCTGGCCGACGTGGGCATCAACAAGCTCATCAACGGCCCCGAGGCGTTCACGCCCGATGGCTACTTCCTGCTCGGCGAGGCGCCTGAAGTCAGAAACTACTTCGTCGGTGCTGGCTTCAACGCCTTCGGCATCGCGGCGGCGGGCGGCGCCGGCTGGGCGTTGGCGGAGTGGATCGTGAACGGTGAGCCGCCCTACGACCTCTGGCCAGTCGACATCCGTCGCTTCAGTCACGCCCAACGAGACAGCCGCTGGATCAGCAACCGCACGCTGGAGATGTATGGCAAGCACTACACGATGGCGTGGCCACACGAGGAGCACGAGAGCGGTCGGCCGTTGCGCCGCTCGCCGCTCTACGAACATTTGCGCGGCCACGGCGCGTGCTTTGGCGAGAAGATGGCATGGGAACGTCCCAACTGGTTCGCCCCCGAGGGCGTCGAGGCGCGCGACATCTACTCATTCGGGCGCCAGAACTGGTTTGGGCACGTCGGCAGCGAACATGTAGCCGCCCGCGAACGCGTGGCGCTGTTTGACGAGACCTCGTTTGGCAAGCTACAGATCGTTGGCCGCGACGCTGAACGCGCCCTGCAGTGGATCTGCGCCGGCGATGTCAGCAAGCCGCCGGGGCACCTGATCTACACGCAACTGCTCAACAGCCGCGGCGGTATCGAGTCCGACGTGACGGTCGCGCGGCTCGGCGTCGATGAGTTCACCATCACCACCGGCACAGCCTTCGTCGAGCATGATCGCCACTGGATCGAACGCAACCTGCCGGACGACGCTGACGTTGCCGTGATCGACGTCACCTCGTCGCGGGCGGTGCTCGGCCTGATGGGTCCGCGGGCCCGGGATGTCCTCGCGGCGTTGACCGATGAGGACATCAGCAACGATGCCTTTCCGTTCTCGGCCGTTCGGGAGATCTCGGTCGCCGGTGCGCCGGTGTTGGCGTTGCGGGTGACCTTCGTCGGCGAACTCGGCTGGGAACTGCACATCCCGCAGGAATACGCCACCCGCGTCTACGAGGCGCTGCTCGAAACCGGCAGCCAGCACGGCATCGCCAACGCCGGCTACCGCGCGATCAACTCGCTGCGCCTCGAAAAGGGCTACCGCGTCTGGGGCGCTGACCTGACGCCGGATCACACGCCCCTCGAAGCGGGGCTGGGCTGGGCGACGAAGCTGAAGACCAACGTGCCGTTCCTGGGGCGCGAAGCCCTTGAGAAACAACAGCAGCAGCAGCTGACCAAGAGTCTGGCGACCTTCACGGCCGACCCCGACGTGGTGTTGCTCGGTCGCGAGACGATCTACCGCGATCAGCAACAGGTCGGCTGGTTGACGAGCGGCGGCTACGGCTACACCGTCGAAAAGAGCATCGGCTACGGCTACGTCCGGCGCGCACAAGGCCTCGACCGCGACTGGCTGCTGGCGGGCTCCTACGAGCTCGAAGTCGCGGGCGAACGCGTTCCGGCAGCGATTCACTGCCAGCCCCTCTACGATCCGAAGATGGAGCGCATCAAGTGCTGAACACGGCCATCGAGAACGTGCGGGAGCAGCGATGAGCGAACAGCAGATCCGAACACTGGATTGCTGGAACGGACCGATCTCCATCAGCCCGCTAGAAGGCGGCATCACCAACCACAACTACGTCGTCGAGTGTGACGACCGCAACTACGTGGCTCGCGCCTGCCTCGACCTGGCGCACCTCGGAATCGATCGGCGCAACGAAGTCGCGTGCCAGAGTTTCGCCGCCCGCCTTGGCCTCGCGCCGGCCATTGTGCATCAGCAGGACAATGTCATCGTCAGCGACTTCGTCGTCGGTAAGACGCTGACGAAGGATGACGTTCGCGACAACGACCGGTTGTCGCGCGTCGCCACGGCGCTGCGACAACTGCACGACAGCCGCGACCAACTCGAGGGCGTGCTGCTCTACTTCTCAGCGTTTCAGACCATTCGCACGTATGCGGCAACGGCTCGCGAACTCGGCGCCGAACTGCCGCAGGACATCGCGGAACTGATTGCCGATGCGCGAGTCCTCGAAGGCGAGATGGCCCGGTTCGAGCCGGCCTTGTGTCACAACGACCTGCTGCCGGCCAACCTCATCGATTCTGGCCAGCGGCTCTGGTTCGTCGACTGGGAGTACGGTGGCATCGGCAACCCGCTCTTTGACCTCGCCGGCCTCAGCGGCAACTGCGACCTCGACGACCAGCAGGAGCAAGCCTTGCTCGAGGTCTACCTCGGCGACGACGCCCGACCCGAAGAGGTCGAGCAAAAGCGCCGCGACCTGCGCAGGCTTAAGGTAGCGTCGTTGCTGCGCGAGGCGCTGTGGTCGGTCATCCAGACCAAGAAGTCCCGGATCGAGTTCGACTACCACAAGTACGCGAGCGACAACCTCGACGCCTACCGGATCGCCCGCTCCGAAATCGAATAGAGCAACAACGCATGTCGCAGCCGACCCTCAAGGTGATCAACCCGTTCGACCACAGCGTCGTTTGCGAGCTGGATTACGACTCCGATGAGCACGTCGACGCCGCCTTGGCCGCGGCGCAACTGGCGTTTCGCACGTGGAGCCGCGCGCCGCTCGATGAGCGCCTGGCGCACGTCAGCCAGGCTCTCGATCGGGTCCAGGACCGCCGCGAGGAGATCGCCCGCGAAGTCACGTTGCAGATGGGCAAGCCACTGGACCAGGCCCGTGCCGAGGTCGACACCCTGATCGATCGCGGCCGGCAGTCGCTCGCCGAGGCGCCGCTGGCGCTGGCCGACGACGTGCTCCCCGAGAAGAAGGGCTTTTGCCGGCGCATCGTGCACGCGCCGCTCGGCGTGGTCTTCAACATCGCCGCCTGGAACTACCCGCTCGTGATCCCGATCAACGTCATCATCCCGGCGCTGCTCGCGGGTAACGCGGTCGTGCTCAAGCACAGCCGGCGAACGCCGCTGACCGGCCGTTCGTTGGCGGCCGCGTTCGATCACCCCGACCTGCCAGGCCTGATCTCGAACGTCGTCGTCAGCCACGAGCGCACGGCCCGCTTGATCGGGGACGTGCGCGTCGCCCACGTCTGCTTCACGGGATCGGTCGAGGGCGGTCGGACCGTCTATCAGCAGGCCGCGCGGCGGTTGATCGACGTCGGGCTCGAGCTCGGCGGCAAAGACCCCGCCTATGTCGCCGAGGATGCCGACCTCGACTTCGCCGTCGAGAACATCGTCGACGGGGCTTGCTACAACGCCGGCCAGTCGTGCTGCGCGATCGAACGGGTTTACGTCCATCGCACTCTCTACGAGCCATTCATCGAGCGGGCGGCCGAGTTGATGATGCGCTACCGCATGGGCGACCCGCTTGACGAGGCGACCACGCTCGGGCCGCTCGCCGATCATCGGGCACCCGAACAACTGCAGCGGCAGGTCGACGACGCGCTGCAACGGGGAGCGCGGTTGGTGCTCGACGGACCATCACTACCGAACTCGGGTAACTTCTTCGCGCCAACCCTGATCGCCGACGCCCCGCAAGCAGCGTTGGTGATGCGAGAAGAGAGCTTCGGGCCGCTGCTGCCGGTCGCCGCCGTCGCCAGCGATGACGAGGCGCTGCAACGCATGAACGACTCGACGCTGGGACTGACGGCTTCGGTATGGACGCGTGATGCCGATCGCGCCGAACGGCTCGCCGGTAACATCGCGGCGGGCACGGTGTATCAGAATCGCGCCGATTACCTCGATCCGATGCTGCCCTGGACCGGCTGGGGCGACAGCGGCATCGGCTCGACCTTGTCGCGCTACGGCTTTCATGGCCTGACCCGGCGCAAGAGCCTGCACTTGCGGCTCTAGTCGCGGCGCGGCGCAGTCCGGTTCACTCCGGCGTCACGTAGGCCGACGTAATGCCGCCATCGACGAGGAACTCAGTGCCGGTCACGAAGCTCGATTCGTCCGACGCCAGGTAGAGCGCGGCCTGTGCCATTTCTCGCGCCTCTCCGAAACGCCCCATCGGGATGTGGACCAGGCGTCGCTGCTTCTTCTCTTCGGTGTCGAGGAACTTCATCAGGAGTTCGGTTCTGAGCGGCCCCGGACACAGTGCATTGACGCGGATCTTCTCGCGGGCGTGGATGACCGCCAGTTCTCGGGTCAGGGCGAGCACGCCGCCCTTCGATGCGGTGTAGGCCAACTGCGGCGTCGCCGCGCCGAGGTGGGCGACGAAGGAAGCGGTGTTGATGATCGCGCCGCCGCCAGCGCGTCGCAGCGCCGGGATGCCGTACTTGCAGCCGAAGAACACACCCTTGAGGTTGACGTTCATCGTCAGATCCCAGACCGACTCGTCGGTGGCTACGGCATCGCCATCGTCGCTGTGCATGATGCCGGCGTTGTTGAACAGGACCTGAAGCCCGCCGAACCGGTCTTCGGCCCGCTGGATCATCGCCTCGACCTCGCTGCTCTTGGACACGTCGGCGCGGACGAATATCGCTTCGCCGCCATCTTTGCCGATCTCCTCGACGACCTCGGCGCCGCGGTCCTCGTCGACATCGACCGCCACGATCTTCGCGCCCTCCCGCGCGAACAACAACGCGCTCTCTCGGCCGATGCCACTGCTGGCGCCCGTAATCAGCGCGACCTTGTCTTGGAGCCTCACGGGTAGTTCCTCTCGATCAATGAGCTATGGCGAAGGTGAATTGGTCCGACGGGATCGCATGCGCGGCAGCAGCAACTGGTTGATCCAGTTGCGCGCTTCCACGGTGCGGGTGTGTTCATCGCAGACATCGGCGTCGATGCCCAGTTGCCAGGCGAGGTCGTGACGCTCGGGGTCACCATGGAGTTGCTCGAGGCGGTCGATGTAGAGTTGCGCGGCATCGCGATCGGCGAAGAAGCCCAGAGCAATGAGCTTGTCGATGCGACAGTAGGTCAGCCTCGCCATCTCGTGCAAGTTGTACTCGGGATGGTATTGCAGGCCCCAGAACTCGCCGGCGTCGTGACGAACGCTGAGGGCCTGCACGGCGGTCCACGCGTTGCCGCCGAGCACCACCGCCCCGGGCGGCAGTTCGACGATCTCGTCTTCGTGACTGGTGAAGGCGTCGAAGACGGCGGGCTTGCCCGCGTACATCGCATGGCTGCGGCCCTCGTCCGTAAGCATGATCTTGCGGGCGATCCCCATTTCGCGACCGCGCGGATTGCGCGCGACGGTGCCGCCCGCGGCGACTACGGCGATCTGCGCGGCCCAACAACTGCCAAAGCCCGGGATGCCGAGCGCGAAGGCGTCGCGCGCCAACTGCAGTTGGCCGTTGACCTCGGCGACATCGTCGCAGAGCGACAGGCTGCAGCCGGTCCAGGCGACGCCGTCGAACGTCTCGAGCTGCTCGCGCCCCGGCAGTTCGACGCCCTCGTCCGACGGAAACAGGACCTCGAATTGCGTTGCGGGCGGCGCGCAACGGGTCAACATGTCGACATAGAGATCGGCAGCCACGGAGGCGCCACCGCTCTGTAGTTGTTCGCGTCCAGCTCGCGTGTAGCCGTCGACGATCAGGATTTTCGGCGGCGACCCTGCCGGGTCAGGCCCGCCGTCCGCGCCAGCATCACCGCGCACCTCAGCCACGACCCGACTCCCGGGTCAGGCCAGCGAGGATTCGCGGCAACTCGGCGAAGCTGTCACAGAACGCATCGGCCTGGCTCTTGTCGCGGTCGCAGTCACGACTCTGGGTGAACAAGACGGTCTTCATGCCCACGCTCCTGGCGCCTTGCACGTCATTGTGTTCGCGGTCGCCGACGTGGACCATCGCTGCTGGCTCGACTCCGAGTGCCGAGGCGACGTGTTCGAACATCGCCGCATGTGGCTTTGAGCGACCGACTTCGTCGGAGAATGCAAAGGCGCTGAAGTAGCGGCCGACGCCGTGCACGCGAAGTAGTTCGCGCAGACAGCGCCCCGGCGAGACGATCGCGTCCGAGACGATGGCCAACCGGTAGTCGTCGGCAAGCTCCGCCAACGCCTCGGCGCAGCCCGGAGCGAGGTCGGGGCAGACCTCGAGTTCCATCTCCTCGTGCGCCCGTACGAGTTCGGCGAACACGGGCTCGGGCAGGTCGCGATCGAGTTTTCCAAGCACGAACTCGAGCCGCGTCTTGACGGTCCAGGTGACGTGCTCGTCGTGCCACGCGGCACCGAAGGCGTCGTCGCCGTCGTCGTAGGCCTCATGGACGCCCTCTCGGCAAGTCGACCGCTGACGATCCAGCGTCTGCCACAGCAGTTCACGCCGCTGCTCGCGCTTGGGCAGCAATCCCTGTCGCTCACGCTTGATCTCATCGGAATCATCGACAACGAGCGTGTCCCAGAGATCGAAGGCGATGGCCTCGAACCGACGCTGTGTCATGCCCTTTGCACCGAGTTTGGTCTCTGCGGCGAGGCCCGCCACCAGGTCGTCGACCCCAGCGCCGACGCGAGTACGCTACCGGTCAGCGCCCGAAAGTTCTGCCCCCAGTGCGAGAACCCGGAGGTGGACGGCGAGCCATGCCGCGATAGCGGTCTGGCCGTCAGGTCAGTAGCGGATGTCGTCGCGCCCGACCGTCATGCCGATGTTGCCGCCGGATCACCGGGTCTTCATTGTCCATAGCTGCCGTCGGGCAGCACGCGCGGCAGGGCCCGGCGTGGGTCGCTCAGCAGGGCGTGCACGGCGGCGTCGCGCCGGGCCAGGGACTCGGGCGTCGGGCACTCCCACTCGTGCTCGATCTCTCGGGCGCGGCCGGGATAGTCCTGGCCGCCGAGCAGCGTCGTGAGGCTCCAGTAGAAGTACTCGGCCGCCATGCATCGGTAGTCGCAGGTGCGGTCGTCGTAGTGGTACCACGCCTTGTCGGGATAGCGTCGCGGCATCCGCAGGAAGCGGCCGCCACGGGCGAGGTCCATGGCGTCGCACAGTCTCGAGCCGGGTCGGTAACCGAAGTCGTCGGGATAGGCGATCTCCCAGCCGTTCGAGACCAGGTGCCAGACCTCTTCGAGGCTGGCGTCGAAGCGGCCGCGGGCGCGGACGTGCGGCGGCCCGGCCGGCAGGGTCTCTTCGCCGTAGAGGTCCTGCCCGATGCGGAAGCCGGCACCTTCGAGCGCCTCCCAGTCGGGATCGAGGTCGTGAAAGTCGCGCTCGGTCGCGGCCATCACGAGGTGGGCGCCGCCCTTGACCAAGACGGCGTGCGCCTTGGGGTCGTCGACCATGCCGTCTTCGTCGTTGTCGAGATACTGGGCCATCACGTGCGCGGCGTGCAGCAGCTTGCGGTGGGGGACGTCGGCGGTGGCCAGCGCCTGCACGCCGAAGACGTCGATGCGCCGGGCGAACGTGCCGTGGAACGCGGCAAAGCGGCCTTGTTTGCCGATCGCGAGGATCTCGAAGCTCGGCGCGTCGTCGCGCACGGCCAGCCGCGGCACCTGGTCGAGGTGCACACTGCCGTACCAGGGTCGCAGCAGCCATTCGACGTCGCCGCCGACGGCGTCGAGGTGGGTTTGCGCGGCCGTCGGGTCGGCGGCGTCGAGCACGATCCAGACGCCAGCGTCCGGACCGTTCGAAGCGGTCCCGGCGAAGGCGACGGCGTCGCGGTCCCGGAGTTTCGCGACGGCGGCCGTGGTGGCCGCGCCGGCCTTGGCGTTGGCCATCGTCCAGACCCGCATCTCGATCTTGGCGGGCTCCCCGCGCGCGCGTTGCGCCTGCCGCGCCGCGCGTTCGAGTTCGAGTACGCGCCGCAGCGGATCGGGCGTGACGAACGTCGACAGGTGGGCGTCGAACACCCCGGCCGCGACCGCCGGATCGGTGGCGACGACGGCCCGCGCCTGCTCGAGGGTCGGGACGTCGAGCATGAAGATGCCGCGTTCGTCCATGGTCTGCTTGCTCTGCACCAGCGGGCCGGCGAACAGCATGGTCTCTTCCTTCACGAGCCGGTTGATGTTGGCCATGTGCGCCGCCATCAGTTGCTGCGACCGGGCGGCGTCGAGTGGCTTGGGCGGCGTTGGGGCGCGCAGCACGACGAGCACGAGGTCGCCACCCTGGCAGACCGCGGGCGCGGCGAGCAGCAGGCTGGCGAGTGCGCCGAGCGCGACGGTGGATCTCATCGCGGCAGCGTAGTCGATGCGACCGCCGACCGGTCGCGCCGAACTACGGCGCCGGCGCGTTGCCGCGGGTTGAATGACCTACACCCGGAAGTGCCTGGCGAGCTGGAGTGCGGATTGCCGCACGTCATGCTGGGCCAACACCTTTTCCCGCCCGCCTTCAGCAAGATGCTGCAATTCGTCAGAGTCCGCCTCCAAACACTGCCGCATCGCTTTCGAGAGCGCGATTGCATCGCCTGGCGATACAAGCCAACCCGTATGTCCCGTGCTCACCAATTCGCCCACTCCGCCGACATCCGTTGCAATCACTGGGCGACCCGATGCAAATGCTTCCATGATTGCGACTGGAAGACCCTCCGTGCGACTCGAGAGAACGAGTGCTCTTGACTGCCGCAGATGTTCGACAATCTCGTCTTGCGTTTGCCAACCTGCTATCTGTATGTGGTGACCAAGACCCAGGTCGGCAATCAACTGCTCGACTTCTACTCGCAGAGGTCCGTCGCCGATCATCAGAACTCGGAACGACAAGCCGCAGTCGCGAACAATTGCAGCTGCTCGAACGAGCAATAGCGGGTCCTTGTGGCTGTCCATTCGGGCGATGCTGACCAACTGCCCGACATTCGGTACCTGCGATTGGTGCTGAGACAGCCATTGCGAGTCCAACCCGCAACGCACAAGGTGAATCCTGTGAGCCTTGGCGGGGAACAGTTCGGCAAGTGTCCTGAGCCCGCATTCGCTCACCGCCACCACGAAATCAGCATGGGCAACTTTGTCGCCGAGGCTGCTTCGACCAGGGTTCGCTAGCTCGTAGGAACCGTGGGCTGTGAAACTGTATGGAATGCCGCACAACTTGTGGCAGAGCATCGCGACGGCAGCTGCATTGGTCGCCATGTGAGCATGAACGTGCTCCACCTTCAGGCGGATCGACCTGTCGCTCAGCACGCATGCCAGCCCGAAGTATCCCATGTGAACCTTCAACCCTGGCTGGCGGCTACGAACTGCCATCCGAACGGCGCGCGTCAACGTCGCGAGAAACCGCAAAGGGTGACGAAACAGCGCACGACACGCTGCACCAACTAGCTGTTTGGGCCCAGCGTCCGCGAGGATCTCGGTAATGCCCAGGTCGGCGAAGTCGGCAGGATCCGTGAGCGTGGCAACACTTCTTCGGTGTGTGAAGCGGTGGATGGTCAGGCCCAGGGCTTCGAGGGCTGCGATTTCTCGTCGGATGAACGTGTGGCTTGGAGCCGGATACTGATTGACAACGTAGGCGACGCTGGTCATGCAATGCACCGCATGATGAATGTCTCTGGGAGTAGTGCGTAGGGCATCTGTGGTCGGCGCCTGCGTCGTCGGAACTCTCCAATGCGGCGAGACGTATACTCGTCGAGAGTCGCGGCGATCATCAGATCACATTGCTGCTTGCAGTTGGGCACGATAGCCTTCCTTGATTAACGCAGGTTCGCACATGACGGGAACATCGAAGACCAGCAAGCGAGTGCTTCTCGTGGACCTCAACAACTTCGCACGATACCCGACCATGCCAATTGGCTACCTGGCGAGGATCCTACGGGCCTCGGACCATGACGTCAGCGTGTTCAGCCCCCTCTCGCTGGGAGTGCAAGGCGTCGCGCGTGAGCCACGATCAGGTGCTTTGACGCTGGCGACTACGAAGTTGAATCATCGTGTCGCCGTTAGTCGTTATGGCTGGATACGGAACTTACGTGATCGGATTGCAGCACCGCGACGATCGCAGTTGTCAGCCGAAAGTGACCGGGTTCTAAGAGAGTTCGGTCGAAGGCTGCAAGGCGAGAAGCCTGATGTCGTGCTGATCAGCAGCTATCTGATGTATCGAGATCTTTGTGTGGCGATGTGTGCCGCCGCACGTCGTGCATCCGTGCCGGTCTTGCTCGGAGGACCCTACTTCGCACAGATGGAGGTACTCACTCAGTGGATCAGCATTCCAGGCGTGACAGCCCTGGTTGCGGGGGAAATCGAGCTGGAAATATCGAGGGTAGTGGACACGATCATACAAGGTGGATCCTTGTCACAGTTCCATGGTGTGTTCACACTATCCAAGGATGGGCAGCTCGAAGGGTCCGTTGCGCCACCACTTGAAGACCTGGACCGGGTCCCTTTTCCGGACTACAGCGACTTCCCCTGGGATCTGTATCCCAACCGGATGGTTCCTGTCATGACCGGGCGCGGTTGCGCCTGGGGTGCATGCACATTCTGCAGTGATGTGTCAAGCACATCGGGAAGGAGGTTTCGCAGCCGGAGTCCTCAGAATGTCATGGCCGAAATTGAGCATCACTACAAAGAAAACGACGTCAAGAACTTCGTGTTTACTGACTTGAAGCTGAACGGCAGCCTCGATGTGTGGCGGGCAATCCTGAACGGCATGCAGCAAGTTGCACCCGAGTCGAAGTGGATCGCTGCCGTCCATGTTGGAGACGATTCGAACGGCGGCAACGGGCTGTCCGCCTCGGAGTTGCGCGCCGCGGCTGCCAGCGGCTGTGTGCGGTTGACCACGGGCCTGGAGACGGGCAGCCAACGCGTTGCCGACCTCATGCGTAAGGGCACGGCCATCGATCGAACAGTTCGTTACTTGGAAGCAGCGTCTGCGGCTGGCATATCTTGTCGATGTACCATGATTCTCGGGTATCCGGGAGAGAAGGCCGAAGATGTTGCCGCAAGTGCAGCGTTCCTGCGAGAGCACGCGGCCCATATCGGTCGGATCTCACTGAATCGATTCTCGATCATGACGGGAACCGTCTTTCATCGCACGCTCCAAAAGGACCCCGCACACTACCCAGGGTTGACGCAGCTGCAGTCAAACGACGCCGTGGCGCATGTTGGACATTACTACTCTGAAGTGTCGCGGCGTGATTATCGGAAGGCGATGATGGGGTTGCTGGATGCAGTGCACGCCATCAATACGCGAGACTTGGGAAGTCGGGCGCAAGACTTCGAGGGCGCGATGTAGGCGTATGCGTTCGCGCTCTGCCGGCATCATCGCTCTCAGATCTCGTGCACGTTGGCAGGCAGCGATTGCAGGCACGCGATCGCGGCATCCACGTCGAAGCTGGGCAGATCTTTGTCCGGACCGGGAAGGTCCGCTGCACGAGCCAGGTCGGGGTGGGCGGTGTTGCGATGCGCGAACCGCGGGTTGAATGACCTACACCCCAACGACCTCATGGCATCGGTCATAGACGCGACTCCGCCTTTGCCACCTGCTTGCTAGAGCAGTGCCTAGTAACCCACAGTGCCCACGACACCGTTTGATGTGGTGAAGCCTATCGCCGTCGCTGTCGACGGGGCGGATGCTTGTATGGTCAGAGAGGCACCCACAAGCACCGGATTGTTCGGGACAGGGATTGCGTAGCTACTGGTCCCAGCCACCGCAGGCTCGATGCACGCGCAGATGCCCTCGTTGGTG
>JAPYTD010000173.1 GCA_029936315.1 Planctomycetota bacterium | reverse complement strand
GTGTCCGAGATGCTGGACAATCGCCCCAAAGTCGTGGAAATCAGCGTCTGTGCTTTCTCGGATCGGAGGCTCTGGCTGACGACCGTGGCGCGCGCAAAGAAACTCCCTCCTCGCCATCATGGAAAAGTACCTTCCCATCGATCAAGCGCTGATGTCCTCGCGGCCCGACGAGGAGCTGGAGCTTCTTCACACCACGGGTCTGCTGGCGGAGCTGTATCCTGAGATCGAGGCCATGGTGGGCTTTGGCGGGCACGGGCAGGGGCATAAGGACTTGTGGTGGCACACCAAGCAGGTCGTGACGCAGACGGAGCCTTGCCGTGCCGTTCGGTGGGCGGCCTTGTTTCACGACGTGGGTAAGGTTCCGACCTTCGCCCGCGAAAACGGCAAGGTGTCCTTTCACGGCCATGAGATCGTCAGCGCGCGATTGTTCGATAAGGCCGCTCGTCGGACCGGGGTCGAGGACGCGCTGCGCAAGGAGACGCGGTTTCTCGTGCGGCACTTGGGTCAAATGGAGAGCTACGAACGAGGCTGGACCGATCGGGCCGTGAGACGGTTCTATTTGCAATGCGCGAAGCACTGGGATGCCCTGATCTCCCTCGCATGTGCTGACATCACGACCAAGCATGCCGACCGGCGTCGCGCGCACCGAGCGCGCATGAAGGAGGTCGACGATCGCGCCAAGAAGATCGCCACGGAAGACGCGAAGCTTCCGCCCCTGCCGACGGGGCTAGGGTCGGTCCTCATCGAGCAGCTCGAGATCACGCCCGGACCGCAGCTCGGGCGGTGGATGAATCAGCTCAAAGAGGCTGTCGAAGCTGGAGAGTTACCCGAGCGGGCCGATCCGGAGGTGTATGTCGAGCACCTTCGCAGCAAACTCGATTGAGTCACTTGTCCTCGGGGACCTCGTAGTCGATGGGCGAGACCCGGGCGAGATCGAAGGCCTTGCGGGACATGGCGACGTAGTGGTGGCCGATGTCGATTTGGTCTCCTTTCAATTCGCGCTTGCCGTCGGAGTCGAGGCGCGCATTGAACGTGGCCTTCCTACCTGTGGAGCAGACCGTCTTCAGCTCGACCAGTGAATCGGCCCACGCCAGCAGGTACTTGCTGCCCTCGAAGGGCTCGCCCCGAAAGTCGGTGCGCAGGCCGTAACAGAGCACGGGAATGTCGAGCCGATCGACGACCAGCGTGAGCTGCAGGACTTGGGCAGGAGAAAGGAACTGGGCCTCGTCCACGAGAATGCAGTTGATGGGCTGCTCGCCGTGCCGACCGCGGGTCTGGACGAAGAGGTCGTCCTCGGGGTGAAAGGCGATGGCATCCGCCTGAAGACCGATGCGTGAAGTGACCTTGGCCTCACCAAAACGATCATCGAGTCGGGGGGTGAACAGCAGGGTCCGCATGCCCCGCTCGCGGTAGTTGTAGTCCGATTGCAGGAGCGTGGTGCTCTTGCCAGCGTTCATCGCCGAGTAATAAAAGTACAGCTTGGCCATCGTTGTTCCTCTGGGCTCCACGGGGACCGCGGATCTCGTTGTTAGTCGGTGCGAGCATGACTCCAAAGAAAAAAAGGAGCGCCGAACGAGTCGGGCGCGCCCACTTGGGTTGCTTGGTGGCGCGAGGCTTGGCCTATTGGGCCGCGTCGACGGGCATTTTCGCCTCCGCGGTGACGGGGATCCCCTGGAGGTGTTCCGGCGCCCGGTGGGCGCAGCTTCTCGCCGGCGTCCTCTTGGTGGGGACGTCGTCGAGTGTTCAGTTTTTGGTGCAGCGCGTGGACAGCTAGGTAAGCTGGTCGCTGCTTATGAGCAAAATGATGAGGATTCAGATCACCCTTGGCAAGGGACGATCGGACCAATCGGTAGCCGGGCTGTCGAACACTGAACCGGAGGGCTTCGCGGGTGCCTGAGTTGCCGGAAGTAGAGCGCGGCCGGCGGATCGCGGCGGCCGTGGCAGAGGGCCGAGTGATCATGTCCGTTCGGTGTGCGGATGACCGCATCGTCATCGACGGCGTGGCGCCGCGCACACTCGTGAAGAAGCTCAGCGGGCGGCGGGTGGTCGCGGTGCGGCGACATGGCAAGCAGCTCTGGTTCGAGCTCGATGAGCCACCGATGCCCCTGTTTCATTTCGGCATGACCGGCGCGTTTCACGTGCCTGGGGGCGAGCACCTACCGCTGGAGGCGGGGATCGAGCCCGGCAGCGCGTGGCCGCCGCGGTTCTGGAAAATCCAGTTGTTGTTTTCCGATGGTGGTCGGTTGGCGATGACCAGCGC
>JAPYTD010000103.1 GCA_029936315.1 Planctomycetota bacterium | reverse complement strand
AGACTACACGGCGCCAATTGCGCAATTGGCACGCCAACGCGGTCGCTCCTTCGGCCTCGGCGGCTGGTGGCCCATGTCCTTGGTCGAGGAGCTGTCGGAAAATGCCACAGCTCGCGAGCAATTGCGGTCGGAGCTGCAAGCGATCGATGTGCCACTGTGGACGCTGAACGTGTTTCCCTTTGGCGACTTCCACGAGGAGGTCGTCAAGACGTCGGTCTACATGCCCGACTGGGGTCAAGAAGAACGCCTCTTGTACACCAGACGTTGTGCCGAGGTCGGCGCGTCGCTGCTGCAAGAAGGGGATGTGTTGCCGCTGTCGACGCTGCCGCTCGGCTATCGCGCGGGTGGCGCCTCGCCGGCGGAACTGCGGCTGATGGCACGCAACCTGGCGCGGGCAGCGAGCATGCTGGCCGGTGTCGAAGCCAATACCGGTGTGCGCTGCGTCTTGGCGATAGAGCCAGAGCCAAACTGTCTGCTCGAGACCGTCAAACAAACCGCGGACTTCCTCGACGAGTGGCTGTTCAAAGAAGGTGCGTGGCCGACGGTGCCGGAAGGCCACCTCCGCAGGCATCTCGGAGTCTGCGTCGATCTCTGTCACCTCGCAGTGCTCGACGAAGATCCGCTTGCGGCGATTGCGGACCTCAAGCGGCGCGGCATCGACGTGCCAAAGATCCAGGTGTCGTCGTGCCTCGAAGTGCGCAGCGCGGAGGGCATTGAAGAATTGCTGACCTTCGCCGAGCCGCGCTATTTGCATCAGACCGTCGCCCAGAACGGCATTCGATCCTTGGACCTCGACGATGTTGCGCGTCGCCGATCCGAGTTCGACAACGCCGGTCGGGTGCGCACGCACTACCACGTTCCGCTCGATTGGGACCAGGACGGGCCGTTTGGCTCGACCCAGAACGAAGTGCGTCGCGTGCTCGAGGCCTTGGCCGCGGGCCCGGACCCGGTGCCGTTGCTCGAGGTCGAGACCTACACGTGGTCGGTGCTGGGCGACACGTTTGGCGAGCAGCCGCTGACGGATCGCCTGCAGCGCGAGCTCGATTGGGTCGCGGCGTTCTGGAAAAGCTGACCGATCCGGCGTCTGCTGCGTATCCTGCTCGGCCGCGTAACCCGCGGGCTCAGTTGTCCCTGTGCCAAGCTGGTCTCTAGCCTTGCTCTAGCCTTGCTCTAGTCTTGCCGCCATACCGTGCTCAACCTTGCCGCGACCCGATGATCCACCTGCGAGACGTTAAGAAGAGCTATTCCCGCGGCGAGCAAAGCGTGCTCGCCTGCGCGGTCGATCGCCTCGATATCGGGACTGGCGAACAGGTTGCGCTGATCGGTCGCTCGGGCACGGGCAAAACTACGGTGCTGCACATCCTGGCGGGCATTCTGCGGCCTGATTGCGGCGAAATCGAAGTCGCCGGCAAGCGCCTCGACAAGATGGGGGAGTCAGCCCGGGATCGCCATCGCGGCCGCAACATCGGCATGGTCTATCAGACCTTCAATCTGCTGCAGCCGTTCACGGCCTTGGAGAACGTGTTGCTCGGTGCGCTGTTTGGTAGAGGTGCTGGCGGCGATGCCAAAGAACGCGCCAGCTCGCTACTCGACAAGGTTGGCCTTGGCGATCGCATGCACCACCGTCCTGGGGAACTGTCCGTTGGTCAGGTGCAGCGCGTCGCGATCTGTCGGGCGCTGATCAATGACCCGCAGTTGATCCTGATGGATGAGCCGCTCGGCAATCAGGACAAGACGACCGGTGGTCAGGTGCTCGACATGATGCTGCAAATCGCGAGCGACACCAACAAGACCGTGATCATGGTGACGCACGATCCGGAGAGTGCGAAACGCATGCAGCGCACCGTTGATCTGGCGTCGCTGCGTAGTGGCGTTGCAGAGGAGGCGGCCAAGTGAAGCTCGTTTCGATCAGCTTGCGCAACCTTCGCATCCGCATGGTTGCGACCGTGCTGACGATGATGTCGATCATCGTTGCGACGGCGCTCTACGCGGCGATCGTCGTCATGGCCGAGCAAACCAAGGCGCGCTACGAGGGCAGCATCGGTGGCTTCCAAGCGATCGCGGGACCCAACGGTGCCAGCGAATTGGAACTGGTGCTCAACACCGTGTTCAACGTCGGCGAGG
The DNA here is from genome assembly GCA_029936315.1 of Planctomycetota bacterium. Classification (GTDB taxonomy): domain Bacteria; phylum Planctomycetota; class UBA1135; order UBA1135; family UBA2386. The sequence goes on along the minus strand of JAPYTD010000103.1, from coordinate 10,658 downwards.
CGCCCGGTCGCATCCCGCTCGAAGTTTGCCAAAAGCTGCGTGAGCCGCAAGGCGGTCGTCTGAGCCGCACCAGGGTGCGCTACGCGATCCCGCAGGCGCGCGGCGACAGTATCAGCCGGTTCAACTTTCCCGTCGTCGCGACGCTCGACGAGATGTTTCACAAGTTCGAGTGGAAGCGGGAGCCGCTGAAGTTCGCCGAAGGTGGTGCCTTCGAGTTTTCGTGGGACGAGCTGATTGTCATGTCCAAGGCATTAGCGGCCTACCAGAACGCAGTGCGGGAGGAGGCTGAGAACGTGCCGCCACGCCCGTTGCTGAAAGAGAAGTGGAAGGAGGCCGTCGTCGGTTCGCGCGTCGCGCGCCAACTCAACCTCGAGTTGGGCAGCACTGTCACTCCGTTGCACGGCAAGCTCGGCGAGTTCGGTACGCATGAACATGAGGAAGCGGCGTGTGCCGTCGTCGGCATCCTAGAACCGACCAACTCTCCGATCGACTCGACGATCTATCTGCCGCTCGGCATCCATCTGTTGATTGCCGACCACTCGCAGGGCGTCTTTCTCAAGAAGCCCGAACGCGGCAAGAGCCCGGTTCAAGTCGAAGACCAACCAGCCGATCCGATGCGCATTGGCTTGACGGCCATCATCTTGGATCCGCTTGATCACCTCGGGTCGCACATCTTGCGCACGGAGTTCGGTTCGCACGCAGAAGCGCAGGTTGCCTGGCCGCAGGACGTGGTCCCCAAGTTCTTGCGCCAGATCGGCAACGCCGCCGATGCGTTGGCCGTGATTGCGTGGTTGGTGTTGTTGGTGGCAGCCGTGTCGATCACGGTTGCGATCTACAACACGATGAATGAGCGCCGCCGCGAGATCGCGATCATGCGTTCGCTCGGTGCGCGCCGCATGCAGATCCTGACGATCATCACTGGCGAAGCGGCGCTGTTGAGCTTCTTTGGCGCCGTGCTCGGCTTGGTGGTCTGCCACAGCGCTGAGTTCTTCATGCGCGCCCTGGTGGAGGACCTGACCGGCGTCTACCTCGATTGGTCGATCTTCCGGCCGTGGGAGTTCTGGCTGGTGCTCGGTGTCACCGGCATTGGCGCGATTGCGGGTCTTGCGCCGGCGGTGAAGGGCTCGCTGACGCAGGTCGCCGACAACCTGGCGCAGAACTACTAGCGGTTAGAATTCCCTGGGGATTCGGTCCAACTATCTGCACCCCGACGGGCTACATCGGGCACTAGAGGCCCGTGCGAAGGGTCGTTTCCGGCCCCAGTACTTTGCTCGCATCCGGAAATCCGGGTGCGATTGACCTGATCGTGCGAATCGTCGTATACGATGGCCCTGTTCGACTCCTATTCGGTCCTGAGATGATGAAGACCCTGCTTACTGTTATCGCCCTCTCCAGCTTGCTGACGAGCCAATCGCCGCCTTCGGCAGAGGCTGAGTTCCAGTGGGGCGTTGGCGTGAGTGTGGGGGTTGGCGCGCAAAATCCGAAGCCGATCAAGAAGGTCGCCGAGAAGCAGGATCCGAAGAAGAAGGTCGCCAAGAAGCAGGATCCCAAGAAGGATCCCAAGAAGGGCGACAAGAAGGACCCGACGAAGAAGGACCCGACGAAGAAGGATGCAAAGGGCGGCAAGGCTTCCGACAGCAAGGGCACCGAGAAGGGCAAGGAAGACAAGAACCGCATCGACCGCCCGGAAGAGGATCAACCGATGCCGGGTGGCACCGACCCAGCAGACATCGCGGCGATGAAGAGCGCCGAGGACATGCTGCGCGCCGAGAAGCGGCTGCTGCAAGAGATCAAGTCCGGCAAGATCACTGGTCTCGACAAGATCCTGCCGTTCGATGAACTGACTTCGTGGCCGTACGAAGATGGGCTCAAGGGCATGCCGAAGCGCGTCAAGAAGCTGTCCGGCAAGAAGGTGCTGATGACCGGCTTCATGCTGCCGATCGACGAGGTGCAGAACATCAAGGAGTTCCTGCTCGTCGAGTCGCTGTGGTCGTGCTGCTATGGCCAGCCGCCGGACATCCACGGCATCGTGCGCGTGGTCATGCCCAAGGACAAGACGACCGACTACTTCTTCGACCCGCTGAAGATCATCGGTACCATGAAGGTCGAGGCGACCATGATGGACGGCTACTGCGTTGACATCTACCAGTTGCACGTCGAGAGCCTCGAAGCGTTGAAGTTTAAGTAACGACGAGACTTGGCGGCGCGATAAGCACGGCCTGCGCCGCTTGGTGCCTCGGCTGAAGGTGTGGGTGAGTTCGGCTCCCCGCCCCCCGAGGGTGCTCCTGAAGCCGAGTTCGGGCGGCTACCCGTCGGTGGCAAGGACGCTTCCGCCCGGACCGCACAAGTCAGTGGCTACCCTGTGCCGATACCGTGCACGATGGCACCCCGAATAGAACGTCGCCCGCGCGGATGGTCGTTGACCAGTCGTTTGATCGTGGCGTTGTCGATCGGTTCGTTCTTCGTGGCGATTGTGCTCGGGTTCCTGGGCGCGGACCGCGACAACCAACACATGGCCGTGGTTCAGGCAGGTGCCGAACAGGCGGCTGCCACGTCGATGGCCGAGCGCGCCGCACCGCTGCTCGACCGCAGCGATGTCATGCGACTGTCGGTCTTGGCCTCGGTTGTGCGAGATCAGCTCGGCGGGCGGGCGATCGTTCTCGATCGCAATGGCCGCGTCTTGATCGACTCGGCGTTGGTGCTCGGTGATCGCAAGCTATCGCTGCTCGCCGGCACGGCCCCGTTCCAGCGCGTTAGCAAGATTGGCAACGGCCAATCGATGCGCGAGAGCCTCGCGCCAGTGCGCTTTGGCGGCGAGATCATTGGCGAGATTAGGCTGCAGTGTGAGCCGCGCGAGTTCTCGGCTAGTTTCGACCTGACCTGGTTTGGCTTGGTGCTGCTGAGTTGCCTGAGCTTGGTGGCGACCGCCGCGATGCTTGGCCACTACTGGTCGGCTCGGGTGCGCGGCGCAACCGATGCCTTGATCCGCCTGGCCGCTGGCGAAGTCGCTGGTGTCTCTCCTGAGGGCAGTGAGGGCGAGCTTCAAGATCTCGGTTCGGCGATGCGCGAGCTTGAGAAGGGCATGCAAGACGGCTTGCAGCGCGTTGGTGACAGCTACGTCGTGATGGCCTTGAGCGTCGTGGATGGACTCGAAAAGCGCCGTCTGGTGGCTCCCGGCCACGGTGACCGCACAGCTTGCCTGGCCGGCCGCATCGGTGAGCGCCTGCAATTACTCGACGCGGACCGCAACGAACTCGACATCGCCTGCCGCCTCGTCGATTTGGGTAAGGCATCCGTGCGCGCGGCGTTGCTGCAGAAGCAGGGGGCGTTGACGCCGGTTGAGCAGAACTCCTTGGATCACCATCCCGTGCACGCTGCCGACCAACTCGAATGCGTGCCGGCGCTGCGTCGCGTGGCCAAGATCCTGCGCCACCAGCTCGAACGCTACGATGGCCGCGGCACCCCGGATGGCTTGCGCGGCGATCGCTTGCCGCTCGGTTCGCGCATCCTCGCCATTGCGTCGGGCTTTGACTTACTGGTCTCGTGCGCCGAAGAAGTGCCGTTGGATTGCCATGAAGCTCTGCAGCAGCTCGAGAAGGCCAAGGGCGAAGTCTTCGATCCGTGGTTGGTCGAACTGTTCGTCGAAGAGATCCAGCGTGATCCGCCGGTCTCGAACGATCGCGAAGTGATGATTGTGCCCAGCGGTTCGCTACCGTGGCGCACGGTCGACGGCGAAGACGATGACGATGACTTGAACGCAGACGTGCAGAGCGAACTGGAAGTCATGCTCGATGACTTTCCGTTCGAGGATCAGGCATGAGGCGTGCCCTGCTGCTGAGTGGTTTGTTGCTGTTCGGTGCATGCAACCTGCCACCGAAGGATCCGTTCGTAGCTGCTGAGCGCGCCTTGCGTCGCAACGACCTGTTGCGGGCGCTACAGGCCTACGATGCCGTGCCCGTCAAGCACGAGCGCTACCCCGATGCCCGCGCCGCAGCCGGCGACGTCGAGCAACGCCTGCGTCGTTGCCACGAACTGATTCTCGAAGCCCTGATGCTGCGCGCGCAGTGGCGTGATGCGGAAGCGCTCGGGGCTCTTAACCGTGCCGCCGTTCACTGGCCGGGTCAGCCGAGCTTGCGCTTGTGGATTGCGACTACCGAGAAGCGCATGCGACTGTTTACGGATCGCGAGGGCGTTGCTGCGGCCGCGCCCGGGTCACCTGCGGCTCCGTTGGTCGAGACGGTGCCTGGCCCAGCGGGCCCCACTGCTGTCGCGATGGATGTCGGCAGCACACTTGAGGTGACGCAAGATGATCCGGCGACGACTCGCGCCCCTGTCGAAGTGCCATCGCGCGGACCGTTGCCGATGGTGCCGATGCAGGGCACCCGAGCAGCTGATCCAACCGCTACGGCGAATGCCAAGCCGCCCCGCGCCGCCCAGCAGGCCAGCGAGCAGCCCCATGCGTTGTCCGCCAACCAGGCTCCAACCACCACATTGCCACCGCATGTGTCTACCGAGCAAGCTGCGCGCAGCGTGCCAGCGATCACCGCGTCGCCCGGCAGGCCAGTAGCCAGCAACCCAACGGACAAACCGCTACGCCATGCGTCAGCCGCAGCCGCTCCGCAGCAACTGGCGCCCAAGTCGCGTCGGGTACCGTTGGCCGACGACCCGGTCGCGCTCGGTCTGGTGTCGGTGGCTGCCAGCCTCGGCCGCGGCGAACTGATCGTTGCCGTCCGCGATTTGATCGAACTTGCGCGCCGCTTCCCTGGCGATGCACGGACCAATCGCCGGCTCAGTCGACTGCTGCACCAGCGTGCCTTGATGCACTATGGCGCCGGCGCGGTTGCGGCCGCGGTCGCCGATTGGCAGCGCGTGATCGAAATCGATCCGGGCAACGACCAGGTCCGCCGATTACTGTCGCGCGCAATCGCAGAGTTGCCGCCAAAGAAGTAGCGCCCCAAGAAGGAACGCCGCAAAGAACGAACGCCACATGCGTTCGTCGGCGGCGCTCGATCGTGATCGAGAGCACCGCGGTTCGTGCGACGAACGAACCAGTTCGGCAGCTGCCGTCACCGTTGTGACGCGCACCGAGGAATAAGGAGCCGGGGGTTAAACTTCGGGAAAAAGGGGAAGAAGGAGAGTCAAGTTTTTACGTCCGTCGCGGACAACCCCCGGCAATGTGTCAGTTCCCGTCGCGCCAGATCCATGCGGAGAAAAGCTCCATATGGAACAGCAGTGACAGGTGTATGCGTTTGTAGTCTCTCTTGGGGTCAACCCGCCTCTCTTGGGGTCAACCCGCTGAATTGTCTCGCGTTCCAGCGCGAGCAATGGTCTCCGACCCGTGGGTCAACAACCGAAGAGTAGCTCATGAATTGGCCGCGGTCAAACGCCTATTCTGCACCGAATCGAGTCGGGTTGTCCGGACCTTTGATGGAATGCAAGACGTTTATGACAAATCACTTGAGTGAGTCTAGAAGACTCTGAGATCTGGTCGGCGGAGTGTCGGGGTGTTTCACCGTGGGCGCCGAGTGACGACGAGCCCGAACGGTGTTGACCGCAGTTCATAGCCCAATGGTACGAGCGTCGTAGCCGTCGGTTCCTCAACTACGGCAGGCCCCGGAACTCGGTTACTCGACAATGAATGCCTTTGCAAGATTGGCAGCGCCCGACCGCCCAACGGCGGTCGCCGGTAGGCGGTTGGCGTTGGGCTGCGCCTCGATCGGGCGGCAATGTCAGCGGGTGGCAAGGCGCTCGCTTTGCACTCGGTTCGCGCTCGCAGCTGCACGACTTCCACCGCGGCATCGGTAGCGAAACCGAAGCGTCGAAGGTGTTCGTTGCGGAATCTCTGCGCGAGGCGGCGCGTCAACGGCAGCCGAAGGCATGCACCCTGCCCCTGGTAACGCACCATTGCTTCGATGCGGCCCCGGCCGCGTTTGTTACCGAGTAACTCCTGAGACTTCGCCAGCAGCTCTTTGCCATGCGCGAGCAGGTCGGGGAGGTTGCGCGAATCCACGACTGCTTGCACTGCCTCGACGGCTTCGGTCGCTTCGCCGGCGAGTGCCAGGCCTAGCGCCGAGAACGCACCAGGATGGGGTGGCATTACCGCGCTCGGCATGCCGAGCTTCCGCATCAGCGATGCCGCGTGCAAGCCACCGGCACCGCCGAAGGCAACCAGCGGAACGTTCGCAGGGTCGACCGCACGTTCGGCAGTGATCACCAGGATCGCGCGTGCCATGGTCGCATCGGCAACCGTCAGGATGCCTTCGGCGGTAGCTCGAGTCTTGAGCCCGAGCTGCATCCCGAGTCCTTCGATCGCGCGCACTGACGCATCAACGTCGATCGGAAAGGCGCCTTCGAGCAGCGTGTCGGCACCGAGATGGCCGAGCGCAACGTGTGCGTCGGTGACTGTCGGCTCGCTACCCTTGCCATAGCAAGCCGGGCCCGGATCGGCGCCAGCGCTCTGTGGGCCGACGCGCAAGGCGCCACCGGCATCCCTGTAGGCAATACTGCCACCGCCGGCCGCGACGGTGTGCACTGGCACGGTTGGCAGCGGCAGCGGCAGGCCCGCGATCATGCCATCACTCGAGATCGAGGGTTGGCGTTCGACGAGGCAAAGGTCGGCTGACGTGCCACCCATGTCGAAGGCTGCGACGCGATCGAGTTCGAGGCTCTGTGCGAGCTGGCCCGTAGCCAGCACGCCGCCGGCGGGACCAGAGAACATTGCGCGCGCCGGGAACTCGGCGGCCTCAAGCGGTGGCAGGATCCCCAAGCTGGACCGCAAGAGTCTCAGTGCGCCGTTGCCCATGCCATCGGCGACGCGTTTGGTGTAGCGGCCGACAACGGGCGCAATCGCCGCATTGAGAATCGCCGCACTGAAGCGTTCGTACTCGCCAAAGGCTGGCAGCAACTCGGCACTGCACGTGATTGGCACCTTGGGCAAGGCGCGGCGCAGGGCCTTCATCAGCGCCCGCTCGTCGCGGGGATCGGCCGGCGAGTGCAGCAAGCCGATCGCGATTGCTTCTGGCCGCAGCTTGACGACTCTGGCAACGGTCTTGGCAATCGCTGCGCGAGTCAGCTTGACGACGACTGCGCCGCCCGAACCGCGCCGACACTCGACGCCGACTCGCAGTCGGCGAGGCACTGGTGGCACGGGGCGGTGAGGATCGAGGGCATACAAGTCGACGCGTTCTTGGCGGCCGATTTCGATCAGGTCTTCGAAGCCCTTGTTGGTTACGAACACCGTGCGCGCGAGGTTGCCCGTCAATACTGCGTTGAGGCCGACGGTCGTGCCGTGAACCAGGTCGGCTGCTTCGTCCGGGCTCGTGCGCACGGCTGCGAGCCCCGCGAGCACGGCACGCGACGGGTCATCGGGTGTCGAGCGAAGCTTGTGCACGGTGGCCTTCTTGCCACGAATGCGCACCACGTCGGTGAACGTGCCGCCTGTGTCGATACCGATGCGCGTAGCCACGAGCGACGCACGGTAGCGACGATGGCCCTCAAACGCACCAACAGCCAAGGGATCAGTTCCCGATCGACCTTGGCCAATCACCGGGTGCTTGGCTTAGCCTGCTTGCCGATGTTGTCCGCCCTCGATTACCTGAGTCTCGCACCGCGCGCCGCCACTGCGTTTGTGCTGGGGGCTGTGCCGTTCGCCTGGCTGATCGTCAGACTGGCCAAGGGCGTGGACGTGCGCACGGTGGGCAGCGGCAACGTCGGCGCGACCAACGCCAGCCGGGCGTTTGTCGGTCGTGGCGCGCGCATTGCAGTGTTCTTGCTCGTCTACCTGCTCGACGCCGGCAAGGGGTTGTTTGGAACCTGGCTCGGCTGGGGGGCGGACTCCGACGTTGCCTCGTCCCTGCCAGGAGCTGTCATCTGCGCGGCCTGCGCGATCCTCGGTCACGTGTTCACGCCGTTCTTGCGCGGCCGTGGCGGCAAGGGTGTTGCGACGGCGAGCGGTGCGCTGGCCGCACTCGATTGGCGAGTCACAGTGATTGCGCTCGGTGTGTTTTTCTTGGTGCGGTTAGCGACCGGGCAGGTGTTCTTCGGCAGCTTGGCGCTCGGCCTCGGTCTCGCGGGAGCGGCCATTGCGATTGACCCGGCCAATGCGTTTGGCGACCGCCTACCGCTGACGATCCTTTGCCTGCTGGTCGCACTGTTTTTGTTTTGGACGCACCGGAGCAACCTGGCGAAGTTCTTGGCCTCTAGGCAATCACGAGAATCGCGTCCTCGGTAACGGGGGCGACTCTCCGGTGGTAGAGGCAGTTGCTTACCTAACTGGCCAAGTACGCTCGATGTAGCGGAACGCGTAGTCAGTTTGCCACCAGCGCGCATTCTTCGTCCAGTCGATTTCGCACTCCGGAACCTCAGACATGATCGCCGTGAGGAAGCTTCCGCTGGCTGAGGCATTGCGCACCGTCAACAGCTGCAACGAATCGATCTGTGACAACGGCTGTAGGTACTGATCCCCAACGTTGGCCACGAGCACCAGATCTTCAAGAGAAGGCAGGTGCGCCAGGTGTGAGAGGTCACCCTGCATGTTCAGGTCGACGAGTAGTAGACGTTCGATCTTTGTGCGTCCAATCTCATTGAGCTGTTCGTCCGTCAACGCATGCCGTGCGCGCAATCCAAACTCGCGTAGTACGGGTAGCGATGCGAGTTCTTGTAGCTCGATCTCGTCCCCATCCGGCGAAGTGTCGATCAAATGTAGCGTGTGCAGTTCGCGCAGAGCACCAAGCGCGCGCAGATCGTCGCTGGAGAAGTCGAGGCACTGCCGTAGGGCTAGGCTCTGCAAACGTGACATGCCCGCGACGGCTTTCACGGTCGCGTCGTGCATCGTCGCGCCAACGAGTTCTAGGTGCCGTAGGCGTTCAAACTTGGTGAGTGCATGCCAGACGGCGGCGCTCGGTTCGCCGCGCAGCGTTAGCCTCTGCACCCATGCTAGACACGCGGGTTCTTCCGGTCCGAGCAGGTGCTCGGCCTCAACATCCAGACGCTTCGAATCCTCCGGCAGGGCGAGCAACTGGCTGCGTTCATGCACCTTGCCAAGTGCCACACGCCGCAGTTCGTTGGCATCCTTGCAGGCCTTCTCGATCAGAGCAAGCAGTTGCTCGTCGGGCACCATTGGGTGGTTCTTAGCAATCCAGATGCGCGGCGACTTGCCGCCAAAGCTCGCGAACATGCGCAGCAACCGGTTGTCAGGCAACACAAGCTCGAAGTCGTAGACTTCGGACATGGTCGCGCTTGCCTTTGTCTGCCGACAACTCTTGCTCAGCGCATCTTGCCAATGGGCGAACTCTTCGCCTTCTATGCGCAGGACCTCGGGCCAACGCACCGTGTCGAGTCGATCGCCCGAACCGTTCGCGTCGGCGCTCACGCGCCCAGCGCCGACGGTCTCCTTGCGCACGAGCTGTAGTCGTTTCGCCTGGCCGAGGAAGGTCAAGAATTCCTCGACGGTGTTGGCTGTGACGAATTGCGGTGCCTTCGGGTCCTGCAGTGGAATCGCATGCACCCGGGTATCTGCGAGTCGATCGGTAGACATCGCGAGGGTGACGACCCCGATGCCAAGCAACAGCGCGGCGGCCGCCGGCCACGCGTTTGTCCGCCACCTTGGCCCGGGCGAGGTTGCCTGCCAGTCTGGGGGCTTGACGCCTGAGGGCAAGATGTTGGTGTGTGCCGTGCCGTTGGTTTGCACAGTGCTGTTGTTGCACACCGTGTCGTCGGCACTGGCCACGAACTGACCGCCAAACTCCTCCGCAAGCAAGACACCGAGCATGCGTCCTTCGGCTTCTCTCTTTTCGACTCTACTCATCTCGCATCCTCCCGCGAATACACCGTTCCAATCCATCTCGCAGCCGAACGAGCAGGCTTTTGACCCCCTCGACTCCGAGCCCAATGCGTACGCCAATCTCGGTGCGATCGAGGTTCTCGCCGTAACGCATGTGCAGCACCGCCCGTGACCGAGCCGGCAACTTGGCCAGGCACTGGCGGAGTGCCGTCTGCAACGCATTGCCGCTGTCGTCAATGTGGCGGTGCCACATCGAGTTGAGATGGTCCAAGTCGGCAAGCTCGCGGCAGGCTCCACGCGCCCGCAAGAGCTTGCGCAGCTGGTTGCGCGCGGTCGCGAACAACCATGGCTTGGGCGCTTCCCCTCTTGGCCAAGTGCGCAGGCCGGCGAGCAGGACCTCCTGGGTTGTGTCCTCAAGCGCGGCCCCCGGGCAGCCGAGGAACTGCAAAAAGCGGCTCACCGCGACCCGATGGCATTCGGTCGCCACGTCATTGGCAGCACTTTGGAGGAACGTCACGTTAGGGAACTACCTTGAGCGGGATGTCCGGGGGTGGAAATGACTGCAATCTACGAAGAATGGAACAACCGCTCGCCCTCTTGGCCGCCTTCTTGTTCTGGGATTTCCTGGTGCAACCGGGCAAAGTTCTTGGCAGCTAGGCAAACATGAGAATCGCGATCCTTGGTAACGGTGGTTTTGGCACTGCGATGGCGTTGACGCTAGAGCGCGCTGGCCACGTTGTATCCCTGTGGGGGCACGACGCGATCTATACAGCGTCGATCGCTGCATCGCGCCAGAACCCGCGCTACCTGTCGAACGTCACACTGCCCGATTCGATTCGCATCAGCAACGATGCGAACTCGGTGCTCGATCGAGCAG
>JAPYTD010000172.1 GCA_029936315.1 Planctomycetota bacterium | reverse complement strand
CACGTGGGTGGCTTTCTGATCGGTGCGGCGCATGGCGACTGGCTTTACTATGCGATGGCCGTCAGCAATTTCGTATTGACGTGCAATGTGGCGGCGATTTGGCAAGGGGCCGAGCATCGAGATGCGCTGGCTTCGGGTCATTGACCAGGGTCCCCTGGCGCAGTTGGTGCGTTACGTAGTTGTCGTGGTGGTGCCGCCTAGGTGATTGAGGGATTGCTTCTCGGTGAGGCCGAGTCGCTCCAGGCTTCGCGTTCGGATGGACGCGCATAGAGCGGGGTCCTCGTGGAGTCGGCGGCCGAGCGAGGGGATCAGTGCGCGCAATGTTGCTTGCCACCGGCCACTTCGAAAAGACTCTGGGAAGCAGCGCTCGAGCAAAGCGAGCATGATGGACGTCGCGGTGGATGCCCCAGGCGAAGCGCCGAGCAAGGCGGCCATGCTGCCGTCATCGCTGGTGACGATTTCGGTACCGAACTTCAACACGCCTCCGCCCGCGCCGTCGTCCTTGATGATCTGGACCCGTTGGCCAGCGAGTTGGACGTCCCAATCTCGGCTTTCCGCGGCCGGAAAATAGTGCCGAAGCATCTCGATGCGCTGCTCCGTCGACAGCATCGCCTGCCCGATCAGATAGCGAGTGAGATCGAGGTTGTCGGCGCCGGCGCTCAGCATCGGGACGATGTTGTCGAAGCTCAGCGATCGGAACAGGTCCATCGACGAGCCTTGTTTGAGGAATTTCGTGCTGAAGCCTGCGTAGGGGCCGAAGAGCAATTCCTTTCGGCCTGCGATATGTCGGGTGTCCAGATGGGGAACGGACATTGGCGGCGCGCCGACGGCGGCCTTCCCATAGACCTTTGCTTCATGTTGCTCGATGATCTCGCGGTTGGTGCATCGTAGCCACTGACCGCTTACGGGAAAGCCGCCGTAGCCTGCGGCTTCGGGGATCCCGGTTCTCTCGAGAAGGGGCAAGGAGCCACCACCGGCCCCGATAAAGACGAAACGACTGCGTACGATTCGAACCTCGCCTGTCTGAAGGTCGTGAATCTTGATGCGCCAGATCCCATCGTCCTTTCGTTGGAAGTCACGCACCTCATGCCCTAGGTGCAGTGTGACGCCGGCTTTTGTGGTGAGTTGTTGGATGAGTGTGCGGGTGAGCGTCCCGAAGTTGACGTCATTGCCGATGGCCATCCGCGTCGCGGCGACCGCCACGCTGGGATCTCGCCCGGTCATTACCAAAGGGATCCACTTTGCGATGAGCAGAGGGTCCTCGGTGTAGTCCATTCCGTGGAACAGCGGTGATTTCTGTAGGGCCTCGTAACGCGTGCGCAACGGCTCGACGTTGGTCTCACCCCACACAAAGCTCATGTGGGGAATGTTGCGGATGAAGGAAGAGGCCGGAGGCAGATCGCCGTCTTCGACCAGCGCGGCCCAGAATTGCTTGCTGATCTCGAATTGTTCGCAGATGCGGATCGCCTTGCTGACGTCGAGCGAACCGTCGGGTGATGCGGGGGTGTAGTTCAGCTCACAGAAGGCGGAGTGCCCGGTACCGGCGTTGTTCCACGCGTCGGAGCTCTCTGCCGCGGCTTGATCGAGTCGCTCGAAGATGGCGATGGACAGTGCGGGGTCGAGCGTCTTGAGTATCGTGCCCAAGGTGGCACTCATGACGCCAGCGCCGATGAGAACCACGTCCGTGATAGGCTTGTTGGGTTCGTCGGTGGCCACGGGGTGCTGTTCGTTTGGTTGGCGAGAGGTTGGGGGGCAGGGGCTTCAGGTGTGAAGCGTTCCCTGGTGAACGAGAAGTTCGCTGCGCTCGAGCTGTGCGGGGGTCGTGCAGTCGTCACACGCCTCGGGAACCAGATCGACGCCGCCTCCCACCCGGTAACAACGCGACACGTACCATGAACAGAACATCGCCTCGGGCGGATCCTTGAAGTCCGCACCCGGGCGATAGCGTCCCCGGGCGATGTCCCACGTCAGGCGTAGCATCCCGCCCACGGCGAAGGGCTTTCCCAGATGGCGGCGAGCCTGAGCGACAACGCCGTCGCGATCGAGCGCATCATCGAGATCCGGGCGCAAGGTCCACCAGTCCACCCGGCCATCGTAGCGATCGACCGAGTCGCGCGCGCGGACGTGTTTCACCCCGTTGATGACGGCGTGAAACAACATGAGGCGGTCGCCCTCCCACGAGGCGATGCCGCAATGGGAGTACCGGGAGTCGCTGCCCCAGCGGATCAGGCGCGACAGGGGTCCACGCCCAATGAACAACAGGACATCGCCAGTTT
>JAPYTD010000023.1:56113-64759 GCA_029936315.1 Planctomycetota bacterium | reverse complement strand
CTGTCAAGGCGTGCGGCTTGCCATCGACGAGATCTGAGCGCACCTTCCACAGTGGTTTGCCGTCCTGGTCACGGGCCTCCAGGTTGGCCCCTGTCTCCGGCCCAAAGTCCTTCCTGAAGGCTTCATTGGCTGTTGTGGCGTGATTCGGTCCCATGACGTGCCAGTCAGAGAGCGTCGGTGGTGCATGGTCGATGCTCGCTTGTTCAGCTTCCCACTGCTGTTGCGCAACGGTCAGTTTGGCGTCGGGTGCGAGTAGTTCGTGTTCGAGCGAGTGCACGTCGCTGCGCAGTTTCGCCAGCATCGCGCGCTGTTCGTTGTCGTAGATCGACATGAACGGCACCGAGTTGACGCCTCTGTCGCCGTCATTGCCCTTGTCCGTGATCGTGTTGAAGTAGGCAAAGAAGCGATAATAGTCGCGCTGCGAGATCGGGTCGTACTTGTGGTCGTGGCACTGTGCACAGCCAACTGACAGGCCCATCCACGTCACCGCTGTAGTCTTGACGCGATCCGCTACGTAGGCGACGCGATACTCTTCTGCGATCGTGCCACCTTCGTGCGTGTTCATGTGGTTGCGGTTGAAGCCCGATGCGATGCGTTGACTCGTCGTGGCATTTGGCAGTAGGTCACCCGCGATCTGTTCGATCGTGAATTGATCGAATGGCATGTTGTTATTGAACGCGTCGATCACCCAATCGCGCCAAGCCCACATGTGTCGCCCGCCATCGATCGAATAGCCGTTGGTGTCGGCGTAGCGCGCCAGGTCCAGCCATCGCAGGGCCATACGCTCGCCGAATTCCGCCCGCGATAGCAAGCCATCGACGAGCCGTTCGTAAGCATCTGCGCCCGCATCACCGACAAACGCCTCCGTCTCCGCCGGGGTGGGCGGCAGTCCGATCAGGTCCAGTGATAGCCGTCGAATCAACGTGTGGCGATCGGCCTGCGCCGACGCCTGCACTCCCTCGCCTGTCAATCGGTGCGCCACAAACGCATCCACGGCAGACCTCGGGGCACCCGCATTCGCCGGCACCTCCGGACGAACTGGCGCAACAAAAGCCCAGTGCGGCTTCGAGTCCTGCGCCACCAAACCTGTGGCCGCAACCACCCCAAGGATGGCACACCCGATCAGCCGCACGAAGCCAGGACGCATCCAGACAATCTACTCCGAAGAGGTTAGTACCTGCCAGGACAAGAATTGTCCTCGTCGGCTGCCTCTTTGGCAGCGGGCTACTGCGTTGTTGCCGACCGCACGTCGTCGATGCACTTGCTGCCGGTCGCAATCATCAGTAGCCGATCGAAACCCAATGCCACCCCCGCGCAGGCCGGAAATCCTGATCCGAGCGCGGCGATGAGTGGCTCGTCGATCGGCAGGGCGGAACGCGAATCTGCGACCCTGACGCGATTTGCATGATCAAATCGTTGCCGCTGTTCGATTGGGTCGGCGAGTTCGTGGTAGCCGTTGGCAAGTTCGACTCCGTCAATGTAGAGCTCGAAGCGTTCGGCGACCTGATGTCCTTCCGCCGATGCGTGCACCCGTGCAAGTGCTGCCTGCGATGCTGGGTATTCGTGCATGAACAGCGGCCGCGATGTGCCGAGCGACGGTTCGATGTGCGCGACGAGCAGCAAGTCGAGTGCATCGTGCAACGATCCTTCGTCGAAGCCTGGCGGAACGGGTACGGCCAACCTTTCGCATGTTGTGCGAAGTTCGGCGAGTGACGTTGCGAACGGATCGACTCCGACACTGTCTTGGAAGACCTGCTGGAAGGTAAGTCGTTCGAATGCCACACCGGCAACGCGTGGCACCATCGCTTGCGCAAACGCCTCGACTTCGTCCATCAAGGCGTGATGATCATGATCCGGCCGATACCACTCAAGCATCGTGAACTCGAGCGAGTGCCGCTTGCCGACTTCGCCATCCCGAAACGCATGTGCAAACTGGTAGATTGGTCCCGAACCGTCAGCGAGCAGCCGCTTCATCGGGCCTTCGGGTGATGTCAGCAGGTGTCGTTGTTCGGTCCTACCGTCACCAACCGTCACCTGGCACGCGATCGGGTCAATGTGCGATTCGACAACGAGGCCCTTGCCGAGCAACGGCGTGTCGACCTCAAGCACACCGCGCGCCGCGAAGAACTCGCGCGCGCGTGCGAGCAGTTTTGCTCGTTGGCGCATCATCACAATCTGTGGGGCGCCGTGCATCGTTGGGAGTCAGCTCAGGACTTGGACACGCGCTCGACGTATTCGCCGGTTCGCGTATCGATGCGCACCATGTCATCTTGGTTGATGAACGTCGGCACCATCAGTTCAGCACCCGTCGAAACCGTCGCTGGCTTCTGTACGTTGCCGGTCGAGTTGCCCTTGGCCCCCGGTTCGGTGTAGGTGACCTTCAAGACGACGTGATTGGGTGGGTCGCAGGTGATCGGGGTGCCGTTCCAACAGACGACTTCGCACATCATTTCGTCGATGAGCCACTTGGCCGCATCGCCGACCTGGTCGCTCGTCAGTTCGACTTGTTCGAAGCTCTCGCCATCCATGAAGTGGAAGTGCGCCGCGTCCTTGTAGAGGAACTGCATCGTGCGCTCTTCAATGTCGGCGCCTTCCACCGAATCGCCGCTGCGGTAGCTCTTGTCGAGCACGCGGCCATTGATCAGGTTCTTGACCTTGATGCGGTAGACGGCCTGGCCTTTACCTGGCTTCATGAAGTCGAGATCGATAATCAGGTAGGGCTCGTTGTCGAGCAGAACCTTCAGACCCTTCCTAAAATCGCTGGTACCGTATGACGCCATTGAGGCTGCTTGCTGTGGGTTTCACGCGCGCTCGGGACGCGCAACAGAGGCTTCCGATCCTCGTGAACGGAATACTCACCCGAATCATCTAGCGGTACGGCAGGATCTTCGCCAGTGGAACGCAGAATCACTCTCAAACCGATCCCCTCGGGCGCCCCCCAGACCGGCGGTCAATCGGGCAAGATTTGGCGCGAACAGCTGCGTCAGGCGGTTCGGGATCCAGACCGGCTGATTGACCTGTTGGAATTGCCGGATGAGTTGCGTGGGCCCGCGCGCCGCGCTTCTGGTCTGTTTCCGCTGCTGGTGCCGCACTCCTTCCTGGCAAGGATGCGAATCGGCGATGCCAACGATCCGTTGCTGCGCCAGGTTCTACCGATCGAGCACGAGGCCGAGGGTGCCAAAGCGGGTTTCAGCGTCGATCCAGTCGGTGAGGCGGATGCGGTTCGGGCCGCAGGCCTGCTGCAGAAGTACCACGGCCGCGCGCTGCTCATCGTCGCCGGGATTTGCGCCGTGGCGTGCCGCTACTGCTTCCGTCGGCATTTTCCGTACGACGAGAGCCCATCGAGCTTGTCTCAGTGGCAGCCGGCGCTGACGGAGATCGAACAGAGTCCAGACATCGAGGAGGTGATTCTGTCCGGCGGCGATCCGTTGATGCGCAGCGATGAGTGGCTCGCTGAGCTGGTTGCGCGCATCGAGGAGATTCCCCACGTTCGACGCCTGCGCATCCATACTCGGCTGCCGATCGTGGTCCCAGACCGCGTCGAGGATGCGTTGCTCGGTTGGCTTTCTGCGACGCGGTTGGCGCCGACGGTTGTCGTGCACGCCAACCATGCCGCCGAGATCGATGCGGACTGCGGCGCGGCATTGCTGCGATTGGTCAAGAGCGGCGTGCCGGTGCTCAACCAGACGGTGTTGTTGCGTGGCGTCAACGATGACGTTGATGTGCTTGCCGAGTTGTCGAGGGTGCTGCTCGATGTGCGCGTGATGCCGTACTACTTGCACCAACTCGATCCAGTTGTGGGGGCCGCGCACTTTGAGGTACCAGTGGCGCGCGGTCTCGAGTTGGTTGCCGAACTGCGCAAGCAGTTGCCTGGGTTTGGCGTGCCTAGGTACGTTCGTGAGGTGGTTGGTGCCGCACACAAGGTTGAGTTTGCGCCAACTGAGTCAGCATCGGAGCAGGCGTGACGAGTTCGCTTCCCCCGATCACGCGCAAGCTGGGTGTGACCCCGCGCATTCGAGCGTTGGCGTCGTTCGTTCCGCCGACCACGCGCGTGTTTGTCGACATTGGCACCAACCATGCCATTCTGCCGATCGCTGTTTTACGTGAACAGCGTGCCATGCGCTGCATCGGCATCGACAAGTCCGCATCGGCGCTCGAGGACGCACAGCGGCGACTGCGGCGCTGCCATGCTCTCGATCGCGTCGAGTTGCGGATCGGCGATGGGCTCGAACCCCTGACGCGTGATGAGGTCGATACGATTTGCATTGCCGGCGTTGGGCCGCGCACCGTGGCGGCGATCTTGACGGACGGCTTGCCACTGATGAAGGAACAGGAAGTGCGACTTGTGCTCAACCCGTTTGGTGGTAGCGCCGAGACGCGCACGTTTTTGGCTGAGCATGGCTTCGCCTTGCTTGCTGACACCGAAGTGATGGATCGCGGACGCACTTACACGATCCTTGTGGCGCAACGCGGCGCGTCGCGGCTTGAAAGACAACTATGACCGAACTACAGAGAATTGTGACTCACCCCGGCGGCGCCCATAAGGACGACCTGCTGGCGTGTTGCGTGTTGATTGCCAAGCACGGCTGCCCGATCGTCCGGCGCGATCCGACCGACGAAGAACTTGCTGACTCGAGCATCGCGATTGTGGACATTGGCGGTTCGCACGACCCGGCTTTGCAGAACTTCGATCACCACCACTTCCCGCGTGAGCATCAGCCAACGTGCTCGCTGAGTTTGGTGCTGGATGCGCTGGGGCTCTACCAGGACGCGTTGAAGTTCTGTGATTGGCTTGAGACCGCCGAGTGGTTTGACTCCCGCGGGCCGAAGAAAACGGCTGAGTGGTTGGGCATTCCGCGGCGCGCGGTGTCGCGCATGAACTCACCGATCGATATCACATTACTGCGACGCTTCGCTGCGCAGCCGGAGCATGTGCCTGGGGAGACGCTGTATGAATACATGCGATTCGTCGGAGTCGACCTGATCCAGTTCTTACGGAATGTTCGCGAGGGCATCGACCTCGTTGGCAAGTCGAGCGAGCGTTGGTCCGTCGAAGTTGCGGGCGAAGTGATCGAAACGGTGTTCCTGCCGCGTGGGGATGAGATGCCGGGCGAACCGTCGGGCAGTGTCGCGCGCTATATCCGTTCCGCCGGCCTTGAGGAAGTGATTGGCGCGACGGTCTACCCCGATCGACGCGCGGGCGGCTATGGCATCAGCCGTTACGAAGACGATCCGCGGTTGGATTTCTCGCAGCTCGATGGGGAGCCCGACGTGCACTTCGCGCACAAGAGTGGCTTCATGTGCAAGACGTCGGCGACGGATCCTGCGCGGTTGCGCGAGTTGATCCAGGGCGCGGTGAAGCGATAGCGATTGGGCGGTGCCGGAGAGGATAATTCTTGTCCTGGCACCGTACTGGCACAGCTACTCGAGGCGTTGTTTTAGGGCCGTTAGGGCGGCGTCTAGTTGGGGGTCGGTGGTTGGGTTTGGGGGTTGTTCGACTTCGAAGCCGTACTTCTTGGCTATGGCTCGGTAGGCGTCGCGGTACTGCTTGGGCGGTTCGATGGCGTTGCGCAGGGTCGTGACGATGATGCGGCGTTGCTCGGGGGTGGCGTCGGCTTTGACGTCGGGGATGATGCCTCCCTTCTCCTTGTCGGCCGGAGTTGCGAGAGTGGAGTGGTTGCGTTCGATGTTGCGTCCGCTTGGGGTGCGGTAGCTGCCAGTTGTCAGCTTTAGCTTGAAGTCGTGGTTCTTCCACGAGTAGACGGTGTTGACGTAGCCCTTGCCGTGGGTGCGCATGCCGACGATGACGGCGCGGTCGTGATCTTGAAGTGCGCCGGAAAGCACTTCGCTGGCGCTCGCAGAACCCTCGTTGACCAATACGACCATTGGCAACTTGGGCCAGCGGCATTCGTCGGCTTTGGCCATGTAAACCTTGTCCTCGCCGGCGCGCCGCATCTGCGTGGCGATGATGCCGGATGGGATGAACGCCCGCGCGATGCTGATACACTGGTCGAGGCTGCCACCGCCGTCATATCGAAGGTCGAGGATCAGGCCGCGTAGGTCGCCAACTTGTTCGAGGGACTCAATCGCGTCGAAGACCTGCTTTGCCGAAGTTGGATGGAAGTCGGCCAGGTGCACGTAGCCTAGCCCCATGTCCCGATCAATCATGTGCGTCCACTTGACGCACGGCCGTTGCACGCTTTTGCGGGGCACTTCGATCACCCGTTCGGCGTCGTCGCGGAGGATGCGTAACTTCACCGACGAGTTCGCTGGGCCACGCACGAGTTGCACGACGTTGGCGCGCGTTTCGGCGTCGTCGAGGGACGTGCCATCGACGGCGAGCACGCGATCACCAGGCTGCAGCCCCGCTTCGGCCGCCGGTCCGCCCGGGAACGGAAAGTGAACGATTACTGCGTCATTGTGGGTGACGATCTTCGCTCCGATTCCTTCGTAATTGCCGCTGCTGCGCTCGTCATAGGACTGTACGTCAACCGGCGGAATATATCGGCTGTATTCGTCCAGCCCGCTGACCATGCCAGCAATCGCGCGCTCGAGCAGCTCAGGGCCATTTGGCGGCTCAATGTGGGACCGCAGGACTTCGGCATAGACGATCTCCAGTGCCGAGCTTTGCTCATCTGGCAGGTCAATACTGCGTCCGTTGCCCAGGTAGGAACCCAAGACGAAGGCGAAGAGGATCAACGCCCAGTTGACTACCAGGAACCACAGAGGCAGTCGCGGTTGCTGTTGCATGCGTAGAGCGTATGGTGAAAGGCAATGGCGCGCATTCTCGTCGTTGATGACAAACCGCAGAACCTCAGTTTGATTGAGATCTATCTGCGCGGCACGGAGTTCGAAGTTGTGGCTGTCACAAGTGGCCTCGACGCGATCGAGCAGTCGATGCAGCAGTCGTTCGACCTGATTCTGCTCGACGTCATGATGCCCGGCATCGATGGCTTCGAAGTATGCCGTCGCCTCAAGAACGACCCGCGTACTGCATTCGTACCGGTCATCTTCCTGACCGGTCGCATGGGCGATGAGTCCGATAAGCTCGCGGCCTATCAGCTGGGTGCCGTCGACTACATCCAAAAGCCCGTCAACCGTGAGGAGCTGGTGGCGCGCATTCGGGTGATGCTGCGCCTCGAAGAGGCCCGCTCGCGGTTGGATCGCGAAAACGTCGGCCTGCGCGGCCGTCTGATGCAGGCCGAGCAACAACTGTCTGAGTTGTCGACGGCATTCGGAGGCCTGAAGAAGCTCGCCGAGGAGAAGGGCGCGAAGCAGACGGTGAGCCTGATGACGTTGACACCGGGCCTCGTCATCCGGTCTTTTGATCCCAACGTCTGCCGTGCGTTGGGCGAACTGCAGGTTGGTGCGTCCCTGAGCGACTGCAGCGAGGTGGCCAAGCACGTGGCCGGCCTCATCCAAGACGGTTCGTCTAGTGCACCGATTGTGGTCACGAGCGGTGAAGGTGAGGAGCGCGAACTTCTGCTCGACATTCGGCGCCTGGACAACGCGGATGCCTTGGTGATGGTGCAGGACGTGACCGGCGTCCGTCGCGTCGAGCGTCAGATCTCGGACCGCGCGTTGCTTGAGCCGTTGGCAACCGTGGTGGACGAGTCGGCCGACTCTGCCTACCGCATGACCGACTTCATCGGCCAATCCAGCGGGGTGTCCAGCCTCAATGACGGTGTCGGGCGGTTGCGGCAGAAGCGTTCGACGGTGTTGGTTTACGGGGAGAGCGGCACGGGTAAAGAGTTGGTCGCGCGGGCCCTGCACTTCGATGGCCGTCACCGCAACGCTCCGTTCATCCCGCTGCACTGCGGGGCCATTGCCCCAGAGCTCGTTGAGAGCGAACTGTTCGGTCACGAGAAGGGGTCCTTTACGGGTGCCCAGTCGGCGCACGAAGGCCTGTTTCGGGCCGCGGATGGTGGCACGATCTTCTTGGATGAAATCGCCGAGGCCCCACCGAGCGTGCAGGTCAAGTTGTTGCGCGTGCTGCAGCGCGGGGAGATCCGGCCGGTCGGAGCCAGCCAGCCTCACATCGTTGATGTGCGCATCATCGCAGCGACCAACCGCGACTTGCTGGAGTTGGTGCGCGAAGGCAAGTTCCGCGAAGACCTCTACTATCGACTCGAAGTCGTCACGCTACTACTGCCGGCACTTCGCGATCGCTTGACCGACCTGCGCTTGCTGTCCGAGCACTTTTTGCGCGAAGGCAACCGCCGCCACGAACGGTCAGAACGGCCGGTGCGCGGTTTCTCGAAGGGTGCGATGAACCGCATGATGGCCTATTCGTGGCCGGGCAACGTCCGCGAATTGGAGAACGTCATCGAAGGCGCGTTTGCCCTTGATGTCGGGGAAATCGTGTACGAGAGCGATTTGCCCGAACGCGTTTGCAAGGGCTCGCCGCATCTCGGTCCGAGTCCTGTGAAGCGGTTTCCATCGTCAAACGGATCGGTCGGCATGAGCGCGGCAGAACCGGGCACGGACTTGAAGGCACGGCGCGATGCCGCAGATCGCGATGCGATTGCGCAAGCGCTGCGCGACACTGGTGGGGATAAGGCCGAAGCGGCGCAGCAACTGGGTATGGCGCGCAGCACCTTCTACAGACGGCTCAAGGACCTGGGCCTCTGAGACTTGGGCCTCTGA
>JAPYTD010000023.1:19730-56013 GCA_029936315.1 Planctomycetota bacterium | reverse complement strand
TGGGCCTCTGAGACTTGGGCCTCTGATGCTGCTCGGCGCAGACCGCGCTCAGAAGGTGACTTTGACGCCGAACTGCATGCCGTCGATGACCATGTCGGAGTCGTATTGGAATGAGCCGGCCATGCCTTTCCCTGAGAACTCGGTGTAGCGCAGGCCGGCGAAGAAGCTGATATCGCGCTGTGGGAGCCGGTAGCTGAGGCGGGCTTCGATGTCTTGGCACAGGCCTTCGATGTCACCGGAAAGCACGAGGAACGCGGGCGCGCCGGCGTAGTCAAGGTCGAGAGAGAATGCCTTCCAGCTGATGCGGGCGCGCACCGCGCCGCCGATGGTGTCGCCGGCTAATTCATAGTTTTGGGTGAAGGTCTCGTCGCGAGCTTTGAGGGTCATCTGCCGGTACGTGAAGACGCCACCGACGGCAAACTGAAAGCGCAGCTCTTCGTCGCGATACTCGGTGCGGAAATCAGCGAACGGTTCGACGTAGCCGATGCGCAGCTCGTCCATGTTGGCGTAGAGGCTCACCTTGTCGGTGCCGGGCAGGTTCCCCCAGGCGCTGGTGAGTTCGCCGCTCCTCGACGTGTCCATGTCGAGCTGGTAGTAGTCAGCGCGAATGCCACCAAAGCCGTCGCCGATGTCGGCGCGAATGCCAACGTCCTCGCGGAAGCGATCCTGGCCGAACGTGCGCATATTCTGATACGGGTTGTTCTGCACGGCCCCCGGGTTCATTGGGTCGACGAAGGACTGCATCTTGGTCTTGCCGCGCAATTGGTAAACTGCAAGGTAAGGCGAGACGTGAATGGCCGGCTCGGCTAGCACGGTGGAAGTGCAGCCCGACAGGAACGTGGCTGCGAGTAGCACGACAAGTGTCCGCATGCGCGCAGCGTAGGTTGCGGGTCTGGCTTTGGCCAGCATCTGGCGTCTGCGCCGCGGTTTCCTAAGGTGTCGCCATGCCCGAAGCCTTTCTCGAGCGCGACTTCAAGGCGTACGAACGCCACCGCCAAGACGATCCCGAATACAACGCGTTGCGCCTCGGTGTTCGCCGCAAGCTCAAGAGCATTGCCGACCGAGTCAAGAAGGAGGCCAAGCCATTGGGCACGGACCTTGGTGCGCAGGCCGGCTTGCACCATCCCTACACCTTCAACAGCTACCGCGTGAAGGAGCAACGTGCGTATTTGTGCCGTGGCGCCAAAGAACGGAAGAAGCTCGCCACGTTCTTCGGAGAGGCGCTCGGCAAGGACGCCGAGACGCACTACATCCAGACCGTGCTCGAAGTATGCCTCGATGACGAGATCGTCGAGGCCGCGCTCCGCATCCATCCAAAAGCTTGGTGGGACGGCGAGAACCTCAAGAAGAAGCTGCTCAACGATTCCGCCGCGTTGGATGAGTTCTGCCAGATGCTCAAGGCGCTACCGGGTGGCTTCAATTTGAAGCTGCACGATTGGCGCGCGGATCACTGGTGCGCCTCGATCAAGCAAGCCGACATCAAGGAGCTGATGAATTACTACACCCCAGGTGATCAGTGGCTGCATGTGCAACGCCAGTTGCCCAAGGAAGACGCTCTCGAAATGGGGGAGGAAGCCGAGGCTTGGGTGCGCAGCTCGCTGCTCGCGCTGCTGCCCGTCTATCGGTTCATTCTGTGGGACCCGAGCTAGCTGTGGGGGATAGGAGCTAGCTGTGGGGGATCCGGGCTGGCTCGCATGGCTCACTAGCTGGGCGAGAGCTACCTCGACGGGTAGGTCTTCTTGACCCATGCGCGCCACTTGTCGTCGAAGTTGAGGAAGGTCAGGTTGTAGGCCTTCTTCAGGGCTTCGCGGGTAGCGCCGACGAGGTCCTTCTGGTCGATATTCCAGTTCTCGTCAACGCGGCCCTTCACCGTGAACAGGAACGTCTGCCACTTCTCGGGGCCCATGGATATCAGGAAGTCCATGCGCGAGAAGATCATCACGTGGTCGTTGAACGTGATGTCGCCGAAGTCGCGCCATTTCGCCGCTTCGGGGAATGATGCGTACTTCTTGGTCTTGCCGATCAGCGACTTCGCATATGGCTTCCACTTGGAGATGCTCTTCATGTCGGCGACGGAGCCTTCGTTTTGATCGAAGCTCGGCCAGTCGCCACTGACGCGGCGTGAGTTCCAGTGGGAGAAGCCCTCCCGGATCCAGACCGGCAGGTTGTAGGAGTAGTAGCGGAAGCCATCGAGCAGGTTCTGGCTGACGTTGAATGCCAACGCGCAGTGCAGCGCGGTGTCGTGCTTCAGCGGAAACTCGTTGGACTCGGTCGCGCACGTATACAGAAGTGAGCTGCTTTCGACGAAGTGCCAACGCTGCGGGTGGTAGGTTGGCCGCCCAAGATACTTCTCCATGTACTGGCGGTAGGCGCCGCTCTTCTCGATCACGAGCACGAGAAACTTGTCCCTCATGCCCATGTGCGGGCCGTAGCCCATGTAGACCTTGTCCTTGCCGGGGATGACATGGTTCGGGCCGGCCGGGAACTGCTCATCCGTGACGCCAAACAGCTCCTGCGTCTCGGCATGAAGCAGTTCCAGGCGGTAGGCGGTCAAGTGGGCGCGCAGCCACGGCGTCAGGGTCCGCGTCTTTGGCTTGATGCTCGGCAGCCTCTTCTTCAATTCGGTCAGCTCCGCGCGGATCTTCTTTCGAATCGGCGCGGCGGTCGGCACCTTCCAACTCGGCAACTGAGTGCCGATGCGGAAGTGCGCTGTCTCGATCCAGATGATGTCAGTGAATGGCAGCGACTTCTGGATGTCTGCCGACGACACCGGATCCGCCGCCAGGTTGCCAAACCGGAACGGGCCGTAGTTGAGGTAACCAGCGGCCGCCATCTTCTTCTTGTCGTTCTTCGTGAACGGGTCCTTCTGCCACTTCTCCAGCTTCTGCGCCGGCAAGGCGGCAGCAATGCTGAGAAGAGCCAGAAGTGCGAGGCTCGCGGGAGTGCGGCGGTTGTTCATTCTAGTGGTTCCGTGGTCGCCCATTGCGGTCGTGGCTTGCAGGATCCGGTCCTCAAGGGTTCTAGATCCTGCTCGATCTAGATCTTTGTCAGCCACTGTTTCGCCATCTCGATCGCTTGGAAGCTGGCGAGTTTCTCGAGTGCCTTCTCACCGTGCAATACGCGGGCGGTGTTGATGGCTTCACGCTTGACGGTGAAGTCCGACGACTTCAGATACTTGCGCAACAACATGCCCTGGTCTTTGACCATCAGGTAGCGCAACAGTCGCAGGCCGGCCATTTGGTCGGTGGGGCGCGCCGATGCGATCTTCTCAAAGATTGGCATCGCGGTGGCGTTGGAACGGCCCGCCGGCAACACCTTGCTGACCAACGGACCGAACTCAGCCCAGCGCTGTTTCGCTGCCAACAGTACGGTGTCGAGCCCGTCGTGTTTGCCGAGGCTCAACAAACCGAGGCCGGCGTAGAAGGCAATGTCGCCGTCCTTGTCCTTCAATGCCGCGGCCATGATTGGCGCGATGTCGGCGTCGTGGAAGGTCGCGAGCTTGCGCATCAGGTAGCGACGCCATTCGAGGCTTGGCCGCTTCGTCTCGCGCGCCAGCAAGGCGGCGTGCTCAGGAGTGATCACCGCTTCGAGCACTGCGAACAGGTGCTCGTTGAGACCGTCGTGACGATCGTTGACCATCGGAATGAGGATCGGTGCGACGCCGGCACCGATCGCAATCAGTTGCTTTTCGGCCTTCTCACGCAGTTCGGCTTTCCGCTTGCGGAACTGCATCGCCTTGGCTCGCGCTGCTTTGCTCTTCGTCTTCTTCAGCTTGGGCCACGCCGTCAGCTTCTTGGCCGTCGCCGTTGGCTTTTGCTTGCCGGGGTCCTGCCTTTCGCCGGATTGGCCTTCGCCGGATTGGCCCTGTCCAGGTTGGCCCTGTCCAGATTGGCATGGGGCGAGCACGGCGAGGGTGGCCAGCGAGACCACGAATCGGGTTAGGGATCTCCTCATGGTCGAACTACTCACGGCTTCTTGTCCTTCGGTACAGTCATCCAAGGTGGCAGGTCGTCGCGGTAATCGCGGTGCACAAACGTCACTTTGGCGCCGATGCGCAATTGTTCGCTTTCCCACCACACGCGCCAGTCCTTGCTGGTGTGCGTGACGAACCCGACCTGCAGTGCGTCGACGAAGTCGGCGATGATCAGTGGCGAGGTGTTGAGGTCGTAGCTGCCAACAACGAAGTATCCCTGGGGAAGTTCAATGGGTGGGCTGACGGCGTTCGTCATCAGTTCGTCGAACAAGAACATGGCAACTGGCAGCTTGGCGTTGATGCGCGTCATGTTGCTGCGGCGCTTGTGTTCGATCAGCTTCGAATGCTGTTCGAGTTCGAGGATGTTGGTCGCAACCGAGCACAAGGCATTGGCACGTTCGAGCATTACGGCGCGCTCTTCGCCGAACGCACGTCGCGCGGCAAACATCGGCAGCACATGGTCGCGCATCACCCAGACGTTCTTGGTTTTCTCGCCGACGGCGGGGCGGTAGGACTCAATGAACTCGACGTAAGGCCGAAGGTCCTCGAACAGGATTTCGATGCCGTCGATGACAAGCATCCGCTTTTCTTCAACGGGCGGCGACTTGTCGGAGCATGCGCCGAGGATCAACGCGGTCGTCGCCAACAGGGCGATCACCACTACGCGGGCGATGACAGGACCGCGCGATGGCTTGGGCGGCTGGGATGGCCTGGTTGGCTCAGGGGTGGTTTCGCACACGGTCGGTTCAGGCGTCTGGGGTTCAGGCGTCTGGGGTGTCCAGGCTGGCAAGGAACGAGCAGACGGGGCCCGTCACGTGGCTATATGTCGCTGCCAGTTGGTCGGCAACACGAGGCATCTCGGTTGCTGGTAGCGGGCTCGCGTAACTGCTGGCGTTTTCGATCCAGATCGAGCGCGCATCCTGGGGCCACGTTTCGATTCTCACCTGCGACGTTTGCTGGTTGTCCTCATGCGGTGGGAATACGAAGCGCACGCCCAATGACATCATCGGGCGGCCAAATGCGTTGCCTGCCTGGCTGACCGGTGAGATCAACCGCTGGGCCAAGAACTCACGACCGTCCTTGAAGTGCCTTGGCGCGATCAGCGAACGCACCACGAATTGCTGCGCGATCGACGTCGTGATACCGAGGGTTTGGAACGCCAGCGTCGCGACGTTGACCGCCCGCGTGGCGAAATCCTCGACGGTCGTGCCGCGCATCTCTTCGCGGACCACGAGGCGGTCGAAGGTAAAGCTGGCCATCGAGACCTGTCCCGGCGCTTGCGCGGGATTGCTTAGATGGATGCCGTCGGGCGCCACCTGGAAGTTCTGATAGCCGAGTTGCGGCTTTTGGTAGAGGGTGTTGTGGACGGTTTGCACGAGATCCGCGCGCAGTTGCTGCGGCGGGTAGAGGAGTTCGGCGGCGAAAGCGATGGTTCGGGGGTCGTAGGTCATGCCCACGGCCCATGCTACGGGGGGCGGCGGGCCACACTAGTGGTGTCGTGGATTCGCTGTCTCAGATCCGCTCTACCGGCGGAGGCAAATTGGGAGGGATCTGTTCGGTGCTGCGTCTCCCAGTGCCGATAGGGCGACAATTGACCTGTCGTGGCTGGCCTTGTTCCCCAGAGTGGCTAAGCTCCCTCGCCCATTATCCTCCGATCAACTCTCAACGATGCAACGCGCACTACTCCTCGCTGCCACGCTCCTCGTGGCCTCTGCCTTCGCCCTTCCTGAAGCCGTCGCACAAGATGCGGGCGCGACCCAGAATCCCAGCAAGGAGCAAATCTCGAAGCTCAGGAGGGACATCAGTATCCTTCAGGACAAGTTGGTCGACGAGCGCGCACGTCTGCTGCGCACGATGAAGGTCAACGGCCAGTTGCTCGATCCGCTCGAGGTGATGCGCGAAGCGGTCTATCTCGCTGGTGGCAAGCTGGTCGAAGCCAAGGTCGCCAACTTCTTCATCCTCGAAGAGCTGAAGAATCAGGTCGAGTCCGGGCAACGCAAGGCAGAGGAGTTCTTGGTCACGGAAGACGAGGTGATGGCTGAGCTCGCCCCGATGCAAGCGGAGTTCGCATCGAAGAACCCGGGCATCAATTTCTGGGAGGTTGTGCGCACCCAATATGGGCTGAGCAAGGAGACCTTCATGGAGCAGCGCAAGGAATCGATCTTGTTCGACCGCGTGTTCTTCCCGGGCTCACCGAAGGACTGGCCGGTGATTACCAAGGAAGCGATCAAGGCGCAGACACAGAGCGATCAGGGACCGAAGTTCCTCGAGCAGCTCGAGAAGGCCACGGAAGGTGTCGACGAAAACGGCAACCCGAAGAAGCTGCCCGAGTTCTGGGTCAACATGATGCGCCAGTTCGTGCAGAAGGGTTTGCGCAGCTGGAGTGACGTTCGCTACGCCTCGCATGGCCTGCCGGCCGAAACTGTACTGCGCGTCAACGACTTCGAGTGGTCGACTCAAGACGCCTTCGACTTCATCAAGAAGGGCCTGTTCGTGCGCGACCTTGAGCGTGCCATGCAGGAAGTGGCCGTTCGCGCCGCGCTCAAGCAGGAGTTAATCGCCAAGGGCGTCTTCATCAGCGATGAGGAGTTCACGACCCGCTACGACACCTACCGCGAGCCCTACGACTCGACGCCTTTCACGGTCGAAGTCATCGCGACACGCTTCAAGGGCTACCCGTGCCTCGAAGCCTTCCGCGCCCGCTGGCGCCTGATCTCGTCCTTCTCGGACCTGATCAAGGAAGACATGACCGACGAGAACCTGCAGGCGCACGCCAACCGGCGCGCCGCGTTCTTCGCCGACGGCCAGAGCGACGTCAGCGTCATCCCGTTCCAGGGTCGCGACCAGATCACTGGCGCCTGGGTCCCGGGTGGCATGGAGGCAGCCAAGTTGCGCTGCGAAGCGCTGTTCGCCAAGCTTGAGAAGGGCGAGATGACGTTTGATGAGGCGCTCGACAAGCACACCGAGTTCTTCGCTAACGACGAAAAGCGTGGCCTGATGGGCATGCTGCCGCTCAACCAGTTGCGCCAGCAACTCCGCGAGAACGAGTTCACACAGTTGCTCGATGGCTTCGCCGTCGCCGACTACATGTTCTTCGAGGCCGAGATTGGCAAGACGATTGGCCCGATTGCTGGCCCGGAAGCGTGGCTGATTTGCCGCGTCAACGGTCGCACTCCGCCGCGTCGCAACATCAACGTCAAGGTCGAGCGGGAGCGCGAGTTGGTGACCGAGGACTACATCACGACGCGCTTCCTTGAGTGGGCAAACGAAGTCATCGCGAAGGCGAAGTTCGAATAGTCGAGGTCGACTGAGAGACTCGACCCTCTAACATGGGCGCCGTGACGGAGCCCGTTCCAGAAGGTAATGAGATCAAGGCGCTGCTGCGCCGGATCTGGGCCGCGATCGTGCGTTATCGACGCATGGTGGTGGCCATGATTGGTTTCTCGGTGCTGCAGGTCATCTGCACCAAGCTGCCATTCATGGTGATCGACCCGTTGATCACCGTGCTGCAGGAGTCTGACGGCGGTAAGCCGCAGGATAAGGGTCCGGATGCTGTACTGACCTTCTCGCCGGGTTTGCGGGAGTGGTTCTCGCAGTGGTTTCGTGATTTCGCGAACGACCTGTGCGCGTTCTTCGGGTTGACCTTCGATACGCCCGGCATGCCGATCGTGATCGCCTGCGGCTTTGTGACGCTGTGCTGCGGGATTGTCGGCTCGGTCACGATCTACATGGTGCAGACCGTTTCGCGGTTCTTCGCCTACCGAGTTGTTGCCGATTTGCGCAGCGAGTTGGCGCACCACTTCCTGAGCCTGCCGCTGCGGTTCTTTGGTCGTCAGCGCATGGGCGACATGATCAGCAAGGTCACCAACGACACGCAAGTCATGCAGCGTTCGTTTGAGATGGCCGCCGACAATGTCGTGGTCGATCCGCTGATGATCCTCGGCAACGTTTTGATCATCGGAATCGTCTTCCCGCAAGCTCTGCTCGTGGTTGCCGTGATGGTGCCGTTGATGGCGATCCCCATGTATCGCCAGGGCAAGAAGGTCCAGAAGCGCAGCGCCAGCAGTCTGCGGGCCTTGGGCGAGACCACGGAGTCCCTGAACCAGATCCTGACCGGGATTCGTACCGTCAAGGCCTACCAGCTCGAAGGCGAGTGCAAGAGCAAGTTTGACGAGACCACGGTCACGTTCTTGGCGCGCACCAAGCGCGTGTTGCGCGCGAAGGGGCGTTCGATCGCGCAGTCGTTCATTGGCTACCAGGTTGCAACCGCGGTCATCCTGGTGATGCTTGGCTACTACGTGTTGGCGACGGATCTGTCGTTTGTCGTTGTGGCGGTCATCATTGCGCCACTTGCGACCAACTATCAGCACGTCAAGCGCCTCACGCGGGCCTACAACGTCCTGCGCGAATCGGCCGGTGCGCTTTCGGGCATCGAGACCATTCTGAATGCACAGGCCGACCAGACGATGGTCGGTGGCGAGCCAATCGCGAAGATTCGCGGCGACGTCGAGTTGCGAGACGTGCACTTCGCATATGTCGACAAACCGGTGTTGCGGGGCATTTCCATCAAGGCAGAGGCTGGCCAAACGATCGCATTGGTTGGCGAGTCCGGCGGTGGCAAATCGACGACGATGGATTTATTGATGCGCTTCCACGACCCGGAGCAGGGCTGCATCTTGCTTGACGGCAAGGATCTGCGAAGCGTCAAGCTTGCGGACTACCGTCGGCAGACGGCCGTCGTCAGCCAGGAGCCATTCTTGTTCAACGCGACGCTGCGCGAGAACATCGCGTGCGGCAAGCCGGGCGCGAGCCAGGAAGACATCGAAAAGGCGGCGCGCGCTGCCAACATCCATGAGTTTATCGTGAGCCAACCCGATGGCTACGACGCCAGTGCCGGTGAACGTGGCAGCAACTTGTCCGGTGGCCAGATGCAGCGCGTTACGATTGCGCGCGCCATCTTGCGCGATCCAGCGATCCTGTTCTTGGATGAGGCGACGTCGGCACTCGACACGGAGAGTGAAGAGACCGTCAAGCGCGCCATCGACACGCTGCGCAAGGGCCGCACATCGTTTGTGATTGCGCACCGTCTGTCGACGATCGTCGATGCGGATCAGATCGTAGTGATCGAAGACGGTTGCGTCATCGAAACCGGTTCGCACGACGAATTGATCGCGGCGAATGGGGTCTACAAGCGCATGTCGGACAAGCAGGCGCGCCCCGGTACTTAGTCTGCGCGCCTTGTTTAGGTGGTTCTAGGACGCCGAACCTAGCAGCGCCACTACCGTCGCGCGGCATGCTTCGCCGCGTCCAACCGCGTCGACCTTCTCGCCGGTTTTGCCCTTCACGTTGACGCGGTCGACGTCGATCTCGAACAGTTCCGCAATGCGTTCGCGCATCGCTTGGCGCATCGGCTTGAGCTTGGGTCGCTCGGTTTCGAGCACGATGTCCATCGACCACACCTTCAAGCTGCGTTGCTTGACCAGCGCCATCGTCTCACGGCAGAACTCGGCGGAATCGCGGTTCTCGTTGGCGGGGTCGGTGTCCTCGAACAACGTGCCGATGTCATCGAGGCCGGCGGCACCCAGAACGGCATCGCACGCGGCATGCAACACGGCGTCGCCATCGCTGTGGGCGAGCGGGCCGACTTCACTCTCGAACTTCACGCCACCCAACACACACGGGCGGCCGGGGAGCAGGCGATGCATGTCGACGCCGA
Source organism: Planctomycetota bacterium (assembly GCA_029936315.1). GTDB lineage: Bacteria > Planctomycetota > UBA1135 > UBA1135 > UBA2386. The sequence continues at coordinate 46,324 of JAPYTD010000023.1, read as the reverse complement.
GGCCAATGCGGGGGAGGTCGTTGGTCATCAGGTGGGGTTGGTTCTCAGAAATCGGGCGGAAATGGCGTTGGGTCGCGGTCGAGAAGAGCTTGCGCGAGCGGCAGGTCGTCTGGTCGCGTGATCTTGAGGTTGCCCGCGGTACCGGGCACGACGGCGACTTCGATGGCCGCGTGCTCTAGCAGCGAGGCATCGTCGGTAACCTGGAATGCAGTCTTGCGAGCGTGCTCACAAGCGCGCACGAAAAGTTCGCGTCTGGCGATCTGTGGCGTTTGCGCGTACCAGATCGGGCTGCGGTCGAGTGTTTCGATGACGCGATCCTCTTGCACGCGCTTCAGCGTGTCGGTGGCTGGGATGGCCAGCAACGCCGCACCAACCGTCTCTGCGGTCATGATGCACCTGCGCGTGTTTTCGATCGGAACGAGGGCGCGTGCGGCATCGTGCACAACAACGAGGTCGCTGTCCGTCGCAGTTGCCGCGAGACCAAGGTCCATCGATTCCTGCCGCGTTTTGCCACCATCGACGATCTTTAGCTCGGCTCCAGCCGGCAGAAGTTTGCGAAGCGGTTCGATGCAACCCACCAGGTGCGACTCGCGATCTTCGGGGTGCACCAGCACAAGGACTTCGCAACTATGCGTTTCTGGCACCGCAGCCAGCAATCTGGCGGCGCTGTGAACCAGCAGTGGCGCGGATCCGAGGCGAAGGTAGGCCTTCGGAATATGCGATCCGAGGCGCGTGCCACGTCCGGCCGCTAGCAACAAGATGGCGACCTTCACAGTGCGGGACCTTACACTTGGTGGCGTGGTGGTGGTGCGGATTCTCGGTATCGATCCGGGCACCCAGGTTGTGGGCTACGGTTGCCTCGAAGTGGCCGTAGGTTCATCCCCTGGTGGTTCTTCGTCGCCTGATCATGTCCCGCTTGCAATGCGTGGTAGCAACGTGATTCGAGTCGGATCGCCGAGTTCGAACGGGGTGCGATTGGTGACCGCCGGAGTGTTTCGGCTAGGTGGCCGTGGCGTCGACTTGGCGCGCCGCCTGCTGTCGCTCTCTGAGCAGTTCGCCGCTCTCGTGCACGACTTGGCGCCCAGCGAGGTTGCGATTGAAGAAGCGTTCTTCGGAAAAGGCGCTCAGGCCGCACTGCGCATCGGCGAGGCACGCGGCGTCGTTTTGGCAGAGGTGGCGCGAGCGGGACTCGATGTGTTCCAATACACCCCGGCGCGCATCAAACGCTGCGTCACCGGTCATGGCGCGGCGCGTAAGCAGTCTGTCGCCAACATGTTGGGTCAGATGTTGCCGAAGGGGCCGACGCCGTTCCCCGGCGATCTTCCGAACGACGCGACGGATGCCGTTGCGGTCGCCTGGACCCGGTTGGAGGAGCTGCGATCGCCACTGGCACGAACGGCTGCCAAGCCGCGTGGAGGCCTGGCCAAGGGGGATACCGCCCACTAGGCGGTTGCATTTTGGGCTGCTACTACTTGTAATTCGGCCTACCGGTCAGCGAGGCACTAGCCTTTGTATATATCTCTGCGGTTGTCAAATGCGATCCATGATCGCCAACGGCACATAGCGCGCGAGTGCCCAACTCTGCGCCCGGGGCCGGTTTGCCGCCCGATTTGCCGTCCGGTTCGCCGTCCGATGCCGGTGCTCGGCCGATCTGCAGGAGGAAAACGATGATTCGTGGTCCCGTTTTGCCTCAGCTGCGCGACAGCCTCTGGAGCTTGGTGTCGTCGCGACTCGATTGCATCGAGAGTGGTCTGACGCTCGTGCTTGAGTCACTCGATTGTAGTGACGGCGAACTCGGTCCCGTCGAAGGCCTTGCGCGTGATGCAGCCGGTGGTGTCGTTCTGGTCATGCTTGCCGTCGAAGGCGATGCGCTGTTGTCGGCGCGCGCACTATCGGCTGGAAGATTCTTGGCGCGGGTCAACGATTCGTTTGCGCTCGCAGTTCCCGAGGGGAACTTCTGCCCGGGGACTCCGGGACGCATCTTGTTGATCGGCACCGAACCATCGGCGACGGTCTTTGGCGAGGTTTGTGCTCTGCCGATTCCTGGCCTGCACGCGTGCACGTTGGAGCCGTTCCGTATCGCCGGGCGTGAGCGCTTTGCCGTTTGCTGGATTGCGACGCCACAGGACTCGGCGCGGTTTCTTGATGTCGCGATGCATGCGCGCGACGGAATAGAAGCGACTGAGGTAGAGCCGACTGAGGCAGCGACTTCACCCGCTGAGGTAGCAACTCGTGCATTGCCGCAGCCTGAGTTCGTCGTGCCACCGGCGCGCGCGCGCCTGTGGGAAGCAGCGTTGAGCATCTGTGAGAGGATTGACAGCGCCGTTATCGTGCACGGCGATCGCTTCTCGCGAACCATTAGTTGGAACGGCAATGTGTTGGGCAATGTGCGCACCGTTGGTGGTGATTTGGTTGCAAGCTCAGCAACGGGCGTCGCCCGCGACCTTAGGGATCTGCGTGACGTGCGACGCTTTGGCGACCAGTTACTGCGAGCCTTTGTGCACTGCGCACAGCTCGATATCGGCAACGATCGAGACTCTGATCAACAACCCAATTCCGTTCGAACTGCCGCCTCCAGTACCTCCGGTGCTGTCACGGCTGGCAATGACCGAACTGCTGCGACTCGCCACGCAGTAGGGGACCGCAGGGAGCCGGCAAGTGGCGAAACCCTGCGGGCCAGCTTGGCCGAATCCAAGTTGACCCCCGAAGAGTATTCCGCCCTCGGTGAACCGGCTTCGGTAGCCGGCCCCATCATCGAGGGATCTCTGGCGAAAGACCGTTCGTAGGCAACTAGCTGCCCTGCTCCGCGCGCGCTGGCGATGGCTGGCTTGTGAGGAGCATTGAGGACGGCCGGTTGGTCGTCGACCGGAATCAGTAGAGGGTTTCGTGGAATTGGACCTCGGCGTAGATCGGCCTGGGCGAGGGTTTCTGCGACGCTTGCTTCGGCGGGCGCCGCCAGAACAGCCGTGTCGCAAAGAGGCCACCGTCATCGCGTTCGCCAGCGGCAAGGGGGGCACCGGCAAGTCGTTCTTGACGACCAACCTTGCGATTGGACTGCATCAACGAGGCCTGCGGGTTGTGGTCGTGGATTGCGACTTCGGCTTGGCCAATGCGCATCTATTGTTCGGTGCCAACCCGCGCTACTCGATGCAGCATCTGCTTGGCGGGCAGCGCACGATCCACGAAGTGTTGTCGACGACACCGTTTGGCCCGTCGCTGGTTGCTGGTGGTTCGGGTATCTCGAGTCTGGCCGAGCTAGGTGCCAAGCACATGCAGATGTTGGCACGTGCGCTCAGCCAGTTGGCAGATCGCTTCGACGTGCTGTTGATCGATTGCGCTGCGGGCCTTGCGCCACAATCGATGATCACCGTGTTGGCTGCCCAGCACGTCGTGATGGTGACAAACCCTGAGATAGCCGCTCTCACAGATGCCTACGCCGTCATCAAGTGTCTGTCGCGCCAGATCGAACGGCCCACCGTGCAGCTTGCCGTCAATCGCGTGACCAATGCCCAGCTTGGGCGCGCGACCTACGACCGCCTTTCCGAAGTTTCGCGTCGCTTTGCGAGCTTGCCGATCCACTACCTCGGAGCAGTTCCTGAGGATCCCGCGGTCAGTCACCGTCGCCTGGGGCAGGCACCGATGCTGCTCGGGATGCCGGAATGCGAAACGTCGAGCGCACTGCAAGGACTGGTCGGGGCGCTCGAAGCCAAGATTCTGGAGACGCGCATGTTCCCGGGAGCCCGCGGCGTCGAGGCGCGCATGCTGACACAGATTCGCCGCTGGTAGGCAAGCCGCCACTATTGCTGTTGGCGTGGGCGTTCTTGGTTCAGATACTCGCAGTGCGGGCTTTCGCCGGAGGTCTCTTGCCACCCGAACCCACGGTCGTGATCTCGCCGTGTCGTATCGACATCAACCGCGCCAGTGCTGCCGAGTTGCAGGTGCTGCCAGCGGTTGGGCCGAGCAGGGCAGAGGCCTTGGTGCTCGATCGGGTGCGAAACGGTCAGTTTCGTGGGCTCGACGACCTGAAGCGCGTGCACGGGTTTGGACCTGAGACCGTCGCGGGCATGGCCGATTACGTGGTCTTTTGACTCGCTAGCGCGCGATCGTGCCACCCAGTCAAGCGCAACCATGCGCCTGCCTAGGCTTTCGGGTAGCCTGCCGCGGAATGACGAGCGTCGGTGCAGACCCTCAAGAATGCGTGCGCCGCGCCCTCGCGGAGGACCTCGGGTCTTTCGAGTTGGCTGTTGCGAATGACATTACGTCGGCTTTGTCCGTGCCAGCCAGCCAGCGCGGTCGGGCGCGGCTGCATGCCAAGTCCGTTGGCGTATTGGCCGGCATCGAATGTGCCGTGGCCAGCTTCCGTCTGCTCGACCCAGCATGTGATGTCGACGTCGTGCTCCAAGATGGAGCGACGTTCGCACCGGGCGACGACGTGATGTTCGTCAATGGTGCGATGGCCGCCTTGCTCGCCGGCGAACGCACTGCGCTCAACTTTTTGCAGCGACTTTCGGGCATCGCGACGTTGACGCGTCAGTTCGTCGACCGCGTTGTTGGCACCAAGGCGCAGATTCTCGATACCCGCAAGACGACTCCCGGCCTTCGCCAGCTTGAGAAGGCTGCGGTGGTCGCGGGCGGTGGCGTCAACCATCGCGTTGGCCTGTTCGATCAGGTGTTGCTGAAGGAGAACCACTTTGGCTTTGCGCGGCCGCTTAGCTACGAGGACGTGGTCCAGCGTTGCTGCGAAGGCCAAGAACGTGCAGTCGTCGCCGAAGCTCGCACCATCGTGGAAGCAGTAGCGGCAGTGCGCGGCGGCGCCGCCGTCGTGTTGCTGGATAACTTCGAGCCGGGCGCGCCGTTGCAAGCCGCAGTTTCTGCGGTGCAAGACGCGGCGCGGTCGGCCGGTCGCGAGGTCGCATGCGAAGCATCCGGTGGCATCAACCTGCAAACTGTGCGAGCCTTCGCGGATAGCGGCGTCGATCGCATCTCGGTTGGAGCGTTGACGCACTCTGCTCCCGCTGTGGACTTGTCGATGGTCGTTGAGGGCGTGCAATGAGCGGGCGAGAAATGAAGTTCCCGCCCGATGGCTCGGTGCTCCGGCAAGTGCGCGCCAAGGTGCGTGAGTTGGCGGCCTCACTAGGTGCCGAGGAAAGCGTGTGTGACAACCTGGCGCTCGTTGTGGATGAACTCGTCAACAACGCAATTGAGCACGGTGCTGGCTATCGGAAGTTGGGTGATGACCTCTCTGTTCGCATTGAGTCGAGGGGTGAGCGATTGGAGATCGAGTTCTTTGATCCCGAGATGCCCGAGGATCAGGTCCAGGAGCTCGCAACGGCGCTGGCCGAAACTTCGAATGGCATGCCGTCACTGGACAGCGAGCGCGGCCGCGGGTTGTTCTTACTGACGGTCTATCTCAAAGGCCTGCTAGCTGAGATGGCGCCCAATGGTGGCCTGCGTCTCGTTGGCCACATCCTCTGCAAGTGACGATAAACCCTGATGGACCTGGAGGCAGGCGCTGCTGGGGTTTGACACGCGCCGTCGAACTGTGGGTAGGCGTTCCTCGGTGGTTGCGCATGTTGTTGCCGGTTGCGGCAATGGCGACGCTGTGGTGGTTGTCTTCGCGCGAGCCTGAGCCGCGACCTGAGAGTACGGCGCGCGCACTGTTCTACAACTCGATGCATGTTGTCGCCTACGGCTGCCTCGCTGGGTCAGTGTGGTTGGCATGGACGCGCGCCCAGGTCGCATCTCATCACGCGTTTCGTTCTCGGGGTGCTTGGTTGATTGCCACGCTGTACGGCGTCGTCGATGAACTGCATCAATCCTACGTTCCGGGTCGCGTTTGCTCGGCAGCCGACCTTGCCTCGGATGCGATTGGTGCAGCGCTGGCAGTGGTCTTGTTGCGCGGTATTTCGGGCGTTGCGCCCAAATCAGGATCAGTTGCAGGAATCCTGTTCGTGGTCGCGATCTTGAGCATTGGTGCCGCGACCTTCGCTGGCTGGTGAGTCCTGTTCAGGACACTTGCTGTAGCGCTGCCGAGAAATTGGCACTTTCTTACCGTTGTTACTGGGGGCAGCCCATGGGGTGAGTTTAGTTTGGCATCGTTGGCCCACGGGTTGCGCTTGGTCGCTCGTCATGAAGCGATTCCCCTTATTGCTCGTAGCAGCCCTTATCGGGGTTGCTGTTTCGGCACCCGCGCAGCGCACTAGCAACAGTCGTCAGAGTCGTGGCGCGGTCGCCACCTCCCAGCAGTCGCAGCGGGGTCAGATCGTCAATCGCGCTGCTCCTTCCCGTTCGGCCCGCAGCACGAACTCGGCCCGCTCTGCCACTTCACGTGGCCGCGCGAGTTCTTCGCGCAGCACCAGGCCGGTTGCCAGAACGACTCCGGTTCGTAGTGCCCGTAGCTCGCAGATCGGGTACGTCGGGCACAATGGTCAGGGCACCCGTTCCCGGACGGTTGCCCGCTTTGCCCGCAATGTTGCACGCGTCGCCCGGTCGATCCCGGTCCCCATTCACGTTGGCTTTGGTCACAACAACCACAGCTACAACCGCGGTCACGGCCACTGGATCACACGTTGTGAGCAGGTCCTCGTGCCCGGCTACTGGGACGTTGACTACCACGCAGCTGTCTACGGCTGGGTTTACGACTCCTGCGGCTACCGCGTTTGGGGTGTGAGTGAGCCGGCCTACAACCACCGCGTCTGGGTGCCCGCTCGCTACGAAACCCGGACCCGGCAGGTCTGGGTGCGCCACTGATCGTGGCGTTGCCGCGTCCGTGCTGTTAGATAACTGCATGGAACGCGGCGAACGCTTCGATCACCCACTCATCGAACGATATGCGAGCCAGGACATGGCTCGATTGTTTTCTCCTCGCGCCCGTCACACGACATGGCGCGATCTTTGGATCTGCCTCGCCGAAGCCGAGCATCGTCTCGGTTTCCCGGTAACGAAGGCTCAGGTCGAAGAACTGCGTCAGCATCGCGATACCTTTGATTGGGATCGTGTTGCCGAGCTCGAGAAAGAGCTTCGGCACGACGTGATGGCTCACGTCCACCATTTCGGCGAGCTTGCACCAAGCGCCAAGCCGATTATCCACCTGGGCGCGACGAGCTGTTTCGTTACCGACAACGCTGACTTGGTCATCTATCGCTCTGCTATGCAGCTGGTTGCCCGGCGACTCGCGGCGGTGATGGCGAACCTCGGTGAGTTCGCCAAGCAGTGGCGTTCGCAGCCATGCCTGGGCTACACGCACTTCCAGGTAGCGCAGCCGGTGACAGTTGGCAAGCGCGCGTGCATGTGGGCACAGGACTTCGCGCTCGACTTCGATGAGATCCTGCGGGTTGCCGACTGGCTGCCGTTTCGCGGCGTCAAAGGTACGACCGGCACGCAGGCGACATTCTTGCTGCTGGCGGGCGGAGACCACGAAAAAGTCGAGCAGCTCGATCGCTTCGTCACCGAGGGCATGGGCTTCAAGAAGTGCATTCCGGTGAGTGGCCAGACCTACACGCGCAAGCTGGACTGGTCGATTCATCAGGCCTTGTCGGCGATTGCGCAATCGGCGAGCAAGTTCGCCAACGACCTTCGTCTGCTGTCGCACGAAGGCGAGGTCGAGGAGCCGAGCGAGGCCAAGCAGATCGGCAGCTCGGCGATGGCCTACAAGAAGAACCCGATGCGCTGCGAGCGCGTCAACTCGCTGTCGCGCTACGTCATCGAGGCCAGCAACACGAGCGCCCACACTGCGGCATCACAGTGGTTGGAGCGTACGTTGGATGATTCGGCAGTGCGGCGAATTGCGATCCCGGAGTCATTCTTGGCGATCGACGGCATCCTGATGCTGATCGAAAACGTCACCAAGGGGCTTGTCGTCTATCCGAAGGTGATCGAACGCAAGCTCTCGGAGCAGTTGCCGTTCTTGGCGACGGAAGAGATCTTGATGGCGGGTGTCGCCGCTGGCGGCGACCGGCAGGATCTGCATGAACGGGTGCGCGTGCACAGTCGGGCGGCGGCGCATGCCGTCAAAGCCGAGGGCCGGGCCAACCCGCTGATGGAGTTGATCGCCGCCGATCCCGCGTTTGCCGCGATCAAGGACTCGCTGCCCGACCTGATGCAGGCGAGTCGCTTCATTGGGCGCAGTGCCGAGCAGGTTGATTCGTTCGTGACGAACGAGATTGCGCCTCGTCTGCAGGGGGTCGACCTCAGCGGCATGACTGGCGAGATCAGGGTGTGACAACCTGACAGTGGTCGAAGATTACGCCAAAATGGCATGGTCTCGAGATCTCGATCCGTGCTCACAGGCGTCGTAAGACCATTGTGTTAATGGATTAACGGGATCATGACCCGGTCGGCATGCCTTCTGCTCTAGCTGTGGTGAACCCAATCAAAGGAGGCACCATGGATATGCAGAAGCTCACTCAGAAGTCGCAGGAGGCGGTGCAAGCCGCGCAGCAAAAGGCCATCGAGTATGGCCACCAGCAGGTCGAGCCGCGCCATCTGCTGCTCGGTCTGGTCACGCCGGCTGACAGTCTGGTGCGCAGTCTCTTGCAACGAATGAACGTGCCACTCGACGCGCTGAGCGGTGCCGTCACGGCCGACTTGCGCAAGCTGCCGAAGATGTCGGGCCCCGGCTACTCACCGGACAAGATCTTCCTGACCCATGAACTTGCCGAGGTCCTGGCTGTCGCGGAGAAGAAGGCTGGGCAGATGCGCGATGAGTATGTGTCGGTCGAGCACCTGTTCCTCGCGTTGCTGCAGACCCCGAAGGGCGACCTCAACGAACTGTTCCGCACGTTCGCGATTGAGGAGCATGGCTTCCTCGCAGCATTGAAGGAAGTGCGGGGCAACCAGCGCGTACAGAGCGCCAATCCGGAAGCGACCTACGAAGCGCTTGAGCGTTACGGGCGCGACCTCGTGCAGATGTGCAAGCAGGGCAAGATCGACCCCGTGATTGGGCGCGACGAGGAGATCCGTCGCGTGATCCGCATCTTGTCGCGCAAGACCAAGAACAACCCGGTGTTGATTGGCGAGCCCGGCGTTGGCAAGACCGCGATCGCTGAAGGCCTCGCGCAACGCATCCTGCGCGGCGACGTACCTGAAGGACTCAAGGACAAGACCGTGTTCGCCCTCGATATGGGCAGCCTGGTTGCGGGTGCGAAGTACCGCGGCGAATTTGAGGAGCGACTCAAGGCCGTTCTCAACGAGATCAAGACTAGCGATGGGCGTATTCTGCTCTTCATTGATGAGCTGCATACGATTGTCGGGGCTGGCAAAGCCGATGGCGCGATGGATGCGGGCAACATGTTGAAGCCGATGCTCGCGCGCGGCGAGTTGCACTGCATTGGCGCGACGACGCTAGATGAGTACCGACAGTACATCGAAAAGGATGCGGCGTTGGAACGACGCTTCCAGACGGTTCTTGTCGAGCAGCCGACTGTCGAAGATACGGTGTCGATCTTGCGTGGTCTGCGGGAGCGCTTCGAAGTGCACCACGGCGTCAAGATCCAAGACGCAGCGCTCGTGAATGCAGCGACCTTGTCGAACCGCTACATCAGCGACCGGTTCTTGCCTGACAAGGCGATCGACCTAATGGATGAGGCCTGCGCCATGATCCGCACCGAGATCGATTCGTTGCCGGCCGAATTGGATGCTGTCAGTCGGCGTCAGATGCAGCTCGAGATCGAAGAGGCAGCTCTCTCAAAGGAGAAGGACGCGGCGAGCAAGGCTCGGCTATTGGAACTCAAGAGGGAGCTGCAGGAACTGCGTGGCAAGGTCGACGCGATGCGCGCGAAGTACGACGCCGAGAAGGAATCGATTAGCAAGGTTCGCGGTTTGCGGGCGCAGCTCGAAGCCTTGCGGCGTGAGCAGGAAGAGGCCGAGCAGCGCTACGACATGAACAAGGCTGCCGAGTTGAAGTATGGCTTGATCCCCGCGGCGGAGCAGGAGCTCGCGGCGCAGGAAGCAGTGCATCTCATTGAGGCGGAAAGCGGTGATCGCCTGTTGCGAGAAGAGGTCACCAGTGACGAGATCGCCGAGATCGTGGCGCGCTGGACCGGCATCCCGGTTACGCGGTTGATCGAGGGCGAACGTGAGAAGCTGTTGAAGCTCGACGAGATCCTGCACCAACGTGTTGTTGGCCAAGACGAGGCGGTGCAGGCCGTTGCGGACGCGGTGATCCGGGCGCGATCGGGCATCAAGGATCCGCGTCGGCCGATTGGCAGCTTCTTGTTCTTGGGGCCAACAGGAGTTGGCAAGACGGAGTTGGCGAAGACGCTGGCCGCATCGCTATTTGACAGTGAAGACAACCTCGTACGCCTCGACATGTCGGAGTACATGGAGAAGCATTCGGTCAGTCGCTTGCTTGGCGCGCCTCCGGGCTACGTTGGCTATGACGAAGGTGGCCAGTTGACCGAGGCCGTGCGGCGCAAGCCTTACTCTGTTGTGCTGTTCGATGAGATCGAGAAGGCGCACCCCGATGTGTTACACGTCTTGCTGCAGATCCTCGACGATGGTCGGGCGACGGATAGCCGGGGCCGCACGGTCGACTTCAAGAACACCGTCATCATCATGACTTCGAACGTTGGGGCGCCGACCCTGCTCGAGGGCATCACCAAGGACGGCAAGATCATGGAGTCGGCGCGCGATCAGGTCATGGCCGAGCTGCGCCACCATTTCCGGCCAGAGATGCTCAATCGCATCGATGACACGGTGCTGTTCAAGCCGCTGCAAGCTGGTGAGATCCAGCGTATTGTCGACCTGCTGTTGGTGAGTCTGCGGGAGCGGCTCGCCGATCGCAGCATCACGATCGACGTCACTGACGAAGCGAAGCACTTCTTGGCTAGCCAGGGCTATGACCCTGTCTACGGCGCTCGGCCGCTCAAGCGTTACCTGCAGCGTGCATTGGAGACGCAGCTGGGTCGCAAACTGATCGCTGGCGACATCCAGGACGGCAGTTGCGTGCTGGTCAGCCTCCATGACGGCCAGTTGCAGATCGAAACCCGGCAGCTGGAAGCGAATGAGCAAACCTAGGGACTTCCCGGTTCGCTTGAGTCTCGCGCCTGGCGGGGGAGCCTTGGATCCTAGAGTCAGCAGTGGTTCACGAACCCCAACTAGTCCGCGGCCAACGCCGCTGATAGCGCGTCGAGCGTCGGCGCGAGTGGCTCGGCGTGAGTTGCACGGTCCAACAGTTCTTGCAGGGCGGGCGGCACGGCTACTGGTTGGCCGACGAGCGGCTCGACGACTTCGGCGAACTTCGCGGCGTGTGCCGTTGCGGCCACGATCCAATCGCCGCCTTCACCTGCAGATCGTAGCCGTTCGCGCACGGCCAGGCCGCATGCCGTGTGCGGGCAGACGATCTCGCCGGTGTGGGTGAACGTTGACTGAATCGTTGCGCGGATGTCTTCATCGCTGACCCAGTCGGCGCGCACGATGTCAGCGGGGTTGCTAAAATGGTGACGCAGTCGCTCCAAGTTGCTCGGTGCTCCGACGTCCATCGCATTCGCTAGCGTTGCGATGCTGGCGCGCGGTTCGTACTTTCCCGAGGCCAGGAAGTCGGGCAGTACGCGGTTCTCGTTGCTTGCCAACACGACCTTGCCGATTGGCAAGCCCGATTCCCGCGTCAGCAAGCATGCAAACGCATTGCCGAGGTTGCCGGTTGGGATCACGAAGTTGGCTTGTCGCCCTTGTGCTTCAGCAGTCAACGATGCGTTGACGTAGTACGACATCTGCGGCAGCAGTCGCCCGAGGCTGATGCTGTTGGCCGAGACCAGACCGTGTTGCTTGGTCAGCGCCTCATCGGAGAACGCCGCCTTCACAAGTCGTTGGCAATCGTCGAACGTCCCGGCGACGCGATAGGTCGCGACGTTGTCTCCGAACGCGCCCAGTTGGTGCGCCTGTCGCGGCGAGACTCGGCCGTCGGGGTAGAGCACGGCAACACGTATGCCCGGCTTGCGGTGGAATGCCGCCGCGACGGCGGCGCCCGTATCGCCCGAGGTTGCCACCAGCACGGTGTGGTTCGCGGCTGGTTCGAACAGCCGCGTCAGGCAGCTCGCGAGGAAGCGCGCGCCGAAGTCCTTGAATGCGGCGGTCGGTCCCCAGAAGAGTTCGAGCAGTGCCGTGTCGTCGTTGAGCCAACGTGTTGGCGCTTCAAACGACAAGCTTTCGGCCACGATGGCCGCTAGATGGGGGGCGAGCGTGTCGCCCGCGAAGAACGGCTGCAGGGCGTTCGTGGTTCGCTCGGGCAGCGAACTGCCCCATGGCCCATCCTGCATAGCTATGGATTGAGGCATGTAGAGGCCACCGTCGGGTGCCTGGCCTGTTGTGATCGCTGCAGACAATGGCACGGCCTCGGCACCGCGTGTGCTGATGACGTTCATTCGACCACCTCGGCCTTTGGGCCGGCAACAGGTGCCACGAAGCAGTCACTCGCCAGCGACACGCTCGCGAATGCCGCCTGCATCGCGGCTACACCGCGCTCTGCGTCTTCCCTGTTCACAAACCAGCCGAACACGCTGGGGCCGCCGCCGCCGATGCTTGCGCCGACGGCAAGGCAATCGAGTGCCGCCTGCTTGACTAAGGCAAAACCAGGGATCAGAGGGGCTCGTCGCGGTTCGGCGAGAACGTCATAGAGGCCGCGGCGCAGCAGTTCTGCGTCGTTGCTGTAGCAACCTGCCATCAGCAGCGCGAGTCCTTCGGTCTGTTGGGTGATCTCGGCAAGGTCGAACGGAGCTTGCAGGACTTCTCTCGAGCGGCGCGTTTCAAGTTGGCAGTGTGGATGCACAAGTCCAATGTGAAGCCACTCCGGCACCGGCACGCTTACGGGAGCGCCACTTCGCGGCGCGATGACCAGGCCGCCGAGCAAACTCGGCCCTACGTTGTCCCCGTGTGGGGCGCCACTTGCTGCGGCTTCGCCGGCGCACGCGGCTGCATAGAGGGTTTGCGTGTTCTGTGCCTTGGGCAGCAATTGGTTAGTGGCGACGACGGCTGCGACTGCGGATGCTGCCGAACCGCCCATGCCGGACGACAGTGGGATGCCCTTCTCAATCTCGATCGAGAAGCCAATGTCGTTCGCGCCGGCAAGTCGGCGGAGTTCGAGCACGGCACGACTCGCTGTGTTGCGTTCGGGATCGAGCGGCAGTTCCGCGTCACTGCAATGGATCGCTTCGATAACCACTTCTGCGTCGTCGCGGCGGGTCACGGTCACGCGGTCATGCGGGCCTGCGAACGAGTGGCCGAGCACGTCAAAGCCGGCGGCGCAGTTGCCGATCGACGCCGGTCCGGTGGCCTTGGCGCTAGGCCCATCACTCATCGTTTGGCTCCGAGCGATTTGGCAACGCGAAGAAGGTCGGCGAAGATGCCCATCGCCGTGACCTCGGGTCCGGCACCGGGGCCGCGCACAACGAGCGGGTTGTCGCGGTAGCGTTCGGTCGTGAACTGTACGACGTTGTCCGTCGGCAGAATGTTCGCCAAGGCCGCGTCAGCTGCTACTTCGGTGAGGCCGACGACCGCCTTGCCTGTTGCGTCCAGGTGGGCGACGTAGCGCAGAACGCAGCCATTCTGCTGGGCTGACTGCAGTCGTTTGGCGAGGGCCGTGTCGAGTTCGCCCAGGCGCGTCAGGAACTCCTGCTGGTCACAGTCGGTCAGCTGCGCCGGCACCAACGATTCGAGTTGCACGTCTTCAATTCCAATGTTCGTGCCACTCTCACGGGCGAGGATTACCAGCTTGCGCGCGACATCGAGGCCGCTGAGGTCATCACGCGGGTCTGGCTCGGTAAAGCCGCGTGCCATCGCGTCGCGCACCAACTCGGAGAATGGTCGCGTGCCATCGAAGCTGCGGAACAGAAACGCGAGCGTGCCCGACAGGATGCCGTCGATTGCCAGCAGTTGATCGCCAGTGTCAATCAGGTCGCGCAGCGTCGTGATGATCGGCAAGCCCGCGCCAACGGTCGCCTCATAACAGAACTGCGCCGGCTGCTGTTGCAGCGATTGGTAGCGGTTCAGAGTGCCAGCGCCAGCGTGCTTGTTGGCGGTGATCACGTGGATGCCTCTTTGCATCCAATCGTGGTAGCGGTCGGCGATCGCGTCGCTCGCCGTGCAATCAACGATGACCGCATGCGGTAGGTGTTCCGCGTGCACGTGATCGGTGAACACATCGAGATCTGCGTCGAGGTCGAGTTCGCGATCCGCCGGATCTTGCGAATCAAACAGCGCCATGCGTCGCGATGTTGAGATTGCCCGCACGCGCAGGTCGAGGTTGTTCTGCTTGAGTAGCTGTGGCCGAACGTCTTGCAGTTGACGCAGCAGCGTGCGGCCGACGTTGCCGGGACCGATGACGCCGATTGAGAGCGTTTGTGCTGACAGGTAGAAGCCTGAATGCACGGCGCGCAACGCCCGTTCCGCAGATGCTTCGTCAATGGCGACCGAGATGTTGCGCTCCGATGAGCCCTGCGCGATGACGCGCACGTTGACGTTGGCATGGGCCAGTGCAGAGAACATGCGCGAGGCGATGCCCGGCGTGCCAGCCATGCCGTCGCCGACGGCCGCTAGTGCGGCGATGCCGTGCTCGATGTTGACGTCGCTGATCTGGCCGTTGTGCAGTTCGTGAGCAAAAGCTTGTCGCACCGCTTGCTCTGCGGCTGCGGCGTCGCCCTTGTTGATGACGCAACAGATCGAGTGCTCCGACGATCCCTGTGAGATCATGACAACGGAGACCTTCGCCTGTTCGAGCGCGGCGAACGCCCGTTGCGCGGTGCCGGGGATGCCGATCATGCCGGCACCCTCGAGGTTGAGAATCGCGAGCCCGCGAACGGTGCTGACTCCCTTGACTGGTGGCTGCGCATCGACGTTGGCTGCGATGCGGGTGCCAGGGTGGGATGGGTCAAAGGTGTTGCGGGCGATGATCGCGATGCCGCGCTCGATGGCCGGGGCCATCGTTTGCGGGTGCAGCACCTTTGCGCCGAAGTACGCGAGCTCACACGCCTCCGAGTAGGACAACTCGGGGATCTCGACGGCCTCGGGAACGATGCGCGGGTCGGCCGAGAGGATTCCGTCGACGTCACTCCACACATGCAGTTCGCTCGCGTGGAACAGCGAGGCGAAGATCGAACCAGAGTAGTCGCTGCCGTTGCGGCCGAGGTTGGTCACGCAGCCATCAGTCGTGCGCGCGACGAAACCCGACACGATGGTATGACGGGTGGCAATCGGCTTGTGTTCGAGCAGTCGTCGTTCGGTTTCTTGCCACTGCACGGTCGCGCCCAGCTCGCAGTGCTCCACAACCAGCACGTTGCGCGCGTCGAGCCACTGGCTATCGGCGCCGCGCGCCCGCAGGGCTGCGTCGACGAGCATCGCGGACCAGATCTCGCCAAGTCCGCTGACCAGTCGCAGCAAGTCCGGCGACACCGCTCCGATCAGCGACTGTGCGAGCAGGAGTTCCCGCAACTCGACGAACCCTTCCTGCAACTTGCTGGTGACCAGAACTGCGTGCGCGCCCAGCAAGGACTTGGCTGTGGCCAGGTGCTTTTGCTCGAGTTCGTCAGCCTGCGCCTGCCACGCGTTGGCGCGGCCACTGCCTGCTGCGCTCGTCAAGGCGATCAACGCATCGGTGACGCCACGCATGGCCGAGACGACGACGACCTGTTGTTCGTCGCGCGACAACAGGATGTCGACGACTGCTGCGATGCGTTCGGCATCGGCCAGACTGCTGCCACCAAACTTGTGGGCGATGGTGGCCGAGGCAGGCGTAGCTGGAGTCATGTCGGGGCGCGCGGGTGGGCAGGGGTGTCAGGCATATCGCGCCATACGCAAACACAGAAGGCGAACGTTGCGACTATGGCGATGCCGTAGAGCTCAAGTGCACCTGCATCACCGCAGTGCTTTTCGGCAAACAAGGCAGTTCATGTGATGCCGATTTGTCCGTCGCAACCCGATTTGCGGGATCAGAAGACGTTGATGATGAAGTCGTTGTGGATTTGCGTCGTCGATCCGGTGATCGCCTGGATCGACATGTTCAGCTCGAACAGGTGCGCAGCCGTCAGCTGGAGCACGCGTTCGTTGGGCTGGTAGACCGTGCCGTACGGATACCAGACACCGGCCGTCGCTTGCATCTCAATATGGCCACCGAGGATATCGGTGATCGTGCGCGTCTGCGCGAACGCCGTGAGACGGGCAATCGACTGCTTGTAGCTGTTCAGGCTCGGGATGAACAAAAATCCCGGGTATAGCGTGTCGCCGGTGAACAGCGCGCCGGTCTCGGCGTCGTAGAACGCGATGTGCGTCGAGTGATGACCGGGCACGGCGAGGATCTCGAGCACGCGGCCGCCGAGGTCGTACGTGACCTGTTGCGTTGGCCAGCTCGAGAAGCCGAAGAATGACTGTACGCTGCCGAGGCTAGCACCGACGACCGTGGTGTTGGGCTGGCCAACAAACTGGCCATCGCCCTGCCGGTGGTCGCCGTGCGAATGCGAGTGCGCCACGACCAGGTCGAGGTCGGGCAGATTGTTGGCCGCCTCATACGTGTCGAGCAAGCCCTGCACCGTTGCTTGAATCGGAAACAAACTGGCCGATGACGTGGCGCCGCTGTCGATCAGCATCGCCTTCGTGTCGCCGATCATCAGGTACATGAATGGCGCCTCGTAGTTGAGGCACGCGTTTTGGCGCAAGATCCACGTTCGCGGTGCGTACTGATGAACCTGAATCGGTGGGTCGGTGTTGGTGTTACAGTTGGCCGAGCCGTGGATCCAATCGTTCGGGAACGTGCCGCCGCTCGGAGGCGCCGTGCCGACCTGTAGCTCGAGGGCGTTGGTGACATCCATGCCGAGCACCGAGCCGGTGCCACTCCACACGGCACCTTGCACGACGAGTTGCGCGCCGCACAGTGCCGGGTTGTTCGGCACATTGACCGGCACGCTTGCATCGCCGTTCGCATCCGTGAGGAAGAGGGCGGCGACGTTGAGCTGCGTCACGTAGATATTGCAACCGAGGTATGGCGTCGCGACACCGGTGCCGGGGCTTTGAAACAACGAACCCGCGAGCCCCGGCGTGATGCCGTCGATCGTCAGGTTCATCGTCGCACCCATGGATGGCAGCGTCGAGGAGAGCGATGCGGGACCGCAGGGTGTGCCAAGTAGCGTGACAGTCGCGATTGTGCAGCTTCCTTGCGCAGCGAGACCGGAGACGAGCGTGAGGGAGAGTGTAAGGACGCGCATGGATCGCATGGGTGTGGGCCGAGTTCACATGCTAGCGGGATTCAACGGGAACGGGCAGTGGGCCTGCAATGCGGGATGAGGTCTTCAAACCGTTCCGAAGTTCCAATCACTGCGGGGCCGGAATTGGTTTGGCCTTCTTACGCAAGGTCCTCGAAGTCCATGGCGGCAGTATCGATCTTGTAAGCCGCGCAAGCGGAGTGTGTTTTCGCATCGACTTGCCTTTGAATCAGGTCGTCGCGGGTGTCTGGGAGCTCGCCAGCAGGGTGAACATGGAAGAGACACGGGAGATAAGCATCGTGCTGATTAACGATCAGGCGATCGTTCGCGCGGCCTTCAAGTCGCTGCTGTCGAGTGTCACGCGATTCAAGGTCATTGGTGACGCCGGGGAGGCGCGCCAAGGGATTGCTCTCGCTACCGATCTTCGTCCGGATGTCGTGATCCTAGATATCACGATGGCTGGCATGTCCGGACTAGATGTGGTTGCGCCGATCAAGCGCGGTTCGCCTGAAACGAAAGTGCTGATGGCGTCGCAGCACGAAGGCATGAAGTTCGTGCGGCAAGTGTTGCATGCCGGTGCCGACGGCTACTTGTCGAAGGGCAGTGAGCCCGAGGAACTCAACTTGGCGATCGATTCCATCGTGCGCGGGGACTCCTACCTGTCACCCAAGGTCGCCAGCGGCTTCACGGCTTGCGCAGTGGGCGGTGAATCAGCTGGAGCCGGTGACGCTTCAGCGTTGGCTGTGTTGACCCCGCGCGAGCGCGAGGTGTTTCAACTGCTGGCGCTCGGCAAGGCCAACAAGGAAGTCGCCGCTGTGCTTGAACTGTCGCTTGGCACGGTCAAGAAGCACCGCGAAAACCTGCAACGCAAGCTCGACTGTCACTCCGCCGCGGAGTTGGCGCGCCTCGCGATCCGCGAGGGCCTGCTCGACGTCTAGGTCGGCCTGTTCTTCTGGCTTCTACTCGTCGGGAGTGCGCACGGTGAGCACCGGGCAGTCCGCCAGACGAACAACTTTCTCGGCCGAGCTCCCGAGTAACGCATGGGTGATGCCGGTGTAACCGTGCGTACCCATGACAATCATATCGGCGTTCTCCGACTTGGCGCACTCCAGGGTCGCCTCGTGCGGTTCCCCGTTGCGGACCAGAAGCCGCACGTTGATGTTTGGCAGAGTCTCCTTGAGCTTCTTGCTGCGCACTTCGAGCGATTCCATCGCGCGCGTTTGCAACTCCTCCTGGATGTGTTCGATCGAGGATGACATGCCGAAGCTGCGCAGTGGGTAATCCATCAGCGGGATCGCGTGCAGCAGGACCAGTTCGGCACCGAACGAGTCGGCCATCGTGCCGGCGTAGTCCACGGCTCGGGACGAAGTTGGTGAGAAGTCAGTGGGGCAGACGACTCGGGTTAGCTTGATCATTGGGCCCCGATTGGGAGATACACACCAGCGAATAGCCAATCGCTTTCTACCGCAAGTGCGCAGTTCTGCTGACTATTCATATCGACAGGTCGCCACTCTAGCGGTTCACTGCGCATTCATGGATCTTGAGCCCGAAGGAATCGTGCCGCCCGATACAGACGTTGTCGTCGGCAACGATCCGGTGATTCGCGAAATTGAGAAACTGCTCGAAGAGGGCAAGCTCGACGCCGCCTTGCGCGAGATTGATGACGCGATTTCGTCCGGTCGGGGCAACGAAGTTGATCTGGTCTTCTTGCGCGGTGATTGCTGTCTCGGCCTGGGCTTGTCAGTCGAAGCCGAGCAGCAGTTCCGCATTGCGCTGCAAGGGGATCCGGATTGTCCGTCGTCGCGTTGTTGGCTCGCCATGAGCCTGTATCTGCAATGGCGGTTTGACGAAGCGGAACAAGCGGTCCAGGCGGCGCGCGAGTTGCCGGATGCTCTTGTCGATGCCGATGTTGTCGCGGGATGTCTCGCGGAGCGCCGTGCCCAATACACCGAGGCGGACGGCTTGTTTGCGCGTGCGGCGATGGCCGCCCCGGACAAATATTCGACGCCGCTGCGGTTGACACGCGAAGCCTTTGACGAAGAGGTGCAGCGCGCGGTGGTGCTGCTGCCGCCGCAGTTTCAGGAGTGTCTGGATAGCGTTCCGGTTGTCGTGCAGGAGTTGCCCGATGGCCAGTTTGCGGCGGCCGTCGCCGGGGACGGGGTGACCCTCAGTCCCGACATGCTTGGCATGTTTGATGGCCTGCCTCTGCCGGATGAGAAGGATGCGGCGGGGGCGTCGCGGCCGACTTCGATCTATTTGTTCCAACGCAATCTCGAGCGCATGGCACTCGGTCGCGCGGACCTGAGCGAGCAGATCCGCATCACGCTGTGGCATGAGCTGGGCCACTACTTAGGTTTTGAGGAAGAGGACATGCACCGCCTCGGCTTGGAGTGAGCGAGGTGCGTGAGCGTCCCGTTAGTGCGCCTTGGCGCGAACGGTCTCGCCCAAGAACGTCATGAACTCGCGCAGCTTGACGTAGTTCTCGTGCTTCAGTCGGAACCACGTGTTGACCAGCCTAGCGTCGAGATTGGCTCACGGCATTAGTCGTGAGCCGGTCTCGGCACGACCTTGCCGTCTCTGACCTTGAGCAGCAGGGTGATCGGGCCGTCGTTGCTGAGGTCGACCTGCATCTCGGCTGCAAAGCGGCCGGTCGCGACCGATAGGCCGGCGTCGCGCAGTTGCGAAGTGATCCGCTCATAGAGAGGCTTGGCCAGCTCGGGCGGAGCAGCTGCAGTGAAGTCCGGGCGATTGCCGTGGCGCAACTCGGCCGTCAGGGTGAATTGGCTGACGATCAGGCAGCCACCGCCGATGTCCTCCACGGACAAGTCCGTTGGTTTCTTGGCGGGAAAGATCCTCATCGTGCGGATCTTGCGTGCGGTGGTGTCCGCGTCTGCTTCGCTGTCACCGGTCTCGATGCCGACGAACAGCAGTAGTCCCTTGTCGATGCTGCCAACGCACTCGCCGTCGACGATTACGCGGGCATGGTGGACGCGTTGCACGACAGTGATCACCGGCGCAGCCTAATGGCTCGCAGCAAGAAGATCCTCATGCCTTGCGCACGGTGATCTTTGCCGGCTGCGCTTCGGCACGCTTCGGTACGGTCACGGTCAGCACGCCCGCCTCGTAGACGGCTTCGACGCCCTCGCCGTCGGCGTCCACAGGTAGGCAGATCGCGCGCGAATACTGGCCGTAGCGGTGCTCCAGGCGGTGCCAACGCGTGTCCTTGGTTTGATCGCGTGCGTCCTTGCGTTCGGCGGTGACCGTCAGCGTCTTGTCTTGCAGTTGCACGTTGATGTCCTGCTCAGTGACGCCGGGGAGCTCATACGACAGTTCGTAGGCCGTGTCGTTTTCCGCGATGTTGGTGCGCGGTGTCGTTCGGGCCGTGCTACGTGAGCTGTCCGAGCCATCGATAGAGTCTTGCAGCAGGCGTGAGAACAGGCTGCCAAACGGGTCGCGGATCTGGGGAAGGTTGCATTGGTTCTTGAGCATCATGGTCCGGCTGTTTGGGGCGGTGGGCCGGACGACTCAAGGGTGATTCGTGAGTGCGCCACTTCGGCAGCATATTCACAACCTATGTATCAACAATAAGTTGGCGTGCAATATGGAGGCTATCGCGAGCAAAGAAAACGCCATTATGACGCGAAATGCCATTGTGGCATACGTCTAGGCAGTCGGGAAGCGACGCCAAACCTGCTCCTTGTCGAGCCGTTCCAACGCCTCTTTGGCCACCATACGGGCTTCGTCCGCCGCCGTGCTGTGCAGGGTTGCCAGCCCGCCAAGGGCCGCTGCTCTCCAACTGTGGCTCGTCAGGTCCGCGGATGGCGTTGCGACCCACTGCAGCATCGTCGTCGTCGTCGCTTCCAACTCGCACGCGTTGTCGACGTGCCGAAGTGCGCGCGCGACGGCTTTCAGCGACTTCTTGAAGCTCATGCCCGGAACGCTGGCGAACTGCGCTGCAAGGTGCCGCACCTGTCTGAGGGGCTCGCGGATTGCTGCGGCGTCTTCAGGCCGCAGTGCTTTGTCGGTTGCCGCAAGTCGTTCGCGCAGTTCTTTGACTGCTGCCACGATCCGCGTAGGTGCTTCGTGCAGGAGAGGCTTTTGGGCGCTCTCGGCGTCCGCCGACATTGCAGTGATGTCCTGCGCAAACTCGGCGCAGGTAGCCTTGCGCCGTTCATCACCAAGCCACTCACTGAGTCGATCCATCGCGACGTCGCGTTGCCCCTCGGCCCACAACACTGTTTCGTTTCCCGCCTCGTGCAGTTGCATTGGCAGCGAGCCGACCTGGTTGCGCATGTTGTCGAGCAAGACATGGAAGGAGCGAACGGCACCGAGTTGGCGGTGGGTCGTGTGCAAGTGCGTGCACATGCGTTCGTGTACCGGTTGCTGCCACAGGTCGTCGAACGCGCGAATCATGGTCGCCATGCGCTCAAGGCCGACCTGCATCTCGTGCACAGTGGCTCGATGCCCCACGTCGCGAACGGCGTGCTCCAGTTCTACGTTTGCTACGAGGATCTGCTGCAGTTGCTCGGGAATCACGCTGCTGATGGGGCGCAGCGCGAGTTCTTCTGCCGTTGCATCAATGGGGTCTTGGATGCCGAGCAGGGCCGCTGCGTGGCTCGGCTTGTCCTGTTGTGCGAAGTCGACTGGCAGTCGTTCTTGGAGTTGTTTGGCGAGGCGCTCGTTGGCTTCGAGGTTGTTGCATACTTCGAGTTCGATCTCCTGGAAGGTTGCGGTTCGGTCATTCGCTGTCGCTTCCACGAAGTCGATTGCGAGTTCGCACAGGTCCTTGTCGCCGTCCGTCAGCATGCGGATTTCGCGATGAACATTCAGGACTTGTTGTGGCATTAGGGCGCGTTCGCCCACAAACGGTTGGATGGCTTCGCGCAGTTCGTCCGGCAGGTCGTGCACCGAGGCTGGTAGTTCTTCTGTGGGCCAAGGTGCTTCGATTTCGTCGCGAACGAACAGTCGGCCGTCGTCCTTGCGCCGCGTCTTGCACGTCAATTGTCGTTTGCCGCCACCAGCGCGAACTCGAAGCCCGATCCCTTGGCGAAGCAGCGAGCCACGCTCGTCATCGAGGTAGGTGTCGGTGTGGCGACGTGCGTCGGCAAGGCGGCACTTCTGGCCCAGTTCCTGCAACGTTGAGTCAATGGTGGCGATCTCAATCGGTTGCTGCGCGCGCAGCTTGAATTCGCTCTCAGTGTTGTGAGTCATTCCGGTCGTCAGAGGTGCAGTTCTAGGTGTGGGGCGCGGTTGTATCACGCGCGGCTGCAGTCTCGCCTGCATTCGAGCAGCAGACCTTCTTTGATGCCGGTATGCGGTGCGAGCACGAACTCCTGTTTCGCCAGTCGGCCGAGTTGCAGGTAGACCAGTCCGGCGGGCACGATGGTGTCGGCGCGGTCGGGGAGAAGGTCGTGCTCGTTGACGCGTTGCTCGGCAGTCATGACCATCAGCGCCTGGACTTCCTCGGCGAGGTCCTCGAGACGGCAAACATCCACGCCAGCATGCTGGTTCGCGCCGAGTCGTTTGTGGACCAGTTGGGTGAGGTTGTCGATGTTGCCGCCAACCGCGGCGTAGCGGTCAATGGCACGGCCCTGCAGTTGTTCGTCGATCCGAGCATCGAAGCGCTCGATTTGCTGTTGCAGCAACGTGGCGTGCGAGTTTGGGTTGGGTTCTTGCAGCGATTGCAGCAAGCGAACGGCGCCAAGTGGATAGGAGCAGGCGCTCTGCACGATGCCGTGGTGCACGACGGTGACCTCGACCGAACCCCCGCCAACATCTGCGAGCAGGGACGTTCCCTGGCTCAGATCGATCTGTGTTTCGATGCCGATCTTGAGCAGGTTGGCTTCTTGCTCACCGGTGATGACCTCGATCGCAAAACCTGATGCTCTGAACACGCGATCGATCACCTCGTCCCGGTTGCTGGCATCGCGCATCGCCGACGTTGCGATGGCGCGACGTTGCGTGACGTGATCATTCTCGCAACGGCTGCGGAATTGGCAGAACGCCTCGACCGTGGCGGCCATCGCGACCGCGGATACTTCACCCGACTGAAACACCTCGTGACCGAGTCGCACCGCGAGTCGATGGCTGGCGAGGATGTCGTGATGCGATGCGGTGACGTCCGCGATCAGGAAGCGGATTGCGTTCGAACCCATATCGACGATGCCGATGCGAGTGTGTTCGACCATTGAGATGGGCAGGCTAGAGCAGCGATTGCGTCGTGGCCAGCCCATTGCGTGAGGGGGGTGCTTGGGATCGTGACCCGGCAGCTGGTAGGCTCTACACCATGAGTTCGATGCCGCCTGACGACGAGAAGGTGCCCGAAGAAGAACTGTCGAGCACGTTGAAGCATGTTCAAAACGTGCAAGGTGACGACGGGGAAATCTCTTGGGCTAACCTGCAAGACAAGATCGTGAAGTGGGTCGGTGAGGCTGCCTATGGCCAAAACCTACCCACCGACAAGGGGCACGAAGACCTGACGCAGGAAGTGCTGATGCAGATCTTTCGCGACATCGCGCAGTTCCAAGTCGAACCGGGGGCATCGTTCTCCGGTTGGGTTCGCATGGTCGCGGACCGCAAGCTCAAGGACTACTGGCGGCGCACGCGCGCGAAGAAGCGTGGCGGTGGCAAGGTCAAGCACCTCGGCGACTTTGATGAGACGGGCGGGCGCGATCGCTTCGAGGACGAAAAGACCGAGCGGCAGAGCATGCTCGTTCGACTCAAGGAATTGCAGGGTGCGCTCGACGTGGCCCTCGCGCAGCTGAGCGACAAGCACAAGCGCGTCATCGAGATGCGCATGTTCCAGGGCAAGAGCTTCGCCGAGATCATGCCCGTGCTGGGATACACGAAGGAAGTCACCGTGCGGTCGTTGCACATGCGGGCACTGCAGCGCTTGCAGGAGTTGATGACCGAGTTCGACAGCTGAGTTTCGGCTCGTGCGCTGGCGGGGGAAGCGGTGCCCGCTGCGAGGATGTGCGTGTGCGCAAGCTCGACTAGTTCTTGGCTTGAGGCCAAGGAGCATTCGATGGCACCGGTGGAAACGCGTCCAGCGAAGTGCCAGTCGGAATCCGCGAGCTGTGCAGGCTAGACTCCCCTGGCCTTTTCTCCCCTGTTTCCGCAGCGCAACCATCCATTGCTCCGTCTAACCGCCTTCTTTCTCTTTGTCGGGTCCGGCTTCTGTGGCCTGCTCTACCAGATTGTCTGGTTGCGTCTCGCCCTGGCTTCGTTCGGCATCGTCACGCCGGTGCTGTCGGTGGTGCTGTCGGTCTTCATGCTTGGCCTGGCCCTCGGTTCGTGGTTGGGCGGCCGGCTTGCGGGCAGATTGACGAAGCGTTCGGCCGCCGCCGCTGCAGTTGGCTATGGCATCGCCGAGTTCGGAATCGGTGCCGGTGCTTTGGTCGTGCCGTGGGCGTTCGATCTCGGTGGCGAGTGGTTGCTAGGTCTCGGGGAGTCTTCGTCATCGTCCTACCTCGGCATGTCGGCGATCGTCATCACGGTTTCCATCCTGGCGTTCACGACGCTGATGGGGGCGACGTTCCCATTGATGATGGGGTTCTTGCGTGCTAACTCGCGTGGTGATGAGGAGACCTTCAGCTTCCTGTACCTCGGCAATGTGGTCGGTGCGATGCTCGGCGCAATTACAACCGCGCTGATTCTGATTGAGTCGCTTGGCTTCCGCAACACGCTGCTGGTTGCAGCGGCAATCAACGTCGTGATTGGTGTTGTGGCGATCCTACTGCCGCGCTTTGTTGCCGGCAGTGACCAGGCGGCGCCGATTCGCACTCTGGCACCACCGCCGACCGATCCCGGCGAACAAAAGTCTGGTCGTCGGTTGCGTCTGGCGCTGCTGTTTGCGACTGGCTTCACATCGATGGCGATGGAGGTCGTCTGGACGCGCGCGTTCACTCCGGTCCTGCATACAACGATCTACGCCTTCGCTGCGGTGCTGACGACGTATCTGTTTGCGACGTGGATCGGTTCGGCGCTGTATCGCTTTCATCTTCGGCAAGGCAAGGCCGCCGGAACCGACAAGTTGCTGGCGTTGCTGTTCGTAGCTTCGCTATTGCCGCTCGTTCTCAACGATCCGCGCTGGCACGAGTTGCCGGCAATCGTTCTGTTGAGCCTCGTTCCGATTTCGCTGCTGCTCGGCTACATGACGCCGCAACTGGTCGACGACCATGCGCGCGGCGAACCAGGTGCGGCGGGCTCGGCCTACGCTGTCAACGTTGTTGGCTGCATCCTCGGTCCGCTGCTCAGTGGCTACATCCTCCTGCCGATGTTGGGCGTTAAGTGGGCGCTGCTCTTGATGGCGTTGGTCTACCCATTGTTCTTGGTTGGCCGTGCCGCGATGCGGGCTGACAAGGTGGCAATGGCAGCCAAGTTGGCCGGCGTTGTGGTTTTGATCGTGGCGCTGTTCAGCACGCGCACGCATGAGGATCCGAGTGTCTACGTCAACGCCGAAGTGCGTCGCGACGCGACGGCAAGTGTGGTCGCACACGGCGAAGGCTTGAAGAAGCGTCTGCTGGTCAATGGCGTTGGCATCACCGAGTTGAACAGCGTCACCAAGGTCATGGCGCACCTGCCATTGGTCATGCGTGAGAAACTACCGGAGTCGACCTGTGTGATCTGCTTTGGCATGGGCACGACGTTCCGCTCTCTCGGTTCGTGGGGCGGTCGCTTTACCGCGGTTGAGTTGGTGCCGAGCGTCTGCGAGTCATTCGGCTTCTTCTTTGCGGACGCGGAGCAAGTGTTGGCGCGCCCAGGTGCCCGCGTCGTCGTCGACGACGGTCGTCGCTTCCTGTCGCGAATCGAAGAGAAGTTTGACCTCATCACGATCGACCCGCCACCGCCAGTCGAAGCCGGCGGTTCGAGTCTGTTGTATTCGAGAGAGTTCTACGCAGTCTTGCGCGAGCGCCTCAGTGACACTGGAGTGCTGCAACAGTGGTTCCCCGGCGGTGAAGAGAAAATCGCGCAGGCGGTCGTCAACACGCTCAAGCAGTCGTTCCCGCACCTGATTGTGTGTCGTTCGTTTGAGCCGCCACACGTGGGCCTGCACCTGTTGGCTTCGCATTACCCACTCAAGGTGCCGACGATTGAGCAGGCGATCGCCCGCATGCCGGAGGCCGCCAAAGCAGACATGCTCGAGTGGGTCCCCGGCGTGACCCTTGACCGGGCGTGGGGCTATGTCTTGGCCCAGTTCGTGCCGGTCGAGCAACTGCTCCCGGACGACCCATCGGTCATGATCACTGACGATCAGCCGTTCAACGAGTACTTCCTACTGCGCCGCACGTTCGGCGCCAAGTAGGCACCGAAGGGCGCAGTATGATGCCCTTCGCTCGTTCCGCCTTTGCTTAGGCGGAGAGCGGTTGGACTTCGTCGTTGATCTTCTTGTTGGAGGACTTGGTGTCC
>JAPYTD010000023.1:0-19630 GCA_029936315.1 Planctomycetota bacterium | reverse complement strand
TTCTTGTTGCCGCTTGTCTTCACCGACGGGGGTAGTGCGTCGTGGGCTCTTAGCAGGCTCTTGTTGGTGACGTCATCGAGCGCGAAGCCGATCGTCGTCTTGGTCTTCGGCGCCGTGTGATGGTGCCCGGCTGTTGGGGCGGCGCCGTGGATGTGAATGTTCACCGTGCCGTCTTCGGCGTTGATGATCAGCGTGCCGATGTCGTTGGGGGCATGGCTGCCGCCGCTCCCGTGATCACTACTGCCGTGATCATCATGCAACGTCGTTGCACCGTGGTCGCGCATGATCGTCACCGTTTGGGTCTTCGGCGTCTTCGGCTTTGCCGCGGTGCGGAACAACGCCAGGCCCTTCGGCGCGGATTTGTTTGCCGCAGCCAGCTTGGACTTCATGCCCTTCAGAACGTTCTCCATTGCCTTGAGCTTGTCCTTCAGCATGGCGTTCTCCTGCTGCAACTTGCGAGTGCTGCTGCTGCTCTTCTTGCTGGAAGCTTGACGCGCCCGGGTCAGGTCGCGTTGGATCGATGAGCGTAGGCGATCGATTTCCTTGCGCTCCTGGGTGAGCATGCGAATGGCACTGGTGGTGCTGCTATTGCTGCGCTGGCTGCTGGAAGTTGCCTTCTTCAGCGACGCGATCATCTTGTTCGCGGTCCCGAGCTTCTCCTCAGTTGCGCGAATCTTCTTGGCGTAGGCGCCACTCTTGGCCGCCGCTTCCTCGAGCTTCGTTTCGAACACAATCAGGCGCTTGTCGAGTTCCTTGCCGCGGTTGCGTTGGCCAGAAGCTTGTTGCAGCTCTCGGCGCATGGCCATCGCGGCTGCCTTGATCTCCTCAACCTCTGCGCGTTGGCGATCCTTACGTTGCTTGGTCTCGTTGGACTGGGTGCTAAGGCGAGCGCGCATGCTGGCTTGCATCGTTTGCTGTTCCTTTTCGAGTTGCTGGCGCGCATCTTCCATGCGCTCTTGCTCGCCATGTAGACGCGTCATCATCTCGGTGCGCTCAGCAGCGAAGCGGTTCTCGCGCTCCCGCAGCTTTTCCTGCATGGCAGTGCGCTGTTCCTCGGCGTTGCGGCGAGCTTGTTGCAGTTCGCTGCGCAACTGGCTGTGTTCCTTGTCGAGTGCGTCACGCTGCTGCTGTAGGGCGCGCTCCTGCTCTTCGATGATTCTGCGAAGCTTGCGGACTTCCTGCTCCTCACTCTTCTTCTCAGAGTTTTGTTGAGCTTGTTGTACCTTCTGCCCTTCTTGCATGGACTTCAGGTAGGTGTCCATGTTCTTGAGGCGTTGCTCAAGGCGGGTGACTGAGTTCTGTAGGTTGCGCCGCTCGCTCTGAGCGCGGCAGTCTACGAGACTCACCAGAATCACGATCAGGGGAGTGAAGACGAGGCTTCTATTCATGGGGGGTCCTCCGCTAAATGGTTGCGACAGATGGTCCAGAGAGCTGGAACGTAGCGCGGTTAGCCTGTTCTGGGAGAGCATCAACATGCATGTGCAAAGATTCCTCGGGTCGGCCTGGGCCTCGGTTCATGGTCCGAAGGACCCTCAGAAGTTGTTGGTATCACTTCTCGAAGGCAACTTTGCGGGGTTGGCGGCCTCGCCCGGCCCGCGGCCGATCCAGTGGTCGCTGGTTCGGGATGCGGCCGTCGATTTGCCGGTCCGGTTCGGCGCGGTGCGCGTTAGCAACCCGCTGGCCGAGCACTCCGCGCTCCGTTCGCTGTGTTCGCAGTCCGAAGGCGAACGCGAGGTCGCCCACCGCGCCATCCGGGATGCGGTCGCATGCGCGCAGACCATTGGCTCGAATACAGTTGTGCTGGATTTGGGGGTCGTGGGCGTGACCGGTGATATCGAGGCTGAAGACCTCGGAGAACGCAACTACGAGTGGACTCACGAACGCGCGCATGCCCTGCTTGCTCGCCGCAAGGTCGCCCGCAACGCGTTCGTCGACCGCGCCTGCCGCGAGCTTTTCTCCGTCATCAAGTCCTTTCCGGCCATGCACTTCTGTGTGGTGCAGGGGCGAAGCCTGCGGTCGGTACTCGACCTTGACGCGATGCAGGACATCGTCGAGGACCTCGGCGGCCGGCGGCTCGGCTACTGGCACGACGCGGCGATTTGCGCGCGGCGAGAACAAATTCTTGCCGAGCCGCAGGGAGAATGGCTCGAATCTTTCGGTAACCGCTTGAAGGGGATGACGTTAGGGGATGCTTCCGGCGATGGCATGTACTTGCCGCCCGGATCGGGTGGGGTGGACTACGGGCTCTGTGCCTCCTATGTACCCCGCACCGGGAATGCGTTCCCGGTCGTGTTGGAACTCGATCTCTCTGTTGCCCCAGGCGAGATGGCCGGCATGCGTTCGTGCCTTGACAAGTATGGCCTGTAACACAAGGTTGCCGGTCCGATGACCCGATGCTGAACGTAGTGCGGTGCCGAGTCTCCGTGCGTCCTACTGCATGACTACCCCCTCCTTGGCCAAACCAGCTCATAGCGGAGCCTCCCAAACCGAGATGCTGCGTGACCTGCTCAGGACACGGCAGCGCTTGCTGGTGTTGACTCACAACAATCCGGATCCGGATTCACTCGGTGGCGCGATCGGCCTCATGGAGTTTGCGCGATTGGCATGTGGCATCGAGAGCAAGCTCGCGATCACGGGCAAGATCCTGCGCGCGGAGAATCAGGCGATGGTTCGCGAACTCGCGGTCGAGATGGATCGCCTCGATGCCATCAAGCTCAGTGATTACGATTGTGTCGCGTTGGTGGATACACAGCCTGGCTTTAGCCACACGTTCGTACCAGCTGGCACCAACGTCGACATCGTCATCGACCACCACGTCTGCGATGACGCCAAACTTGACCCCAGTGTCACGGCGTTTGTGGACGTTCGCCCCGATATCGGTGCAACGAGCACATTGGTTGGCAGCTACCTGATGAATGCCGGCGTCGAGCCGAGCACGCAGGCGGCAACCGCGCTGCACTACGGCATTCGCACGGATACTGCGGATCTGTCACGCAACGTCAGCGAACTTGACGTGGAGGTCGTGGACTTCCTGTCGCACTACATCGATAGGCAGACGTTGGCCGCGATCACGAATCCGAGCCTGCCGGTTGCGTACTTCCGCACGCTCAAGGATGCGCTCAGCAAGGTCCGTCTCTACGACGGCCTGACGCTGTGCTCGCTCGGCCGCACTACCAGTGCGGAGATGGTTGCCGAAGTGGCCGACCTCTTGTTGCGCATGGAAGGCGTCAAGGCAGTTTTCTGCGGTGGCCTGATTGGCCAGAGCTACTACGTCTCGGTTCGCACCGAGGTCGGTGGCGATGCATGGGGCCTGATCAAGGCCGGCATGGATACCGAGGACGGTTCTTGCGGCGGCCATGGTTCGGTCGCTGGCGGCTCGATCACGATCGATTGTGCCGACTCCCGCACGTTGCGCCGTCTCGAACGGCGCCTCGAACGCAATGTGCTCAAAGCCATGGGCGTTTCGGGCAGCAATGCGGTCAAGCTTGGCGAAGACGACGACTGAGCAAGACGGCGATTGGCCGGCTGAGCCGCTCGTGGCATCGGCCCCCGAATGCCTGAGGGCATCCCCAGGACTATTTGGCAGCCCCTGGCGAGGTCAAGCCACCGCATTGCCTGCTATGCTCCTTGACCAGCAATGCGCTTCATCTCGCTTGTCCTTGCCGCCGCGGCCGTAACCGTGGTTGTGGCGCTGTCGAAGGTCGGTTCTGCCGATTCGGCCCATGCCGTAGGGCTCAAGTCGTCGCAGCCGTTGGCGCGCTCAGGTCAGCTCCAGTTTGTGCCAAACCTCGGCCAGTGGGCGGGTGACTCGAGCGCCGTGCGCTTCGTGGCACTCGGAGATACCGCCGCGTGGCTGCATGACGACGGCTACACGCTGCGTTTTGAACGGTGGTCCAAAGAAGAAAAGCACAACCCGGTTCGCAAATGCTCAGGTGCGGTCGTGCGGTCTCGCTTCGTCGGCGCGGCCACGACGTGCTTTACGACAGGCTCTGAGTTTGCGACGCGCCACCACTTCCTCAAGGGGCCCGCCGAACAACACGTGTGCAATGTGCCCTCGTTTGAGACGGTCACGATGATGCAGGTGCAGCCCGGCATCGATGTGCTGTTCCGGCCACTGCCGAATGAAGTCAACGGCGAGGCCACGAAGGGTCCGTTCGAATACGACTTGCTGCTCGCTCCTGGTGCTGACCTCGCAAGCTTCGAAGTCGAGTGCGATGGAGTCGAGAGCCTGCGCATCGATGACCTGGGCCGACTCGTTGCCGCAGTGCGCACGCCAGAAGGCGAGCGCAAACTGGTGCAACAGGCACCGATCGCCTGGCAAGTCACGGCCGCTGGCAAACAGCCGATCCATGTGTCGTTCCGACTGCTCGGCACGATGCGGTATGGCTTTGTCGCGGAGCAACTCGATCCAACCCTGCAGACTGTCGTTGACCCCGGCGTTGTTTGGGGAACGCACCTCGGCGGTGGCTTGACTGATCGCATCCACGACATGCAGTGGCAACCGGGCTCCGGTGTCTGGGTTGCTGGCTGGACGGGTTCGACGGACTTTCCGACGACCGTAGGGGCCTACCAAACCGTTGGCGCTGCTGACGGCATGGTTGCGAAGCTCGCCGACGATGGCCAATCGCTCGTGTTCGCGACCTACCTTGGCGGTGGCAACAGCGATCAAGTGCGCGGCATTGCGTTGGCTTCGGATCTGACTGCGACGGTGGTTGGGTTTACCAACTCGACCGACTTTCCGGTCACTCCAGGTGCTGCCCAGACCGTCTATGCCGGCGGCAGCTCGTTCGTCGATATTGGCGACGGCTTTGTTTCGCGCATCAGTGCCAACGGTGACAGCTTGCTCGCTTCGACCTACCTCGGTGGCCTCTTCGATGACGTTGCTGAGGACGTAGAACTCGACCCTAGCGGTAACGCCATTGTGGTTGGCTGGACGACATCTGCCGACCTGCCGATTCCGGCCGGTGGCTTCCAACCGGCGCTCGGCGGCTTGTTCTTGGCGCAGAGTGACGGCTTCGTGCTCGGGGTTTCGCAGAACGCCGAGACGTTTTCGTTCGGCACCTACCTGGGTGGCCAGTTTTCGGAGCAGTTGCTCGGCGTGCACCGTGATTCGGCGACCGGTGACCTCGCGGTGGCCGGGTGGTCACTCGGCGCGGATTATCCGACGACCCCCAGCGTCGTGCGTCCGTCTTCGGGCGGTGATATCGATGCGATCCTGACGCGGCTCACGGCCAACACGAGCAACGCCGTGTTCTCAACCTACATGGGCGGCGTTGGCGAAGACGCGGCCCAGACGGTGCAGTTTGATACGGATGGTTCGGTCTGGATCGGTGGCTTCACGGCTTCGAGCAATTACCCGACGACGTTGACCGCGCCGCAGCAGAGCTTTGCGGGCACCTATGACGGTTTTGTCACGCGAATCTCTTCGCTCGGGCAGTCGCTGGTTTTCTCGACGCTGCTCGGCGGACCTGGGCAAGACCGGGTGCGCGATATCGATCTCGCGGCTCCTGGAATGATGATCGTCGGTGAGGCCGGTGATGGCTTCCCACTGACGGTCGATGCAGTGCAGTCGCAGTTTGCGTTTGGCATCACCGATGGCTTTGCGAGTTTGCTGACCAACAACGGTTCGACGCTGTCCTGGTCGAGCTACTTCGGAGGCGTCGGGCAGGACTCACTGCAGGCAGTCGACTTCGCCGACAGCGGTCTCGCCGTGATCGCTGGCTACACCTACTCACCAGACTTTCCGATCGCGCCTTCGGGCTTGCAACCGCAGTTGCTCGGAGTCGAAGACGGTGTCGTGCTGCAGTTGGATTTGCTTACCGACCTAGGCCCTGCCATGGAGGTTGAGCCAGTGGATGTGCCTACGGTCGAATTGGTGGCCAGTGGTGATGTCGACCTGATCAAGTTTGACCTGGTCAACATCACGGATCGCGACCTCGCTGTCGACTCGGTGCGGGTGCTGATCACGGGCGCGGGCGCGACTTCGCAGAATGTCGACAGCGTGCGCTTGCTGCGCGTCGAACTTGATGGCACCAACATGCAGTTGGTTGGCGGGCCATTCACCGTTTCGCCAGGTGTCGATTTGCAAATGCCGCTGGTCAGCGTGACGTTGCCGGCGAGGACGTCGACGCGTTTTGTATTGACCGCGACAGTTGTTGCGGCGACCGATGGTTCTAGCGTCGAGGTATGTGCTGCGATCGTGGATGCGTCGTCGTGGCAAGTGCACGCCATTGGCTTTGGCGGCGGGCCGACTGTTTCCATCAGTGGCCCCGGCCGCGCCATCGGCCCCGTGTATGTGCTCGGTGGACTTGCCGGCGACATGGATGG
Organism: Planctomycetota bacterium; assembly: GCA_029936315.1. Classification (GTDB taxonomy): domain Bacteria; phylum Planctomycetota; class UBA1135; order UBA1135; family UBA2386. Next base: position 13,303 of record JAPYTD010000023.1, on the reverse strand, counting down.
CAGCGGCACGCGAACTGTGCTCGACGTGCGACTACTGGCGACCGCCGTGGGCAGCATCGATGCGATCAATGACACCAATGGCGATGGCGTGTTGACGCCCATCGACGTCAACGCAACCGTGCAGGCAATCCTCGGACGTGGCGTAATCTTCTCCGTGCCGAGCCAGGTAGTGCCCGGACAATGGCTGTTGTCGCGATGTCTACTGCCGATCGATGGATCGATCCAGGCGACTCTCGGTGGTCGCGCGCTGACCTTGGGCCGCGCCGGGCCGCGCCAGGTCTCGCTGCTCGTGGATCTGACCCAGCCGCTGGGCTTGCAAGAACTCATCATCCTGTTGGCTGGGGAAGTGGTGTTCGCAGGCTTCGTCGAAGTTCTCTGATGGCCCGCGTCCTGCTGCTCGGTGGCCTGGATCCCAGCGGTGGCGCCGGCCTCACGTTGGATGCGACGGTCGTCAAGTTTCTGGGCGCGGATCCGTTGCCCGTGGCCTTGGCCACGACCGTACAAGGCTTGCGGGGATTTGTGCGTTGCGCGGCTATCGAGGATGAGCTCCTTGACGAGCAGGTCGCGACGGTTCTCGCCGACGGCCATGTGCACGCGGTCAAAGTAGGGTTGGTGGCTTCGCCGCGGCAGGTCGCAGTCGTTGCGGAGCTACTGCGTCGACAGCTCGGCGGTGTGCCTATCGTTGTCGATCCGGTCTTGTCCGCGACGGCCGGAGGCATGGTCGCAAACGACGAATTGGTAGCGGCCTACCGTGAGCATCTGGTGCCGCTTGCGGCGCTGGTTACGCCGAACGTGCCCGAACTCGAAGCCTTGGCTCAAGGAGATGCGACGGCCTTGCTGGGCCTCGGGGCAAAGAATGTTCTCGCTAAGGGTGGTCATGCGAAAGGCCCAAAGGCGAGTGACACGTTGTTTGCGCAGCTTGGCGAGGTGCACGACTTCGAACGCCAGCGGTTTGCGTGCGGTCCAGTGCGTGGCACGGGTTGCGCCCTCGCGAGTGCGATCGCCACTCACTTCGCCAACGGGCGCAGCATGTTCGATGCGTGCGCATTGGCCGGGGATTGGCTGAATCGCATGCTGCAGCAGGTGAAGCCGCAGCCGAACGGTTTGCCGCAGCACCTACCGCTCGATCCTGGCGTGCGCTAGGTCCGCGAAAACAGCGAGTCGATCACATCCTTGAAGCGCTCGGCGATGACGTGTCGGCGCACCTTCAGGGTCTGCGTCAGCATGTCGTTGTCCGGCGTCAGTCCTTCGGCGAGCACTTGCAGCGTCGCGACCCGGTCGCTCGGTCGGCAGCCGTTCTCGCGGGTGATCAGTCGGTCGAGTTCTTTGCGATACAAGCCGCGCACTTTGTCGCTGCGCAGGACGTCACCTTCGATCTGCCACTCGTTCTGTGGCACAACGTGTTCGAGTGCGTCCTTGCTGGGCACGATCAAGACGCCTAGCGCCTTCTGGTCCTGGCCGACAACAACCGCCTGTTCGATCAACGGCGACGTCTTGATCAACGTCTCGATCGGCTCGGGTTCGGCGTTCTCGCCGCCGGCCAATACGATCGTGTCCTTGGCTCGGCCAGTGATCCAGAAGTTGCCATTTGCGTCGCAGTGGCCGAGGTCGCCGCTGTTGAACCAACCGTCGTCCGTCAGCACATCCTTGGTGCGCGACGGGTTCTCGTAGTAACCACGCATGATCTGTGGACCGTGGATCCACAGAATGCCGGTTTCGCCTTGTGGCATGGTGGTGCCGTCTTCCTGACGCGCTTCGATACGGGTGTGCGGCAGCGGCGGGCCGATGTGGCCGGGTTCGACTTGGGACGGGAGGCGGATGGATGCGACGGGGCTCGTCTCGGTCAGGCCGTAGCCGTTGCGCATCGGCATGCCTATGCCGAGCATCGTTTCATCAACGTGTCTTGGCAGCGCGCCGCCACCGCTGACACACAAACGCAGGCGGCCTCCGAAGACCCCCGTGCGCACTTTCTGCAGCACGATGCGATCGATCAACTTGTGTTGCAGTCGTTGCAGCATGCCGAGCTTGCCGCGGCCTTTGCCTCGCGACAGCGCGAGGCCGCGGCGCAGCAACTTGCCCGGTATGCCCTTGAGCTTGAGCGAGTGGTTGACGATGCCGTCGTGCAGGATCTCCCAAATGCGCGGTACTGCGGCGAAGATCGTTGGCTTGACGCTCGGCAGGTCTTCTTTCAAGCGGCGTCGGTCGGTGTAGGTCAGCTCGCCGCCAGAGAACAGCGCGAGGTAATCCATCATGCGCTCGTACATGTGCCACGCCGGCAGCACCGAGAGGAACGTGTCGTTCTCCGTGACCTGCAGCACGTCCTTGACGCCGTGCATGTTGCACTGAACATTGTCGTGCGTCAGCATGACCCCCTTCGGTTCGGCGGTCGTGCCACTGGTGTAGACGATGGTTAGCAGGTCGGATCCTTGCACCAACTGTCGCGCACTTCGGACCTTCTCGATGCCTGCCTCGCCCGCTGCGACTCCGTTCGCCAGCAACTCGCCGAGCGTCAACGCCCCTTCGACCGTCGTTGCGTCAGCCATCACGATGACGTGCTTGAGCTTCGGTAGTTCGCCCTTCATCTCGATCAATTCGGCGGCCACCCGATCGTCCTCCGCGAAGACGGCGGTGCAGCCGCTGTGCGCCAGGATGAACTGCAGTTCGGTTGGCGTCGTGTCCGATCCGCGTGGCACGTCGACGATACCCAGCCCGACCAGGGCCTGGTCGACCAGCAACCATTCATAGCGGTTCTCAGCAATCAAGCCGACGTGGTCGCCGCGCCCGAGGCCCAGCCCCAGCAACGCCGCAGCCAGCGAATCGACGTCGGTCGCCAGGCGCAAAAACGAGATCGGGGAATGGTCCCGGGCCGAGCGACGCGGCAAGAAGACGCGTTCGCCACGGGGCCGGACGAGCTGGTCAAAGAGCTGCGGGAAGGTCGATGAGATCGGAGGCATGCGCTAGAGAACCGACACTACCGCGAGAGGCTACCAGGGAACGGAATTCTCGCGCTTGACAACCGTGTTGCGGATCCATACGAATGTGCCCCCTCGATCGCGGGGTCAACCCAGAAAGCCGGATTCGCACACGCTGGATCCGGGTGGTAAGGTTGCCCCAGACGAGCTTGGATGCGGGTGTAGCTCAGTGGTAGAGCATCACGTTGCCAACGTGATGGTCGTGAGTTCGAATCTCATCACCCGCTCCATTTCTGCCGTTCTGCTTCTCCCATTCGACCGGTTTGACCGGCCCGCCCGTAGGCCTGTGCCCGTAGGCCTGTGTCTGTAGGCCTGTGTCTGGCGGCATCGCCGGCATTGCCGTGCGGGAAGATGTCGAGGCGCCAGCGTCCGGCGACCATTCCCTTGAGCGACCACGCGGCTGCGGGTGAATTGGACCGCTTGCGGTGGGCTCGGGTGTTGGCCTTTCTCGCGCTGATCTTGTGCATTGGCATCCTCGGTGCCGTAGGCATGGCGACGAACAAGGGTTGGGGCGGCGCAACGGCGGTCGTGATCTGGGGCGTCGCGTGGTTGGCGACGATTGCGGCCTACCTGACGTGGATTGTGACCGACATGCGGATCGAGCGCGGTCCCAGCTGGATTTGCCCTGGCGGTTTCGCTGTTGCCCGGAGTTGGCTTGCTCCTGTACCTCGTCGGAACCAGAGGCGTCGTAGGGCTCTTCATCTTCACGGCGACTTACCTTGCCGCTGCCGTGTCCGTATTTCTGTTTGCAGGCACCGGCATGGTGATCATGTTCGCCACCAAGCTGTTCTGAACGAGATCGTCAGTCGACGATTTGCCAGGCGACGGTCTCGCCGGCGCGCATCGGCACCAAGACGTCTTCTCCGAACGGCAGCTCCGAGGCGATGCGTTGTTCGCGCCGCTCGATGACGATCTTGTCGGGGTTGCGGGGCAACCCGTAGAAGTCGGCGCCGCGATGGCTGGCGAACGCTTCGAGGCGATTGAGTGCACCGGCCTGATCGAACGCTTCGGCGTAGAGTTCGATGGCCGCATGGGACGTGTAGATGCCGGCGCAGCCGCAGTCGCTTTCCTTGGCGCCGCGCGCATGCGGCGCGCTGTCGGTGCCGAGAAAAATGGTTGGGTCGTCACTCGTCGCCGCGGCGACGAGGGCTTCGCGATGCGTCTCGCGCTTCAATACTGGCAGGCAGTAGGCATGCGGGCGCAGACCACCGCGGAAGATCTCGTTGCGGTTCCATAGCAGGTGGTGCGCGGTGATGGTCGCGGCGACCTTTGGCCCTGCTTGCTGTACGAACTCGACTGCGTCCTTGGTTGTGATGTGCTCGAGCACGATGCGAAGGTTGGGGAAGTCGCCCTGTAGCGGGCCAAGGTGGCGTTCGAGAAAGACGCGCTCCCGGTCAAAGATGTCGATGCTCGGATCCGTTACTTCGCCGTGCAGCAACAGCGGCATGTCGACGCGTTCGAGTTCGGCGAGGGTCGCGTGCACTTTGCCCCAATCGGTGACGCCGTTCTCCGAATTGGTCGTCGCGCCCGCTGGATAGAACTTAATCGCATGGACAAAGCCGGACTGCTTGGCGGCGACGATCTCTTCAGGCTTGGTGCGATCCGTCAGGTAGAGCGTCATCAACGGCTCGAACGTCATTCCCTCTGGCACCGCCGCCAAGATGCGTTCACGGTAGCTTGCCGCCTCAGCCACGGTTGTCACCGGAGGCTTCAGGTTGGGCATGATAATGGCCCGCGCAAACGTGCGGGCGGTGTCGGGGGTCACGCTGGCAAGGCCGATGCCATCGCGTAGGTGCACGTGCCAGTCGTCAGGGCGGGTCAACTCAAGTCGCATTGCCGAATCAGCCTACATAACCGGCTGCGTGTTCCGAGCACGACCTTCCTGTGCGCGTGAAAGAGGAGTAATGGACCGGCGGGCTGGCGCTTCGTAGCCTGCCCGCGTGAGTTCTGTTGCTGCGATGCGATTCGGCTTCTCGCCGTGCCCCAATGATACGTTCGCCTTCTGGGCGGCGGTGCATGGTGCGATTGCTGGGCCGTGCCAGTTTGAGGCCGAACTCGGTGACATTGAGACGCTCAACGAGCGCGCGGTGCTCGGCAAGGACCGGTTGCCAGTCACCAAGCTGAGTTTGCCGGCGTTGGCCCGCTGCATCGATCACTACGCGGTGCTGTCGAGCGGGGCGGCGCTTGGCTTTGGCTGTGGTCCGTTGGTGGTGTGCCGTGACCAGCGCTTTCGGCTGGAGGATCTAAAGGGTGCACGGGTTGCCGTTCCCGGTTTGCACACGACGGCGTTCTTGTTGATGTCGTGTTTGCTGCCAAAGGCGAAGGACGTCGTTGCGATGCGCTTCGATGAGATCATGCCGGCGGTTGCGTCGGGTGCTTGTGACGCGGGCTTGATCATCCACGAGAGTCGATTCACCTACGCCCAGCATGGTCTGCGCGAGCTGGCGGATCTCGGCGACTTGTGGCAACGCGAAACCAACGGACCTCTGCCGCTCGGGATCATCGCGGCTCGTCGTGACCTTGGCGCTGAGTTGTTGGTGTCGATCGAGCAGGCGCTGCGGGATTCGGTGCGGCTGGCACGGCGCGAGCCCGAGCGGCCGCGTGCGTGGATTCGCGAGCATGCCCAAGAGATGACCGACGATGTCTGCGATCGACACATTGCTCTCTACGTGAACAACTTTAGTGAGGATCTCGGCGACGTCGGCAGGCGTGCGATCGATGAACTGTTGCGGCGTGGGCGAGATGCCGGGTTGTTGCCGCCGGGTGGTTCGGCGTACTTCCGGAGTGAAGCATGATCTTCCCATTGCTAGCCGCGCTGATCTTCACCGCCGTCACTGCGGCGCTGGCGTTGGTTGTCGGGCTCGTTTTGTGGCTGCTACGCAAACCGCAGCGCCGCTATTGGCGCGCAGTTGGCTGGCTGCATCTGGGGCTGTTCCCATTGCACTTGTTCGTCACGTTCCCTGCGGCGCTTGGCCTGTTGGTGTCACGCGGCGTCGGATCTCGTGCGGTGGAGAGACTTTATGAAGGTCCGCGTATCGCCGCCGATGGTCGCATGCTCATGCAGAGTTGGAGCACGCTGCGCGAAGAACGCGATGCCGGCAAGCCGGCGGTGGCTGAGGATCTTGTCGTTGCTGCCAAAGCGCGCGCGCATCGCATTCCGAGTTCGGATGGCGTGACGATCTGCGCGTATCGCGTTGAGGCCAAGGTCGAAGAACCGATTGCGGTCGCAGTATTGGTACACGGGCTGTTCCGGTCGTCGATGGAACTCGAACCGGTCGCCAACATGCTGCGCAATCGAGGCTGTGAGTGTTGGCTCGTCGATCAGCGCAACCATGGCGGCAGTACGCGTGCACCGTTCACCGGCGGCTTGCGCGAAAGCGATGACATCGTTGCCGTGGTCGAATACGTGCGCACGCAGCCCGGGCGCCAGAAGACGCCGGTTGTGTTGTTTGGCGTTAGCCTCGGCACGATTGCGGTCAGTCTGGCTCTGCCGCGCATCGACGACGTCGCGGGCGTTGTGCTCGATGCACCAATTGATGATCTCACCGCGGCTGCGCATCGCATGATGACGTTTAACCGACCGGGTGACCGCCGGTCGTTTACCTACATGTATGAGCCATGGCGTTCGCTCGTGCTGACGGCGCTCGGTGCGTGGTCTGGGTTCTCGACTACGGACGCTTCGCCTATCGAAGTGTTGGCGACGTTGCCTCATGATTTGCCGGTTCTCGTCGTGGGGGAAGGACTCGATGATCGTGCGCCTCCCGAAACGGTGGCCAACCTCTACCGGCGTTTGCCTCAGCACGGCGGCACCAAGGAACTGTGGCACGTGCCAAACGTCGGTCACGGCAAGGCCTTCTTGGAACAGCCTGCGGCCTATGACGCTGCGCTTGGTCGCTTGCTCGATCGCTTGCGTAACTGATGGCTCCCGGTGTCGGTATCGTCACCAATCACCGTGAGAAGTCGTGAGGTCCTTTGAGGCCTTCGCTGATCAAGGGCTTCGGCGGAGTCCGCTGCACGGGGCACGGTTGCTGCAATTACGGCTGTCTCAATTCCGATTGCCTGTCGAACTTGATGACAGCGGCCTTGGAGAGCGCAGTGTGGAGCAGGCTCGCCATCTCCCCGCTCAGGCGATTCAGGTTGATGGATGCCTTGGTGAACTGGTCCTTGCCCGAACCATCAATCAGCAAGAACCCGCTTGGTAGCAGGATAGCAAGGCGAGCGTGGGGGGGCGGAGAACCGAACTCCGGCGGCCCTAACAAAACTAACCACCGCAAGTGGGCCGGCGCCGTGCGGACTATGCCGTAGTCGAGTGTTGGCGTCCGTCGCTAGCTCCGTGCCATGTCTCGGGCATATTGATGCTGTTCGCAGGCAACGCGCTAGCCTGCGCGACGCATTCTGCGCATGATCACGACGTGCATCCCTTGCTCGGCGAGTTCCTTGGTACGACGATACTGATCCTGCTGGGAAATGGAGTGGTCGCCAACGTTGTGCTGAATCGCACCAAGGGGCATGACAGCGGTTGGATTGTGATCACGCTCGGGTGGGCGATGGCGGTGTTCGTTGCCGTGCTCTGTTCGGCTGCTTCGAGCGGCGCGCACCTGAATCCGGCGGTCACGTTTGGTCTGGCGATCGACGGTCGGTTTGCGTGGGGCAGTGTGCCGGGCTACGTGTTGGCGCAGCTCTGTGGTGGCATCCTCGGTGGTGCGTTGGTTTTTACCGTCTACCGGAGCCACTATGCCGCCACCGACAACGCCGACGCCAAGCTCGCGACATTTTGCACGGGGCCGGCGATCCGTTCGCTCGGCTCGAACCTTGTGAGCGAGATCGCAGGCACTTTCATGTTGGTGTTCCCGGTGTTGTTGATCGCCGCGCCGACGATCACGTTCCCCGACCTCGCTGGCGAACAGATGGCGGCGACGGTCGGCTTGGGGACTCTCGGAGCATTGCCGGTCGCGCTCGTCGTGTTCGCCATTGGGCTGTCCCTTGGTGGTACGACCGGCTACGCGATCAACCCCGCGCGCGACCTTGGCCCGCGGATCGCCCACGCGCTGCTACCGGTCCCCGGCAAGCGTGACAGCGACTGGGGTTACGCGCCAATCCCGGTGGTGGGGCCGCTGCTCGGCGGCGCGCTTGCCGCGATAGTGTACATCTGCCTCAACTGAGAATAGCTCGGTTGGCAAGGCCTCGTACGCAACCACCAGATCCTGCTCGATACCTGCGAGCGCTTGGTGGGCGCGGAGAGCGTCACGCCGCCGCCGTCGGAGCCAGCGCACCGCGTGCATTCCTAACAAGGATGCCGGCCTTACGCATTCCCCGTCGTATCAGCGTCCGGATCCCGAAGCGGAACCATTGAAATCGCGAACGACAACAACACGCACGCAACCACCAGAGATGGCACGGTCTTGCCGTTGAGCATCCACGTCGTGATTGCGAGCAAACAGCCAGCTTCGAGCATCGCCAGCGGCACGATGCGCGACAAGAGCCGCGGCAGGTATCGATCAGGCCCGTCGCGTGCTTCGGCGCGCTTGTTCATGACCATGCGGACTGCCAAAGCCCCAGCCGCCATGGCGCCACCAACAAACATCACAACGGAATCCAACACTTCGATCGGCTCTTCAGCCAGGCCGACGCCCTCGTTGTTTTGGATCACAACGCCCGCGACGATTGCATACATGGTCATGCCAAAGACAAGCGCGAAGCAGATGATGCGTTGGCCGGCAAAAGGCATCTGTTGGTTGCCATTCATGCAGACAGCGTAGCTCGGCAACGATGTCTAAGCACGCGTCTGACGTTCGAGGATCACTGCGAGTTCGTGATGTGGCCACGCTGTGCGCGGCGTCATTTGGGCGAGGCTGCCGTGCATCAATGGATGGTCGACGCGCGGCATAGGCAGTTCGAGCCATATTCGTACGTGGTGGATCGCAATGACCTCGACGGGGTAGATAAGACAGGCGGGGTCGTCGTAGTTCTTGCCGGCGCCGTGGGCTTCCTTCATGTGCCAATCCAGCAGGTCCGCCATGGCGCGGCTCAGCAGTCGTTCGTTACTCGTCCAATGAAGTATGACGTCTTCAAAAGGTCCGAGGCGTGACGACATCTTTGGGCGGCGACCGGCGCGCAACGCCAGCAGTTCCCGAACGAAGAACGCGACACTGTCCGTCTCGCTGAAGGCGATGTCCGGCAGCTGCATCATGAACTCGTAGAGCGGCTCGGCACCCGGGTCATGCAGCGCGAGGCCGAGCAGGGACGTCCACGCACCGTGTAGCAACGAGAACGGTAGCCGGACCTTGCTGCCGCGGCGCGGCCCGGCTTGGTGGCTAGCCCGGGCAAGCAAGGACGTGCGACGCAGCGATTGTCCCTGGCGCGCTTCGTCAAATCCCTCGGGATCTCTATCGAGCACCCGCAGCATGCCGTTGCCGAGGTGCCAGGTGCCGAGCATCCACGCCGCTACGTGGGCCTGCGTGCGGCGACTCGGGTCCTTGAGCACGCGCCTTAGTTGCGTTTCCTGGTCGTCACGCAAGAACTTCTGGTTGCCGGCTCGGTGCGCCCATTCGTGGAGGCTACGGCGCAGCGTTGTGACGGTTGCAAGGGACATGGTGGTGTGGCGAAGAGTAGCCTTCGCTGAGTTCCGCGGGAAACGTAGAGTCGGCGTGTGGACGTGCTGATGTGGGTGCTGTTTGGGCTGCTGCCGGCGATTGCGGTCGTGCTGCTCGGCGTAGGCGTGGGCGGAGCCCGTTGGCTTGCCTTGGCTCTGGCCGTCGCGATCTGCGTACCGTTTGCCATCGCCGACGGCTGGCCCGATTGGTTCTGGCACCTCGACCTTGCGCACGGCGCGCCCCGGCCCGCGTTGTGGTGGACTTTGCTACTCGGGGGCCTGCTGGGAACAGCCTACGACTTCCGCGTGCTACCGAAGATCGTGACGTTCGGCCTCGAGGTTGGGCTCGTGGTGATGCTGCCCTGGTTGTTGTCGGCGCCGTTGCGCGCAACGTGGAGTTTCGAAACCTGCGCGCTCTACCTCAGTGCCGGTTGGCTCTTGATGGCTGCTCTTTGGTATTGCCTACGTCGATCGGCCACGGCGCAGCCTGGACTTGCCGTGCCACTGGCGATGACGATCGCCCTCGGAGTCGATGCCTGGTTGTTGCGAACCCATGCCGGTGGTCCGGACTGGCAGCTCGCCGGCGTGGCCTCGGTAGCACTCGGTTTCGCGGTCATCACGACTGCCTGGCGTCGGCGATTCGAATGTGGTTCGGGTGCCGCCCTGTGCATGACGCTGGCGCACACTGGCCTGCTCATCTGCGGCCGCAGCGAACGCGAACTGCTGCAGCTACCGTTCGTGCTTGCCTGGATCGCGCCGTTACCGATGTTGCTCGTCGTGATGCCATGGTTCACCAAGCATCGATCCGTTGGCGCCTGCATCGGCGTGCTTGCCGTCGCAACATGCGGTGGTCTCGCGGTCTGGCTCAGAGCATAGTGCCGGGCCCGACCGGGCCGCGGTCGTCGACCGACTCACGCACTTTCTAGTTCGCTGATAGCGCGTCGCAGGTTGTTGCGGGCCGGCTCCTCGAGCGTCTGGCCCCAAGGCGTGAAGAACAGCCTCTCTCGCTCCAACATCCCGGCAAAGAACTTGCTCCGGGTCATACACCGCATCGTGGAACCAGATTGCCATGACCTGCTCCTCGTTCAGCGGAAACTGCCGGCCCTGGTGCAGCATCGCGGCAACCTGCTCAAGCGTGTGGTAGTGGCGCTGCGGTTCTTGGTAGCGGCGCGTGAGATCCAGCAGCAGAGAGGTCGTCACGGGCTCAAGGTTAACCCGCAGCCCAGTCGAAATCGCTATGGCTCACGCGCCGCATTCTGCGCACGATGTGCACCGATGCACGTGTTGCTATCTCGCCTGCGAATCACATCACTGACCGAAGCGGTCTCCTACCTGCTGTTGATGGCGATCGCTATGCCGCTGAAGTACCTGGCTGGCATGCCTTTGGCCGTGAAGGTCATGGGCATGATCCACGGCGTGCTATTCTTGATCCTGCTATGGCTGTTGGTGCGCTCGCACTTTGAAACGAAATGGCCGAAGTCACGTCTGTGGCTGTTGGCGTTCGCGTCATTGATTCCGTTGATGCCGTTCTTTCTAGACCGCAGGATGCGCCGGTGGCTTGCCGAGTCGAGTGAGGCGTAGCTAGCAGTCGCACAAGCCGTTGGCGATGTGGATGTGTGCCTACTTCTTCTGACGCTTCAAGAACGCGATCAAATCACGCAGCTGCCGCTTCGATAGCGTGCCGGCCACGTCGGGCATCGCGCTGTCCTTGTTTGCCGACCGTGAACGGATCTTGCCCACCGGGATGCGGCTCTCCTTGCCATTGATGTCGACGATTATGATTTCGCCGTCCTGATCCTTGGTGATCACTCCAGCGATGATCATGCCGTCGGTTTGCTCGACCGTGGTCGTGCTGAAGCCTTCGGCGATGTCAGCACTCGGCGTGATCAAGGAAGCCAAGATCTGCTCGGGCGTCAGTCGTTTGCCGACGCCGTTGAGCACCGGGCCAGCGTTGCCGCCGTTGTTGTTGAGCGTGTGGCAGCGGGTGCAACGAGTCGCTTCGAAGTTGTGGAAGACTTTGCGCCCGGCATTGGCGTTGCCGCCGTCGAGGCACATCGCAAATGGACCGAGTGGCCCAATCTTCTTTGCCCTCTGCTCGTGCGCGGTGACCAAAGGCTTCAGCGCTTCGTGCTTGTTCGCGGCTTCGAGCAAGTCGAGCGAGACGGCGCCGGCGACCTTGCCATCGCGCAGTCGTTGTAGCCAGGTGCGTAGCAGTTCGGTGGCCGCTTCGTGCTTGAGGTTGCCGAGTGCTTCGCACGCGGCTTGTTTTTCACCGGTGGATGCGTTGCTCAGGAGCGAGCCTAGAACTGGAACGGCCTTCTCCGGCGAAGTGTGCGATAGCAGCGCGACGGCGCGCTTGCGTAGCGGTACGGGGGCCGTGGTGCCGATGCCCGCGAGCGCTTGTTGCAGTTCGTCGACCTTGAGGTCGGCGAGCGCGTTGAGCGCGGCGACGCGGGCCTTGGTCGGCATGTCCTTGTTGCGGACCAGGGCGGCGAGGATCGGTGCTTTCTCGCGCAAGCCAAGTTTGGCGATGGTGTTTGCCGTCGCTTCTGATGTGACCTTGTCTTCAAGCAACTCGTCGGCAGAACCGCGGAAGTTCTGCGCGACGATGTCGGCGTCTGGGTGCTTGGTTGGGCGCCAGTTGCCGATCACGCGGCACTGGCCGTGCGGGGTGCGCCACTCGGCGAGTACGGCGAGGGCTTCAAGCCGAATCTTGCGCGAGTGGTTGGCCTTCGTTGCCAGGTGCACCAGCGCTTCACCCTGTTCGACTTCGCCAATCATGCGTGCTGCCTGGATTGCACGCCAATCGATGCGCTCGCTATCGGGCTCGTCGTCGTAGACAAATAGGGCCAGCGACTGCATGGCGCCCGGGATCGGCGTTTCGTAGATCGCGCGCGCGGCTTCGTAGCGGAACTGCTCGTCTTCGTGCTTCAAGAACTGCTGCACTTCGTTGGCGCGTTGCCGCGCCAGTGCGAGTAGCACGGCGCGCTGCACGGCGCGGCTCTTGTCCTTGATGCGTGCGACCAGGTCTTGGCGGCTCGCGACTTCGGCGAGTGCAAACACGCCGGCGTGGCGCACGACCAGGTCGCGGTCGTTGTTGTGACGGATCATCGCGAACAGGCTCTCTGTCGCCTTGGTCGACTTGCCGCCAATACGCTCCAGTGCGAACGCTGCTTCCCGCTTGACGCGTGAGTTGTCGTCCGAGAGTCGTTTGCGGAGCGCCTCGATGTGCGTTTGGTCGCGAGTGTCTCCGAGCATGCGCGCGCTCATGGCACGCACATCGCCGTCGTCGTCGGTCAGCAGCGAGACAAGCTTCTTGGTGTTGTGCTTGCCGTTGCGGGCGAGGGTGCCGAGGCCCCAGATGCCGTGCAGGCGCGCGAGCCGGGATGCCCGAGAGGTTGCGGCAGCTTCGAACGAGTCGGCGGCTTCCTGATCGGTCAACGCGAACTGTGCCTTCTGGCGAATGCGACGGTCTTTATGGGCAAGCAGGCTCTGCAGTTCTTGCTTTGCCATCTTGCTCATGTCGGTGGCCAACAAGCGCGCGTTGTTGCGCAGCTTGAAGTCGTTGGCCATCTCCTTGGTGCGCAGACGGTAGATGCGGCCCTTGCCGGACTTGGCCCAGCCGTTGACCCAATCGAAGAAGTAGAGCGAACCATCGGGGCCAAACTCAACGTCGGTCGGCAGCACGTTCCATGCAATGCGATCGTGCGACTCGAGTTCGTAGGCAGCTCCGCGTCGA
>JAPYTD010000102.1 GCA_029936315.1 Planctomycetota bacterium | reverse complement strand
TCGCCGGGGTGTCGCAGTCCGACTTCGATCTGGTCGCAACGGTGGCGGCAATCATGAAGCGAGGCCCGGGACGGCCGCCGTCCTTGAAGGAGGTCGGCAGCGCGGACGCTGTCTTCGTGCTCGGAGAAGACCCGACCGACACCGCGCCGATGCTCGCCTTGGCGTTGCGTCAATCGGTTCGGCAGCAACCTATCCAAAAGGCGGGCGAAGCACGAATCCCCGAGTGGCACGACGCGGCGGTTCGCAACCTCGTGCAGGATGAGCGTGGTCCATTGTTCGTTGCCACGGCAAGCGCCACACGACTGGACGACATCGCGCAGGAAACCTACCGCGCGGCCCCAGACGACATTGCCCGACTGGCCTGCGCCGTCGCCCACGAACTCGACGCGAAGGCGCCCGCGGTCACTGACCTCGCCGAGGATGCAGTGGTGCTCGCGCAACGCATCGCCACTGCTCTGCGTGATGCTGAGCAACCGGTGGTCGTTGCCGGTACCGGCGCTGGCAGCGAAGCGGTGCTGCAGGCCGCCGCCGACGTGACAGCCGCACTGCGGGTCGCGCGAGCGAAGAAGGATCAGCCTGAGCATTCGGGACTGAGCCTCATCGTGCCGGAGTGCAACAGCCTGGGGCTACACCTGCTCGGCTGCAAACCGTTACAAGGAGCTTTCGATCAGGTCGAGCAGGGAGTTTGCGACACCGTTATCGTCGTCGAGAATGACCTGTATCGACGCGCCGAGCGAGCACGGGTCGACGCGTTCCTCGAGGCAGTCGCAGAGAATCTGATCGTCGTCGATCACCTACTACACGAGACGGCACAGCGAGCGCGGTGCGTGCTGCCCGCCGCGACGTTCGCCGAGACCGATGGCACGCTCGTCAACAATGAGGGCCGAGCGCAGATCTTCTATCAGGTGCTCCGGGCCAAGGGCGACATAGAGGAGAGTTGGCGCTGGCTGCGCGACTCCGGCACCGCCGCGGGCCACGAGGATCTACCTTTCTTGTCGCTGGCGAGCGTGCATCGGGGCCTGGCCGCCGCCCACCCGATGTTCGATGTAGATCGCACGGAGCCGCCGTCAAGCCTGCGCTACAGCAAGCACCGAGTGCCGCGCGGGTCACACCGCTCGAGCGGTCGTACCGCGATGAATGCGCACATCGACGTGCACGAGCCAAGGCTCCCGCAGCCGGTTGACTCCCCTCTCGCGTTCTCGATGGAGGGACACCCCGACCGCGCAGGACCGGTGGTCGCATCGTACTGGGCGCCGAGTTGGAACTCCGTACAGGCATTGAACAAGTTCCAGTTCGAGGTCGGTGGTGCTCTACGTGGCGGTGATCCAGGCCACCTGTTGATCATCCCCAACGGATCGACCAGCAAGGAAGGCCCTAAGACCAAGTACTCGAAGCCACCGAAGGCGTACAAGCACAAGAGTGGCGAATGGTTGCCGGTGGCGCGGCACCACATCTTCGGCAGCGACGAATTGAGCCTGCACAGTGCGCCGCTTGTCGAACGCGTGCCTCAGCCCTACGTCGCGCTTCACTCGCAGGACGCCAAGGGCCTCGAGGTCGAACACGGCAACGACGTACAGCTCACGATCGCCGGCGTGGCGCTACGGCTCCCGGTCCGGATCTGCGATGAGTTGCCGCGCGGCATTGTCGGCGTGCCAGTAGGGCTGCCGGGCGTTGGTTTCCTCGACCTCTCTTCCACCGCTGCCATCGCGAAGGTCTTGCAGTGAACGAGACCGTTCGAATCCTCCTGTGCGTTGTCGGGATTCCGTTCATCGCGCTCAACTTCGCGGCCGGGTTGATCTGGGTCGAACGTCGGCTGCTTGCGGTTTGGCAGGAGCGCTACGGTCCCAACCGTGTCGGTCCGTTCGGTCTGCTGCAGCCGATCGCCGACGCGATCAAGCTGCACTTCAAGGAGGACTGGATTCCTCCGTTCGCCGACAAGGCGGTGTTCGTCATCGCGCCGGGCATCGTCATGGCGACTGCGATGCTGTCGTGCGCGGTGTTGCCGATCGCACCGGGCATCGGCGTTGTCGACGACATGAACGTCGCGTTGCTGTTCTTCCTGGCGATGTCCTCGATGGGCGCCTACAGCATCGTGCTCGCCGGTTGGGCATCGAACAACAAATACTCGTTGCTCGGCGCGGTACGTGCCGCCGCCCAGATGCTCAGCTACGAAGTCTTCATGGGTCTGTCGCTCATGGGCGTCGTAGTGATGGCCGGGACCTTTAGCTTGCGCGGTATCGTCGAGGCACAACAGGACATGTGGTTCTGCATCCCGCAGTTCATCGGCATGTGCATCTTTCTGATCGCCGGATTCGCCGAGACCCACCGTCTGCCATTCGACTTGCCCGAAGCTGAGGCCGAACTCGTCGCCGGCTTCCACTCCGAGTACTCGAGCATGAAGTTCGGGATGTTCTTCGTCGGCGAGTACATCGGCGTCGTTGTCATCTCGGCGTTGATGACCACGCTGTTCTTCGGCGGCTGGATGGGCCCGTGGCTGCCGCCGATCGTCTGGTTCTTGCTGAAGACGATGCTGGTTGTCTTCCTGTTCATTCTGTGCCGCGCCGCGCTGCCGCGACCACGCTACGACCAGCTGATGTCGTTCGGCTGGAAGCTACTGCTGCCATTGTCCCTGTTAAACGTCGTCGTCACCGGCGGTATCAAGCTCGCCCTGATGGAGGGACCGCGATGAACCCGCCGAGGAAGCAACCATGATAAGCATATTGCGCAGCCTGTGGCGCGTCTTGCGGCACACGTTTGATCGCCGCGTCACGGTGCAGTACCCCGAGGAGAGGCGTGAGCTCGCGCCACGCTGGCGCGGGCGCATCATCCTCAGCCGCGACCCCGATGGCGGCGAACGATGCGTTGGCTGCCAACTCTGTGCCGTCGTATGCCCAGTGGATTGCATCGCCTTGCAGCCGACCGAGGACGAGAATGGCAGGCGCTACCCGGAGTGGTTCCGCATCAACTTCTCCCGCTGCATCTACTGCGGGTTCTGCGAAGAAGCGTGCCCAACCTACGCGATCCAGCTCACCCCGGATTTCGAGATGGGCGAGTACCAACGTAAGAACCTGGTCTACGAGAAGGAACACCTGCTGATCGACGGGCAAGGCAAGTACCCGGGCTACAACTACTACAAGTTCGCCGGGCTGGCGATCGGCGGCAAGGACAAGGGGGAAGCCGAGAACGAGTCACCGCCGGTGGACGTGAAGGGCCTGATGCCATGATTTGCACTTCCCCGTTCCAACACCGCCCGGGCCAACACCGCCCGATCAACACCGAGTTCTACGAGAGCCGCTAACCCATCATGCTCCCTGTCTTCTGGATCGCTGCGATCGTCGCCATCGTGTCCACCGTCATGGTGATCACGCGCGCCAACGCGATTCACGCCCTGCTCTACCTGATCGTCTCGCTGCTGGCGGTGGCAGTGATGTTCATGGTGCTCGGCGCACCGTTCGTCGCGATGCTTGAGATCATCGTTTATGCCGGCGCGATCATGGTGCTCTTCGTGTTCGTGATCATGTTGCTCAACCTTGGCCCCAAAGGGGTCGAGCAGGAGCGTCGGTGGTTGAAGGGAGGTGTTTGGGGCGGCCCGTGCGTATTGACATTCATCTTGCTTGTCGAAGTGGGCGTCATGCTGTCGAGGTCCGGCATAGCAGAGTCGCCAGCGATCGTGCCGGTGCCACCGAAGGAGGTTGGCATCGCCCTGTTCGGTCCGTATCTGATCGGCGTGCAGCTGGCGGGAATCCTGCTGCTCGGTGGTCTCGTCGCTGCCTACCACATCGGTCGACCGGAGCCGCGCGACGAGGAGAAGCCGACATGACCATCCCGATGGAACAGGGTCTGATGATCGCCGGTGTACTGTTCATTCTCGGGCTCGTCGGCCTGATGGTGCGGCGCAATGTCGTGTTCATGCTGATTTCGGTTGAGATCATGCTGAACGCGGCCGGGCTGGCGTTCGTCGTCGCTGGCGCACGTTGGGGTGCCGCCGACGGACAGGTGATGTTCTTGTTCATCCTTGCCATGGCGGCTGCCGAGGTCGCCGTCGGCCTGGCACTCGTGCTACGCATCTTCGGGCAGAACAAGACCCTCGACATCGACGCAGCCAACGCCTTGGCCAGCTCCGTCAGCGTCGGTTTCCAGGAACCGGCGATCGCACAAGCCGGCGAACCAATCGTTGCGCCGACTGACGCGCAAACCAAATCACCCGACGAATCGGCCACGCGAGGAGAGACTGACCCGTGCTAGATCTTCTCTGGCTCGTTCCGGCGTTGCCGTTCGCTGGCTTCCTGCTGCTGACGCTGTTGGGCAAGTCACTATCGCGAAAGGGCGCCACCACGATCGGCGTCGGCTCGATGGCAGCATGCTCACTGGTTGCCATCGCGATTACCGTGAGCTTCCTGAGTTCACCACCCCCTGGCGATAGCTATCTGCAGACCCTGTGGACCTGGTTCGATGTCGACGGCCTGCAAGTAACGATCGCACTGGCGCTGGATCCACTGTCGGTCGTGATGATGATCGTCATCACGGTCGTCGGATTCCTGATCCACGTGTACTCAGCCGAGTTCATGCGAGAAGACGAGGCCTACAGCCGCTTCTTCGCCTACATGAACCTGTTCGTCGGGTTCATGTTGATGCTGGTGTTCGCGGACAACCTGCTGCAGCTCTACCTCGGTTGGGAAGGCGTCGGCCTGTGTAGCTACCTGCTGATCGGCTTCTGGTACAAGAACCCCGCGAACGGCAGGGCAGCACGCAAGGCGTTCATCGTGACCAGAATCGGCGACACGTCGATGGCGATCGGCGTGTTCCTGCTGGTCACGCAATTCGGCACTTTCGACATCGCCGAAATCCAGCTACGGGCCGTGCAGGAATGGCCACAGGGATCAGGGTTGGCGGTGGCCGCAGCGGCGCTTCTGCTCGGTGGCGCGATCGGCAAGTCGGCACAGCTCCCACTGCAGACCTGGCTGCCCGATGCAATGGCCGGCCCATCACCGGTCTCAGCGCTAATCCACGCCGCGACGATGGTAACGGCCGGCGTCTACCTGATCGCGCGCACCCATGTGCTGTTCGAACTGGCCCCGATCGTGCTCTTCGCAGTCGCCCTGATCGGTTTGATCACCCAATTGACGATGGGTATCGCCGCACTGCACCAGCGCGACATCAAGCGCATCCTGGCCTACTCGACGATCAGCCAACTCGGCTACATGTTCTTGGCGCTGGGCGTCGCGGCCAACGGTGCTGCCATCTACCACTTGATGACCCATGCTTGCTTCAAGGCGACCTGGTTTCTTGGGGCGGGTGCAGTGATCGTGATCTATCGCCACGAGCACGACATATTCAAGATGGGTGGGCTGGGCCGGAAGATGCCGCACCTCTTCTGGATCATGTTTTTTGCCGGCGTCGGCCCGTTCTTCAGCAAGGACCTGATCCTTACTGAGGTCTGGTACTCGCCGCAGGGAGGCGCCACCTTCTGGGTGTTTGGCGTTCTCGGCGTCTTCGTCACCTCGCTGTATCTGTTCCGACTGTTGTTCACGGTCTTCCACGGCGAGGAGAAGACAGCGCCAGGTGCTGGGCCGGGTGCCGCGATTCTCATCCCTATCAGCATCCTGGCGACGTTGTCGATGCTCGGCGCCTTCTTGGAGTATCCGCGGTGGTTCGGCTACCACCCGGAGTCGCCGGGGCTCGGCTCGGTCGGCTCCCATGATGGCACGAAGATCGCGATTGAGCGCTTCGCGATGGGCACGTCACTGTTCGGCATCTACATGGCCTACTACTGGTTCCGACGACACAAGCATCTGGAGAAGGACTACTCGAACCAGGACGAGGTCGTCGTGCCGCACGTCGCAACCGGCCCACGCCACTTCTTCCTCGACGGCTGGGGTTTCGACAAGCTCTACCAGAAGACCATCGTCGCTCCGTTCGTCGCCGTGGCGCAACTGAATCGAGCGGACTTCGTCGACTCGATCTACGGGGCCTTCGCCAAGTTCGCCAGCGGCTGCCATACCCTGCTCGGGTTGACCCAAACTGGTCGGATCAGGTGGTACGCCGTGAGCATCGCCGTCGGCACCATCATCGTATTCGGCATGGCGGTGTTCGCATGATCCTCGTCTGGTTGATCGTGATCCTGCTGGTTGGCGGCCTGCTCGCCTGGCTGCTCGCGGGCCTCGCACCGTCGGCGGCGCGCTGGATTTCGCTGTTGGCGATCGTCGTCGACCTCGCGCTGGCGTTGACCCTCTGGCAACCCTCTGCTGTCGATGTCAGCACGACAGGTGTGTGGATCGCGGAGGTATCCGCGGCATGGATTCCGCGTTTCGGGATCGGCCTGCACCTCGGCATCGATGGGCTGAGCCTGCTGATGGTGTTGTTGACACTCTTCATCGGGATTCTGTCGGTCGCTTGCTCGTGGACCGAGATCGACAAGCGTGTCGGTTTCTTCCACTTCAACCTGATGTGGGTGCTGGCCGGCGTCGTCGGCGTGTTCTTGGCATTGGACCTGTTCCTGCTCTACTTTTTCTGGGAACTGATGCTCGTACCGATGTACTTCCTCATCGGCATCTGGGGCCACGAGCGACGAGTCTACGCCGCCATCAAGTTCTTCATCTTCACCCAGCTCAGCGGCCTGCTGATGCTGGTCGCGATCGTCGGGCTAGTCTGGATCCACCACCGCGCTACCGGTCAGCTGACGTTCGACTACACCGAGCTGCTCGACACCGAGACGACTGGCACGACCGGAATGCTGTTGATGCTGGGGTTCTTCATCGCGTTCGCGGTCAAGCTCCCGGCCGTGCCATTCCACACGTGGCTGCCGGACGCCCACTCCCAAGCGCCGACGGCTGGCAGCGTGATCCTGGCCGCACTCCTGCTCAAGACGGGGGCCTACGGCTTGATTCGCTTCGTCGTGCCCTTGTTCCCGGAGGCCGCCTCGACGTTTGCACCGGTGGGGATGTCGCTCGGAGTGATCGGTATTCTCTACGGCGCGATCATGGCATTTACGCAGACCGACCTGAAACGGCTCATCGCGTACACGAGCGTCAGCCACCTCGGCTTCGTGCTGCTCGGCGTTTTCGCCTGGAATCATCTCGCGCTGCAGGGAGTCGTGATGCAGATGATTTGCCACGGGTTGTCGACCGCTGCCCTCTTCATCATCGCCGGCGCCATCTACGAACGAACCCACACCCGTGATCTCGACCGCCTCGGTGGTTTGTGGGCCACCGTGCCGAGAATGGGCGCCCTCGGACTGTTCTTCGCAATGGCCTCACTGGGTTTGCCCGGGCTGGGCAACTTCGTCGCCGAGATCCTCGTGCTTATCGGCGTCTACAAGGTGAGCATTGCCTTGACCGTGCTGGCCACGATCGGGCTCGTCGCCGCCACGATCTACTCCTTGTGGCTTGTGCACCGCACGTTCCACGGACCGAACGAAAGGAAATGGTCGCTGCCCGACATCAACCGCCGTGAGGCGCTGGTACTGTGGGTACTCGTGATCGGACTAGTTGGGCTTGGCTTGTATCCGCAGCCCGTGCTCGACGCTGCGGAACCCGCCCTCGCCCACGTGCTCGAACCGTTCAAGAATCGCTGACATAACACCCCGTGGACTACACAGATCTCACCGCTCTCGCACCGCTGATCGTAACCGCGTTCGTCGCGGTCTTGATCGTGGTGGTCTTGTCGGTGCGTCGCGTGCACCGCGTTGTTCTTGGGGTCACGTTGGTCGGGTTAGTGCTCGCCGGCCTCTCGATCATGCTCGCGGTGCCGTTGGCACCGCGGCAGGTCACGGTCCTCCTGATCATCGACAGCTATTCCCTCTTCTACTTCGGCCTGCTGTTGGCAGCGGCTGTCGTCGTCAGCCTGCTAGCCTTCAGCTACCTCGAACAGCGTCGGGAGAACCGAGAAGAGTTCTACGTGCTCTTGGTCATTGCGACTGTTGGCGCCATGGTGCTCGTCGCGAGCAACCACTTCGTCTCGTTGTTCCTCGGCCTCGAAGTGCTCAGCATCGGGATCTACGGCCTGATCGCGTACCTCCGGAATACACCGTTCGCGGTCGAGGCCGGAATCAAGTATCTGATCCTGGCGGGTGCGTCGTCCGCATTCCTGGTCTTCGGCATGGCGCTGATCTACGGGCAGACCGGCAGCATGCAGTTCGGCGCCATGGCGGCGAAGCTGTCAGGCGACGTGCACCTGGGACTCGTGTTGCCAGGCCTCGCGCTGATGGTGACTGGTGTCGGGTTCAAGCTCGCGGTCGTGCCCTTCCACTTGTGGACACCAGAGGTCTACCAAGGGGCTCCAACGCCAGTAACGGCCTTCATCGCGACGGTCTCCAAGGGCGGCATGCTGGCGCTACTTCTGCGTTTCTTCACCGAGTTCGAAGCGCTCGACCTCGGCCCGATCCTCTTGGCGTTCGCCTTGATCGCGATCGCATCGATGCTGGCCGGCAACCTACTGGCTCTGCTCGAGAACAACGTCAAACGTCTGCTGGCCTACTCCTCGATCGCGCACGTTGGCTACGTGCTCGTCGCAATGCTGGCTGGTGGTGGGCTGGCAGCAGAGGCCGTGACGTTCTACCTGGTCGCCTACTTTGTCTCGACCTTGGCCGCGTTCGGAGTCGTGACCGTACTCTCGGATCGCGATCGCGAAGCCGAGCAGATCGAGGACTACCGCGGCCTGTTCTGGCGGCGGCCGTGGCTCGCGGCGCTGTTGACGGTGTCGCTGCTCTCGTTGGCCGGCATCCCGCTGACGGCAGGCTTTCTCGGCAAGTTCTACGTCATAGCGGCCGGCGTCGGCGCAGCCCAGTGGGCTCTGGTCATCGTGCTCGTCGCAGGTAGTGCCATCGGATTGTTCTACTACCTCAGGTGGGTGGTGGTCATGTTCGGCCAGCTGCCGACGTCCGAAGCGCAATGGTCCTGGCCGCGCCCTCAGGCGCTGTGGGGCGGTGCCGGTCTAGCGTTGGCGGCGCTCGCCGTATCGATTCTGTGGCTCGGGGTATACCCGGCCCACCTGTCGGGACTAATCCAGGCCTGCATACCAGGCTAGGCAGGCTTGGAGGGAACAGGGCCCATGAGACAGGGCCCGGATTTCGGACCCGTCGAGCTACACCCAGTACTGCTTGATCCCACGCAGCAGATCGCGCCGCGTGATCTGGCCAACCAGCTTGCCGTCTTCAATGACCATGAACCGTCGGATGACTTCTTTCACGAATAGCTCGGCGAGTTCGAAGACACCCATGTCGGGCGGAACCGCCACGAAGTCTTGCAACATGAACTCCTTGACGATCCCCGTAGGCATCTGGTCGTAGGCGCCATTAAGGAGAGACGTGAGGCATTGCTTTTCCGCAAGCAAGCCGATTACGCGACCTTCTTCGTCGATGACCGGTGCACCGGTGACTCGTTGCTCCATCAGTATGCAAACGGCCTCCGTTATCGCCATGTCAGGCTTCAGCGTGACATACTTCGTCTCCATTAGGTCCCGCACGGCAAGCGAATTGGGCATCGGAAACTCCTGATCTACATCCTTACGGTCTAGTGAATTGTAGATGAAACACTAGCCGATCACAGAAGGCGGGAACAGTCCGCACGGCTCGCAACCCCTCCAAACGAGGCGCACGAATCGGGCTGAATCATCGCGATCACAACGGTGGCTCAGCACAATGCCGTAGTTTCACGGTTTCGCGCCGATGTCGACGTCGCAAGTCTCCGAGGCGAACTGACAGAGATCGAGCCGGGCGATTGGGTTGGAGTCGTTTCGAGCAAGCGGCTCAACACGTCCACGAACTTCCGCGAGAGCAGTACAATGCTGAGCATCGCGCGACCCCTCGAATATCCAAGGTCAGGAGGAGCGGAACAGGGAGTAGAAAAATGAAGACAGTAAGGAACATTCTCAGCGTCAAAGGTGACACCATCTGGTCCACCTCGCCAGAGACATCGGTCTACGTGGCGCTGCAGAAAATGGCTCGGAAGAACGTCGGGGCCCTCGTGGTTCTCGACAAAACCGGACTGGTCGGAGTCTTCTCGGAGCGTGACTACGCCCGAAAGATCATCCTGAAGAAGCGGGCTTCCAAGGAGACCCTTGTGGGTGAGATCATGACTCGCGAAATCGTTTTCGTCGGTCCGGACGAAGAGATGCGGAAGTGCATGCGGCTCATGAGCACCCATCGCTTCCGGCACCTTCCCGTGGTCGAACACGGTCACGTCATCGGTATCATTTCGATTGGCGACGTCGTGCAGGCGATCATCTGCGAGCAGGAGTCAGCCATTCACGAACTCGAGGACTACATCATCGGCAGAAGGTGATGTGCGGCGAATTGGCGGTGAATGGCGTTGGGCCGATCACGGCAACCGCCTTCATACTGACCATCGAGAACCCTGCCCGCCCGCTGTCGTAGACCATAGCGTGTTCGTAACGCGGTGATGGCGCGGCAACGAACTGTGGCTGCCAGCTTGCGCCGTCCCATAACCATGTGTCGCCGAGCGTTCCGCCTAGACCAGAGCCACCGAACAACACCACGCGATCATTTGAATCATCAAAGGCCATTGCGTGTAAGCGCGCGCCGCATGGCCTCCACCAGCTCTTCGAGCATGAACGGCTTCTGCAGCACACCGGAGTAGTCCTTTCCGACGATCTCGTTCATCTCCACGGACAGTTCACCCGTCATGAACACCGTGCGCCGAGCGAGCTCGGGCTTCATCTCGCGGATCCGCTGATAGGCCTCCACCCCACCGCCACCCGGCATCCTCACGTCGAGAAGCAGCAGATCGAAGTCGTCACTGCGGGCAACTTCGATCGCTTGGGTAGCATCTTCAACAAGGACCGCGTCAGCACCCATGCGCTTGAAGGCTCGCTCAAGAAAGCACCGAATGGACTCCTCATCTTCTGCAATGAGAATCCGAACTCCCGCAAGATCGGCGGAGGAGACCGCCCGCCTCGGCCCTTGTACCTCAGGCCGCCGGCTGATTTCAATTGCCGGAAGCACGATGCGGAAGGTCGCTCCTCCGCCTTCTGTGTCGAGGATTTCGACTCGGCCACCATGTGCCGCCGCAATGGCCTGGACCACCGTCAACCCGAGTCCCGTGCCCTCTCCCACCGGCTTGGTCGAATAGAACGGGTCGAAGATCCCGCCCCGCTTGTCCATGGGGATTCCCGGGCCGTGGTCGACAACGTCCAGTTGGATGACGTCCGCATGATACTTGGCAGACACCTCTACATGCGGTTCATTTTCGAGGCCCGCGGTCGTCGATGCGTATTCGGCGTTGAGCACCAGATTCAAGAGTGCCTGGATCAACTGATTCGAGTTGCCCCGGACAATGGGTAAACGCTCGGCGATGTCCAGAGTCAACTTCACCTTGCTCGAGTGGAACTTGTGCAGCCGGGCGAACTTGTGGCAGAGCTCGGAGATGTCAATGTTGTCGGACAGATCATCGTCGACCCGCGCGTACTCCTTCAGGTCCTTCACGATTTCGGAAGCGCGTAGCAACTCGCTCTTGGCCGTTCCGATCAGGTCTTCATAGTCCGAAGCGCTTGGCTCGGCCTCATCGAGGCAGCCCAGGGCACCGGCGAGGGCATTATTGAGTTCATGGGCCACAACGGACGCGATGGAGCCCATCGTTGCCATGCGCTCGGTATGCAAGAGTTGCGGCCTGAAGGCCTTTTCCTTGCCCAGGTCCCGGATCACGGCAACGGATCCGCCCTGAAGCTCAGGAGTTGGCGCCAGACTCACGCCGGTGACGAATTCTCCACGACGGGGCGTCTCGAAACGAATCTCCTGGCGATTGGGGATCTCTCCCCCCCGCACCTCATCGAGCATGGCCTGCAGCGCTCCACCGTCAAGTCGATGCACGAAGCGGTTGAGTGGAGCATTTTTCAAGTCCTCCTCTTCCATGGAGAAGATGAGCACGGCTGCGGGGTTCGCAGAAAAAATGACCCCCTCATCGTTGAGGGTCAGAATGGCCAAGGGAGAGGCCTTCCACGCATCGGCGTAGAGTTGCTGTTCACTCACCATCCAATCCCTCCGCGAATGGAGCTGAAAGGGAGGGGGCTGCAAACGCTGGATCTGCAGGCCGACTCAAGAGAAGTTGGCCAACCCAGGTAGGTTTGGTCTGAATTCACGGGATGTGAATCAGCGTGCTCTACACAACCTGCGGGTTGAGTGTGTAGGTGCCGACAATGGAAGCCTCGGCCAAGATGTGCCCATTGAGTGCCCCCAAGACGTCCGCACCTGCAAAGGTCCCGTCAACCGCGCACGTCTCGACGTCGAGAGCGTAAAGGGTGAAGTGGTAGTGGTGCATAATGGTGTCGTTCCAGGGAGGACAGGGACCGTCGTACCCGAAGTAGTCTCCACTCATGTCGGCGTCGCCAGCGAACCAGCCGGTGTAGTCGTTGATTCCCTGGCGCGTCGCGTTGGGTCCGGCAGGACCTTCCTTTCCACGCGGGGTAACTCCGTCCGAGTACGCCCCAGCCTCGATCGATCTGCAGGAGGCAGCGATGTCCACCAGGGTCCAGTGGAAGAAGTCCACCCGCGGCAGATCCGCGGGAACCTCCCGACCCTCCTGATTCACGTCGTCGCCCTTGCTCGGAACGTCGGGGTCGTGGCAAACGAGCGCAAACGACTTCGTGCCATCGGGGACGTCAGACCAGGCAAGGTGGGGATTGCGGTTGCCCGCGAGCGCGACATGTGATTCCTGGTCAAAGTCACAGAACGCGAACTCGGCGGAGATGCGGGACTCCGACTGCATACTCTTGGAAACAAGGTTCATGTGGGCTCTCCTTTGCGTTACTTGGACTATCGACCCGGCCGCTAATCGGCGGGAGAGTCTACCCCTCCCAAAACACGCTGTATATAAGTGAAGGCGATTCAACGTGCGGTCCGGACCACCGGAACCCAGCGCCCGCAGCACCCGCCCGCCGCAGCAACGAAGCCCACGTGTAGTAGCGAAGGCGCGGACCACCCGGAGATACGGGCCTCTAACCCCGATGGCCCCAATCACGCGCGTCGCCAAGGGCTTCGCGAGAAGTAGCCGGGCCTACGCCCGAGTGGATTGCTTGCTGAGCACGGCTGCGTTCATGACTGCACCCAGCATATCGAGGTCCGGCAACGGCTTTCGAATGCACTGAAACACACCGATTTCCAGTGCCTCTTCGATTACCGCGTCGGAGGCGTGACCTGTCATGATGATGATGGCGGTGTTCGGGTGATGCTCTATGATCCAATGAGACAGCTCGAGGCCGTTCATCTTCGGCATCTTGAAATCGAGGAGGGCGATGTCGAACGTGCGTTCTCCCATCAGCGTGATCGCATCTGCGCCGCTCTCGACGACGCTGCTCGAAAA
>JAPYTD010000022.1:60033-65403 GCA_029936315.1 Planctomycetota bacterium | reverse complement strand
GACCGGACGTGTGCCGTCAGCGGGTCACTGGTCAGGCGGCCATCCACTTCGACCACTTCGATTTCAAGAACGCACGTCGGCGGCATCGTCAAACGAACGTCATGCGCTTCGGCTACGAGGTTCTGGCCTGTCGCCGAAACCGTGGGGAAGGCGAAGTCCGCAAACCGTGGGCGTGGCGCTTCACTGCCACTTGGCCACCTCGCATTGCCTTCGCGATCGACAAACAGGTTGACCGTGCGCAGTCCATCGCGCTCGCCAAACAACAACTCCACGCGCAACGGCACCTCGTTGCTGTGAAGGTACCCGTCGACATGCACAGCCAGTTGCCGCGAGTCGGGCTTGCCGCGATTTGCATCCTCGATAGCCAACGGAGCCTCGCGCTGCAACTCGACGGCCACACCAGCTGGCACCCCGGTGGATTCCAATTTGCCGGTTGTCTTCGATGACTCCGAACTGGCCGGTGGCAGACCACTATCGCCACAGGTCGTCAAAGCAACTGCGGCAGTCACGGCGGCGAGGAGCAATCCAGCGACCAGCCACGCAGGGTTCGTCGGTTGATGGCTCGACGGTCGTGTCACTGCGTTTGCATCAGAGTGCCAATCCAGACCGCGATGCCGAGCGACGTCGCCCGCTGGTGAAGGTCGTCATGCGGCGCCAAGAACAGCGTCGCCGTTTCCGCACCAACCAGAGGCACGGCGAGTGCACTCGAGACTGCAATGACGCCATCGCTACCGGTGCCGAGATCACCATAGACAACGTGGTAGCGCGTCGCGTTGTCGACGTAGTTTGCGTTCATCACCAACGGCAACGAGCCTGGTTGCTCACCAAGATCGATGGCGACCCGCAGCAGATCTCGCTCCGACTCTGGCAGCGCAGCCTCAAACGCTGCAAGCGGCAGGGTCGAGTTTTGCGCACCGGCGTTGGGCGGGCCGAGCATGACCAGTTGATCCACTATGCTCTCAAACGATGGGTCGCCAGTGCGGAACCCGGGGCGGGCAGGGTCGGTATGCGACTTCTCGATCAGGTAGCGGCCAATGACACCACCAATGCTGTGGCCGACGATCGAGCAACCAAATCCTGGGCGTTGGTTCTGGGCGATCAAGTCGTAGAGCTCATTCGCGACGTAGGCGATGCCGCGCGCGGAGGGAAACGACAGCAACACGACGTTGCTCTTACTCAGGGCAACGTTGGCGACGATGTCTTCTGTACCAAGGAAGTCGAGCGGCGAGCCGATGACCCCGTGCAGGATCAGCACGTTGTCGTTCGCCGACGAGTTCCAGAACGACGCGAGGCTACCCGCGCCCACGGTCCGCATGACGGTGCCGTTATCGATCGCGACCTCCAAACCAAACAGGAACTCGGTCGTTACCGGCACCGCCGGGTCGTAGATGCGCAGTTCTTGGGTGAACAGGCGATGCAGCACCCCGCTCGAAGCGACGAACTCACCGAGTCGCGAAACTCTCGCGGTAACCGTGCGCATTGGGCCATCAACTGTGGAGTTGCTCATGGCGCTCCACGCAGTCATGTCATCCGCGCGTGCAAACAACGACAGACCGGGCGTGCCGGTGACGAACAGTGTATCGCCGGCCGGAACCGTCACCGTCACCGGCGTCGCCGACAGATCGATCGAGGAGGGTTCGAAGCGGTAGACCGGAAACTGGCTCGGCAAGTCCGAGTTGTCGGTGTCGAGCTGGACGCGAAAGTTGGTGGCCACCGCGACGGCTCCAGCAGGCACGGTCAATGACAGGCCGGCATGGGTACCGGAAGCAATCGTCAGGGCGCCACCGGCTGGCCCA
The DNA here is from genome assembly GCA_029936315.1 of Planctomycetota bacterium. Classification (GTDB taxonomy): domain Bacteria; phylum Planctomycetota; class UBA1135; order UBA1135; family UBA2386. Next base: position 63,607 of record JAPYTD010000022.1, on the reverse strand, counting down.
ATGGTCGCTTCGCCGAGCATGGAATCCGTGGGCGCGACTGGCGCCGGGCTACCACCACCACCGCCGCCACCACACGATGCCAGAGCGAGCGCAACCATGGCGCAGCAAGTCAGTGATTGGAATCCCCAATGACGCATCAGATCATTAGAACACAACTGGCAGCCAATGGAGGATCGCAAATACTCATTGCCCGCGTGATTTGCTTGATTGGCACGTGGCGCCCTAGAAAAGCCGTATAAAACGTCTATCCCGGAATGAGAACTGCTCATACGCAGAGCAATGATCCTGGTGGCATTAACGGGGTCCCGATCAGCCACATCACTTTGACCGGCAAAGCCTCAGCCCGCGCACAGCATGCGAGCTACTCGTAGGGATCACCGGCTGTTGCCTGGCTGATCGGTCGACGTTGCCCGACGCAAGCCAATGCCCAGCAGCAGCGTCGCCAGAATGATCGTGCCCGCACACCAGAACGGCGAACCCTTGCCGAACAAGTCGTAGGCCTGACCATAGAGCAGCGGCGAGGCCACCCGGGCCAAGCCCGCGAACGTCTGCTGCAGCCCCATATACATGCCGCGATCTGTCTGTGGCACGAGGCGCGACAACAACGACGTCAGGCACGGAAACGTCAGAGCCATCCCGAGGGGCTGAAACGCAATCACGACGGCAAGCATGCCAATCGAGTTGACGAACGGCAGCATCAAGAACGCCAACGACAGCGAACAGATCCCGATTCGAGAGACCCGCACTTCGCCGAACTTGTCGACTATGCGGCCAAGCACCAGCACCCGTGCAAACACCGAGAGTGAACCGATGTACATGAACACGTAACCGATCGTGAACTCGTCAAAGCCGAATCGGTCCCCAAGAAAAAACGCCAACAGCGGCATGACGCCGTGCGCCGAGCCAATCGCGAGCGCATAGATCAAGACGATGCGCGACGTAGCCAGCTTCGGTTTCGCGATGACCTCAGAAACCGCAGCGAGGACCGACGGCCGGTTGCGATCCTTGGGCTGCCGAACGCCGCTCTCTTTCAAGTAGCACGCGGCAAACACGCCATTGAGCACACACAACAACGCCGCCAAAATTCCTGGAGCAGCGCTCCCGAGCGCCACGACGCCATCGCCGGGCATCAGATCTGTATCGCGCAGCGCGAACGCCATGGATCCTAACAACGGTCCCAAGGCGACCCCCAGATTGGTCGACGCTGACAACCAACCGAGAGCACGAGCCCGCTGCAAAGGCTCAACGGAATCGACCACGTAGGCCTGGATCACGCCGACCATGCCACCTCCCGCGCCTTGCACGACGCGGGACAGCAAGAGCAAGATCAGTGAGTTGGCGAACCCAAACAGCAGATACGCCAACGCCGACGCAGTCAGCGTGATCAGCATCACCGGGCGGCGACCGTAGCGGTCGGAAATGCGCCCCCAAAACGGTGCGCTCACAAGCTGCGCAACCGTGAACGACGACACGATCAGTCCGGTCATCAGGCCCTTGTCCAGGGCCATGCCAAACAGCGTGTCACCGTTCTGGATGGATCGCTCCACGTAGTACGGCAGCAGCGGAATGATGATGAACAGGCCCGCCATGTCGACGAACGCAGTCATCATCAAGACCAAGAGCTTGGCCGGCACGTTGCGCAGTTCCCGCGACAGCACTAGGACCAACACCACGCCCATGCACGCCATGACCCAACCAACTATGGTCGGGTCAAACGCAGGTTCGGCAACGCTGGTCATCGCTCAGGCTTGTGCCTGATTCTCCTCAGGGGGCGGGGAGTCCGCAAAGGCAGACGCATCGAGAATCTCAGCCTTCAACGCAGCAAGATCGAGCAAGTCGGCGCGCAGCTTTTCTGTCAGGCGCGCGTCGCCGTCCTCCTCCAACGTCCACATGGCAGCAGCGCCAGCGTGGCCCGCGTGCAACGGATCCTTGCCGAGGCCATGCTTGACAAAGTCCGGAAGAAGGATCACAGGCGCAGGATAGATTGCCGCCGCCTTCAAGCGTTTCTGCATGTCGACGAAACGTGCCTCCATCGCTGGATTCGCTTCCGTCGTAAATGCGTGGTCTTCGTGCCAACGCCGCAGCGAAGCACCGAAGTGCAGCAGCACCAAGCGAGCCGGCAACTTCGCCGTCAGGTCGCGGAATGCCTGCCATTCTTCCTCCCGACTGCGCGGCAATGCGAACGTGAACTTGCCGTCCACGGTTGCCGGATACAGCAAGCCAAAGCCAAGCACGCGGTCGGCAAAGGCATCGGTCAGCACATGGAGGATCGCCGAACGATCTAACTTCTCCGCCCGTGGCCGCAGCTCAACCACAGGCTTACCCAACAGGTAGGCCTGCGCGCCGCGACGCAACCGCCGCAACAGCGTGCTGTCAAGGTTGCCGCGCGCACGAGCACCAGCGGGATGGAACGTCGCCAGGTCTTCGATCGTTTGGCACCCGGACTGCTCGAGGATCGCGCGCGCACCCTTGCTCATGCCTTGTACGAGCGACAGATCACCGCGCTCCTTCATCTCTGGCAAGCAACGCTCGTCGTGGTAGCAACCACCACAACCAAGCTGAAAGAACGGTCGCGAGCTATCGGGCTCATCGCGCAACCGCCGCAGTTCGGTGACGACTTCGTCGCACGCCGCCACGTAGTCCGCGATCTCAAACCGTTCTTCCGTGCCATCCTTGAGGATCAGAGCGCCGTGCTCGGGCATGCGCCCCTGAATCTCGGCGAGCAACTGCGTGTAAAACACAACCTGCAGGATCTGGTCGCCGCGCGCCTTGCCCGACGTCTTCACATCGAGCACCTCGTAGTAGTGGTTTCCTAGATCCGACGGTCCATCGAGCTTGCGCAGAAGGTCCGGTAGACCGAGCCGATCCTCGCTGTTCAAGACGGCCTGGTGCAGCAGCGGTGAGCCACCGGAAAGCAACTTCAGGGTCGCCGCGGCACCCGCTTCGAAGTCCCTCTCGGGGTATTCGGGCTGCACGACCGGCAGGTCCGCGACATACACGTCTTCGAAATCACGGCCACGCTTGGCGGCAAACTCTTCCCACGCCGTCGGCTCACGCCGATCCGCTCGCTTCAAATAGAGGTCCAGCGAAGCCAGGTGTGGGCACTTCACGTAGGAGTAGACGTGGGTGCCGGTGATCCGCCTCATGACCTCACCATACGTTTCCCTGCAACAACTTCGAGCAACTCACCAACCGTTGCCATTGGCTCCCAACGGGCCTGGCGCGCCACCTGGACAGCATCGCTGCCAGAGCATCCTTGTAAGTTCCTCCGGCCTCGCTAGGCTCGCTGGACTGGGAATGTGGAAGGAAACTCAGGTGTGCCCTGAGCATTGTGTCAGCAAGTTGTTGAGTAGAGCCTGCCTTCTCGTGTAAGTGATTATGAGGTGGGGTCTTAAGTGTTACCCACCCTTAGATCAGTATGAATTACGAGACCAAACCGTCCCAGGACGGCCCTACCGATACGCACACGCCCCAGTTGGATTCGAACCAGTTGGGTTCGAAGCAGCTGGATTCGACACCATCCGATTCGGCACCATCCGATTCGGCACCATGCGATTCGGCACCATGCGATTCG
>JAPYTD010000022.1:5525-59933 GCA_029936315.1 Planctomycetota bacterium | reverse complement strand
CGATTCGGCACCATGCGATTCGGCACCATGCGATTCGACACCATGCGATTCGAACCAGAGCGATCCGACCACCGAGAGCACTCCGGATCCTCTTGCCGGGGCTCCCGAAGCACTCGCGCCGGCGCTGAAGCGCCGCGGATTCGAGAAGCTCACCGCTGTCCAGCAGGCAGTCGCCGACGCCGACGATGGCCGACGTGACCTGCGGATGTCGTCCCAGACGGGTTCGGGCAAAACGGTCGCGATTGGTTTCGCACTCGCCGAGCGAGTCTGCGACCGGGATCGCGTTGGACCTACGACACTGATCATTGCGCCAACGCGCGAACTCGCGATGCAGGTCAAGGAAGAGCTCGCGTGGCTGTTCGCCGACCTGAGCGGCGTGGCTTGCGAAGTCGTGACCGGTGGCACAAGCCTCGACCGCGAACGCCTGCGTCTGCGCCGCAAGCCATCGGTGCTGGTCGGCACGCCGGGCCGTTTGCTCGACCACCTTCGCCGCGGCTCGGTCGACATCTCTTCGGTCTCACAACTCGTGCTCGACGAAGCAGACCAGATGCTCGACCTCGGCTTCAAGGACGAACTCGACGGCATCCTCGAGTGCCTGCCGGAAGAACGTCGCACCCACCTTGTCTCGGCAACGTTCCCGCCGGCAGTGCTGGCGCTGGCCAATCGCTTCCAAAACCAGCCGATCCAAATCCAGGGCACGGCTCCGGGCGAAGCCCACGACGACATCGAACACGTCGCATGCCGCATCGGCGACCGCGAACACTACCAGGCCGTCGTCAACATGCTGTTGATGGCGGGCGATGAGCGCACGCTGGTGTTTGTGCGCACGCGCGAAGAAACGACCCGCATGGCCGACAAGCTGGCCGGCGACGGCTTCGCCGCAGCAGCCATCAACGGCGACCTGGCCCAGGCACAACGCACGCGCACCCTCGCCGCGTTCCGCAGTGGCCGCACCAAGACGCTGATCGCGACCGACGTCGCGGCGCGCGGGCTCGACATCCCGTCGGTGACGATGGTCGTCCACGTCGAGCTGCCGATCGATAGCGCTACCTACGTGCATCGCAGTGGCCGAACTGGTCGCGCCGGGCAGAAGGGCAAGAGCGTGCTGCTCGTGCCGAAGTCGCGCGCCGGCCGCACGACCCGCCTGTTCCGCATGCTGCGCCTCGAGGCGCGCTGGGTCTGGGCCCCGACAGCGGAAGTGATCAACAAAAAGCAACTCGAGCGCGCCGAAGGCGATGCGTTGACGATGCTGACGGCTGCTCCGGCGGCCACACCCGAAAAAAGGGCCATGGCGGCTAACTTGCTGCGCGAGCGTGACCCCGTCGAAGTCGTCGCGCTACTGCTCGCCAAGACGATGACGACGACGCGCGAACCATTCGACTTGATTCGACCGAGGCCGGAGTCAGCCCATCGTGAGGATGCGCCGCGCAACTTCACGCCGCGCAACTTCACGTCTTCAGGCGACGAGCAGAAGCCGGCAAGCTTCGGCAACAACAAGTCGTTCCCCAAGCTGAGAAGCGAGAACCGTGGCCAACCCGGCTCCGCCCCATCGTGGCAGAAGCCCAACCGCCAGGAAGTGCGTGCGCCGGAAGCTGGCTTCACGCGCTTCCGCATCAACTGGGGTCCGCGTGATGGCGCCAACCCGAGCCGCATCATGGCTCACATTTGCCGCCGTGGCGATGTGCCGAGCAACATGATCGGCTCAATCTCGATGGACAGCAACGACAGCACGTTTGAAGTCTCCAACTCGATTGCCGACGACTTCGCGCAACGCGTGCAGCGTCGCGATCGCCGCGACCCGCACCTGATCATCCACCGCGAGACGTTCGACCGCGCGCGTCACAACAGCAACTCTCACAGTGGCAGCAACCCGCACGGTGGCGGCAACTTCCACGGTGGCGGCAACTCGCATGGTGGCGGCAACTTTCGTGGCGCCCGGGGCCAGACCCGTGACAACTCGTCGCGCGACAACACGCCCTACCGCGGTCCGATGCGGACCAGGCAGTCCAGATAGGCAGCGCCGAGCCCGACATCCGTAGCGCGGGCGGCGATCAGCACATTGGCGCTCTGGCCGCGATCGAAGTGGCCGCCCTTCGGCATAATCGCGACATCGACGCGCTGCTGTGCGTCGTGGCGCAGTTCGACTTCGATCTCGCCGGTCGTGCTCGCAACCTTCACGATCGTGCCTTCGGCGATGCCGGGCAACGCGTCGGGATGCACTTTGATCCACGACCGGTCGCCTAGGCCGTCGCCAACCCACTGCGAACCTTGGCTCTTCGCCGTGGAGTTGGAGAACAACCACAACGGCTCGCTGGACGAATTCTTGGCGGGCGGCGCCGACGTCTGTACCTCATCCGGCGCCACATCGAGCAACTGTACGCGACCGCTCTTCGTCAGCACGCGACCGTCGGAAAACAACAGCGGACTGGCCAAGGGACTGCGCAACGCACCCGAACGACGCAACGAGTCCAGTCCCGCGCCCTGCCCAGAGACCGTTGCCAACGCCTTTCGCTTGAGTTGGTCAATGCTCGCCTGCGGGTAGTCTTCGAGACCAAGACGCTTGGCCAGGTCCTGGAAGATGCGCACTTCATGACGCACGCCGGAAGGTGCCGCCACTACCGGCTGCGACTCCGCAATCCAGTGATGGCCGTACGAGCCCAGCAGGTCGCTGTCTTCGAGCAGAGTCGGGATCGGCAAGACGACATCAGCACGACGCGCCGTATCGGTCATCAGGCAGTCTGCGACCACCACGAACTCGGTCTGCTCAATCGCCTTCGCGACGTTTTTGGCGTCGGGCAGCATCGAAACCGGATTGCCAGCCGTGACCCACATGACGCGGATAGGCGGATCCGCCGCGAGCATGTCTTGGCCCAGCAACGGTTCGCGGATCGTGCGCGGATGCTTGACTACGGGCCCGAACGCACGGAAGGACTTGCGGCGCGCGAAGTAGAACGAAACGCCGCCACCCGAACGAAACAGGTTGCCGGAGATCGCACACAGTGCGTCCAGTGCGCGCACGATGGCGCCACCGCGTTGCCGCCGTTGCATGCCCCAACCAACCAAGATCGCAGTCGGCCCTTCGGCAAAGCGCTCGGCAAGCAGCCGAACATCGGCTTCCGACAGGTCCGTCTTCGCCGCCCACTGCGCGACATCACACTGATGCACGAGCGCGCGATACGCATCGAAGTTGTCGCAGTAATCAGGCGCATCGGGGTGCACCTGGCAACTGTCAAACAACACCCGCGCCACGCCCATCGCAAGTTCATAGTCACTGCCAGGCCGTAGCTGCATCGAACAGTCGGCGAGGCTGCTCGACTTGTGATGCAGGGGATCGATCGAAACGATCTGGGTGCCACCCTTCTTCGCGTCGTTGAGAACGGGCACAAGATGCACGTTGCTTACGCGCGGGTTCTTGCCCCACAACACAATGTGCTTGCTGTTGAGCAGGTCAAACAGGTCGTTGCTGTCACTCGTACCGAAGTCGGTTTGTTGCGCCGCTTCTCCGGCACCCGAACAGACGTCACCAACCTTGGTCGTGCACGGACCGAACTCGTCGAAGAGCAAGTCCGTCATGTGCTTGAGGATCCCGAGCGACCCTCCCGCGCGGTAGTGGAAGATGGCTTCCGCGCCCGACTCCTCACGAACCTGCACCAGCTTCGCGGCGATCAAGCTGAGCGCAACTTCCCAAGTCGCCGGTTCGAGGCGGTTGTTGCGTCGCACCATTGGCTGCGCCACCCGCACCGAGGATGCCATCAACTCAGGGAAGCGACTCGTGCGGAAGCACAGGAAGCCCTTGGTCACCGGATGGGCGGGATCACCTTCCAGCTTGGTGACAACGCCGTCATCGAGCGTAGCGATAATGCCGCACGCGTCGGGGCAGTCTCGGTTACAGGTGGTGCGAGCTTTGTGTTGAGCCATGGACGAGCAGGGGGCCAAGCATGAGATCGGCATTCCGACACGCAAAGCTTGTTGTCATCGCATTTTCGTGTCGGCAAAGTTATCTGCGTTCATGACACAATTCGATATCACCGTGGTCGGTGGCGGGCTTCGAGGCCTGCAAACGGCGCTGCGCACTCGTGCCCACCACAAGGGTGCGCAAACGCTCGTCGTCGATCGTCAAGCGTGGCCGGGCAACGACGTGCGTACGCAGCGAAGCAATGGCTTCACCTGTGAACTCGGCCCCTTTGCGTTCACCGACGACGATCTCGCGCCGCACCTCGAACTGCTGAAAAAACCACCACGCAGAATCGGCAGCAAACCGGAAGGGAAAACCGGCTGGTTGTTCGATGGCGACAACCTCCGTGCGCTGCGCGTCGAGCCCGAGCCGTTCTCGTTCGCAACTGGCTGTGAGGACCTCGTGCAGGCCTATCGCCGTGAGTTAGACGGCTGCCTGCGCCTTGGTCGCGCCGTAACGCAAGTGCAACCGCAGGAAGGTGGCGGCTTCGTGGTCACGCTCGGCGGCGAAGTGCCAAGCGAACTCGAGACCAAGGAGGTCGTGCTGGCCGTATCCACGTGCGACGCCGCCCGCATTCTCGGCGCGTTCGAGCCCGAACTGCCGGTCGTCGCCGAGCGCGAATCGACATCCGAACGGGCATTCGTCTGGCTTGGCGGCCTTAGCAAAGACGCGCCCGAACTGCAGGGCTATGGCGTGCTCCCCCACCCAGAACTTGAGAGCCCACTCGCCGAAATGATCTTCTGCACGAATGTGTTCCCGAATCGTTCGATGCCGGATCGCTTCCTCGTGCGTGTCGAAACGGCTGGCAACGAGCTGCCCAAAGACGACGAAGTCCTCCTGCGCGCCGTCGAAGAAGAAGTGCGCCGATGGACCAAGACGGAGGCCGCGTTCGGCTTCACCAAAGTGCACCGGTTTGCGATCCCAGAGCCCGACGGCACCCAAGCCGAGTGCCGCACACGTCTGGCCGAGATCGTGGCGCGGGTTCCGGGCCTCTCGCTGGCATGATGACGATAAGAACAAGAAGCTGATCTGGACCAAGCAAATGACCTGGGCCATCGAGGTCAACCGCTACCCGCGCTAGCACAAAGGGATCACCTATGAACCGTTGCATGACCGGTGTCTCGATGATCGTGGGCTTGAGTGTCGCTGGCTGCACCGCACTGACACTCGACCCCGTTCTCCAGCAGAAGCCCGGCAACTCGCTGATTGCCGACTACTCCGCCAACCGCGTCGTCGAAGTCGACCGCAATGGCCGGGAGTGCGCCGAGTGGGCGGATATCTTCGGCGTGTGGGACGCGAACTATCTGCCCAACGGCAACATCCTGGTCGTTGCGTTCAGTGTCAGTCGGGTCAGCGAGCTAGACCGTGATGGCAACAGCGTCTGGTCCTACGGCAAGCTCAAGAACCCATACAGCGCGCAGCGGCTCGCCAACGGCAACACCCTGATCGCGAACACGTTTGCCTCGGAAGTCATCGAGGTCGACCCGGTTGGCGTGGTCGTCTGGAGGTTCGACAAGAACATCCGCCCGTTCGACGCCGAGTTGACCCCAACCAACACGGTGCTGATCACAGATGTGCTCAACAACCGAGTCATTGAAGTGAATCGAGAAGGCGAGATCGTCTGGGAGATCGGCGAGTTGCCGACGCCCCACGACGCCGATCGCCTGGCTAACGGCAACACGCTGATCACGCTGCGGGCTACGGGCACCGTCATGGAGGTCAACGGCAAGGGCGAGATCGTCTGGAGCCTGTTCGACCTTGCACACCCCAGCGATGCCGATCGCTTACCCAATGGCAACACGATCGTCGCCGAGAACAAGATCGTTCGCGAGTTCGACCGCACCAAGAAGGTCGTCTGGGCGAAGGAGATGGTCTGGGCTGTGGAAGTCAGCCGTTGGCAGCCTGCTCCCAAGCAAGCCATGAAGGCCAAACCAATGCGCACGCCGAAACCCGCCACCACGATCATCGCGGACTACTCCGAGAACCGCGTCGTCGAGGTGGATGCTCAAGGCAAGGAGATCGCGTCCTGGGACGAGATCTTCGGCGCATGGGACGCGGACATCCTGCCCAACGGCAACTTGCTGATCGTCGAGTTCAGCGTCAGCCGAGTGCAGGAGATCACGCGCAAGGGCAAGGTGGTCTGGACGTATGAGAAGCTCAAGAACCCGTACTGCGCGCAGCGACTCGCCAACGGCAACACGCTGATCGCCGACACGTTTGGCGGCCGGGTCATCGAAGTCAGCCAACAGGGCAAGGTCGTTTGGACCTACGACAATGACATTCGCCCGTTTGATGCAGAGGCGACCAACGTTGGCACGGTCCTGATCGCGGACGTGCTCCAGGATCGCGTGATCGAAGTCGACCGTGCTGGCAGGATCGTCTGGGAACTTGGCGGAGTGCCCAACGTGCACGACGCCGACCGCCTGCCCAACGGCAACACTCTCGTGACCCTGCGCAACAAAGGCACGATCGCCGAATACAGCCCAAACGGCGAGATCGTCTGGCAGGTCACCGGCCTTTCGTCACCCAGCGACGCCGACCGGTTGCCCAATGGTCACACGATCGTCGCCGAGACCACGCGCGTTCGTGAGTTCGACAAGGCCGGTAAGGTTGTGTGGACCAAGAAGATGACTTGGGCCGTCGAGGTCAACCGCGGCCCGCGGTAGCAGGCCGGTTCAGAAGAGCCTCAGATGGTTCGGCCGATCTTCTTGGCTGAGGCCTCGAGGAACTTCATCCAAAGATCGGGCCAGGCCGGGAAGTAACCCGACAACGCAAAGTGCATGATCGGCTTGCCGGACGCCGCGTCGACCATGACAAAATAAGGGTTCGCAGTGCTGCCATCCGCGATCTCATCCTGCAGCTTGCGGTTCCTGGAGAACTGTTCATCGGTCAGGGAACCCTGCAAGTCCGTGTGCAACCGACTCTCGACTACATGGTCCTTCATGAAGGAGGCGACCGCCTCACTCGGGAAGACACTGTCTTCCATGATGCGGCACGAACCTCAATTGAATCCAGTGAAGTTGTACAGCAGCATCTTCCCCTCCTTAGTCGCCTTCGCAATCGCCTCGTCGGGGTGGTCCTTTACGATGACGTGCTGCGACTTGAGCTTGGACTCACCGCCCGCATTGGCAATCAACGAGTTTGAGTACGGGGGCACGAACGATGTCATGCCCGCGTCGAGTTTGTTGCCAAGAGCCCCGAAGAGGAAGTAGGCCGACAACAACGTAACCACCATGCCGGTTGCCATTCGACCGCTACTCACACCCTCGTTGACGGTGCCTGCTTTGCGCAAGATGCCGAACAGGTACATCGCCCACAGGCCAAAGATCGCAGCCCACAGCATCAGGAAGAGTTCACGCGGCAACAGTTGCCAGTCAAAGGCCATATCGACCATCGACACGAATTTGAAGGCCGCCGCCAGTTCAACGAAGCCGAGCGAAATCTTCAGCGTCTCCATCCACTCGCCTGACTTAGGCATGGACTTGACCTTGCCGGGCATCAGGGAAAGTGCCATGAACGGAATCGCCATGGTCAATCCGAAGACGCCCATTCCGACGCCAACCCGCACCGGGCCATGCTTCGCAACACTCCCAATAAGGGTGCCAACAATCGGTGCGGTACACGTAAAGGAAGTGAGCACGAGCGTCGCACCCATGAAGAAGACTCCGAGAAACGCGCTAATCATCCCACGGCCTGAGCCAGCAGTGCTCTGCGCCTTGTAGGCCAGACGATTCATCCACTGTGGTGGATTCAGATTGACCCAACCAAACAACACGAAGGCGAAGAAGAAGAAGAAGGCGCCAATGATCGTGTTGGTGATCCAGTGATTCGTCACGTCTCGGATAACCGAGGAGAGCCCAACGCCGACAAACACGAACATGGCCACGATGCCAAGACCGTAAACCAGCGTCAGCCCTAACACGTTTCCGCCGCGCTTCTCTGCCTGCTTCGTGAAGAAGCTAAACGTGATCGGAATCATCGGATATGTGCACGGCATCGCGAGTGCGAACAAGCCACCCCCGATACACAACAAGATCAGCTCCCACCACGAACCAGCTACTCCGGCGCCACCCCCTTCAGGCTCGGTGATTTGGCCGGCATCGCCCTTGTCAGGCTCAGCGCCCACGACGACCGGGTCTTGTGGCACGTCCATGCGCTCGGAGCGCGCCTCACCAGCGACCACCGTCAACGTCACTTCGGCGTCGCCTTCGGTCGGATTCTCACAACCACTCTCATCACAAATCTGGTAGTCGAGCACGGCGACCACATCGATCGTGCCCGCTGCCGTGCCAGCTGGCACGCGCACGTGTTGCTTCACCCGGAAGTGGTGCGGTAACGGAAAGGTCGGCCCAACCGGAGTCGATTGCTCGATGCCGGGCGGAATGATCGCCTCGCCTTCGAACTCCAAGTCGCCAGCGTCTTGCTTGAACGCGTCAAAGCCGACGGGAACGTTGATCGGCTCGAGCGTGCCGTAGGCATGCCATCCGTCGATCACATCCACATCGAGAACAAGCGTGGTCACTTCGCCAGCACGTACCGTCGGAGGATCGAAGCTCGCGCGAATCGTGATCTTCTCTTCATCGAGCACAAGTCCCGGCGCAGTGCCGAGTCCCAAAACTGGTTCGGGCTTGCTGCCACTGCCCGGCCCCTGGGTTGCCGGCTGCTGCGCTGCCGGCTTCGCAACCGCACCACCAGCACCGCCGCTCCCCATCTTCGCGACGAACGCAGCCTCGTTGGGCCGCTCGCACATCGAGGCATCGCAGATCTGGTAGCCGAGCACCCCTTCTACCTTCCTCGCCGTCGCGCCAGCCAAGACCTTCAGCGGCACAACGACCTTGAAGGTCTCCGGCAATGGGTACGACGTGCCAATCGGCGTGAACTTCGGCGAGCCACCGGGGATCACCGCCGGCCCTGCGAGTTCGAAGCCGGTCAGTTGCAACGCCGCGGTATCAATCGACACCGGAGTGTTGTCGGTCTCCATTGTGCCGTAGGCGTGCCAACCGTGCGCGGTCGTGCCGTGCAGCACCAGCTTGACCTGCTCGCCAGGTTTGGCGGCAGCCGGCTCAAGGGTCGCGACGAGCGTGAACTTGGGATCGTCCTGCGAAGTCAGCGGCGTGAGTAGCGACGCGAGCAGGAACAAGGACCAGGTAAAGCGGGATTGCATCGGGGCGGCGATGATACGAACCCATCGCGACACGACACCGATTGCACAGAAGAAGTTCTCGGGAGTTCTTCTGTGCCGCCTTTTCTGGGCAATCAGGAACCGACCGGGTGCAACCCAGTAAGGGCCTGTTTCACCGCTGCGCTGTCGGGCCGCTCCAGCAGGAAGACCTTGCACAGCTTCTCGCCCTCAGCCGAACGCCCCGGCCAACGAACTGCGGCTACCGGCAAGCGCAAATGTTCACGTGGCAAGCCACGGCACAACGCACGCTGGCCGTGTGGCAAGCGATGATGGCGCAGGCCGCACCACAGCCCGCACCTACTTGCGCGGTTTGAGAGCAGCACGCTGACAGCACTCTGCCCTACAAACGAACATGGCCTCCGCACCCAAGGAGCGGAGGCCATGTTGCAAGCGGCCGGCGAACCGACCGCTACCTAAACACAGAGGCGACTAGAAGTTGCCGACCGTGCAGGTGACGAGGTTCGAGCCGACCACGTTCGTGAACGGGAAGTTCGCGCCGGCCAGGTCGAGCCAGAACGACTGGCTGTTGATCTCGATGCCCGACAGCGCCGGGTTGTTCGGGACCGGGATCGTCAACGACATCGTGCCAACACCAGGGATGTTGGAGATGGTGTTGAGGATCGACGTCGCCGGATCGAGGTAGAGCAGCGTGCCAGCCGGGCCACCGAGGGCGCCCAGATCGAGCGGTGTCGCCATCGTGGTCGTGCCGAGCAGGTTGATACCGATGCTCGCGGTCGGCTCGACGCTCGTGACCAAGTCAAACATGCTGTTGATGATCGGCGGGCCAACGTTCTCCAGGGTGAACGGAAGCACTTCCGGTTGCGTCAGCGTCAGCGGAGCACCAGACAACGTCGCGAAGTCGAACTCGTCCGTGCGCGGCGACGGGCCGGCCGGCGACCAGCCGATCATCATGTTGTCACCACCGGAGACGTTGCTGCCACCAACCGGATCGATGAGGTCGAAGATGATGTGCACAAAGCCGGTGAAGACTTCGAACTGGAACTGGATTGTGCTCGGGTTGGCAAGCGTGTTCGGGACGCCTTCGACCATGTCCCACGTGACGTAGAAGATGCCATTGACCAGATCTTCCTCGTAGGAGATGTTGCCACTGCCAGCTTCGCTGTTGTCGTAGTCGTGGTAGGCGTAGTACGCCGCGGAGACGCCTTGCATGATCGCCTGCGCGTCACGCGGGGCGCCAACGAACGCCGTTTGGGCTTGGACTAGCGACACGTAGCCGTTGGAGTTGATGAAGAAGTCTTGCGTCAGCTGCACGCCCGTATCACCAGGGAACTGGTAAGGCAGCGCCGTCGTGACCTGAACTTCTTGGTTGTCCACGAGCGGCAGGTTGGTCTCGTTGCCGCTCGGCGGAACGTAGACCGGGCCAGTGCCGGTGCCATCGGTGAGGATGTAGCCGTTGCCCGAGCCGTTCGGGATGAACGTCAAGACATTGCCCTGCAGGGCGGCGCTGGCGGTCGCGTTGGGGTTCGGCTCACCAAAGAGCTGGAACGCCGAGGCGGAGTGCAGGTTCGAGCCTTCGCCCGTCGTGCCACAGGTCGCGCAAGCGTGGGTGATCGGACCAACCGAGTAGCTCAGGTCGAACTGCATCAGCGTGCCACTGTAGGCAGTGCCACCAAAGGTGAACGCGGTCAACGGCGCGGAAGTCCATGCATTAGCTTGGGTGGTGCCGTTGTTGACACTGATGTTGGCGTCAAAGTACGGACCCGACGGGTAGGTTACCGTGCCGTCGAAGACGTGGTTGACGCCGACGTAGACGACCGCGATGCCGTAGGTGCCGGGGCCGAAGAACAAGGTGTTCGGACCGAGGGCGTTCTGACAGGTCGAAGCAGTGCCAGCGGAGATGATCGTGCCACTGGAGCGCTGCTGCCAGTTGCCTGGCGTGTTCTCCTGGCCGATGTGTGTGGTCGCCGTCGACCAAACTTCAATCGTGCCAACAATTCCGGCCGGCGAGTTGAGCTGAACGTTCAGTTCTTGCAGCGTGATGCCGGTCAAACTCGTAACAGTCAGGTCGAAGAAGTTCGCGCCTGGGTTGGTGTAGGTAAGAGCAATGCCGTTGGGCGCGACATTGAGGGTCTGCACTTGAGCGCAAACCGATGCCGCCAAGGATAGGACAGCAATAGCAGAGAGAATCTTCATGGGGTTCCTTCCAGGACAAGCAGGGACGAGTAGCCCAGACAGAGATCGCGAGGCCACAAGATGCGAACAAGGATACCCACATCTGGAGATTGTGGGACCTTCCCGACTCTCGTAAGTGTCCCAAATGTGGCCCTTACGGCAGGCCGTCTTGCTCAATTTGCCTGAGTGCGCACCCGCTCGTGGGGCCACCATCGGCGGCCCCTGGGCAAGACCTAGAACTTCAGGCCGCCGCCGAAGATCAGGCCGGAGATGATCAGATCGGTGTCGAACGAGTCGTCGTCAATCAAGCCATCCAGCTGCAACTGCAGGTAGCGGTAACCAACGAACAGCTCAAGCGCGCTCCACGGCCGGACCAGCAGCTGGGCCTCGATGTCGAGCAGTGCGCCATCGACGTCATCGACATCGGCGCCGAGGTAGCCCGCTTCGACAAACGCGCCAACGGTGCCGAAGTCGACCGTCGCACGGAGGAAAAGGAGCGGGAACGGACCGTTGAGGTCTACCTGCTCGGTAATGAGCCCGTTGGTCGCCTCAATCGACAAGTCGAAGTAGTCGACCGCAAAACCGGGAGAGATAGCTACCGGACCAAAGCCGATGTCGAAGGCATACGAGAGCTTCAATGCCTGCATCTCCAGCGTGCTGTTGACCGCCACGCCTTGCGTCAAGTTACCGAAGTCGGCCCCCAAGGTGCCTTGGCCTTCATCTTCGAAACTGAAGCCAGACACCGTCAAGACCGGCATCCCGAAGTCGACCTGACCGCGCACATATGGCGACCCTTGCTTGTCACCGAGACCGAACGCCTTCGCGTCCTGACCAATGCTGACCGGCTCCGTGTTTTGCACGTAGCCGATGTCACCATCGAGTGACAGCTGGGCAAAGCCCGCCTGTACTGCCACAGTCGGAACCGAGCAGGCAGGCACGGTCATCAGCGCCAAGCTTGCGAGAAGTAGTGTGCGAGTGCGCATAGCTTAGAATGACTCCGTAAGCATCAGAGTGTCGAGGTTGAGGTCGAACCCGCCAATAAGCCCTTCGAGCGTGATCTTGGCAATCGCGGTCTTGTCGAACACCATGGTCGCATTCGTAGTCGTGGTGCCGTCATCAATAACTATGCTAATCGTGCCGCGTGGATACTCCTGACCCGGCTCCTCGTCGGTGATCAACCCGGGGATCGTGAACGTCAACGTGCATGGCGGGGTCGAAGCACTGTCCATGATCGTGCTCGGATCAACTGCTGGAATGCCGGTCGTTACCAGCTCAAGCGTGGAGCGCAGCTCCTCGAGTTCGTTTTGGTTGAGCGAACCCCCGATGATGCCGGTCAACGCTTCGCCCGTGGCCGAAACGCCCCCGCCAGTGATCGAGTAGACGCCGTGGATGAACTTCTCGTCGGAAGCGAATAGGTCGCGGAGCTCCGTCGCAGCTGCGTCGATCTTGTCGCCCAACGTGGTTGGCGGATCGATGACCGACGTCAGGTCCTGTTCCGCACCACCCGGACCGTAGAACTTGATGACCATCTCGATCGTCGTGCTTCCGACCAGCAACGTCGCGGTGATGCTGCCATCGCCATTCACGGTATGGGTCAGACCCGCGGGGTCCGGCGTGGTTCCGCCGTTGGTCATCTTCCAGGTGCCGGCGATGTCGGTGACGCCATCAACGAATGTCCACAGACTCGGGAAGCAGTCCCGAATCACTTCGATCCGCGCCAACAGATTCGGATCGGTGAGTGAACTGACTTTGCTGTCGCAAGAGCCAAGACCAAGAGTCGCAACGGCAATGAGCGGTAACCAACTAGACGAACGCATGAGATCTCCTGGGATGAGGTTGCGAGCACACGCAAGAGTGCACTCCGAGTTGGGACGAGTATCCGCACCAGACAGAGGACTGGCTAATGCTAAGGCGACGTTACGGGAATCAGCCCGCCAGCTTTTGTCACTATGTTCCCCGAGGCTGGTGTGGATTCGCAACGGCGTGCGACCACGCACCGTCCCAAACAGGTATCGTGCGCGCCATGCAGCGAAGCCTGGTGCTCATGGCCTGCCTGCTCGCCATCGCGGCAGCGGTGTCGACATGGTTCTGGTGGCCGCGCAGTGTGGCACCACCGCGCTACGACGACCCGGGCAGCCAGATCGAATCCGGGTATCCACAGGCCAACTCGGGCGACATCACCCGCATCCCGCTGCGGTCCAACGGCCTGAAGACTCGATCCGGTCAGAATCGCATCCTTAGCGTTCAACTCCGCGGCATCCACCAAGACGTGCCGTGGACCAACGATCTGCGCCTCGAAATGAAGGACCGCAGCCGCAGGTTTGACGAGCACCATTGCGATGCGCCGGTGACTGCTACCGGCAAGTGCATCCTCAAGCTGCCCGAATGGTGGCAGTCAGGCATGCCGGTGAAACTGAGCATCTCAGGACGCAACGAGCACTACCGAGAACTCGTTCACCGCGAGCGCGGCACGCTGGCGCTCGAAAACGTGCTCAAGATCGAGGTGCAACCGGTCGCCGCGCTCAACGGCAAGGTCACCGACAGCCGTGGCAAAGCCATCGCCAGCGCCCGCATCTCGGCATTTGCCATGCGGGCCGGCCAACCGACTGGCGAGTTACTCGGGGCAACCGGCACCGACCACCATGGCAACTATCACTTGCGGGCACCACCCGACATGCGCCTGCTCATCGTAGTGAGCGCGATGACGCCGAACGTGATGATGTGGCGCACCATGGACGGCGTGAACGACAGTGGCAATTTCCGCGGGGACCTGCTGCCGACAACACGCCCTGTACAATTGGCGATCAACCACCCCGGCACCGCGTGCGACTTCACACTCGCCGACGCCGATAGCATCGACGGCACCGTGCTCTGGCCGGACCGCACGCCTGCCGTCGGAGCACAGTTACGCTTCGTGCTCGGCGACGGCATCAAACTGGCGCTAAGCAAACATGCCGAAGTGATGTGGCAGCAGAGCGGCAGCGTCGTTGCGAACGGCATTGCCGAAATCGACGACAAAGGTCGATTCTCCGTGCCAACCGCACCATCCGCCGCAGCCACGCTAACGGTAATCGCCGTCGGCAAGACCCGCATCATCGGCAAGCTGCCAACGCAACACGTCGGCGCCCCCGCGACGACTGAGATCATGCTGCCGTTCCCGGTCACGGTGCGCGCCGTGCACGATGGACAGCTTGTGCCGCATGCACGCGTGCTGATCCACGGCCATTCACCTCACCGCGCCGAAGCGGACGGCACGAGCAGTGTGCTGTTCGCAACGGACGCCATGGCACGCGCCGAACAAGGCCCCTTGCGGTCGCCCTGGCAGTCGCTCGCTTCGAGCCACCTCGAACAGACCATCGACATGGTCATGCGCAACCAGCTCGTCGAACTTCAGATCGAGTTCGACGGCAAGATCCGGGTTCGCAACGCACAGTTCACGTGGCAGTGCGCCGATGGCCGCAAGGCCACGGAGACACTCTCGCGCGGCGACAGCAGCGGACCGTTTCGAATGTGGCTCGATCCAGGAGACTACGAACTCCACGTGTCGGCAGGCCGCGGCGAACGCAACGGCACCTTCCTGCTTCCGATCGATCGCACGTTCAACACGCGCACTACCAACAAGCTGGTCCTGCCCGCCCGATTCGGCGGCACGTTCGCGTTGCAGGTGCTCGACGATCGCGGCCGCTACGTCGCCGGAAGCTGCACCGTGCGCGGTGTGGATGGCAAAAAACGCATGGTGCGCATGGAGGTCGGTGGCAAGCCCGGCGTCTTCGGCGCCAAGACCGCACGATGCACCGATATCCTGGCACCCGGCCCATACGAGTTGCTGATCGACATCGACGGCTTCGCGCAGCACAAACGCTACGTGCAGATCAAGATGTTCGAAGTGGCGCCGGTTGTGGTGCGGCTGTAGTTGCGCTCTCGCCAAGAACGCACAAGGAATGATCCGAGGCCCCTACTTCTTCGCGGCTTTCTTACTTGCGGCCTTCTTGCCACCCGGCGCCTTCGAACGGATCTGGTCGTAACTCAACTCGATCAAGTGATGCAGCTCGTCCTCATCCTGCAGAGCCTCCTCATCGACACTGATCCAGCCATAGCGACCGACGTATTTTGCGATGTGGATGCCCGGTCGCTCGACCATCAGAGACTGTAACTCGAGGCCAACCTTGACCCCGACCGACCAGGTCCCGCCCTCGTCACCACAGCCGGAGAAGATCTTGCCGCGCACGTAAAAGTGCGGAGATCCGCCAAGTCGCGAGGACTCCTCGGTATCGGGGAAACTCAGCGCAATCTTGCGAACACGGTCCAGCAGGTTCTTGGGCCTGGACGTCATGCATCGCAGTATCCGCCGTCCGCCTGCCGATGACATAAGGATCCCCGATGGCCACACAGCTTTGGTAGGCTGTGTGGCCCGAAGATTGACCATGTTGCGTGCCTCATTCACCCTGTTCTTGCTGTCCGCCATTGGCGGGCCAGCCTGCACCGATCCGGAGCCCATCGGCTTCCCCGTGCTGGCTGGCTACACGTACGAAGAGGGAATGACGCTGCCGAAGGAGGTCACCGATCTCGACGAGAAGGTCGTTGAGATCCGTGGTTTCATGCGACGCGAGTTCGCCGGCAGCGGTCCGGTCAACTCGTTCATGCTGATCAACGACGCGTGCGGTTGCAACGGCACGCCGATGATGAACGAGATCGTGTTTTGCACGCTGCCTGAAGACGTCACCATGGACATCCTGACGGGTGTCGTCACGGTGACCGGCAAGCTGTACGTCGGCGAAGAAAAGGAGGACGGCGACGTCATCCTCGTCTACGCGATGGACTCGGACACGGTCACAGCCAACTAGCAGACGATTCGACCATTGAAGGCAAACACATCGATGCTGCTGCTGCTCTTCGCAGTTGTCGCCGCTCCCGTTCTCGCGTTCTGGCCCGATGGCGAGCAAGATCCTGATCAGTGGCAGAAGCACGTCAAGAATGCGTGCGAAGCGCGCCGCTATGGCACTCGTCTCGCGGCGGCAAGGCGCGTCGCCACAGCCGGGGCGGCGGCGGTGCCGGCGATCAAGGCGTACTCCCATAAGAAGGGCCGCAACGCGGTGCCGATTTCGTTGGTAGATCTCATTGCCAATAGCAAGACGACCAGCCCCGAGACCGTCGTATTGCTGCAGGCGTGGGCCGAGGACCTGGACTTCTACTGGCGGTCGAGTGCGTTACGCGGCCTGGCCCTGCGAGCGCAGGATGGCTCGAAGGCAACCGCCGGCGACAACGTCGCGACAGCGAAGCAAACGTTGTTGTTTGACAAGTACCGCGATGACCCCGCGTGGAAGATGCGTACCAACGCGCGCCTCGGCCTCGCCATCATCAACGCTGAAGGAACGGGCGCAGACAAGGTCTTCGCGCTGGCCGAGGCCGACCCGCGGGCGCGCGTTCGCCTGACCCGCCTGCTGCTCGAGCAAGGCCGGACGCCGCCACTGCAACCGCTGATCGACGCGCTCGCCGACCAACGCACGTTCCTCGGGATTCCGTGGGGAGCGCGACTGGGCCTCGAATCGAGCAAGGCGCTAAATGTCTGGCTTGGCGCGGACTTCCCAGAGTTGGTCGGTGGTGACTACGGCAAGTCGATCGCCGCAATCCTCGCAGCCGCCAAGAGGAAGTCGGGCCAAGAACTGACCGAGCCGAAGGCCAAGGTGGATCAGGAGTCTGTGGATCAAGGGTCTGTGGTCATCGGCGGCTTCGCAATCGCGTCGTGCAAGTATGGCGACCAGTTCGTTCAGTGGCAGGCCGATGGCACCTTGAAGTTCGGCATCGATGGCGCCCGCACTGCCAAGCTGCCGACCGGGCAATGGCAAGAACTGTTGCAACAACGAACAGTGCTCGCACTCGAGAAGAACGTGGGTGTAGTCGTTTGCGACAAGATGCAAGTGGTGCTCGTCGACCCCAAGACGCGCATCGATGTGGCTCCCGGGAGTCTCCCTAGCGCAGCTTCAGAGTGGCTCAAGCGACTCGCACTCACGCTCGAAGAGGCTAATGAGACCGAGCTTTCGGCCAACTTGCGACGCGGCTTCAGCCAATTTGAAGGGCGCTAGCCCACCTCGCGACCGAGCTCCAGGAAAACAGTCTAACTATGTGTGGCATCATCGCCGTGCTCCGCCGGACCAGCCGGCAACATCCACCCGCTCCCGAAGCCCTCCTAGCGTTGCTAGCCGAGGCCGAGAGCAATCTCGCCGGTGCGCCGACGACCCAGCACCTCGGTGGGGCCACCAAGGCTCTGGCAGAACTCGATAGCCAGCTGCGCGGTGTCCCGGGATTGTGGACCCTGATCGAAAACGGCCAACTGCTAACGGACCTCGAGCAACGCAGCGGCCAGATGCAGGCGCAGCTCGCGTCCGTCGAGAAGAGCTTCGATGCGGATGTTGCCAGCAACGACGACGGCGATATCAGCGACCGCGATATCGAACAGCGCAACCAGACCATGGTGCGCCTGAAGGATGCACTATGGGCCGTGGCTCGCGATCGCGTCCCGCACGCCAAGCAGGTGATCGAAATCGCCGGCGGCAAGGTACCGCACCAAAATTCCGCCGCGGCGTTCTCCTCGCTGCAGTTGGCCTTGTCGGCACTTGATCGCCTCGAAGTTCGGGGCCGTGACTCCGCCGGCATCTCGGTGATCGTCTCCGACATCGCGACCGACCCGCTCAGCAAGCTCCTGGCCGGCCGCGCTGGCGACCACACCGGGGACACGTTGTTTGGCAACGCTTCAGTTCGCCTCGCCAACGACAACCTCAATTTCGTCTACAAGCACGCCGCCGAAATCGGCGAGCTGGGTGACAACGTGCGCGCGCTGCGTCAGACCATCATCAACGACGAACTGCTGCAAGCTGCGTTCCGGCAACCGGACGTGCAGAGCCTGGTGCTCGGCCACACGCGCTGGGCGAGTGTCGGCATCATCAGCCAACCCAATGCACACCCGCTCAACAGCGAAGAGACCTCCGGTGAAAGTGGCCCCTATGTCATTGGCGCGCTCAATGGTGACGTCGACAACTACCACGATCTCGTGCAACAGCACGATCTTGAGTTGCACGATGCGATCACCACCGACGCCAAGGTTATCCCGGCGCTCGTCTCCAAGCAGATGGCGAACGGTCACGACCTGATCAGCGGGTTCCGCCGCACGGTTAGTTCCTTCGAAGGCTCGGTTGCCATCGGCGCGGCTTCGACGAAAGAACCCAGCAAGCTCGCACTCGCATTGCGTGGCTCGGGCCAGGCGCTCTACATCGGACTCGCACGCGACACCTACGTCATTGCCAGCGAGCCGTACGGCGTCATCGAGGATTGCGATCGCTACCTGCGCATGGATGGCGAGACCCCCGGCAACCCCAACAACCCCGCTGCATCGCGCGGTCAAGTCGTGGTGCTCGATCGTGACGGTGCCGGCGAAGTGGCCGGGATCACGCGTATCGCCTACGACGCAACCGAACTGCCGGTTACCGAGGATGATCTCACCACAGCGTCAATCACGACCAGGGACATCGATCGCGGTGACTACCCGCACTACTTGCTGAAAGAGATCGGCGAATCGCCGAACTCGCTGCAGAAGACGCTACGTGGGCGCATTGTGCAAAAGACCGACTCGCAGGGCAGCCCTCGGCTTGAGGTCGCGCTGCCCGAGAGCTCGCTGCCCAAGCAGGCCGTCGAGTCGCTGCAACAGGGCAAGACCCGACGCATTCTCGTCATCGGCCAAGGCACTGCAGCCGTTGCTGGCCAGGCAATCGCAGGCGCCATCGCCGACGCCGTCGCCGGTTCGAAGATCGCCGTGCAGGCAACGCCAGCGACGGAGTTGTCGGGCTTTGGCCTCGGCGACGACATGAGCGACACGCTGATCGTCGCCATTTCGCAATCCGGCACCACCACAGACACCAACCGCACGGTAGACCTCGTTCGCGGCCGCGGCTGCACAGTCGTGGCGATCGTCAATCGTCGCGGCAGTGACCTCACCGACAAGGCCAACGGCGTCATCTACACTAGTGATGGCCGGGACGTCGAGATGAGTGTCGCGAGCACCAAGGCGTTCTACGCGCAATGCGCCGCCGGCCAACTGCTCGCGATGGCTATCGCACGCGCCTCCGGTTGTAGCAACGACCAGCACGAACACGAACTGCTGACGGCGCTCGTCGACCTGCCAAATGCGATGCGCACCGTTCTGCAGCAAGACGCCAACATCACCGCAATCGCACGCTCGCTTGCGCCGCAACGCCGCTACTGGGCGCTCGTCGGCAACGGCAAAAACCGGGTCGCCGCCGCCGAGGTCCGGATCAAGCTGTCCGAGCTCTGCTACAAGTCGATCGCGTGCGATGCGACCGAGGACAAGAAGCACATAGACTTGTCATGCGAACCGATGATCTTGTGCTGCGCGGCTGGCTTAACCGGCTCGACCGCCGACGACGTCGGCAAGGAAATCGCGATCTACAAGGCCCACAAGGCTTCGCCCATCGTGATTGCAACAGCCGGCGAAACGCGCTTTGACGCCGCCGACGGCATCATCGAAGTGCCTGCATGCCATCCAGCATTGGCCTACATCTTGTCAACGATGGGCGGCCACCTGTTTGGCTACCGCGCGGCACTGGCCATCGATGAGCTCGCTCGACCACTTCGCCTGATGCGTGGTGCTGTTGAGGAGACGTTTAAGGATGATACGCCAACCCGCGTGCTCGAAACACTGGCACCGCGCCTACAACCGCACTGGATCGCGTTCCGCAAGGACCTACTGCTCGGCCGCTACGACGGCACCCTCGAAGCGCGCACTGCCTCACGATTGACGTCCTTGTGCAACTACGCGCTGAAGCTTGCCCCGCTCGATGTGTTCGCCGTGGAGTTTAGCGAACCCGGCACACCCGGCGTGGTCGTCGACCGGTTGACCGAAGAACTAACCAAGGCGATCGACGAACTGACGCGGCCGGTTGATGCGATCAAGCACCAGGCCAAGACGGTCACGGTCGGCATTTCGCGAACCGACGAAGCACTGCTGACCGCACCGTTCGTGCGCGAAGCACTCGCAGCTGGCGCGGTCCGCGATCACGTCGGTTACCGCGACCTGCGTGCCCTCGCCAGCCTCGATCCCGCCGTGGTCGAAGTGCTCGGCAGCACGCGCTACCGCATCGAGATGGATCCGACCGAAGAGGGCAACGACACTGCTCAGGTCATCGACCGCCGCGGCATTGCCAAGGACCTGCGTTCGCGCACCGAGGAGAACTCGGTCCTGCGGGGCACCAAGCACCTGGTCGCGACCGAGCGTTTGCTGACGGTCGCCAAGGGGCGCAATGACGACCGCACCGTCGTCATCATTCCCGAAGTGCACAACAACCAGACGGTCGGCCTGACCTTGTTGCACGTTCGCTTCCAAGATCACCTCGACGCCCAGGCCCTGCGCTCGGTGCTCGGCGGCTATCGCAACCGCTACCAATCGCTTGCCGACGCCGTAACCGAAACCGAGCCGACCTTCGATGAAGACCTGATGGCCACGATGCGGGTCGTTGACTTGCTCTGCGACCCGATCGATTCGCTGGCCGACCGGTGGCGTCCGGGCACGCTGCACGCCAATTAGCGCTACCACGAGAACGGCCCCAGGCTCCCAAACCACCCGCAAACCCGCTCCGCGGGCGCAGCGAGCGCACGAATGGGTCTTGCAGTACGGGGTCCAAAGCTGTTTGAAGCGTGTTCCTTGAAGCGCCTCGATGTTGGAACCGGGTAGCGTGACAGGCCCATCTGATTCGCCTCATGCCCGTCCCACTGATTGATCTCACGCGCAACCAAGCGCAACTCGCCGAAATCGAAGCCGCCGTCGTGCGTGTCGTCCGCAGTGGCGGCTACATCCTGGGACCAGAGGTCGAGAACTTCGAATCCGAACTGACGCAATACCTAGGCTGCAAGCACGCGCTAAGTCTGTCGTCCGGCACCGATGCCTTGCTCTTGCCTCTGATGGCATTGGGCATCACGCATGGCGACGAAGTCGTGCTGCCGAACTACTCGTTCTTTGCGACCGCAGGCGTGGTCGCGCGACTCGGCGCCACGCCCGTGTTCGTTGACTCGGAGCCAACCTTCAAGAACATCGACCCACAGCGGCTCGACGAGGCACTGAAGAAGTGCAAGCGACCGAAGGCCGTCATCGGCGTGCACCTGTTTGGCTCGGCGTTCGACGTCGACGAGGTCCTCAAGATCTGCAACGCGCACTCGGTGCCTCTGATCGAAGACGCGGCGCAGGCGATTGGCACGAAGTATCAGGGTCGCATGCTCGGCGGCTACGGCTTGTGCGCTGGCTGGTCGACCTTCCCGACCAAGAACTTCGGCGGCATCGGCGACGGTGGCTTCTTGACCACCAACGACTCCGACTTCTTCGAAAAGTGCCGGTTGATGCGCAACCACGGCATGGCGGAGCAGTACCTGCACCACATGATCGGCGGCAACTTCCGCATGGATGCGCTGCAAGCCGCGGCCTTGCGGGTGAAGCTGCATTCGATGGAAGCCGTCACCGAGACCCGCCGGCAGAACGCCGCGAAGTATCGGGAACTGTTCGCCAAAGCCAACCTGCTCGAGTGGGCCGAGCTACCCGTCGATATGGATCGTCACGCCTACCACCAGTTCGTGCTGCATGTCCCGAAGGACGAGCGCGACAATGCGATTGCCCACCTGCGCCAGCAAGGCATTGGCTGCGCAGTCTACTACCCGGTGCCGTTCCATCGACAGCCGTGCTTTGCCTACCTCGGGTGTGACGGCAAGGACTTCCCCGTTGCGGAAGAAGCGAGTCTGCGTTCGCTGGCACTGCCGATTTTCCAAGGGCTCACCGAAGCGGAGCAGATCGACGTCGTCGGCACGCTCTCACGCTTCGTTAGGGATGCGTGAAGTAGCGGCCCATTCGCAAGCAGCGCAATCGAACTGACCGAACCTTGGTGGGGAGACTCCTTCACGGTGCCCTTTGCCGGATCCAGAATCACGGCCACCATGCGTTTGTGGTCGACGGTGGCGACCGCCGAGCCATCCGGTGCAACTGCCACATGCTTCGAGCCACCGGAGAACGACGCGACCTCGCGGCCGGCAAGACTGCCGGGTCCCTGGCCAATGGCAGCAGCTGCGAAAATCGGAATGGCGAGCCAACGCATCATGACGCCATTGGACTGCGCAAACTGATTGGTTGTTAGCAACAAACCAGGGTCCCCATTGACGTAGGGGATCTCCCCCAGCATCCTGCACGCACCGCTGGAGGAGCGGCCGCGATCAGTAACCAGTGTCAGGGCTTCGGAGCCCGCGACGAGCACTGGCAAAAGGCGACGGTCGCCGAAGCTGCGCCATACCGAACATGTCGCTGTTGGCTGCGAGGATGAATATCCTCGTGGCTGTCGCGTCACTTGTGAGTGATGTGAAGAGCCAGAGGCTGATGTGCGACGTACATCGGTCCTTGGTGTCCGAAGGCGCTGACATCAGCACGCCCGACACCAACACGATGACCGCACCGCAACCGTCCAACGCTCCCAGCAGTTCTTCTCGCAGGGCCTGGCTTCTCGATCGCACCGAAGCACTTTGTCGCGCCGACACCACCACCGGCCGCGAAGACCACGGCTTGCCGCTGCTGCGCAGCCTGCTGACCGAACTCGACGCCAAAGTCGAACTGCAACAAGTCACACCCAAGCGGCACAACGTGCTCGCGACCTGGGGCGAGCCAAAGCTGTTGTTCTCGACACACCTCGACACAGTGCCACCGTTTCTGCCGCCGCGCCGTGCCGGCGACTTGTTGTCGGGTCGTGGCACTTGTGACGCCAAAGGCCAGATCGTCACGCAACTCGCGACGATCCAAGAACTGCTCTCGCGCGGCCACACGGACCTTGGGTGGCTCGGCGTCGTCGGCGAAGAGACGGATAGTATCGGCGCCGCGGCTGCCGACGACCTGGCACCACAACTCGCGAAGTGCATCGCGGTGATCAACGGTGAACCCACCGAGAACAAACTCGCGACTGGCCAGCGAGGTTCGCTGCAACTGCAACTGTCGACCAAGGGAGTCGCCGCGCACTCTGGCCTGCCAGAGCTCGGCCATTCGGCAATCTGGCCGATGCTTGAATGGGTGCAGAGGCTGCGCGAATTGCACAGCGACGTCGACCCGGACCTCGGCTCAGAGATCTGGAACCTCGGCAAGCTCGAAGGCGGCACGGCACCCAACGTGATTCCGGCAAGTGCCGAAGCGCGCCTGTTCGTGCGGTCGCTACCCAACTCGACCTTCGAAGAGCGGGCACGCCAACTCGCACCCGAAGAAGGACGCCTCGATCTCATCTCGTTCACACCACCGGAAGTCTTTGATCGCATTCCGGGCTTCGAACACGCGGTCGTGCCGTTCGGCAGCGACGCGCCACGCCTGCGACAACTCATCGGCGGCAAGAAGGTCGCGCTGTGTGGTCCGGGCACGATCAAGGTCGCGCACACGCTCGATGAACACATCACCGGCGCAGACATGGAGCAAGGCTTCGGAATGTTGACGGCACTGGCAACGACTCTGCTCGAAGGAAGCCCCGGATGATCGTCATGAAGTTCGGCGGCTCGTCGCTCGCGAGTGCCGCCCGCATCCAGAAGGTTGCCCTCCTGGTCGCACAGTGCGATCCGGCGCCGTGCGTTGTGTTGTCCGCAATGGGTGACACGACCAACCAACTCGTCGACGTGGCCGAGATGGCAGGACGCGGCGAGGCGGAACCAGCCACCACCAAGCTGGACACGATCTTTGCCGCGGCGAATGCAGCCGCAGCAGAATTGCTGCAAGACGCGGGCGCGGCCACAACTGGCCTGAAGCAACTGCATAGTGATGCAAGTCTGTTCGTTCGCGCGTTCGTTCGCGACGCCGACCAAACCGCGGATCCCGCCCGTTCTGCGCAAGTAGCGGACGCGCTCCTCGCCCACGGAGAACGCATTGCCACTCTACTGCTGACCGAGCACCTGCGGGAGCTGGGCAAGCAGGTCATGGCCGTCGACGCACGCGACGTGATCCTCACCGACAATTCCTACGGCAAGGCCAAGCCCAAGAAGGGCCCGATCCTGCAACGCACCCACCAGAATATCGGCCCGCATCTCGCCCACGGTGTGATTGTCGTCACGCAAGGCTACATCGGCAGTGCGCCGGACGGATCGACCACGACACTCGGCCGCGGCGGCAGCGATTGGTCGGCGGCACTGTTGTGCGCGGCCTTGGGCGGTGACGAACTTCAGATCTGGACCGACGTCGAAGGCATCCTCACCTGCGATCCGCGCACCGTGTCCAACGCGCAACCGATCGCCCACCTGACGCCCGAGGAAGCGGCCGAGCTGGCCGCGTTCGGAGCGCGCGTTCTGCATCCGGCAACGATTCGACCAGTTGTCGACAAGGGCATCCCGATCACCGTGCGCCACACGATGCAGCCCGCAGGTGGCTCCACGCGCATCGACAAGCATGGGCCTGACGCAGCCGGCGGCATCACGGCGCTGGCATCACGCGGCCCAATCACCGTGCTGACGATGACCAGTCGCCGCATGCTCGATGCAAGTGGCTACCTGGCGCGACTGTTCGAAGTGTTCGGCGAACTAGGCATCCCCATCGACCTGGTCACGACTGCCGAAGTTTCGGTTGCGTGCACCGTCGAAGCCGATGCTCCGATCGAACGCTTGGTCACCGCGCTCGACGGCCACGCTCACGTTGAAATCACGACGGACTGCGCGATCGTCGCGGCGATCGGCGACGGGCTGCAACACACCGAACGCGTTCTCGAACGCGCCTGCCGCGCCCTCCACCCCATCAAGCCTCGCATGGTCAGCTTCGGCGGCAACAGCCGCAACCTGTCCTTTGTCGTGCGCAGCATCGAACAAGACGCAGCCTTGCAGCGACTGCACGAGGAGTTCTTTGGCACGACACGCGAAACTCCTGCCGCGCACACCACCCTCGAGGAGATCAACTGATGACCGCACCTGGTGCCAACGCAATTCGAACTGACATTCGAATTGGTCTCTTCGGAGCTGGCCGGCTCGGCCAGGCCATTGCCGAACACCTAGGTGACCGCCTGGCGTGGCAGGTCACCCGTGATACTCCGCCCAACGCGAACGTCGACGCCATCATCGAGGCGTCCAGTGGCTCGCAGGTGCCCGCACGCCTCGATTGGGCGCTAACCAACAAGGTGCCACTGATCATCGGGAGCACTGGCTGGCACGTGCCCGATCTCGAAGAGCGGGTCGGTAGCAACATCGGTGTCGTCACGGCACCCAACTTCTCACTCGGCGTAGCCATGCTGCGTCGCCTGAGTCTCGTCATGGCACGTTTTGCGGCGCGCGACGAACTGCTCGACCCCTACATCGTCGAGCACCACCAGGCCAAGAAGCACGACGCTCCGTCGGGCACGGCCAAGCTGCTGGCAGCAACGATACTCGAAGGCTGCCCGCGCAAGGAGTCATGGCGTATTGGCGGTCCGGTCGGTCAGAACGAACTGAGCGTCGCCGTGATCCGCTCCGGCCACACTTACAGCGAGCACCGCGTTGGCATCGATGCGCCGGCCGAAGTGCTCGAACTGCGCCACACGGCGCGCAGCCCGCTGGCGTTCGCAGATGGTGCGCTGACGGCGGCAAACTGGATCCAAGGTAAGACCGGCGTCTTCACAATGGACAACGTGTCGGCTTCGGTTCTCGATCCACTGTTCGAAGGATTGATGGGAGACCAACCATGAACGACTTGAGCAACTTGTTTGGCAGTGGATTTGGCGTGGCCTTGGCGACGCCGTTTCTGCCCGAAGGCCAGATCGACGAAGAAGGGCTCGTTCGTTTGGTGCAACACGTCGTGCACGGCGGCGTCGACTTCTTGGTAGCACTCGGCTCCACCGGCGAAGCAGCGATGCTCGACGAGAGCGAACGGCAACGCGTCGTCGCGATCGTTTCCGAGCATCGAGGCGATGCCAAGCTGATCGTCGGAACGGGCACATCAGCGACCAAGTCGACCTGCACGTGGACCCGCGTAGCCGCGGATAGTGGCGCCGATGGCGCGTTGATCACAGTGCCGCCGTACACCAAACCAACCCAGGCCGGCATCGTCGCACACTTCGCCGCGATCGCTGATGCGGTGCCCGAGTTGCCATTGATCGCCTACAACGTACCGTCGCGAACTGGCGTCAACCTCACCCCGGAGACGATGACGAAACTGTGGCAGGTGCCCACGGTCGTCGCGCTCAAAGAATCGTCGGGTGATCTGAACCAGATCTTGCGCATTGCCGCCGAGATCCCCGAGGGCCGCACGCTGCTCGCCGGTGATGACGCGTTAGTGTTGCCGACGATCGCCGTTGGCGGTCACGGCCTCGTGTCCGTTGCCGGCAACGTCGTGCCCAAGGCCATGCGCGAATTGCTGATTGCCGCGCGCAACGACGACCTCGCGTCGGCACAAGCAAAGTTCGCAACGCTGTTGCCGCTGCTAAACGCGCTCAACCTCGAACCGAACCCAATCCCGATCAAGGCGGCACTTGCCCTTGCCGGCATGACCTACTCCGCCCCTCGACTGCCTTTGTTGCCCGCGACTGACGAGACGCGAGCCATCCTGAAGATGGCCTTGCAACAAACCCGAAGCATCACGATCCATGTCTGAAGAACAATTGCAGGCGTTCTACGAACGCAGTGAAGACACGCCGGCGAGCCAGGATGACTGGCAACAGAGCCACGAACAACTATTGCGCGGCCTTGAGTCTGGCCGCATCCGCGCAGCCGAGCGCGGACGGGATGGCAACTGGCACGCAGTGATGTGGGTCAAGCGCGCGATCCTGACCGGCTTCAAGAACGCCGATGTCGTGCGCCAGGGCCCCATCGGTCAACCGCCATTCTTCGACAAGGAGTCCTACCCGGCACGTTCATTCGAACCGACCGACCTCGTGCGGGTGGTGCCGGGCGGCACGTCCGTTCGGCGCGGCGCGTATGTCTCCTCGGGCGTCGTGATCATGCCGCCGGCCTATGTCAACGTCGGCGCCTACGTCGATTCGGGCACGATGATCGACAGCCACGCGCTCGTCGGTTCGTGTGCGCAAGTCGGCAAGAACGTGCACCTGAGCGCCGGCGCGCAGATCGGTGGCGTGCTCGAGCCGATCAACGCCAGCCCGGTTATCATCGAGGACGACGTGTTCGTCGCCGCACTCTGCGGCGTTTTCGAGGGCTTTGTCGTGCGCGAACGCGCCGTGCTCGCCACCGGCGTAACCTTGACTGCCGCAACCGTGATCTACGATCTCGTGCACGGCGTCGAGCGCCGCGGCGAAGTGCCCGCCAACGCCGTCGTGGTTCCGGGGACCCGCCCGGCGAGTGGCGAGTTCGCCAAAGAACGCGGCCTGCAGATCGCGGCACCGATGATCGTCAAGTACCGCGACGAGCGCACCGACGCCTCGACGGCGCTTGAGAGCGCGCTGCGGTAGACGCCTACTTCTTGAGCTGATCCGCCAACGCGATCAGCTCACCGCCTTCGCGCTGTAGTTCGATGGCGCGCGCGATCACCTTGCGCGCCTAAGCAGGTCGCTTGCCGCTCTAACGAGTTGCCGTTCTAACGAACGTACTTGTAGACGCCGCCAGTCAGCGCCGCCAGATCCTGCAGTAGCGTTGAATCAAGCCCGATCGAGATGCAGTGGATGACGATCTGGCGGGTGCGATTCTCGCGCTGCACGGCATCTAGGATATCATCTGGATCGGTGATCTCGCCGGCCGACGGCTGACCATCGGTCAGTAAGTAGATCGTGTCGACGTCCGGGTCCTCCATGGCCAACATCAACGCGCCGTAGGTGTTGGTGCCGCCAGCGACCTTCATCTTCTCGACGAAATCGAGCAGCTCCTCGCGGTTGACGTTGCTCAGTCGCCTGATATCACGCCAGATGCGATTGACGTCCGAGTCGAACTCGATCAGGTTGACCTTGTGCGTCTTCGGTAGCGACTTGACGACCGCGACAAGCTGCTCCTTCGCCATGTCGAGGCGATTGTGCTTCCGGTCGGTGCCGACCTTGGCACCCATCGAACCGCTGTGGTCGACCAAGAACGCAATGCGCGAACTGACAAGCGGGATGTCGTAGTAACTGATCGTCTTGCCACCAGACGTACCACCTCCGCCCTTGACGCTCTCGGGGTGAGGCAACGCGAAGCCAACCTTGTGCTTGCGCCACCACCTACTCCACTCGGACATTTTCCAGCAACGTGTGCCTGTGTGCACGAACAACGCCGTGCTCAACTCGTGCGCCAACCGCCCCTTTTCGCTGCTGTAGCGCGCAATCAACAGCGGGATCGTCGTCACGTCACGGCACTTGGTGAGGTAGCGGATCGACAGCGAGCGCAGTTCCCAGGCACTGTGCCTGAGGTACTTCTGGGCATACGAAATCGCCGCGGGCGACTCCATCTCGAGCAACATCGCGAGGCCAAGCAAACGGCTCTCGAGGTCCGAAGCCGCTGCCAAGGCAACCAGATCCTGCACCCAGGTCGGATCCTTCTTGAGTAGGTCATGCAGGCCCGCCGCGCTCTCGAGCACTTGCCGACGGTTGCGCTTTAGCTGCGCTCGCACCTTCGCGACGAGCGGTGCAACGGCTTCTGGCGGCGCGTCCATGAGCAAGATCTTTGCGACACCGCGCTGCCCAGGCCCTTCGGCTTCGAGACCTTCCTCGATCAAGAACTGAACCAGTTCCCGGTTCTTGCCAGCAACGGGAGCAATGGCACGAAGCGCCGATTTGACGACGCCACTGCGCGTCGCGCCGAAGCGCAGGATCGCGGGGAAGAAGTCGGTATCACCGACCAACACCAAGCCGCGAACAAGTTCGGCAGCCGACACGGCGTCCGGCTTGTCGAACACGCGTTCCAGCACGTCAAGCGTCAGGTTGTTGGCACGCTTGTGGCCTTGATCCACCAAGATTCGCCAGGCTGTTGCCGAGACAACCAGATTGCCTTCCTTGACGCACTTGACGCGCGCGTCATCGATGCGCCTACTGCCTTGCGACGACCGCGTCGCGCGCAGCATCATCAGACGATGCGCATGATCACCGGCGAGGATCAACTTGGCGAGCTTGCGCAACACTTGCGGCGACTCACTCTTGCACAAGCCAGTCAGCACGCTCAAGCGCACCCCGCCATTCTTCACTTCGGTCGCAAGATCCAGCAGTTCCGAGCTCGCCTTGGTGCCGAGGCTCATGATCTGGGTCGTCGCCGCAACCCGAACCGGATGCGGCGAAGCTGCACTACCTGCGACCTTGAACAACAAGAGCTCAAGGTCAGGGCGCGGCACTTTGCCCATCGCTTCGAGGATGTGCGTCGCCCAGGTCGCCCGCGCATACTTCTTGAGTTCCTTCGCGAGATACTCCGTCACGCGCGGATCATCGATCTCCCCGAGCCAACCGAGCAATCGACGGCGCATCTTCGCCTTGCCCTTGCCCTTCGACTTCATCTCCGCCTTGCGAACAGTTTCGTAGTCGGCGATCGCCTTCTCGACGCGCTTGGTCAGCGCGGCCGCAGCGGCAGCCTTGTCATCCAAAACGGCTTCACCTTGGGGCGACTGCCCGGGTGCTTGCGCGCACACATATGTGCCTGATGAGGCGAACGCCAGCAATGCCGCTGCGGTCAGCGGCACATCGCGGAGTGTCGATAAGAAGTGCATTCGGCGGGCGGAGAGGGGGCCACAAGACTGTAGCCACCAAGGCGTTTGCACCAAGCCCCTCGACGAATCCACTGTCTCGCTCACAGGCGCAGCCAAGACGGCGTAGAAGCGGCCATGCTTCGCCCCAACGGCCTCATGTTCCTGGCCTGCCTTGCGATACCAGCAATGGCCCAGGAACCACAACCCCGGCAACTTTCTACGCCACCGCCGCCCGCCGGCGACCGGCTGCTTGTCTGTAACAAAGCCGAAGACACCCTGTCGATTTTTGCCGTGGCCCAACGCCAAAGACACCAGCGGCGCAAAGCGTGACTAAACGCTGAGGAAACCGCAGTTCGCGAGGTTCTCAGCGGTCGCTGCAAAGACCTCATTGGTGTCAAGCTCACCCGATAGCAGCTTTTCACGAGCCGCTTCCACCAGCGCGTCACGATCGCCTTCTTGACCACGCGCGGTCTTCGCGAGCTGATCTACCTTGGCGGCGGTCGCACGACCAACCGAACTGATCTGGGCATCGTCCTTGGCAACGAATGGAGTCAGCACAACCGTCTTGGGCTCCGAACGCTGTCCGCGCTCACCCGGGCGATCGATTTGGCCGTTGTTACCTATGTTTCGAATGTCCATGTGGGACCCCAGTGCGTCTGGTTCTCTGAGAGATCATAGGCAGCGGCGGCGACCACTTGAGAGTCCGCGCAGAAACCACGCTCGGCCAATGACTCCTTCGCTTCGCGAAGACTGCCCAAGGTAGCATAAGCTCGGTGGCAGCGACGAAGACCTCGCGGCATTGATCCCAGCGGCCATGCACATGACCGACCAGATCGAGGCGGCGCTGCTGCTGCCGCCGTATCGTCCCGAACTGCCCGACCGCCTCGCCCCCCATACCATCGATGCCATCTCGGTGCCGGGCCCAATGATGCGACCGGGCAGAGATCCAACCCGACCCTGCTGGATCAACGGCCTCGACTCGGTCTGACTCGGCGCTTCCGCCGCTGCCATCGCTGGCTGAAGCGAGGGAATTGGGGGCAGCGACTATTCTGGCCGCAACCGCACGCAATTTGAGGTCGACCCCGCGGTTGCCATCGGTAGACTGTTCGCCCGCATTTTCCGAGCACCCCTAAGCCGACCATGGACATTGTAGTCTGCATCAAGCGCGTTCCCGCGACCGACACGACCATCAAGATTGCCGCCGACGGTAAATCAATCGAAACCACTGGCGTGTCGTTCGAGATGAACGCGTACGACGAGTTTGCCCTAGAGCAGGCCCTGCGCATCAAGGAGCAGCTGGGCACAGGCACCGTGACCGCTCTTACGATCGGGCCGGAGCTCGCCCAGAAGGTGATGCGCGACGCGCTCGCCCGCGGAGCCGACAAGGCGGTGCTGCTGACGACCGACGATTGGATCTACGACGGTGCAGCGACGGCGCAAACTCTCGCGACCTGGCTCGCGGCCAACCCGTGCCAGCTCGTGCTCTGCGGCAAGCAGGCGGTCGACTCGGACAACAACCAGCTTCCCGGCAACCTCGCCGCGCGCCTTGGCTTTGCCTGCATCACCGAAGTCAACAAGCTCGAAGTGGCCGACGACACGTTCACGGCGGAGCGCGACATTGAAGGTGCACGCGAAATCGTGACCTGCAAGACCCCAGCGGTAATCAGCTGCAACAAGGGCCTCAACGAGCCGCGCTACGCCAACCTCAAGGGCATCATGGGGGCCAAGAAGAAGCCGCTCGAAGTGAGCGCCGCCGACTTGCCGACTCCAGCGATGGAGATCGTATCTCTCGAACTGCCACCGGCGCGCGCCGAAGGCAGGATCATCGGCGAAGGTGCCGATGCAGTGCCGGCGCTAATCGAAGCGCTGCGCAACGAAGCCAAGGTCATCTAATCCGCACGGAGACATCAACAATGAGCAACATCATCGTCATCGCTGAGGTCCGCGGCGGATCCCTGAAGCGCCCGTCCCTCGAAGCAATCACTGCCGCCCAGCAACTCGCAACCGCGAGCGGTGGCCAGGTCATCGCCATTGCCTGCGGCAACGGTATCGACGCCGCAACCAGCGAACTCGCTGGCACCAGCAAGGTCATCGCCATCGATGGCGCGGGCTTTGCAAATTACTCCGGCGACGCGTGGGCCAAGGCCATCGTGGAGCAGGTCAAGGCCAACAACGGTGCCGCCGTGCTTATGGCGCACACGGCCATGGGTAAGGACCTGCTGCCGCGTGTCTCGGGCCTGCTCGACACCGGTGTCATCACCGACGTGGTCTCGGTCAGCTGCGATGACGGCACGTTCGGAGCCCGGAAGCCGGTGTTTGGCGGCAAGGCCACGATGACCATCAGAGCCACGAAGTCGCCGTTCTGCGCGACGATTCGCCCGAACAACTTCGAAGCTGCCAGCGGTAGCAGCGGCGAAGTCGCCAAGGTCGACGCCCCGAGCGGCGACATGCTGTCGGTGGTCAAGGAGATCATCGCTGCCGGTGGCGGCACAACACCTCTGGCCGAAGCCAAGGTCGTCGTCGCAGGCGGTCGCGGCCTCAAGGCGCCCGAGAAGTTCAAGCTCATCGAAGAGCTCGCCGCGGCATTTGGGCCCGGTGTCGCAGCAGTTGGTGCTTCGCGCGCCGTCGTCGATGCCGGCTGGCGTCCGCACTCCGAGCAGGTTGGCCAAACCGGCAAGGTCGTAAGTCCGCCGCTCTACTTCGCCATTGGCATCAGTGGCGCCATCCAGCACCTCGCCGGCATGCGTACCGCAGGCACAATCGTTGCGATCAACAAAGACGCCGACGCGCCAATCTTCAAGGTCGCCGACTTTGGCATCGTCGGCGATGCGTTCGAAGTCGTGCCCGCACTGACCAAGGCGATCGCCGAAGTCGTCGCCAACCGCTAGTCACAGCAACGAAGTTGCGGCGGTGCAACAGTGCTGCAGGCGAACTTCATCGCCATCTCAGCCACCGTTGGCTGAGACGAGCGCCCCGTCAAACATGATGAACTCCTGACCAAGCGTCACCAATTTGCGTTCTCGAACGAGTAGGCCCACCGCTCGAATATGCACGCCATCGACCAGGGCTGGAGATGGTGCGATCTGCCACTGCACATCGCGGTTCTTGCTCACATAGCGTGGCCACATGTAGCCAAGGATGCGCAGCGGCTCATCCGCCACCCGACCAACGAGCGCAATCCACTGGACACCGGGCGCGCGCAATGACGTGCGCAGCGATCCCGTGACCAAGTCACTCCTACCGCCAGACAAGACACCGAGGCCAGGTGCCGCGTACTCTTCGAACTGCGCGAACACGTCATCGACTTTGACCGGAGTGGCACCCGGCACCCAACCGTTCTTGACGAGGGTGGCAAACTGCTCGGCAGTTCGCGTCGGTAAGGCGGCACCAGCACTTACCGACTCTGGGACAATGGTCAAGGCTTCGACTTGCTCCGCGCGCAAATGCGCAATGCGAAAGTCCTCGATGCCATCGCGCCAATCCTGCACCGCAAGAACAGCAATTGCGCCAGCCGCCAGCGTCAACACGCCCGGTCCGAATCGCGCTGCGAGCACACCCAGCAATCCAATCGGCAACAAGAATGCGCCGAACATCGCTTCCCGCAAGGTGCCGGCCGCGGGATCCAAATCGTAGCGAATGGCATTCACGACAACGATCAGCAGGCCAAACAACCAGCAGCTCCACCACGGTGCCGCAGCGGCGCGCGCCTCCGGGGAACGGTTGCCCAACCGCAAGAGAGCCACCGGCATCAACCAACTGACAATACCGAACGCTTGCGCATCGACGTCCGTTCCGGGCAACAGGTCTAGCCACAAGTTGCCGGTCGCGGTCATCAGGGCCAGCACTGTTGCTTTCGGATCCGACGTCAACGAACCCAACCAATCGGCTCCGACAGCCGCCAAGCCACCGTTTGGTTGCATGGTAAGGATCGCTCCGACAACGCCCAGCAGCAGCAACACGCCGATCCAAACCATGCGACGCTGGCTAGCAACGGCCGTAGTCGCACAGAGCGTCGCTGGAATCAGGGCAATCGCAACGATCGCACCGTGCACATGAAACCATGGCGCGAGACCGGCCAACACGAACGCCATCACGATGCGCGCGGTCTTGTTGGTCTGCAACCACGTCAACGCCAGGACAAACAGCACGGGCACCGCGAAGATGCCGACCCGCTGGCCGTGCAGCCAATTGGTGCCGAACGAAGGCGATGCCACCAACAAGCCGAATACCAGGAACGCCAGGGGCCCAGCACTACCGGTCGTGGGGAACGCACGTCGCAAGACGTCGACGAGCAATACGACGAGCACCAGCGCCAATACCACGTTGACCCAGACAACGGACGCAATCGTCGCGCCTGGGATCTGCAGCGCCGTCAAGTGCAATAGCCTTGCCAGCACGTGCATTGGTTCTGATACCACGTTGGTCCATTCCTCGATCTCCCAACGCGGCGTCACTTCGCCCAGCGAGATGCGATTCGCCAATGCCTCGGGCATGCGGGCTGCGAACGATGCCCAATAGCACGCGGCAGCAATCGGCAAGGCGGCAAGGAGCCACCACATCACCCGAACGATCTTTTTCGCGACACCATCTAGTTGGGCCATAGCGAAACCGTAACGGCGGGATGCTTAGCGCGACACCAGGGTCTTGTCGCCGTTCACCCGAATCAGCCCGCCTAACCATCGATGGTCGTGGGTGGGCCCCGCTGCCCCCCAGAGCGCCTCGGCACATTTGCTTCAATCTCACAAGGTCAACAGGCTGCAGTCAGCCCAGCGGTCAGCTACTAATGGTAGCTGTGTCTCCTCACGCCCTCGCACCCACGGCCACGAAACGTCGCTTCCTGCCGACACTTCTGCTCGGACTACTCCTGTTGCTCGCGAACGCTTGCCGGCAAGACCATTCGCACCGCGTCACCGTCTTCGCCGCTGCCTCGCTTACCAACGTATTCGAAGAGCTGAGCAAGGCCTTCGAGAGTGCCCACCCAGACACGCGCGTAGAGCTGCATTGCGCTGGAACGACGAGACTGGTTTTGCAACTGCGCGAAGGTGCCCCCGCCGATGTGTTCGCCTCGGCCGACACCTTGCAGATGCAGCGCGTGGTCGACGCGGGACAAACCGTGGCACCTCCCCAGGTGTTCGCAAGCAACAACCTCGCGATCGTCACGGCCAAGCAAAACCCGCATGGCATCGCGACGCTCGCGGACCTGCAACATCCAGTCACCATGCTGATGTGCAGCCCCGAAGTTCCCGCCGGACGATACGCGCGCTCCGCTCTGGCCAAGGCCAACGTGCACTTGGAATCGAGGTCCGATGAACCGAGCGTGCGTTCCGTGCTCAGCAAAGTGAAGCTGGGATTGGTCGACGCAGGTATTGTCTACGCAACCGATGCCCGCACGATTGATAGCCAGGACAGTGACGAACTGCACGCAATCGTGATTCCGAAGGCTCACAACATCAGCGCCTCATACCCGATCGTCGCGCTGTCGACTGGCCGCCAGCGCCCGCTGGGAGAAGCATTCGTAGCGTTTGTGTTGAGCCCAGACGGACAACGTATCTTGACCTCGCACGGGTTTGGCACGCCGTGACCAGACGCCGCACACCTCTGCCGGGATGGCTACTCGTGCCTGCGGTGTTCGCCGCGATCCTGTTCTTGCTACCTCTGATCGGACTGCTGGCAGCCACGCCGTGGACAGACCTCGCAACCCTGATCACCGATCGGGCCACACTCGACGCTCTACTGCTTTCGCTGGAGTGCTCACTCGCAGCAGCCTGCTTGTGTGTCGTTCTCGGCCTGCCACTCGCCACCTGGCTTGCCCACGGCAACGACTCGCTTCGCTCCTGGGTGCGGGTGCTGATCACCTTGCCGATGGTCTTGCCACCGATCGTCGGCGGCCTGGCTCTGCTGCTGGCATTTGGCAAGAACGGCGTCATTGGCGGCTCGCTCGATCGTTGGTTTGGCATCGTAGTGCCATTTACTTGGGCTGGCGTGGTGCTCGCGACAACATACGTCGCGATGCCGTTCTTCGTGCTGACGGTCGAAGGCGGTCTACGCGCATTCGATCCGCGCTACAGCGAAGCGGCGGCAACGCTGGGCGCCAACCCATGGCGTAGCTTTCGCTCGATCACGCTGCCGATGATCGCACCGTCGCTGCGCGCAGGCCTGTTGGTTGCGTGGGCGCGGGCGCTCGGGGAGTTTGGCGCGACAATCACGTTTGCGGGCAGCTTTCAGGGCCGCACGCGCACAATGCCGCTCGCCATCCACCACGCCCTTGAGTCGCAACCCGCGGCTGCGATCGCGTTAAGTCTGATCCTGCTAGTCGTCTCTGCCGTCGTCTTGTTCCTTCTTCGTCGCCAGTGGTTCCCGATCCGATGAGCGTCGACGCAAACTTCACGACCAACCGCGGCACGCTGCATCTCGACGTCGCACTCCAGGTGCAGAACGGCGAAACCCTCGCACTGCTTGGCCCCAACGGCGCAGGCAAGTCGACGCTGCTACGCGTGCTCGCCGGTCTGCATGAAATTGAGACCGGCCATGTTCGGCTCGATGAAGAGCCAGTAGATGCTGGCCCCAACGGCGTCTTCGTGCCGCCCGAAGAACGCGGCGTTGGCGTCGTCTTCCAGGAGCACCTGCTGTTCCCCCATCTTCGCGTGCTCGACAACATCGCATTTGGACTAACGAGTCGTGGCGTCAAGAAGAAGCTCGCGCGTACTGTCGCCCAGACCTGGCTCGAACGCCTCGGCATGATCAAGTACGGCAACGCCACGCCGACCGAGCTCTCCGGCGGTCAGGCGCAACGCATCGCGTTGGCACGAGCGCTCGCGACAACCCCAAAGCTGCTACTACTCGACGAACCGTTGGCCGCGGCCGACGCGAGCGCGCGCGTCGAACTGCGGCGCACCCTGCGGTCGCAGATCCAAGCGTTCCAAGGGTCGTGCGTGTTGGTTGCACACGATATTGGCGACGCACTGGCTCTCGCAGACCGCATCGCTGTGTTGGAGGAGGGGCGCATTGTGCAGGTCGGCACGATGGATCAACTCGGCAACAAGCCGGCGTCACGCTACGTCGCGGACCTGATCGGGTTGAACTGCTTCCGGGGCACCTGCTCTGGCAACGTACTGACGGTCAAGAACGGCAAGACCGTGATCGTCGGCACAAAGCACGACGGCGAAGTGATCGCCACGGTTCATCCGCGCGCCGTGGCGCTGTTCCGCGAACGGCCAGCAGGTTCTCCCCGCAACGTATTCCGCGCGCCAATCCTCTCGACAGAGCGCGCGCTCGGCTGCATCCGCGTACAACTTGGCGGCGATCTGCCGATCATTGCGGAAGTAACCGAATCTGCCGTCAAGGACCTCGACCTCGATGGACGCGGCGAAGTGTGGGCGGCGATCAAGGCGACCGAGTTCCGCGTCGCGCCTACGTAGTGCCCGGTGAGCGGAGTCTGGCTTCGACCCGTTCGAGAATCCAATCCGTTAGCAAAGCCAAGATTGCTGCAGCTATCGCTCCCAGCAGGATCATCTCGATGTAGTTGAGGTAGAGGCCCTCGACAATGAGTTCCCCCAAGCCACCAGCGCCGATGAACGCAGCGAGGGTTGCCACTCCGACACTGATCACAGCTGCAGTACGAATGCCCGCCATGATCGTTGGCAGGGCCAGCGGCAACTGCACTCGACGAAGCACCTGGTTTGGCCTCATGCCCATCCCGCGCGCAGCATCGACAAGCTCCACTGCCACACCAGCGATCCCCGTGTACGTGTTGCGTAGGATTGGCAGCAGCGCATACAGAAGCATCGCCACAATCGCGGAGTTTGGGCTCAAACCGAGCAATGGAATCATGACCATGAGCAACGCCAGGCTCGGGATCGTCTGCAAGACACCGGCG
Organism: Planctomycetota bacterium; assembly: GCA_029936315.1. Classification (GTDB taxonomy): domain Bacteria; phylum Planctomycetota; class UBA1135; order UBA1135; family UBA2386. The sequence goes on along the minus strand of JAPYTD010000022.1, from coordinate 22,168 downwards.
ATGCCGAGCAGCACGCGCCTCATTCGGCGACGCGTAGTGATGGCGATTCCAAGTGGCACCGCCACGAACGTCGCACCGAGAACTGCGACGAGCACCAACCACATGTGCTCCAGCGTCAGCGACCAGATCTTGGCCGACTTCGCAGCTAGCAACGCCAGGAAGCCAGGTCTCGCCGTTGCTGCGGCACCGGGAGTCGGCGGTGACTTGCGCACTGCGGCGAATGCCCGGCGCGCCTCGGCCGTTGATGCTGAGGCGCCGCCGATCAATTCCTCGATCTCCAGAAATGCCCTCGCGGCGAGCTCTGGTGAGATTCCCTCCGTCTCGACGATGTAGTTCAGCGCCTGCGCGTCGAGGTTCGACAACCGAAACGCGAGCTTCGACAAGGCCCGCTCGATCTCGGGGTGCTTGCGCAGTGTCGCTCCGCGGACCATCGGCGCAGCGTTGTAGGGCGGAAAGAACTGGCGGTCGTCTTCGAGCACGCGCAGCTTGAACCGCAGCAACTTGCCATCGGTCGAGTAGGCATCCATCAAGTCGATCGCGCCGGATTCGATTGCCTCGTATGCAAGTGCGTGCTCGACCGTGCGCATGTTCGCGAGATTCAAGCCATACGTAGCCACCAGGCCGGGGTAGCCATCATTTCGGTCAGCGAACTCAAACCCAAAGCCGGCACGAAGGCTCCGCTGGTGATCCAGTAAATCCGAGATGCGCGTGATCCCGAGTTCGTCCGCCTTGTCCTCGCGCATCACGAGCGCGTAGCTGTTGTTGAGACCAAACGGCTCGAGCCAAAGCACATCGTGCTCATCACGGCAGCGCTGACGCACGTAGAAAAACGTGCGCAGAGGATCCGTCACCTTGTCGGTCTGGCCGAGAATCGTCGCCCAACCAGTGCCGGTGTATTCTGCGTAGATGTCGATCTCGCCGGACTTCAGAGCCGACCAGCAGATCATCGTGCCGCCCAGCCCAGTGCGCAGCTCTACCAGAAGATCGGTGTGCGCTTCGATTGTCTGCGCCATCAACTCAGCGAGGATCGCAGACTCGGTGAAGTTCTTGGCGCCGATCCGGATGGTGTCCTGCGCAGACAATGCGGCGACCAGACTGCACCCGATAAAGAGAGTCCTCATTGCCGCACCCTCCCCACTGTTCGCACGAATCGCGCCACAAACTCGTTGGCGGGAGCATTCGTTAGATCGTCGCGTGTACCAGTCTGCACGAGGTTGCCTTCGTGCATCAACGTCACGCGGTGACCGATGGCAAAGGCTTCCTCGAGGTCGTGCGTGACCAGCAGCACCGTTTTGCCAAAGTCCCGAAACAACGGCTGTAGGTCTTCGAGCAGTTGCACGCGCGTGATCGGGTCTAACGCACCAAACGGCTCATCCATCAACAGGTAGTCGGGATCCAGCGCCAACGCGCGGGCGATACCAACCCGTTGCCGTTGACCACCGGACAATTCCTTGGGATAGCGAGAAGCAAACTGGTCGGGCGCGAGGTGGACCAGCTCAAGCAGTTCGTTCACTCGGCGTTCGATCTCGCCGGCTTGCTGGCCTTCGAGCACATTCAGCACCGAGATGTTCTGCGCTACGGTCATGTGTGGGAACAAGCCGCCGCTTTGGATCACGTAGCCGATGCGTCGGCGCAACCGGATGATGTCGACACCAACGACATCTTCACCCCCCACCAGCACCTGCCCGGCGGTCGGTTCTTCGAGCCGATTGACCAGCCTCAAAGACGTTGTCTTGCCGCACCCGCTGGTACCGATCAAGCAATGTACTTCACCCGTTTCGATGCGCAGGTTGAGATCGTGAAGGGCCACGGTCTCTTGGCCGTTCGCGTCGGCGAACGTCTTGCGCACCGAGCGGAAGGCAATCACGCGCCACTACTCTCTATGTGGGCGCGCGAGTGCTCCGCACGATCCTGCCAGCTGCCGAGCGCATCGGCAGCGCGCGATGGACAGATCTCGGCAAGCGCGCAGTTGGCGCAGTCTGGGTTCTTAGCGAGACAGACATAGCGGCCATGCAACAGGATCCGGTGGCCGCTATCGATCCACTCGTCGTGGTCGAAGAACTCGCAGAGCGACTTCTCGACCTTCTCCGGGTTCTTCTCGGTCGTCAGTGCGAGCCGCTGGCTGACGCGCGTGACATGGGTATCAACGACGATGCCCGAGGCAATGCGGTATGCAATGCCGAGCACGACGTTGGCAGTCTTGCGCGCGACACCTGGCAGCGTGATCAGCGTCTCGAGATCGCGCGGCACCTCGTCGTTGTGCTCGGTATGAATCGCCAGGCTAGCACCTTGGATGGCCTTGGCCTTGTTGCGGAAAAATCCCGTGCGGTGAACGACTTCCTCGACTTCTTCGCGCGGTGCCGATGCCAGTGCTTGCGGCGTCGGCCACTTGCCGAACAACACCGGTGTCACGGTGTTGACGGTTCTATCCGTGCTCTGCGCGCTGAGGATGGTCGCAATCAACAGGGTCCAACCGTCGATGTGATCGAGTTCACATTTCGGCGCGGGGATCTCCGCCACCAATCGCTCGAGCAGTTCTTTGCGAGACGGCGGTGGTCCCGAAGAGACGATCGCGGGAGCCGCCTTGCGAGACTTCTTCTTGGTCACCACGAACCGAACGCTACCGCGAATGCACTTGGATCGCGCGAAGAACTGAGGGCCGGTGCCGCTACTTCGCTAGAGGGTTGCCGTTCTCGTCGATCTGGTGATCCACGGCCAGCATGCAGCCCGTCGCGGCCGGGTCATCGGCGCGGTTCACTGCAGCGAGCGTGGCGGAGAGCAGCTGTCCGAGCACTTCGTCAATGATCTCGGTCGCGACGCCGTAGAACAGGAAGTTGATCGGCGTCATGTTGGCCAGCGAGAGGACCGTTCGCGGCGCGCGATCGTCGGCAAAGCCGAAAATCCACCGGTGGCCATAGACCCGCGCAGTGCGTGGGTCCAGCAGCTCCTCGACCTTGACACTGACTGGGACGCCGGAGAGCGTCGGCTCATCTTGGTGCAGCAGACCGTCGAACCACTCCATGACGGCGCCGAACTCGACCTTCTTGGTCGAACCACTGACGAGCACGAGCGCACGCTTCGAACTGTTGATCAGCCAGTCTTCGACATCGTTGCCAGTCAGTAGACTGTGGCCAATTACACCGATGACCAGATCCACATCGAGCCAGCAGCCACTCGGCAGATCGGCCATGGCGTTTGCTTCGATCAAGCCAAAGACATCGCTCAACTCGGTGACGACACGATCGATGCCAGCCAGATTGTGCTCGGGGTTGTCGAGACGGGGCTGCAGGCTGCGGCACAATTCGCGGCCAATGGCGCCGCGCGAACCGAGCACGAGGCACGACCGACGAGCCAGTACGCGACCGTCGGCATTGAGCACAGCTTCGATCGCGTTGAGCACCGACGCCGCGACTTCCCGCGACTCGACTTCTCGCTTCAGTTGGGAGATCGCGATCGAATAGGCCGGTAGCGGTAGGCGACCGTGCCGTTCTTGAACGCTAACGATGCGATCAAAACCGTTGCGGGTGTGTTCGACGGTGCCGAGCAGGCGGCTGCCGACTGCGTCCTGTAACGAACGCTCATCGTCGACTTCGTGACCCAACTCGCCAGCAAACTGCTTGACGGTGAGTCCGCGCAACAGTCCTTCGTGCAACGCGGGCGCAAGGTAGCCGCCGTCTTCGACAAGCAGGCAACGCTGCCCATTGGCCTCGGCGCGTGCAACCTGCCGCAAAAACGGCACCACCCCCGCCGCGCGCATCGCTTCGAGGTAGTGCTGCGTCGTGCCGATCGCTCGTTCGATCTCATCGTTTTCGTCGAGCTTCGAATACTGATGCGACAGGTGATACGCGCCTTCGACGCTGCCGCGCTGCGGCACATTGACGAGCGACAACGCCCGGAACTCATCAGCCGGTAGATCGAGAACGGCATCGAGGTAACTAGCCGGCGGTTCACTGGCATAGCTGACGAACAAGACCGTCAGGTCGCGACACCCCAAAGCTCGCAGTGCCGCGATCAAGCCGACGATTTCACCGGTCATGTGGTGCACCAAGAAGACCGGCGTCGATCTCAGCGGCAGGTCGCTGCCGTTCTTCTTGATGATGCCACTGAGCGCGGGCATTCGCGCCAAGAACGCATCAGCATCGTCACGTTGGCGACGCTGCCCCAACGACAACTCCAGCACGCGGCCCAGTTGCGCAATGTCGAGATAGACCGGGACCGCACCGGCATCGACGCGCACGACTTCGCGTTCGGCCAGCAGATCCCGCAAGCCGCGGTCCTCGAGCGCGAGCAACACACGCTTCATCAGTTCTTGTGGCACCGCTGGTTCGTTTTCGAGCAAGAACGGTAGGACGTGCTCCGACCACTGCATCGAAACTCGCTGCAGCGTGCCGAGCCCCGCTTGATCGAGTTGGCGGAACAGGTGGCTGTGCGGATCGCGGTCCTCGAAGAACGACCGCCGGCTACGCACGGCTTCGCGCCGCAGCGATTCGGTCCACGACTGGGCTATGCGCGTCGAACCGGCGATAAACTGACGCCCGGCGACATCATCGATCACGAGGTGCGGCACCACATCGAGATTGAGGCGCGGCTTCGCCAAGTCCTCGATCGTGATACGCAAGCCTCCACGACCCTTGTCGTTGCGGGTCGCCAGTCGCTCAAGCACGTAGCGTTGCTTGCTCGAACCAACCGCGGACTGGGCGGCGTACTCCGCATCGAAGTGCGCAACAAGCGCGCGCGGATCACTACCGTCCTGCGGCATCACGGCATCGCGATAGCGTTCCCGCTGCAGACTGCCGAGCAAGGCACGCAGTCGAGCCTCGAGCACTTCGGGGTTATCGATGAAGTCCGCGATCGGAGCAACTTCGGCCGAGACCTTGACCAGCTCGATGCCAAACATCTCGATCAACTCAGGGTTCTCACTCGCGCGAAGCTTACGTTCGACGGTGACATCCACTCGGTCAGCACGTGCCTGAGCCAAGACCATCTCGGACAGTGCGCGTGAGATAACCGACAAGCCGTGAAGGATGGGCAACGACTCCAGGTCGAGCCGCCAAACGGCACCTTCTCGCACCAGCGGCGGCCCGAGCGACGTCTCCAATTGTTGCGGGCGTTGCTCGGTCACGAGTTGCCTGCCTCACGGTGGGTGATGACGGCTTTGACGCACGCGCGGGATCCAGCCACGGCAAACGCTTCCTTGAGATCGCTCGCGGGGAAGTGATGGGTGACGAGTCGTTCACCAATTCGGCGAAGTTCGCTGTCAGTCGCCAACAAGTCGAGCGCCGCCTGGAAGTCGCCGCATCGTGAACTGGTCAGTCGCAAGCCGCGCGCGACAACCGCTTCTAGCAGCACGGAATCGGCGACGCTCGCCGAAGGATGCACGAGCACCGCACCGCGGGGCCGAACGAGCGCCAACTCATTGCCGCCCTTGCCGCGCTGCGGTCGAATAGCAGCATCGGCCTGCGCCGCAGAGTCGACGACCGCCACATCCGCGCGCGGCAGGCCATGTGACATGCTGGCGTAGTGGTCGGCGAGCGCCGGTGCCACACCGCGTTGCACATCTGCCTGCTCCATGAGCCAAGGCGGTGGCTCCTGCGAAGCCAGCCACGCGATGCGCGGCCGAACACCGGTCGTCAACCGTTGCCAGGCACCGGTGCCCGTCTCCGGTTGTTGAGCTGAGAACGGTTCGATCGACAACTCGTCGACGACCAACTCGGTCAGGTGCGCGAGGCCGCAAGCTGGTTGGCCGTGTGTTGATTTCAGATGCACTTCGCGTCGCGCCAACCGCACCGCAGTCGTCAATCCGTCGGGGTTGCCAGTTGTGTCGACGACGACATCGAACGATTGATCGGCGAGTGCCGGAGCCTCGGGGCTCAAGTGGTGTGTCTCGGTCGCGCCAAACGAAGTTGCCAACGGCAGCATCGCCGGATCACGCGCAATCGCAGCGATAGCAAAGTCGCGACCATCAAGTTGTTCGCGCGTGCGCACACCAGCCAACGCCGCAACCACCAGCATGCCGAGCCGCCTTGGCCCCAAAACAGCAACGCATTCGCCAGCGCGCGGCGCAATCGTCTTCACGCCGTGCAATGCGGCAGCGAACGGTTCGACCAGCACGGCGGCGCTGTCGGGCACGTTGTCCGGGATGGCCAGGCACGATTCTACAGGCGCCAAGATCCACGGGCCGAAGCCTCCTGGCAGATCATGAATCCCCAACACAAGGCGTTCGGGACAATGCGTCGCGAGCCCCACACTGCAGAACGCGCACTCGCTGGCAACGCCGCGCGCTTCATGCGAAGCGTTGATCTCAACGACGTAGCGGTGCCCTTCGTTGTCGGTCGCGATGACTTCGTGACCGATTACCTGCGGCAACGGGAAGGGCAAGAAATGGCGCGCCAAGTCCGTTGAGCAGATGCCACACTGCCTGGTGCGCAGCAGGCGGTAGCCTGGACCAAGTTCGAGGGCCAGGTTGCCATCTCGATGCACCTGCCAACCGCGCGTCTCATCCCCGTCTAGCAGGTAGTGAGCCGCAGCGAAGCGCTGGTCGGCGAGGTAGTCCAGGGCATCAAACTCAATCGTGGGCATCGGTACAGGCGGCCGGAGCGACGGCCATAGGCAATTATCGTAACATCGCCCGACCCAGCACTAGCCGGGTTCGCGAGATCTGACCACACCTCCAACATACCTGGCCGCGGGTTGTCGGTACGTCTGCGGACGCCGTTGTTACCGACCATTCGCGCTGGGTGGCGGATTGAGCTCTGCTCATGCCGTTGGCTCAAACCAAGACTTCACGAACGGTCGCCGAACAGTGACGTGCCAACGCGAACCATGGTCGAGCCGGCAGCGATCGCATCCTCGAGATCGCCCGACATGCCGATGCTCAGCGTGTCGAGGGCGAGCCCCGAACGCTGGCGTTGGTTATCGCGCAAAGCAACGACGCGATCGAACACCGGACGCGCCGTGCCATGCAACGGCCCCATGGCCATCAGCCCCTGCACATGCAGCGCGGTGCAGTTCGTCTGCACGTGATCCAACAGTTCGGACAAGGTCTCCGGTCGGCAGCCATGCTTCGACTCCTCGCCGGTTGCATTGACCTGCAACAGCACGTTGAGTTTCTTGCCGGCAACAACCAGTTCGCGCTGCAGTTGGTCCGCGAGCTTGTTGCGATCAACGCTGTGAACGAGCGTCAGGTTGGGAACCTGCAGCAGATCGCGGACCTTGTTGGTCTGCAGCGAACCGATCAGGTGCCACTGCAACTGCGACTCGGCCTGCAACTCGTTTGCCTTGCCAATCAAGTCCTGCACGCGGCTCTCACCGAACGCCAGGTGGCCTGTAGCCAACGCCGTGCGAACAGCATCGGCAGGGCTGTATTTGCTGACTGCCAGCAAGGCGACCGAATCAAGTGAGCGACCAGCGGCGACGCAGCCAGCCGCGATGCGTTGTTGCACCTCAGCGAAGTTGGCCGCGATGTCGGTCATTCTTCGTCCCAGTGATGCGTCAGGCTGCTCGGGAACAGCAAGCGACCGCGACGGATCAGCGCGTCTTTGCCATCGACTTCGAAGCCTGTCAGCAACGCATCCCACGCTTCGTAGTGCTCTGTAAACCGCACCCACGTCGCCAGTGCTTCGCCAACGCGAACGTCGCCCTGGTGACGATCACCGAGGTGGCGAGCCAGCGCACGCATGTAAGCGCCGACCTCTTTGCTGAACGTGGTTGACTCAACCTCATCTGGCCGAAAGCCAAAGTCCTCAACCAGTCGTTCGCGGTATTCATCCGCGACCTGACGCATCGACGCACCGAGCAGTACGTCCTTGACCCCACGACTGATTTCTTTGGCTGCAACCATGAGAACGTTAGTGGCGGAAATGGCGCTGGCCGGTCATCCACATGGCCATGCCGCGCTCTTCGGCGGCCGCCACGACTTCGGCGTCACGTTTGCTGCCGCCCGGTTGGATCACAGCCGTTGCACCGGCGTCGGCACACACGATCAGACCATCCGCGAACGGGAAGAACGCATCGCTGGCGACGACGCAGCCCACGGTGGCATCGCCAGCCTTGTCGACCGCGATCTTGGCCGAGTCAACGCGGCTCATCTGGCCAGCGCCAACTCCGACCGTGTAGCAAGCGCCATCGTCAGTTGCGCGGGCCAGAACGATTGCGTTCGACTTAACGTGCTTGCAGCACAGCCACGCAAACGCGAGCGCCTTCTGCTCGGCATCGCTCGGGGCCCGTTCGGTCGCGAGGTCCTGCTTAGGCGCTTCAGCCGGAACGTCCGCGGTCTGTAGCAGGAACCCGCCGCTGACCTGGCGCATCACCAGACGGCCCGCACTCTTGTCGGGCACACCCCCGAGTTCGAGAATGCGGACGTTGGCGCCCCACTTAGCCTTCTGCAACTCGACGATGGCCTGCGGCTCGATCGCCGGTGCGATCACGACTTCGAGGAACGTTCCGCTCGCGACGATCGCTGCAGCCGTAGTTGCGTCAAACGTGACGTTGGTTGCGAAGATGCCGCCAAACGCGGACACCGGGTCACCCGACAGCGCCAACTCAAAGGCGCGCGGCAGGTCGCCCGCGACGGCCGTGCCACACGGGTTGCTGTGCTTCACCAACACGCAACTGGTTCGATCAAACTCAAAGGCGAGCTGCATCGCCGCATCGGCGTCGAGGATGTTGTTGTAGCTGAGCGCCTTGCCACCGAGCAGCTTGGCGCCAGCCAGACTCGGTGCAGAATCTCCAACTGTGTAGTAGGCAGCCTTCTGGTGCGGGTTCTCGCCGTAACGAAGATCGCTGACCTTCTCGCCGGCAGTTACCACGTTGCTCGCGAAAAATGGCTGCTCCGGTTGCTCACGACGCTCGCCGTCAAACCACTGAGCAATCGCCGAGTCGTATGCAGCAGTGTGCGCATAGGCCTTCGCGGCAAGCCGCCGCAGGAAGTCCTTCGGTAGCTGGCCGTCGTTCTCCTTCAGCAACTGCAACACTTGTGAGTAGTCGCTGGGGTCAACCACGACCGCGACGTTCCGGTGGTTCTTGGCGCCGCTGCGGATCATCGCAGGGCCACCAATGTCGATGTTCTCGACGATCTCCTGGCGATCGATGCCCTCGCGCCGAACCGTCTCGCGGAAGCGGTAGAGGTTGACGCACAGTAGATCGATCGCGTCGATGCCATGCTCCCCCATCGCCGCAACGTGCGCTTCGTCGTCGCGCCGTGCCAACAACCCACCGTGCACCTTGGGATGCAGTGTCTTGACCCGACCATCCATCATCTCGGGGAAGCCCGTGTAGTCCGCGACTTCCTGCACCTCGACACCGGCTCCGGCGATCGCACGGTGCGTGCCACCCGTCGACAACAGCGAGAACCCCGCTTCGACCAACCCAGCAGCGAACTCAGTGATTCCCTGCTTGTCCGTTACTGACAACAGCGCGCGCCTCATGCCTTTGCCTCGCTCTTTCGCATCTTTAAATAACCTTCGATGAATGGATCGAGATTGCCGTCCAGAACCCCGGAAACATCCGATGTCTCAACTTCAGTGCGCAGGTCCTTGCACATCTGGTAAGGCTGCAGCACGTAGCTTCGAATCTGGTTGCCCCAGCTGATCGAACCGCGATCGCCGTAGAACTTGGCCAGCTCCTCTTCGCGCTTGGCCAATTCGAGTTGGTAGAGCTTCGAACGCAGCGCCTTCATCGCGGAGTCGCGATTCTTGTGTTGGCTGCGCTCGGTCTGGCACGCAACGACCAGGCCCGTTGGCAAGTGCGTCAACCGAATCGCTGACTCCGTCTTGTTGACGTGCTGGCCACCTGCGCCGGACGCGCGATACGTGTCGACGCGCAGGTCGTCCTTGCGGATCTCGATCGAAAAATCATCTTCAAGCTCGGGCACAACTTCGACCGACGCAAACGACGTCTGCCGACGCGCGTTGCCGTCGAACGGCGAGATGCGCACCAAACGGTGCACGCCCTGCTCGGCCTTCATCCGGCCGTAGGCATACGGGCCCTTGATGATGATCGTGACGTTACGGATGCCGGCCTCTTCTGCCTTCTGGAAGTCCATCTCAGCAACGTCGTAGTCGCGCTTGGCGGCCCACTTCACGTACATGCGAAGCAGCATCTCGGCGAAGTCCGATGCATCGACGCCGCCGGCTCCCGGCTGCAAAGTGACAATGGCATTGGACACGTCGTGCGGACCGCCCAGCATCAGTTGGAACTCAAGAGTATCCATGCCCTCAGCCAACGCAGCCTTGCCCGCTTGCAGCTCGGCTTCGACGGCCCGCGGATCGTCTTCGCCCATCTCGACCAAAACGTAGCCGTCTTCAAGGAACTGGCCGAGGCGGTCGATTGGTTCGACCACCTGCGTGCATAATTTCTTTTGTTGAACGACTTTCTGGGCGCGTTCCGCGTCATCCCAGAAGCCGGGCTGGGACATCTGGTTTTCGATATCCGCTAGCTCGCGGTGGTGACGAACGTAGTCAAAGTGACACCTTGAGCGATTGGAGCCGCTCGTCGGCCGCTTTGAGAACCTCTTTGTGCTCTTGCAGACCCATTGGGGCGAGCACTTTGGCGTCTGGCTTCAGAGGAGTCCAGCGTGGCTAGGGTTAGCGGCCGGAAAAGTAGAATCCACGACGGGCACTGCAGGCAAAGGATCGAAGCCGGCGAATCATGGCCCATCGCGGATTCAGGTGTGCGATTGGATCGCGCCCCCGGCGATCAGCCCATTCTCGGCTCCCGCTGACAGTGCATAAGTGCTTGCTGGCAGCGATCTCACTTACGCCGCAAACCAACGTTGGGGCTTCGCACGGTCACATCGAGGTTTCCCCGAATACGCCTAAGTTCGGGCAACGGTAGAAACTCTCGGAGTTGGACTCCTCCCAGGCGAGTGTGGGGTTTCTCAGCCCTTGAGCAGGCGCATCAAGAGCTCCGTGAACTGAGCCCATGCGACGCGGGCGGACTCGCAGCCTGCCCGCACGGTGACATCGCGTTCAAAGGTCTCAGCGAGCATCTCAAGGAGAGGAACTCGCGCATCTTCCGAAGTCTTGGCGTCGAGGATCTTCACGACGAAGGGCCGAACAGCCGTCAAGAACTTGCTGTTGGTGTTCTGATAACGGCAAGAAAGCTCAGCGATGAGGGTGTCTACGCGGTCCATAGGCTTTCCCGGCGGCCGGACTCGGCGCGCCGAAACAGTCTGCCTCACCAAACCCAATCTGGCTGGCACCGCGGACTACCGATGCGCAAACCGCCAATGGCAACGGTCGCGCTTTGCACAATGATCTTGGGCTAGATCGCCACTGACCCGGCGCCAAGACCACGCTTGCGCGCGAGCTCTTCGGACGACTTGTAGCTCTTGAGCTTGTTGTAGAGCGTCTTGGTGTCGATCCCGAGCACGCGAGCAGCACGAGTCTTGTTGCCACCGGTCGAAGCGAGGACGCGCTGGATGTGGCGCTTCTCGACTTCGGCGAGGGGCAACGTCAGCGTCTCTTGGATGCTCTTCTCCGCGAGGAGGCGTTGCAAGTCCACGGAGGACTCGACCAACACGTAGTCGAAATCAGCACCTTCGATGCGGCCGCGCAGTTCATCGATTGAGCCACATGCGGAGACCATGCATCCCCACTCAGCGGTGGCCTTCGTCAGGTTCTGTGCGGATGGGTCTTGAGCGGAATAGACGAGCAGTCTTTTGCCGAGGGTCATGATTGATTGGCTTCACCCGTATTATTTGCGTTTGCGGCGGCGATACCGAAGCGCAGTGCGGGCGACTAGGGTCAGGGGTCTTGGGGGCTAGTGCTTGCTACGAGACGTGGGCGATTTCGTGAGGTTCCTGCCGACATTTCCTAATTCAGAAAAGGAAGTCGGAAGCCACCGCCGCCTAGGCCACATCTCGGTGCAGGTAACTACCGACCCTGTTCTTGCTCCCTCCGTCAGCCCCGAAACCCCGCGGCTAGGGAGACTTGCGCTGGATGAGAGAAATGTGTCCCGAAGCCGTACGCAGAATCACGCGGGTTTTCGCAGTGCCGCGCCTGCCAGTCATTGCCGCGCTGTAGTCGCCGACTCTGCGCACCTCAAAGCCGAAGTCATTGCCAATCCGCCCAATCTCTGCGCGCGCATCGACCTCGCAGCCAATGTCCCCTGGAACGTGACACTGCACGGTTCCCTTGCCGGTGCTAAGGGTGATTTGGTCGCCTGGCTTGACCACGAACACCTGCATGTCGCCAAGCCCGGTGCGCACATCGATGTCGCCCTCATGGTCGAACGCGATCAACATACCCTGGCCCGTGTTGGCCTCGATGGCGCCCTTACATCGCTCGAAGCGCAGGTCCCCGCGCCGTGTCACGACCTTGCTGGACGCGCCGCGGTCCATCAGCGTGACGTGGCCATTGCTCGTAACCGTAACCTCCAAGGGCATTGCGGCCGGGATGCTGATGCTGCCCTCGTAGGCGATCATCCCCTGCACGCCGGCCGGCGCGGTCGGACAGCGAACCACCAGCGTGCCCGACTGCTTCGGATCCATGGCCGCACTAAGCACATCGGCCACGTTCGCGAGCGCAACGAGTCCTTCGGCGGTATTAGCATCCCGGCGGAGTCCGCCAACGTAGGTCAGTTCGTTCGCGGCCGCAGAGGCTTCGATGGCCAAGACCCCGAGCGAACCGTTCTGCATCTCGATTCGGATCCTCTGAACCTCAGGCCCGAATGGCAGCGACCCGTCGATGCTCACAACGGACCGGTGCGCGCAGCCGCCGAGCAGCATCGAGGCGCCCAAAAGGGCCGAAATGAGCAAAGCACCGATACCATCGCGTGCAAAGTCAGTGTTTTGGGTCTTCATAGGTGGATGACGTAGGCCTCAAGATCGCTTTGGGACCTGTTTTTCGTCGCCCCGGAGTTTCCCAGCTCGGATCCCGTCCTCAAAGGTCTATCCGCAACCGATGATGCCCTTGTCGACGGTTCCGGCCGGATACCCTACCCACGCACCTCCCGACCCGCCCTTTCGTCATGGCACAGTCCAACCACGAATACCAGCCAGACCCGGTCACGATGGTCTCCTACCATCGTGCCCTGGCCGAGCACGCCGACAGCCTCAAGGCCTACGCGAGCCGGCTTCTTGGCGACCCTATTGCGGCGGAGGATGTTGCCCAGGACGCCTTCCTGGCGCTCTACCGTCACCTGAATCAGGTACCCGCCGCCGCCTTCCGGCCGTGGCTGTTCCGCGTCGCCCGCAACCTGTGCCTCGACCAACTACGTCGGCGCAAGTTCAAGATAAGCCTCTTCCGCGACCTGCAGAAGGACGACGACCAGCCGTTTACGCCGACGGATCACCGCAGCGAACAGCCCGACGCCATCGCCGAAACGCGCGAAGCGCAGGTCGCAATCGAGCGAGCAATCAGTGAGTTGCCGACCAAGTTCCGGGAGGCCTTCTTGCTCTGCGAAGTTGAAGGGATGAGTTACGAAGATGCTGCCGCCGTGATGGGCTGCCCCGTCAAGACGGTTTCAACCCGGCTGTTCCGCGCGCGCCAACGATTCACTTCAATGGTAAGCCGTTTGATCAAGGTGTGAGCGAGAACCTCAACTGATGAACTGTACAACCTGTCGCTACGAACTGTCTCAGTGCCTCGACGGCCGACTGCCGTCAGGCCGCCGCAGCGAAGTCATAAACCACGCCGAGTCGTGCGCGACTTGCGGCACGTTCTGGCTTGAGCTGCAAGCTGCTCAACAACTGACGCTCACCCTACATCAGCAAGAGGTCGACAACGGCTTCCGCGAGCAACTGTGGGAGCGCATTCACGCCGGCGAAGGCACGCCGAGCGCGGTCTTCCAAGAAGATGTGCCGCTGTGGAGCAAGTTGCGTTACGCGTTCACCGGTGCTGCGGCGGCGGCGGCGTTACTGATTGGCGTCAGCTACCTGCATGACACGTCCGGCGATTTGGCTACGCCCACTACGGCGAACGTTGCAAACAGGGACGCTACGAACAGGAACGTTACGAACAGGAACTTTACGAACAGGGATGAGCGGAGTCTCATCGGCAATCGCCAAGTCGGCGGCGGGGCGGGGACTGAGCTCGCCGCAAACACCAGCCACGGCACGCTGGAGCCGCGACGCCTGCCAAATTTGAGCAACCAGCCGTCGTGGCTCAAGCCGCTATCGTACGAGGTTGTCGCGATCGAAACGTCGCGCCAGTTCGAAGACCGCTACATGACGGCCGCGCGAGGGATACGCAACATGCGCAATCCCGAGTTCGATCACAGCATGGCGATCAAAGAGGTCCTGGATAGCGCAAACGAAATGCGGGACTTTGGCCACCTACTGCTCGATCTCCGCGAACATCAGGCGCTGTTCTTCATGGACGCCGAAGTGGGCTTCGAACTGCGGTCCGCCGTCAAAAGGCTCGACCAAGTAGCAGGATTCGAAGCCCCTACCGCCCAAACGATCGAAGCGATCGTCGCACCGATTCTCAGTGACCATCGCCTGGCCAATATCTCAAGCGCGATCACCTTCAAACCACGCAATCAGCACGAAGAATATAACCACCTGATGGTGCTCAACACCCAGCGCCCAGGGGTGTTCGCCAAGCTGTTCCTCATCGTTGGCGACCCGCAGCAAGGGCACAACCGACTCCAGAGGATACATCCGGGCACAGCGTTCTTGCTTGGTAACGATTGCGGTTCGAGTTGGGTAGCACCGCGCAGCGAAGTGAACGCCAACTTCATGCGGATCCAGATCGAGTGGACCCAAAACCGCTGATCCTGCAACTCGCGGACGGACTCTGGCTAGAGTGGGCCACCCCCTCCGGCCCGCCCTGGCCAAACCGTTCGACGAATGTTCGCCCTGCTAATCGCCACCATCTGCGGCGCCCTCCCGCCCGCAGAATCTGACTTCCGTCCATTCACGCCGTCCGCGGTCGAATCCCGTGGTCTCGTTCAGAAGCCACAGGGCCAGCCCCTGAAGGCGCTCGACGCGTGGCTGAAGCTCTACCGCAAGGGCAAAATCAACTACCGCAGCAAGCGGGACATCGGCAAGAAGTCGCTCGCCGTCAAATACAAGGTCCGTGCCAAAGGGGATCCGGGCAACCTGACGAACGCGGGGGACCTCAAGGCCATCCTCGAAGCGACGGCCGCGCTGGACAATGCCAAGGCGGCACGCGCAATGGCCGACGCAGCGAGTGTCGGACTCAACCCGAAGCGCAAGTTCACCTACGCCATGGCCCCCTACCGAGTGCGCTCCATCGCGCTCGAGACCATGAAGATGCTCACCAGCGAGGAAGCCAAGGAAGCACTTGCCGCGGGCGCACGCGGGGAGTGGCACAAGGGCAAATCCAGCAAGGAGCTACGCTCCGCCGCACTGTTGGCACTCGGCTACATCAAGGATGAGGCATACGAGCCGGTCATCGAAGCCGCGCTCGCCGATGCCAGCCCGATGGTTCGCATCCATGCAATCGATGCCCTGCAGAGGATCGGGGATGAGAAGGCGACGCGTGCGCTGGTCCGCGTCGTCGATGGAGAGACCGACGACGCGGTGCTCGTGACAGCGGCCAAGGCCCTGCGCACCATCTACGCAAAGTTCATGCGGGACGCGGAGGACGACCTCAACCGCGAGAAGATCAGAGCCAGCGACGATAAGAAGCCCAAGGGAGGCGAAGCTGGCGAAGGCGATGCCGACAAGGACGACGCTAAGGAAGCTCCCGCTCGCCCGGCGCCACCGACGGCACGCCTTGCCGTTCGCGCCGCGATCAAAGCACTGGGCCGCACGACCTGGCGCGCCGACATGGTGCTCGTGCGCCTGCTTGACGACTTCCGCTCGGGTGAAGCTGTGCCGGCGCTGATCGCAGTGCTCGAGCGCTTCCGTGACAATCCCAAGGACGTTGAGTCCGGCAAGCTGAGTTACCTGCTGAAGACGCGCGTGCACGACCTACTGGTCAGCATGACTGGCGCCGTCTACTCCGCCAACCAACCAGACCAATGGCGCGAACTCTGGGACAAGGAGAAGGACAACATCAAGGTCACCGAGAAGCGCGAGCGGACTACCAAGGCTGGCACCGCAGCAGCCGGCTTCGTCGGCATCCCCGTCGAAGGCTCACGGGTGGTCTTCATCCTCGACCTGTCCGGCAGCATGGATTGGCCGATGAACGACGGTGGCGGCAAGATGCGCCGCCTCGACTACGCCAAGCGCGAACTGCTCAAGGCGATCGATGGGCTGTCGCCAAACGCGATGTTTAACCTGGTCACGTTCAATGGATCCGACAAGGCCGACAGCTGGCGCAAGAAGCTCGTCGCAGCCAGTAAGCGCAACAAGGTGAGCTTCAAGAAGTTCGTCGCGAAGCTGAAGCCGCTCGGTGGCACCAACCTGTGGAGTGGCGTGGAATCGGCACTCAACATCAAGTCGCTCGTCTACGGCAACCACTACGAGACCACGGTCGATGAGATCTTCTTGCTGTCCGATGGCGCGCCGTCAGTCGGCGACGTGCAGGACCCAGTCGAGATTCTGCGCCTGATTGCGGAGATCAACCGCTTCAAGGAAGTGCGAATCAACGCTGTGTTCATCAGCTCGGCAACGCCGGACGAAGAGAGACAACGCCAAAACCGGATGACCCTGAGTCCCGCCGAGCTGATGCGCCGCATCGCGAAGCAGAATGGCGGCAAGTTCCGCGACGTGTAGCCGATTTCTAATCGGC
>JAPYTD010000022.1:0-5425 GCA_029936315.1 Planctomycetota bacterium | reverse complement strand
AGCCGATTTCTAATCGGCAAGCTGATCAAGCCTTCTTGCTCGGCACCGGCTGCAGCGTGTTCTTGCCGCGGCCGAGCAGCGGACCCGTGGCGGCGACCAAGCCGCCCACGATGACCAGGACCCAAGCGGCATGGTCCGATTGCTGGAGCGCTTCGGGCGGCACCTCGGCCATCGCCAGGGCCATGCGAGTCTCTCCGCCCTGAAACACAAACGTCGCTTTGCCGAGCGCACGCCACAGGAAGAACGTGTTGGTGACTTCCTCGCGCATGTAGTGCGCCAGTGCGACTTGGCCGTGCAGCACCAAGCCCGAGCCAAGTAGCACGCCTCCGATCAAAGTGAACAGCCAGCGCACGATGCCAATCATGCTGGCATCGTCACGCTTTGGGCCACCAACTGCGAGCGCAGTCGGTGACATGTGGTCTATCGCGTAATCTTGACGGGCGTCTTCTTGGTCGCCGGCTTGACGTGCACGATGCGCTTACCATCGCGGAACACGACCCGCTCGCCGAGTGCCAGGATCTGGGCCAGCTGCGGCTTTTGCTTGAGTAGCTCAAAGTATTCCTTCGAGAACGGCACCATGGCAACCGCCTGCTTCTGCCAATCCGCCGGCAGTCCTTGCTCGACTAGATCCTTGCCCACCGTCACGAACACGCGACCGGCCGCGCGCTGCAGCAACCGATCCTTGCGCTTGCCGTCACGTTCTTTGGATCGCGCCCGGACCTTGCTGCCGAGGTAGAAGTCGTCGCTAGCCGTCTTGATGGCCTTGCTCTCCGCGATGGCTTCCTTGCCAGTGCGCTTCTTGCCCAGCGACGCCAACCCTGGATCGAGGGCCCGACGCGGACGCTGCCCATTGGCCTTTTCCGGCAGTCCACCGCCGACAGCTGTCGGACCCACTGGACCGCCTGTGCTCGGGCCACTACCCAGCGACGCCGGTGGCCTACCGAAGTCGCGACGACCACCGCGGCCACGCCTACTGCCAGTTGACGACTGCACCGGCTGGCCGGCGAGGCGCATGCCTTCTTCGACGATCAGGTGCGACGTGTACGGCGTCACGATGCCGTAGCGCGTCGCCAGCTGCCGCACTTCTTGGATCAGCTCCCGCTTCTGGCCATTGCGACGAATGTTGTCAAGCAGGCCAGCCACGTGTTGCCGCGCCCACAGCGTCTGCACAAACGAATACCTCGCCGCCGCCTTCGGGAAGTTGACGGTGAACTCGTATGCCTTGGGCACGCCGTTCTGCTTGCCAGTCACGCGAACGGTGCGGGTACCGTGATCGCGGTAGCGACCGACCACCTGCATCATCTCGCCGCAGAACAGATCCTGCGTCCTTGAGGGATGCACGTGGAATGCATCGAGGCCATCGCACTTGACCACAACGTCGGTGAGTGCTGGGCGCGAAATCTTCTGGCACAGCGCGTCGACCTTGGCCTCGATCTTCTCCTTGCTGCCGACGAAGTCGCGGGCACCGCGGTGCTGCTCGACGAGGTCGTCGAGCAACCGCACGTCGATTTGATCGCCAACACCGAGCGCGAAGATGCGCGTGTGCGCCTTGTCCGCCTGCTTGGTCAGCTCGAGGATTTGGCTCGGCTTGGTCAGGCCAACGGTCGGCTGGCCATCCGTGATGAAGATGATCTGCGTCAACCACAGCGAATCACCATCCGGCGTCGCAGCCTCTAGAGCCTCGCGCAGCGCGTCGCCGATATTCGTGCCGCCCATCGCTTGCAACGAATCGACGCGCAAAAGGGCCGCATTGATGTTGGCCGGCGTGGCCTTGCGAGGAGCTTCGAAGAACGTCTCGACCGCCGAAGCGAACGTCACGATCTGGAAGCTGTCGATGGGGCGCAGGCTACGCAAGAACGTGTGCATCGACGCCTTCGCCTGCTTGAGCTTGTCGCCCTTCATCGAACCCGACGTATCGACGACCATTTGCACGAGGCGTGCCGGCACCTTCGCTTCGAGAAGGGTGCGCGGCGGCGACAGGAGCATTGTGAAGTAGCCGGGTTCTCCTGCCATGCGATACGGCAGCAGGTGCAAACCGAACTCCTGCTTGGTCAGGCCATACAAGACGCGCAAGTCTTCGAGTTCGCCCTTCGTGCCTTCGAGCGACACGGTCGCTTTGTGTTCGCCCTTGCGGCGAATCGCAGCACCGGGGTGTGGCGTCACAACCGAGCTCAGCGCGGTCTGCGATTCGATGCGAACTTCGAGGCTAACCGGGCCAGAAGCGGCATCTCCCAACTTGGCGACGCGCAGCGGAAAGCTCCATTCATACATGCCGCCGGTCGGCTGCAGCACCTGGCGCAAGCGCACCGTGACGCCGATCTCGCCATTGGCAGGGATGGGGAAGATGCGAGCTCGCAGCATGCCTTCGCCTGCGTACTCAAGCAGCCCGGGGTCGCGGCGACGGCGCACAATCGATTCGTAAACCGAACGGGCCTCGTTGGCGTTGAGAACCTCACCGCTGATCTCCTTGCCATCGACTGTCATCGTGAAGCCATCGGCAACGGCGCCCGCTGGCAACGGCAAGAACCACGTGCCCTCGGCAATGCGGTTCGTGGTGTTGCGGATCGTCTGATCGATCGTCGTAGTTGCGACGCCATCGATGATATCCGCGTGGATCTTGGTGCTGGCGATGTGCACACCCGGTCGCCGGACGTGGGAACCAGCATTCGTTGCGGAACTACTGCCACCGTTGTCTGGGCCAATCAGAAGGCCTTGGGCGGCCACTGGGGCACTGACCACGGCGGCACTGAGGAGAATGAGGAAGCTAGGAAGCAGACGGTTCATGAAAGACACCTCGGAAGGTCGGTTGGACACAGGGCGTACCGCGGCGGGGCCACAACGCGCCTGCTCGTGTCGGGTTCCGACTTGTTCCCCAGAATCCCCAGCGTCAAGTCCGGCCCTTGCTTGATCGGCGGCCAGACCACGAACCAGACCGCCTGGCAAAGCCCGTTTGGCAAAGGGCCACAGAGTGCGCTGCTAAAACAGCGTCGTGCCGGTCGCATCGAAGATCACCTCGTAGCGCGGCGCGAGGCGGCGAACGAGATCCTTCGATGTCTTGATCCCGCGCATAGAACAACGATCAGCCGTTGCCATCGGCGATCTGGAGCCAAACGGAACGGAGTCGACAAACCCCGGGCGTCCCGCCGACTCGTCCGTAGGATGCTAGGCAATGCTTCTGTTTGCGGATGTTCCAGCCTGGGTAACGGACTACCCGATTTGCGCTGTGCTGGCGGGGCTTGTGATGCTGGTCCTTGGCGCCGAAGTGTTGGTGCGCGGTGCGGTTTGGATCGCACTGTCCGTAGGCATAAGCCCGATGGCCGTTGGCCTGACGCTAGTGTCGCTCGGCACGTCCTTGCCGGAACTGTTGGTCACGCTGTCGGCTGCCGAGGACGCCGCCGATCTCGGCATGGGCAACGTGCTCGGCAGCAACGTCGCCAACGTGCTGCTCATCGTTGGCGCCAGCGCAGTCATTCGCGCCTTCAACCTGAAGACGCGTTGGCTCGAACTTGGCTACATGCTGTTGCTGACAGCACTCGCCTGCCTGCCGTTCCTTCTAGGTGGACACCTCGAACGGTGGATGTCCGGCGTGATGCTGGCCGTGCTGGTGCTCTTCTTGTTCCAACTGCTCGCCCGGGAACGCGTCGCGCGCAAGCTGCTAGAGGGCACACCACTGCCAACATCGACGGCATCCGGCTGGGTCGTTCATCTTGCGTTTCTCGCGGTCGGGTTCTTCAGCCTCAAGTACGGCGCGGACTGGCTCGTCGAAGGCGCGTGCCAGGTCGCGGCGGACATGGGCATGAGCAAAGCAGTCATCGGCGTGACCGTGGTCGCGATCGGCACGAGCATGCCCGAACTTGCAACATCCATCATCGCAGCATTGCGGGGTCATCCCGAGATCTGCATCGGCAACGTCGTCGGCAGCAACATCTTCAACATTGGTGCCGTACTCGGCGGCGCCGGACTGCTGCAACCGTTCGCGTTTGATGCCAATGCCCTCTTGGTCACGCTTGGTGCGGTAGTGCTATCGACGGTCATGCTCACGATCATCTTGAGGACGACGAGCGGTGTCACACGCGGCCTTGGGTTGCTGTTCTTGCTGATGTACGCAGCGTTCACTACCTACGTCGTCATGGCCACGCCTACGGGTGGGTAACGAATGCACGCTCACGCTCTGATCCAAAGCGAAGCCCCGTGGCTTCTCGCCCCCGAGTTGGGTGTCTGCATCGTCGGCTCGCAGGCATTGGCTATCGCCTGCCGCAAGGCCAACCTCGACGGCCCGAACCCGAGCGATCTGGACCTGTCGTGGGCGCTCAATCACGAAGCGGGCACCGAGTTGCTAACCCAACACGGAGTGTGCGTGCCAACGACCGTCGGCAATCAAGAACGCGGCACACTCGCAGCGAAGATCGGTGGCATGCGAATCGAGATCACGTCGTTCCGCGCCGGGGATGCGAGCGCCCCGATGCGTGACCGCATCCATGCGGACCTGTCTGAGCGCGACATGACGATCGGCGCCATTGCCGTCGAGGTAGCAACCGGCACCATCCACGATCCGTTCGACGGCCTGCAGGACTACAAAGAACGCCGCATCGCGCCAGTCGGGGACCCAGCCCAACGCGTCACCGAACACGGCATTCGCTGGCTCCGCTACTTCCGCAAAGCGCACGAGTTTGGCTTTGTCGTCGACAACTCGATTCGCGGCCTGCGTCGCAAACTCGACCCCGCGGTGTTGCTGTCATTGCCCAAGGAAGCCATCGCACTCGAGCTGCGCGCCATCCTGACCAAGACCAAGTCGCCAGGTCGTTGCCTACTCGACCTGTACGAAGTTGGCTTGCTCGCTACTTTGTCGCTGACCCTCGCCCAGCAATTCGACGGCCGTCCAGCTGGGCCGCAGCGTTGGCATCCAGAAGTGTCGCAGGCACTGCACATGATCTTGGCGCTCGATTGGGCCGTCGCCAACTCACAGCACTTCGAAGAACGCGATCGAACAGCTGTCTTGTTTGCCGTTCTGTGTCACGACCTCGGCAAAGGCGACACCGAGCCCGCAAAGTTCCCACGCCACCGTGGCCATGAGGGTGCGGGCGTGCCGTTGATCGAACAACTGGCAGCGAAGTGGCCAGGGCTGATGGACCAGCGCACGACGACGCTGGCCAAACACGTCAGCGCGCTGCACCTTGAGATCCGGCGCTACGACGAACTGCGAGCAGGAACGCGCGCGCGAATCTACGAAGATTACTTCCGCGCCAAGGACTACCCCGTGGAACTATTCGCAACGGCCGTCGCCGCCGATTCCGCTGGCCGCCTCGGCTTTGAACAGGATGGACCGGTTGTCAGAGACCGAGTCGTGCAAGACCTTGAGAACATGCGCGCCGCATGTTCAAGCGTCGATGCGGCAGCGTTGCGTCAGAAGTTCCCCGACGACCTC
>JAPYTD010000101.1:10831-13512 GCA_029936315.1 Planctomycetota bacterium | reverse complement strand
CGCCGGCGCGTGGCCTGTACCTTGTGCGGGCGTTGTATGCGCGCGACTTGTCGCCGGCGGGGCAAGAACCCAGCAAGCACGACATGCCAGACTAGCCATTGCCAAGATGGCATCTGCTTGCAGTTAGCCCTCGGCCGAAAGAAGTGGTCGCCACGCGACAAAATCGTGATCGCATCGGTCACTGGGTTTCGGCCCCGAGCCTTACTTTCGCGGTGAGGCAAAAGACTATGTCGGCGAATGCCAAATATGATCCCACGGTTGTCGTTGGGTCAGCCTGCCACGTACCGCCAAGCGCACGACCGACTCCGTCTGAATAAACACCCCATGCTCCTTCGCTCCATCACCGTTGCTGCGATGACCACGTTGGTTACCGCCCAGTCCGCTCAGATTCATCCCAAGACGGTCGACGACCTGCTGCCCGCATCGACCTATGCCGCCATGCGATTCGGCGGCCTCGATGCCTGCCGCCAGGCAACCGGCCAGCTGCCGATGACGCAGATCGTCAAGTCGATGCTCGCGGTTGTGCCGGCAGAGATGCGCGAAGAGTTCCTCGATGGGCGCCTCGACATGGCCGCCGAACAGGTTCGCAATGCCCTGCAACAGCACGGCGTCAAGCCGTCTGACGTGCGCGCGTTGCTCGGCCAGCCGATGACGGGGGCCGTGGGTCGCCTGTCCATCGAAGGCATGGGCCCGTCGCTGTGCCTCGTGATCGAAGAAGGCAACCAGCGCCAATCTATCAATCGCTGCGTGGCCGCCGCCATGAACGTCATCAAGCGCTTCGTGGGTGATACCAAGGTCGAGCGCATCGAGATCGCTGGCACGCCCTTCTACCACGTGTCGATTGAAGGCACGCCGATCTTCGCTGGTTCGGTCGCTGGCTTCTACTGCGTCAGCAATAGCCGCGGCTACCTGCGCGAGGTCATCCAGGTTGCTGCCGGTAAGCAGCCGGGACTGGTCGCCTCGACCGCGGTCGCCGGTTTGCGCCAGCAGCTGCCGGCGCCGCCGCTGGCCGCCTACACGATCAACGTCAGCTCCGTCATGGACATGCTGACGCCGCACCTCCCGTACGAAGCAGCCGATTTCTCGGATGCTCTCGGCCTCGGTCGCCTCGACCTCATCTACGCGGCGGTCACCGCCAGCCAGAGTGGCGGCACCGACATGCTGCACGTCGGCATCGGTGGCAGCGAGAAGGGGCTTGCGAAGAGCCTTGTCTCGGCTCCGGCGGACCTGTCGTTTGCCAAGGCTTGTTCGAACAACACCGTCGTGTTCGGTTCGGGCAGCTTTGACATCCCAGCCGTCATCGACGCCTTCCAACGATTCGTCAAGCTGCTCCCAGCTGTGGCGCAACGCGAGATCAAGCGCGAGATGGGGCGCGAGTTCCGTCGCTCGGGCACCTCGCCGGAAGAAATCAACGGTCTAGTGCGTGCGTTTGGCAACCAGGTTGGCTTTGCGTTCTCGCTCGAGAAGGGTGCGATGCCGAAGCCGGAGATGCTGGTGCGTTTGTCGGTTAACAACGCTGAGGTGGTTGCGTCGGTGCTGAAGCGCATCGAAGGCCTTAGCAGTCAGGAAGCTGGCATCGAATGGCGCAGCCGCAAGGCTGGCGACTTGGAGGTGCGCTACTGCAACGTGCCAATCGAAGACACGATTCAGTTGTCGCCGTGCTATGCCTTGACCGACGATGCCCTGTGGATTGGTTCGGACGTTGTTGGCCTGATCCGTTCCCTCAAGCGCGGCCAGTCGGGAGGCGAGAGCCTTGCGGGTGCCGAGGATTTCCAGAAGCTGGCCAAGGAGTCGGCGGGCGCGAGCGGCGTGCTGCACATCCGTTCGTTCCGCGGCGTCCAGATCGGCTGGCGCACGGTCGAGACGATCGTCTACCCGATGATCGATGCCCAGAGCGACGAACTCGGCTTCGACAGCTCGGACCTTCCGGACAGCGACGAACTCGCCGAAGCACTCGGCACGACGACGCTGCTCTACCGCGTTGACGACGATGGCGTCACCGTCAAAAGCCAGGGTCCGATGACCTTCGGTGCAATTCTGGCCGCGTTAGGCGCCGTCGGCGACGAGGTGCTGAGCCGCGCGACCGGTAAGGTCTTCTAGGCCTTGCGCGAGTCGCGCGCGCGGGCAAGCTTGCGGCAATGAGCAAGCCAGACGATGCCCGCCGAAAGAGTCTTCGCCGCCTCCTGAACGAGGACGGTGTAGTCACCGTCGCGGCTGACGATCTGCGTTGGCTGCTCGACGAGACATCGCGTTTGCAACAGAGCAACGATCGGCTGCGCCGTCAGAATCGTCGGTTGCGTCTTCGCAGCGGCGACGACGCACACAGCAACCCCGTCGATGATGGCGATGGCGGCGACTAGTGAGTTTGTATGTCGTGCTCGTTCACTGGCAGGAGGTCGAGTGCCTTGGGCGCCAAGACAAGCTAGTGCGATGGGCGAAAAAGGTGTTCGCGCACTGCCCGAACGGCGGGCGGACTGGCCGGCGGCGGCAAAGGGCCTGGCCATTGCCGATGGCCTTTGGCTGGCCTACCCAAGAAAGCGTTGGGCCAAATAACCGGTCGCTGGGATGGCGTGGTGCGTGCGTTTGGACTCGACCAAGGCTTGGTCCGGGTTGCGGTTTGCCCGGCGCAAGAGCACGAAGCGCTGATTGCAGTTAGTTCGTACCCCATTTGCCGCCCATGC
>JAPYTD010000101.1:0-10731 GCA_029936315.1 Planctomycetota bacterium | reverse complement strand
GCAAGAGCACGAAGCGCTGATTGCAGTTAGTTCGTACCCCATTTGCCGCCCATGCCCCTGCTGCGGTATTGTTCATTCATCTGACCACTTGGAGATGTAGATGCGAACCGTGAAAACTTGCCTCTTGCTGCTGTCACTGCTCTTTGCCGCAACTGCGGTGCTGCCTGCACAGGGCGCACGATATTTGAAGCCGGACCGCATCGAGCGCAAGACCGAGGCGGATGACGAGGGGCTACAGAAATGGGCCAAGTGGCCCGATCTGAAGTGCCCAAGCTGCAAGGGCGTTGGCAAGACGACGTGTCAAACCTGCGCGCGTTTTTCTGCTGATGCGAAAAACTGCCCCGAGTGCAAGCGTGTCGAGAAGTTGTTGGCGCCATGTCGCGTCTGCGCTGGCGAGGGCAAGATCCCCGATCCATTGAAGCTTGCGCCCTGTGCAGGCTGCATGGGGGCGAGCTTCTTGGTCTGCACGGTCTGCGGTGGTGGTGGCCAACTCCGGGTAGGTGGTGCCAAGCGCTGGAGCGCTTGCCCATCGTGCCGCGGCAAGGGTGGCTTTCCCTGCACCGGCTGCAAAGGCAAGCGAGTCATGACCTCGCTACGGCTGAAGCCGCCGATGATGGATGCGCCGCCCGACAAGCTGCTGAAGGCAATGAAGGACCTCGACAAGATGATTGCCTTG
This sequence comes from Planctomycetota bacterium, assembly GCA_029936315.1. Classification (GTDB taxonomy): domain Bacteria; phylum Planctomycetota; class UBA1135; order UBA1135; family UBA2386. The sequence continues at coordinate 10,055 of JAPYTD010000101.1, read as the reverse complement.
TTTGACAAGATCACGCCGGTTGGTGGCACCAAGTCCCGCAAGACCGTCAAAGCCATGGGCAAGGCGTTTGCCGCCGGCAAGAAGATCCACCCGGCCTTCAAGGACCTGGCCAAGCTGAGCAAGGCCTACATGAGCAAGATCTTCGCCGGCTCACAGTTTCAGGGGCACGAGGAGAACGAGGCGAACACCATCAAGATGCTCAAGTCGAACGCGGAGTATTACCTGAAACATCAGAAGCGCATGATGCAGCTTGCGCTCAAGCGCGCTGAGGCAAACGCGGCCAAGGGCGGCAAGTGATCTTTGCCGCAGCCTGCCGCTGAGCGGTAGTCTGCGCGCATATGCGTCCGCAACTGTATCTGCTATCGCTGCTGGTTCTCGCTGCCAGTCACGTCCGGGCCCAAGGCTTCGTCAACAAGTCCGTGCTCCAGGCGCCATCGGAGCGTGCCGTTGCCACATGGACGACGACCACGTTCGAGAGGGTGCAAGCCTCCGTTGTCTACGTGGCGATTGAAGTTGATGGTCCGCGCGGCAAGTTCGTCATCGAGCGCGCCAGCTCCGGCGTGATTGTCGATGCCTCAGGCCTGGTGGTGACGTTTCACCATCTCGTCAAGGAGATGGAGGGCGCGACCGACAAGCGCCTGTTCGTGCAACTCAACGATGCACGCAATACGCAGATCGATGCCAAGGTCGTTGGCTACGACAAGGCAACTGGCCTGGCATTGCTCAAGTTCCCACCGCCAGCCGGCGTGGCGTTGCGGCCTGTGTCGGTCGGCAGCGACCGTCCTGATATTGGCGAACCGGTGCTGGTCGTGGCCCGCCCCGACGGCAAGGACATGCTGGCATTCGGTGGGGTAGCGAGCAACTCGTTGGCGACGGTGACGTTCGCTGGCCAGCAGTTTTCGCCCAGGGATCTGTTCTTGACCGACTCGCGCCACGACGAGCGTTGCGACGGCGGTGCCGTGTTTGGGGCAGATGGCAGCATGCTTGGCATCTTCGCAACCGAGCACGTCAAACCTGATATTCAGGACGCCACTGTCGAAGACCTGCAGAAGCCGAGCTTCGGCATTGTGCTCGCGGCGTTTCGCGTGCGCAGGGCGTTCCAGAAGGAGTTTGCAGCGCTGAGCAATGCGACGCTGAAGACTGGCAAGGCTCGTTCGAAGCATGTGCTGGCGAACGCGGTCACGGCGGCCGGCCCTTCGGTTGTCGGTGTCTGGAGTGGGGATGGCGAGTGGCCGGTGCTCGGTGGCAAGGATCCCGGCGGTGTCAAGCGCAACGACGAACTCGGCTCCGGCGTCGTGTTGACCAAGAGCGGCTTGGTTGTTGCCAATGCGCACGTTTGCCGTGGCGACGAATTGCGCGTCAAGGTGGCCGGCAAGGTCTACCCCGCGGAACTGCTCAAGTCACACCGCAGTACCAACTTGGCGCTGCTTCAAGTCGAGTTGCCCAGTGGCACGCAGCTGCGACCAGCTGTGTGTGCCAAGGATGACGATGTCGCGTTAGGCGAGACGATGTTGGCGGTTGGCAATCCGATGGGGACCGATGTCGTCGTCACGGCGGGGGTCATTTCGGCGATGCGGGCGCGAGAAGGTGGGCGGATCCAAGCCGACGCCAACCTCGGCAACGCGAACGGTGGTGGCGCCATCATCGATGCGGCTGGACGACTCATTGGCATTGGCGATGCCGGTAGAGTGGATGCGATCCAGATGGCGAGGCGGCCACGTGGTGAGGTTGCGAAGCAACCGAGCAACCTGTCGACGTTCGTTGGCATACGGAAGATGCGCAAGATCTTCCGTGATGTGCTCGACGAAGAGGCCGCGATGGACTCCTCGATCATGTCGCCTGTGGCTGCGACAGAGGCGCAGCAAGCTCTGCGTGCCTCGGCGTTGCAGGAGATGGTCAAGAACACCAGCGGGGCGCTACTGAACATCTACGTGGCACGCAATGCAGTGGTCGCTGACCCCGAAGACCCGTTCCCGCCTGATCCAAGGTGGATCCCGATGAGCCTCGGTTCCGGTGTGATTATCGACAAAACTGGACTGGCCGTCAGTAACTGGCATGTCGTCGACGCCGGCACGAACCCCGATGGCTCAAGCAACGAGCAGCATCGCATCACGGCGCGTGTCTTCGGGGGCAAGGAATACGAAGTGCGGGTGCTCAGTATCTCGCGCGAAGACGACCTGTCGCTTCTACAATTGGTGCTCGACCCCGGCGAAGAAGTGCCGGCGGTTGAGCTTGGCAACTCCGACATGCTGGGTATCGGCGAAGCCGTTGCCGCCATCGGCAACCCGCATGGCCGTGCCAATACGATCACGTTCGGCGTTGTTTCGGCCAAGGGTCAGGGCATTCGCGTGAAGGGTCGCTTCCACAAGCTCAAGCACTTGTTGGAGACCGACGCTGCGATCAACGGCGGCAACAGTGGCGGCGCGCTGCTGGATATGAGCGGCCGGCTCGTGGGCATCAACAGCGCTGGTGGCGGAACGTTCAACAACGTCGGTTACGCGATCGTCGTCGATCACGTTCGCCAGCAGATTATCGGTTTGCTACTGCAAGCCTACAAGTTGCGCAGCCCGGACCTCGGCATGCGCATCCTCGATGACGAGGGCAAGGTCGTCGTCATGGACGTCGACGAGCGCGGCCCGGCGGCGTTGGCCGGGGTGAGGTCCGGCGACCGCATCACGTCCATGGGGGGCACCAAGATCACGTGGAGCCCTGGCTTTGCCAAGACGTTGTTGCAGCAGCAAGCGGGGCGGGATCTCAAGCTTGGCATCGAACGCCGTGGCGCTGCGCAGACGTTGACGGTCAAGCCATTGACGCCGGCCGCGTGGGGTTTGATTCGCCAGTCTGGTATTCGTGCGCGTGACTTTGGTTTCGTCGAAGATCCTGAACGGGTGCGCGTTGCGTGTGTTGCGTTGCACCGCGCGTTCTCGGGCGACAAGACCGGCGAGCCGCAGTCGATTCCAGCACAGGTCGTGTACGTCGAACGAGTGTTCGAGCAGGACCAGGGCAACCCGGACCTGCAACCTGGCGACCTGTTGCTCGCGGTTGAATTGAAGGACAGCATTGATGGCCGACCGACGCTGACGAAGATCGGTTCGGTCGAGCAGCTGCGGGACCTGTTTAACGACCGGCTCATCGGCAAGCCGAAGGGAGTCGACCACTACAAGGTCGCGACGGAGTATGCGATTTGGGTGGCGCGTGGCAGAGAGCTGAAGAAGCTCACGGTCCGGTCCGTCCGCCTGTTCTGGTAGGGGGTCTGTTCTGGTTGGGGGCGGGGGCCGAAAGCCCACGCCACTCGCAACCACTCCGCTACTTGGCGGAGAAGCCGCCCTTCAGGCTGCTGGCCGTGCCATCCTTCGACCAGCTCCACATGAAGTTGATCTGCCCCTTCGGCAGCGGGTCGAGCGGCCAGAACGTAACCATGCCCGGCGCTGTCGTCGTGCGGATCGTGCCATCGTCGAAGACCAGTACACCTTCGATCTCGTTGCCGTCCTTGCCCCGCACCGTGCAGGTCAGGTTGCCGCGCAGGTGCACTCCACCGGAGTTGCCAAAGTGCATGGTCAACGGGAACCCGATCGTCTTCTTGCCAGCGCGGTCGTTCTTCTCAAGGATCTTCGCCGCCTCTGGGCCGAGCAGGGACACTGGCACGTCGCGATCGAAGATCTTCTTGGTGTCGTTGCGCGGCGGGTAGCAGTCGAATCCGGACTGCTTGTCCTTGGGCGGGCCAATGCCGCTCGTCGCGTTGATGACGACGATGTCGCCTTCGACGAACATGCCGATCGACAAGATCGTGTGGTTGATGAACAGATCGCGGTAGCCGGGGATGTTGACCCACTTCTCAAAGACCTTCTTGGCCTTGCTGACCTTCGATCCGATTTCGACGACGGCCATCTGCGCGAACAAGCTTGTGGAGTAGCTGCCGCCGAGGTCGACCTTCTGCGTGTGCTCAGCCGCCGGGCCCCGCTCGGTCTTGTTCTTTTTCAGGTACTGCGCGTGATCCTTGCAGCGTGTCGAGAAGTTGGCCGACCACGTCACTGGGGCGCGGCGGAACTTCTTGCGCACGTCATTGAACGCGATGAGCCATTTGTCGACGCCCTTGCTGATTGCGCTGACCGGCGGCGTGTTGTTGCGGATTGCCTTGAGCACCGGCGAAGCCTCGGTCCAAAAGTCCTCCCACTCCTTTTCGAGCTGCGGAATCGTGACGTCCGGATGCTTCTCGTTGAACGTGGTTTCGAAGTCCAGCGGCTGTTTGGCGCGCCGCTTCTTCATGTCCGCCGCGATGCGATCCATCGTGCGCAACATCTCCGGGTCGCGCCGCATCATGTAGTCGGTGAACGACCAGGCCTTGATACGCTCCTCGTTGGTGAAGTTCGATGCTTCGCAGAACGGCAGGGCGTTGGCAGGCACACCGCCAGTGCTCTTCCACGCCATTTCGAGGCTGAGGGTCTTCCAAACATCAAAGTCCGGCGACTTGAACTCGAGATCCTCTTCGCTGGCTGACGTGCCTTCCTGCTTCTTGCGGTCGACGGCGAATAGTCGGTTGTTGTTGAACATCATGCCGACGAACGTGTGGCCAATGCCTTCGCGGTAGCCGGTCGAGGTGAAGCCCGAGTAACCCTGGGCGACGTTGCGCACGCATGAGTCGAACATCGTCTGCAGGCCCGGCGTCGTCGTGACCTCGGTCTTGCCGATCACCGAACTCGCAGTGTTCTCGAGCTTCCACTCGAGGTCCTTGACGTCGTTCGCCTTCAGGGTCTGTTGGAACGTCTCCTTGTTGGGAACGCACGCCCATTGCAAGGGCCAGCGCGAGTCCCGGTAGGACCAGGGGAAGGCTTCCTTGCAGATCCGCAGCGAGCGTTCGGCCCACTTCAGCGACTTGTGCAGGTTCTCTTCTTGGTCAACGGCGCCATGCAGCGTGAAGTGTTCGGACTGCACGGTGATGTAGGGCACTTGGGCGCGATCGAGCGCGGCGCATTCGATGCCGGTGACGGTTTCGGTTTCGTAGTCCTGCTTCGACTGAACCTCGATCGCCTTCTCAATCATCTTGCTGCGCTCGAACAGCGTCTTCTCAAGGTCAGTGCCGCTGAGTCCACCAATCTCCTTGTGCTCAAGTGCGGTGGCCGCCTCGGAGTCGTTCTTGACCCAACGCAACACCATCTGCCAGTGCTTCTGCGCCAGGTCCTGCCGGTCGGCTTTGCCATACTTCTTGGCCGCAGCGCGGTGGTTGTTGGCGAGCTTTTTCTCGAGCGCGCGATACTTCGACTCGAGCGGCTTGCCATCCGATCCCTTGCCAGTGTCCTTGGTCGGGTACGGTCGCCGCGGGTCGAGTACCCAGCTTTCCCCGTTCTTCACATGGCCAAGCGACGTCCACGCATCCACATTGTTCGGGTCATACAGCTTGATCGTCTTGAGCCAGACGATCTTGGCGATGCGTGGAAACCCCTTCTTGAACGCCGTCTTCGCGAACGAGTTGAGTGCCTTCGCCTGACGTTGGTTGAATTGGGCTTCGCTTTGGGCAATCAGCGTGGCGGTGGCTAGGAGAGCGAACAGGGACAGCTTCAGTGCACGTTGGATCATGAATACTTCGATCGGCCAGAGCCTCAGGGAGCGCGCGACAGTCTAGTGCGAATGCGGGTGCTGTTCTTGGTTGTGCCCCGGGGATTGTGGTTGCTCATTGTCTCACCGTTGCCAATCGCCATACTGTTTGCCCTCGAACGGGCCGTTCGGGCCCGGAGCCGCCCCAGTCGGGTAACCCAGTCCGACAATCGGCCTAGGTAATTCGCAGCAGCAGATCCACCAGCATGAGCACCGTCTACGACATTGGCGTTCTCCCCGGCGACGGCATCGGTAGCGAGGTCGTCAACGAAGCCCTCAAGGTCCTCACTGCCATTGAGCAGATCTACGGTTTCTCGACCAAGCGCGAGACCATGCCCTATGGCGCCGAGCACTTCTTGAAGACCGGCGAGATGATGCCCGACGTGGCGTTCGAACGCGCCCGCGACCTGCACGCGATTGTTTTTGGCGCAGTGGGGGACCCGCGTATCGAAGTCGGCAAGCTTGAGTTCGCGATCATCGCTGGCCTGCGCCACAAACTCGATCTGTTCGTCAACCTGCGGCCGATCAAGCTCTACCACGAGTCGCTGTGTCCGTTGAAGGGCAAGCTGCCCGAGCACATAGACATGATGTTCTGCCGCGAGAACACCGAAGACGCTTACGTCGGCATGTACGGCGCGACCAAGAAGGGTACGCCGGACGAGATCTCGATGCAGCAGATGCTTTACACGCGTCGCGGCACCGAGCGCATCATTCGCTATGCGTTCGAACTCGCCAAGGCTCGTGGGCCGAAGCCCGGTCAGGACAAGGCCAAGGTCATGCTGGTCGACAAGGCCAATGCGCTGCGTTCGCAGGAGCTTTGGACGCGCACGTTCACCGAGGTCAAAGTTGAGTACCCGGACATCGATACCGACCACGCCTACATCGATGCGGCTTGCATGTTCATGGTGCAGAACCCCGAGCGCTTTGACGTCGCAGTCACGACCAACCTGTTCGGCGACATCATCACCGACCTCGGTGCGGAGCTCGTCGGTGGCATCGGCATCGCCGCGTCGGGCAACATCCATCCGGGCCAGGTATCGATGTTCGAAGGCATCCACGGTTCGGCGCCATTGCTGGCAGGCAAGGACTCAGCCAGCCCGCTGGCGACCATCCTGGCAGTGGCATTGATGCTCGATCACATTGGCCAAAACGAAGCCAAACTCGAGCTCGACGCATGTGTCGCCGACCTGTTGCAGACCGGAAAGATACGCAGCTTGCGCACAGGCGAACACAAGTGCAGTGAACTTGGTGACATGGTGCGCGACGAGCTGCTGGCACGCGCCGTCCGCACCAAGTAGGGCGCGCCATTTGCACGCTGCTCGTGAACGCATGATCTAGGCGGGCCAACTTGTGCCATTCCTGCGTAGTCCAGGCGGGTGGGTGTTGGCTACAATGGTCCAGTTGGTCGTCTCGCCCACGTCTCGCCTCTCATGCCGTCTCGCCTCTTGCTGTCCGCTGCTTTGTTGATTGCCTCCACGGCATTTGGCACGAGTACGGCTGCACAGCAACACGGTTCGAGCGCGCCGCCGTCTGCTTCGAACCCTGCGAGGCAGATTCCGCCGAGCTTGCTGTCGGTGTTGCACATCACGGCGGGCACCGTGCAGAGCATCGCGTTACCGGCAGTCGGCCAGGTCGACCAGTTCACCTTTCGAGTTGAGATTGGTGGCAAAGAAGTCTGCGCGGACGTGCGAGCGAACGACGTGCGGGCCCCGGGCTACCGGTTGCTTGAGCGCGATGCGAACGGTCTGACGGAGCTGCCGGTGGGTCCGTGCACGACGTTCCGTGGCAGTCTGGTTGGCAACGTCGACAGCCGTATTGCCTGTTCATTTGTCGGTGGCGTGATCCGAGCGTTGATCATTCGCGGCGATGGTATGTGGATCGTGCAACCGCTGCGAGATGTGGTGCCGAGTTCGCCGTCGACTGCCTACGTCGTGTTCGAGGCGCCCGACTGCTTGCCGACCGCGGGCCATTGTGGTGTTCTGACGCCGGGTGTGTCGTTACCGGTGCAGGTCTTCTCGGACTCGGTCTACGAATGCGAGTTGGCTCTTGAGGCGGACCACGCGCTGTTCTTGCTCAACAACAGCAATTCGGCGGCGACGCAAGCTGAAGTGCTCGGCATCGTCAACGCGGTTGACTTGATCTACCAAGGTTCACTGACCGTTGCGTTCCAGGTGACGCAGTTGGTAGTCGACGTCACGCCGGATCCCTACACGAGCGCCAACGCCAACGCGTTGCTTGGCCAGTTCCGTTCGCATTGGAACTCCAGCTACCAATCGGTCGGGCGCGATGTTGCGCACCTGTTTACCGGTCGGCAGGTGGGGGCGAGCTCCGCAGGTGTCGTCGGCCTCGCCTACACGGCAACGACCTGCGACATCCCCAACGCCTACGCCTTGTCGCAGACGCGCTGGAGCCCGAACTACGCGTTGCGCGTTGGTCTGACCGCGCACGAACTCGGGCACAACTTCGGTGCCGATCACTGCGATGCCTCAACCAACTGCAACTTGATGTGTTCGAACATCGGCGGTTGCTCTGGAGTTGCGTCGAGCTTTGGCCCGACGGCGATTTCTGAGATGAACACCTACCTGCAAACGGTGGGCTGTTTGACGCTCGTGCCGTCGATACCGCAGATCAGTTCGGCGATGCCCGTTCTGCTGCAAACCGTCGGTCCGCCCATCGTCACGCTCGGTGGTTCTGGATTCCTCGGTGCAACCACAGTCACCGTCGGCGGTCAGCCATTGGCGAGTGGGCTCCAGGTTCTCAGCGATGTTCAGCTGCGCTTCTCGCCGCCAGTCGGCCTGAACCTCGGCGTGCATTCGGCGACGGTCACCAACTCCGCGGGCACCAGCAACGCGGTGTTCTTGATCTATCAGGGCTCGAACCCTTGCCGGATCATCGCGCCGCTCGTGGTCCAGGGTGGCTCGACCCATACGTGGCGCCTCGGCGGTTGGCAGAACGGTACGGGTTACCTCGGCGTCAGCCTCACCGACACGATGGTGCCACTGCAAGGCTTCCCGGTGCTGACCGAGTTCTTGACGCTGTGGGCCGGACCACTGGATGCTCGCGGTCTAGCGTCGGTGACGGCTCCGGCAGTGCCAGTGGTGCTGGCCGGCTTCCCGTTCTACTCGCAGCTCGTCGATGAGATCACCGGCACCGGCACCGTGCGAAGTTCGTCGCTGGTGCTGCGCACGTTGATTTACTAGCTGGTCGGTCTAGACGGCTGGTGGAGCTGTTGGAATCCGCCACATCGCGGGTGGATCCTGCCTCGATGGCCGTTTCTCCCCAGAGGTTGAAGGCCCAGAGGTTGAAGGCCCAGAGGTCGCCGCCACATTGTCAGGGGAATAGGGGCATTCCGAGGGTCTCGAACGGTCGGTTTCTGGCTGTTTGGTCATGGTTTGCACCGGCTCTGCCGACGAAGTGTGCCTCCGGAGGCAGTACGGGACCAATCCGTTACGTGGGCGTTCGCGCCGCTCTGCGTAAGAGGCGCCTATCGTGGTACCCACAAGTCGTGGGTCCTCCACGACCATTTCCAAAGTACACCCCTCAGGAGTCACGATGAAGATCCGTATCGCTTCCACCCTGCTCGCACTGGCGTTGCCGCTTGTCGCACAAGAGCCCGCCGCCTCGCAGGTAGAGGCGACCTTCTACAAGGCCTACTACCTTGAGAAGGGCCCGCGCCAGTTCGAAGAGGCGTCCGCCCTCTACGAGAAGTTCCTCGCCAAGGCCCCCGAGCACAAACTCGCCAAGGAAGCTGCCAAGCAGCAATTCCGCCTGCTCGATCGCCTCGGCAAGACCAAGGAGCGCGACGCGTTCAAGGCCAAGTACTCGAAGCTGCTCGGCAACATCTCGGCTGGCGGTGCCCGCCCGGCACGCGGTTCTGGTGGCGATGCCGGTGGTCGCCCAGGTCGTGGTGAAGGCGGCGCTCGTGGTGAGCGCGGCGGTCGCGGTGAGCGCGGTGGTCGTCAAGGCGGTCGCCGTGGCGGAGGTATCTTTGGCTTGATGCGCGACGAGACCAAGATTGCCGACATGAGCAAGGAGCAGCTCGAAGAGCTCAAGACGGGTCTCGAAGGCGTTGCGTCGATGATTGAGCGTATGGGTGATCGCATGCCCGAAGGCGTTGCTGACAAGCTTTCGAAGAGTTCGGCCGGCCTCAAGAAGGCTCTCGATGCCGGCAATAAGGAAGATGCTCAGAAGGCTCTGAACGCACTGCGTGAGGCTACGCAAGGCATGTTTGGTGGTCGTCGCGGTGGCCGTGGCGGTGACGCCGGCGGCGGTCGTGGTCGCGGTGGCGAAGAAGGTGGCGGTGGTCGCCAACGTCGTGGCGGCGCCGGCGGCAACCGTGAAGGCGGCGGCGGCGGCACCCGTGAAGGCGGCGGCGGCGGCGGCACCCGTGAAGGCGGTGGCGGCGGCGGCGCCGGTGGAGGCGGTGGTGGCGGCGGCGGTAAGTAACCGACACTGATACCAAC
>JAPYTD010000021.1 GCA_029936315.1 Planctomycetota bacterium | reverse complement strand
CTGCTCGCCGTGTCGCGCGCCATCCAGGCCGGCTGCGTGCTCGCCGCCCACGATCTCAGCGAAGGCGGGGTCGCCGCGGCCACAACCGAGATGTCGATCGGTGGCCGCCTTGGCGCCAACGTCAAACTCGATGCGATGAACGTCGACTCTGACCTCGACGCAACCAAGCGCATGTTCAGCGAATCGCAGAGCCGGTTCTTACTTGAGATACCGCCGGACCGATTAGCCGACCTCGAAGCGAACCTTGGTCAAGTTCCGTTCGCAGTCATCGGCGACGTGCGCAGCGACGACCAGGTGCAATTCACCAACGATTCAGCAAGCATCGCAAAACTGTCGATCGCCGAAGCCGAGTACGCGTGGAAGCATCCGCTCGACCTCGACGGCACGCTGACTGGCGAGGCAACGCGATGAGTAACCCCAAGGCACTGATCCTGCGCGCCCCCGGCATCAACTGTGAGCGTGAAACCTACGACGCCTACGAGCGCGCTGGCGCCAACAGCGAGTACGTACACATAAAGAAGCTGCTGGAGCAACCCGAACTGCTCGACAGCTACAGCATCCTGGCAGTGCCGGGCGGCTTCTCCTACGGCGACGACATCAGCTCCGGCCGGGTGCTCGCACAGGAGATGAAGCAGAAGCTAGGTGAACGTATGCTCAACTTCGTCGAACGCGGTGGGCTCGTGTTCGGCATCTGCAACGGCTTCCAGGTGCTCGTGCGCCTCGGCCTGTTGCCGTGCACCAAGGCCAAGCTCGAAGAAGAAGTGACGCTGACCCACAACCTCAGCAACCACTACGAGTGTCGCTGGGTGACGCTGCAGACCCGCAAGTCGCGCTGTGCGTTCTTACCTGAGGGCCTGACCCTGCGTTGGCCGGCCGCGCACGGCGAAGGCCGCCTGATTGCTACCAGCAAAGAGGCGCAGCAGACCCTGGTCGAAGAGGGCTTCGCCGCACTCATCTACGTTGACCAAAACGGTGAGGCTACCGAGACCTACCCGGCCAACCCCAACGGTGCCCCGCTCGGCATGGCCGGCCTGACCAACTACAACGGTCGCGTGCTCGGCGTCATGCCCCATCCGGACCGGAGTTACCTGCCGACCCACATGCCGAACTGGCGGGCTACCCAACTCGAGCACGGCAAACTGCCGCTCGATGGCGACGGCATGGTCGTGTTCCGCGAGATGGTCAAGGCGGCCAAAGCGGAAGCCTGATCCGCGGCCAAGCGGAACGTTACGACTCGCGGTAGTCCGCCGAGCGGATCGCGTACTTCTGCATCAGCTTCTGGAAGGCGCTGCGCGCCATGCCAGCTTCCTCGGAGCAGTGCGTGACGTTGCCGTTGTGCTTGGTCAGCAGACCTTCGACGTAGGTCTGCTCCATCGCGGCGATACGCCGCGCCTTCATCTCCTGGAACGTGCCGAGCTCCGCGTCCGTTGGCTCAGCCGGCGTGACGCTCTGCTCGCCGCGTAGCTCCGGTGGCAGATCCTGCAACACAAGCTCCGGTGCATTTCCGAGGGTGCAGGCGCGTTCCATCGCGTTGCGCAGTTGCCGCACGTTGCCGGGCCAGTGGTAGGCACGCAGCTTCTCAGCTGCGTCGCTGGCGATGCGCGTGATACCTGCCTGCTTGCCAAAGCGCTCGAGCAGGTGCGCGACCAGCACGTCGACGTCTCCTTGGCGATCGCGCAGCGGCGGCACGGCGATGCGCACAACATCGAGCCGGTAGAACAGGTCCGCACGGAAGTTGCCTTGCTCAACTTCCTTCTGCAAATCGCGGTTGGACGCCGCGACGATGCGCACGTCGACGGCCCGCTCGCTGCTGCTGCCCACAGGCCGCACCGTGCGCTCCTGAATCGTGCGCAACAGCTTGGATTGGAACTCGAGCGGCAACTCCCCCAACTCATCAAGGAACAAGGTGCCGCCGTCGGCGACCTGGAACAGGCCGGGCTTGTCGGTCGAGGCCCCGGTAAACGCACCCATCTTGTGGCCAAACAGTTCGCTCTCAAACAAGTCCGCCGGAATCGACGCGCAGTCGACTGGCACAAACGGCTTGTCCGCGCGATCACTCGAATCATGCAGATGGTGCGCGAGCAACTCCTTGCCCGTGCCACTCTCGCCGATCAGCAAAACCGAAGCTGTCGTGCGGGCGGCACGCTCAAGCATCGCGATTGCCTCGCCGAACGACTTCGAAGTGTGGATCAAGCGCCGGCCCGCCACACCCGAGCGCAACCGCTCGCGCAGGCCTTCGTTCTGATCCTTGACGCGTCGGTGCGCCATTGCCTTGCCGACGCGTTCGATCAGCTCTTCTTCGCCGTATGGCTTGGCCAGGTAGTCAAAGGCACCTTGCTTGATCGCCGACACCGCCATCTGCAAATCCGGATAGCCGGTCAGCAGCAGTACTTCGATGTCGGGGTCGCGCTGGCGGATCGCACTTAGCAACTCCATGCCACTCATGCGCGGCATGCGCACATCGCTGACCACGACGCCGAACGATTCCTTCTGCAGAAGCTCCAGCGCTTCGGGTGCCGACACGGCGGTGCGCGCCTCGTAGCCGGCTCGCTCCAGGAAGTACGCACACGACTCTGCCAGGTCCGGCTCGTCATCGACGACCAAGACACGTTCGCGCGCTTCGCTCACTTCTTGCGCTGCTCCTTCTGGCATTGCTTACAGGTGCCGTAGAGCCGCAGGCTGTGACGCTGGATGCGGAAGCCGACCCGCTTCGCCGCTAGCTCCTGGCGCCGTTCGAGTTCGTCATCACGGAACTCAAGGATCTTCTCGCACTCATTACACACCATGTGGTCGTGATGCTCGTGGCCGAGAACGTGCTCAAACCGGCGGCCGCCATCCCCTGTATCGAGCCCTTCGACGAAGCCTTTGTCTTCGAGCACCGTCAACGTGCGGTAGACCGTCGCACGCGACACCTTCGGATCCTTCTTGCGGCACAGGTCGAGCAGTTCTTCGGCCGTGAAGTGGTCATGCGTGGCCAACGCCTCGCAAACAATCAGCGCGCGCTGGCTGGTCCAGCGGAAGCCGCTTTCACGCAACGTCCGCTCGACGATGGCCGCTTCCTTGCCGGACTTAGTAGCGCGTTGAGATTGACCACTGGTTGCCATCGATTACGCGCGGCTGGTCGCCGCCGTGATGCCAATGTCCTTGCGATAGTGCATGCCTTCGAACTCAACCTTCTCAAGGGCATCGTAGGCGCGTTGCCTGGCAGTGTTGATGTCTGCTCCGAGCGCAGTGACGGAAAATACGCGACCACCGCTGGTGACGAGGTCGCGACCAGCCAATCGCGTGCCCGCGTGGAAAACCTGCAGGTCCGGCCCGGCATCAATGCGATCGAGGCCAAAGATTGGCACGCCCTTCTTGTAGCTCCCCGGGTAGCCGCCGCTGCAGGCAACCACGCAAACGGCGACGCGCGGATCCCATTCGGGCGCATCTACCGTGTTGAGCTTGCCCTCGGCCGTCGCCACCAGCAGCGGCACGATGTCACTCTTCATCCGCAAGAGCAGCGGCTGGGTTTCGGGATCGCCGAGGCGGCAATTGAACTCGATCACACGCGGGCCTTGCTGGGTCAGCATCAGCCCCGCGTAGAGGAAGCCACGGAAGCGTCGCTTCTCGCGGTTCATCGCGTGTACGGTCGGCAACACAATCTGTGTTTCCATCTGTTGCGAGACGCGCGGCATCAACGTGACCGGCGTGACCACGCCCATGCCGCCCGTGTTCGGGCCGGTATCACCTTCGCCCACCGGCTTATGATCGCGCGCCGGCTCCAACGGCACGATCGTCTCGCCATCGGTCAGCGTGATCAGCGACACCTCGGGCCCTTCGAGGAACTCCTCGAACACGATCGAACCATCGCCGCCACCTTGAACTTGCTCGAGGCAATGCGTCACCGCCTTGCGGGCTTCTTCGTTGTCCTTGCAGACAACGACGCCCTTGCCTGCCGCCAGGCCGGATGCCTTGACGACGATTGGCCCATCCGGACGGTTCTCCAAGAATGAGCGCGCCATGGCCGGGCTTTCAAACACCCAGAACGATGGACCAGGAATGCGGTGCTTCTCGCACAGCTCGCGCGCGAACCGTTTCGAACCTTCGATCTCGGCAGCGTCCTTATCCGGACCGAGGCACAATCGCCCACGCTCGCGGAACAGGTCGACGATGCCCTCACACAGCGGCGCCTCTGGGCCGACGACGGTCAGGTCGATCTCATTGTCGACCGCGAAACTGACCAAGCCTTGCAGATCAGTGGCCGCACAGTCGACGTTCTCGCCGACGGCCGCGGTTCCGGGATTACCAGGCGCCACGAATACGCGGTCGACTAGCGGGGACTGGTGGATCTTCCAGGCGAGGGCGTGTTCACGGCCGCCCTGGCCGACAACAAGGACTTTCATCGAGGCAAACACGGTACGAGACGACCCGCCTCAGGGGAAAGCCTTTCGCGAAGCGTAACTGCCGGGCACGATCCCATGATGCGGACGACGTGGCAAGAAACCGGCCGACCGGCAAGGGTAAGATCGATCTAGTGGCAGCGACTCCGCAACAACCCCGCCCCAAGCCAAGACCATCGTTCGGCACCATGTGGAGTGAGCGAGTTCTCGGCCTGGTGTCGCTGGCGATCGCAATCCTGTGGGTTGCCGGCGTCGCGAAATTTCGCAACCACGAACTGCAACCATCGGAGTGGCTGATCCTGATCGCTGGCGGCTTCGCCCTACACATCCTCGCCCAGCGCACCTGGCATCGCCGGCCGTTGCCCGCCCTGCCCGAAGGCGCGCGGGCCATGCACTTGGCGGCACTGATCGCGTCGATCATCGCGGCAATGGCGTGCGTCGTTGGCGGCATCCTCGAGCTAGTTGCGCAGAACTATCTGCCCAGCGAACTGCCGTGGGGACTTCGCATGCTGTGGCACGCGGCGTGTGCGTTTGGCGCCAGCTACTGCATGTTCTTGCAGCGGCTACTGAGGGTGCTGCCGGCATAGCGCAGGCTTCTCCGCGAGCTATTCCGACAAGAGCTTCATGCCGCCCTGCGCGACCCCAATCTGACCACTCGCGCCAGTGCGCCTCGACAGTTCTTCTGCGTCGATTCGGTTCGAGAGCAAGTCCTGCCACGCCGACAACACCCGAGCCACTTCCTTGCGGGACTCGCGAACGAACTCAACTCGATAGCGGCAAACGCCGGCCTGTTGTAAGCGGCCGGTCCAACCAGCGCTCTGCTGCGGCGCGTGGTGGAAGACGGTGTTACGACAACCGACGTCGACGATGACGGGGTGCTCACGGCCAACGTGATCACGCAACGCGACGCGATGTTGTTCGCACGGCCGGCCGCACGACTTGTAGTCGCGCCCGTTACTGAGCAAGTGTGAGTAGACGCAGTGCTCAGTGTGGAAGGTCGGAATGCGATGGTGCGCGACCACCGCAACACGGCTCTGCGGCACACTGTCGAGCATCGCAAACAGCTGCGTCTCATCGAGATCAAACGACGCCGTGATCGTCTCGAGACCAAGCTGCAACAGATGGCGCGCCGTCAGCGAGTTGCTGGCATTGAGCGAGAAGTCGCCGTGCAGCACGGCTTTCAGACCGTTCTTGCGCTGCTCCAGGCAACGCATCAACGCTCCGAAGTGTCGGATCAAGATGCCATCGGGCTCGAGCTTGAAGATGCGTTCGAGTAAGCCGTGCTCACCGGGTTTCGCGATTCGCGTCGTCGCAACCGTGACCCGCAGGCCCGCTGCGCGAGCCCGCTCGACCGCCCGACCAAGTCCAACGAACTCCATCCAGTCGAGTTCGACTTCGGCCACGCCCGCGGCGATAGCCGCTTCAAGCTGCTCGTCGCTACGCAGCAGCGGCACGACGACTGACACCGTCTCATCAGCACTTGTCAGATCGGCGAACGTTGCTGCGACTTGTGGAATGGCTGGTTCGCGACAGACCTCGCGCGAAGGCCCACGCTCAAGCAACGGCTGCAACTCGGCTACCAAGCGACGGCGCACGTCCTTCAATTCGCTCGCAGGAACATGCAGACCTTCGGCCAGTCCGTCCGTGTGGAGTTGGCCCAAACGGAACGGCGTGCCCCCAAAGCCGCCCAGTTTGTCACCCAGAATGGTGGCATCCAAGCCGCCACGCCGGGCGTCCTGTAGCGCCGATTCCGTGCTAGCCGTCGCTGCGTGGGTGCGGCACCGCGCCGTGACGGCCAAGGGCTCACCAAGCGTACCGCGCACTGTCAAATCAACGGCGTTGCGACCGTGCGGTTCTACGGCACCTTCCCGAGCACGCCGAGTCGCTGCACTTGCCAGCGCCGGATCGTTGGTCACGAACACACGGTCGCCAGCCATCACACGCGCAAGATCCGGTCCGGGTCGGGCAAAGCCCAGATGCACTTCGTTGCCTCGCTTCGCCACCGAGAACAGTGGACCACCCGGTTCTTGTTTGTCTTCTGGATGGCCCTGGTCAAAGACGATGCCCATGCCCGCCGCGAGCTGTAGCGGTGCCGCATCGCCGGCTTCGGGCAGCACCTCGGTGCGCTCACCCACCGGCGCAGAAGGCCGTTCTTCAAGCCCAATGGCACCAGTCCACGGCCGGCCATCGCCATCGTCACGAATGACAACGGTGTTGCCATCGACGCGCAGCACGCGCCCGACAAACACACCTCGATGTTTGGGGAAGCGACCCTCCACCAAAGTCTGGTGGTCGCTGCCGCCGAAGAAGCCATCGGAGAATCCACGTGTGTACGACAGCGACATCTTGAGCAGGTCATCGGCGAGTTGCCGTTCAACCACCAACTTGTCACTGCCGTCTGTCAAGCCATCGACCCATCGCCGGTATCCACCGGTTGCCGTCGCGACATACTGCGGCCCCTTCTGCCGACCCTCGATCTTGAGACCGTGCACCGGTACCTTGAGCAACTCCGGCACCGCGCGCGCCCCGGATAGGTCCTTCGGACTCAACAGGTACTGCACGTCACCGAGCGGGCGCAGCTTGCCGTCGACGACCAACTCGTACGGCATGCGGCAGCTCTGCGCGCATTGGCCGCGGTTGGCCGAACGTCCACCCCACGCCTCACTGGTCAGGCATTGGCCACTCCATGACACGCACAAAGCCCCGTGCACAAACACTTCCAGCTCGGCATCGGTGCCTGCGGCGAAACGTTCGATCTCTGCTACCGACAACTCGCGCGGCACAACGATGCGCGTGACACCCAGTTCGGTCGCAAATGCCGCCGCCGCGGGTTCGGCAATCGTCATCTGCGTGCTCGCGTGTAGTTCGAGTTGCGGGCACACCTGACGGGCAATCAGACACACGGCAGGATCTTGCACGATCAGCGCATCGACACCCGACTCGGCAATGGCGCGCACGACCCGTTCGAGCGCCGGCAACTCCGGCTCAAACACCAACGTGTTGAGTGTGACGTAGGCGCGCGCACCAGCGCGATGGATGCGCGCCACGGTAACCGCGAGATCCTTGAGCGAGAAGTTGGCGGCACGTGCCCGTGCGTTGAAGCCGTCTTGCAAGCCGAAGTAGACCGAGTCGGCTCCGTGCCACAGCGCCGCACGCAAGGACTCGATCGAGCCGGCGGGTGCAAGGACTTCGGGTTTGTGGACTTGCTCGGGCATCAAGGAATCGGTCGTACCCGGGCGAGCACAACCTGGCAATCGCGGCCTCGATTCTGGCCCCTGTTGGCCTGCTACTTGCCCGCTTCGCCGCTCTGTTCGCGGATGCAGTACAGGTAGCGCATACCCCGCAGATACATCTCATCACCAACGAGTGCAGCCGTCGCGTTGAAGCTATCATTCAAGTGATTGTGCGCGAGCAAGGTCGGCGTCTTGCCAGTGTGGCTGAGCACAAGGGTCGCGCCTTCGCGATCGGTGATGTAGATACGACCCGCGGCACCAACCGGCGAACTGTAGATCTCACGCATGTCCGGCAAGCGCAATGCACGATCAGGTTCTTTGCCGGTCTTGGCGTGCACGCGCGTCAAGAAGCCTTGGTAGTGGTTCAGGTAGTAGAGCCAGTCGCCATACAGAAGCGGCGACGGCACGTAGGGCGTGCGCACTTGCTTGCGCCAGACGATGTGATCGGTCTTGGTCAGGTCCCCCTTCGCGCCTGCGAGCCGCACCGCCAACATGCGCCGCTTCACGTAGCTGCTGCCAGCGTACAGCATGCCGTGCGACGACACCGGCGACGCGACGACGTTGTTAGACAGCCCAACGCACCACCAGATCAGCTCGCCGTCCTTCAGGTCATAGGCACGCATCTGCTTGGTGCCGCTAACGATCAACTGCGGCACCGAGTCCACCTCGACGACGATCGGCGTGGCCCACGAAGTCACTTCGTCGCGATCCTTGCGCCAGATCTGTTCGCCGGTGTTCTTATTGAGCGCAACGACGAACGACTGGCCTTCGTGATCCCAATTGACGACGACCGTGTCACCATGCAGCACCGGTGAGCAGCCTTCGCCGTGGCCATGCTTGATCTGCATGTCGCCGAAGTCCTTCTGCCACTTCACTTCGCCGTCGGTATCCAGACAGTAGAGACCGTACGAACCGAAGTACGCGAACACGAGTTCGCCATCCGTCACCATCGATGCGGACGCCAGCGCACTGCTCTTGTGGAAACCGGCGTGCGGAACCTGTTCGTGCACCTTCTTCTGCCAGGCGATCTCGCCCTTCTTGCGATCCACGGCGATCACGACGAACTCATGCTTGTGGGTCACCGACGCATTGTCGTGGGCGCCTTTCGCGTTGTCGGGAACGGGCGGCAACTCAGGACCAACAGGAATCGCAGTCGTCAGGAAGATGCGGTCGCCGCTGATGATGGGAGTGCCATAGCCGATGCCTGGCAACGCCAGCTTGAAGCGGATGTTCTTGGTTTCGCTCCAGGTGATCGGCGGATTCGCATCCGGAGCAACGCCAGTGGCATGCGGGCCGCGCCACGCCAACCAGTTCTGCTGTTGCGCCAGCAAGGGCTTCGTGGCCAGAAACAGCGAAGCCAAGCACACCACCATCAAGAACCGAACGACGCCTAACACCATGGTGCAAGTGTAGAGCAACCACATCTGGTCCGTATAAGGCTGGTGCAAAGCCGCTACTGCGGCGGCGGCACTGCGACGGCGAAGAGATCTTCGTGCTGAGAGACGATCATCTTCGTCAAGACCGGTCCCTAGCCCAGGCATAGCGTCGTTAGCGCTTGCGGCACATCCCCAACAACGGGATCGTGTATCGATGCTCGCAAGCCTATTCGTGTGTGCGTGGTGGTCGCTCGGCGCAGCGGCTCCGGCAGTGTCAGACAACGCCAAGCCGCAGCAACCTGAAACAGTGTTGCTTTGGCCCGAAGGGGCCTCGGGTGCGCTCGGCACTGAGGACAAAGACAAGCCGAAGGTGTTGGTGTTCCACGCGAAGACCGATGACGCAACGCACCCGGCGATCGTCGTGTGCCCGGGAGGCGGCTACGGCCATCTTGCGATGGGCCACGAAGGCCATCAAATCGCCGCGTGGCTCAACGGCATCGGCGTCACGGCCGTCGTGCTCGATTACCGGCATCGCGGCAAGGGCTATGGCCACCCGGCTCCGTTGCAGGACGCGCAACGTGCGTTCCGACTCATTCGTCATCATGCTGATGATTGGCGCATCGACCCCAACAAGGTTGGCGTGCTCGGGTTCTCGGCCGGCGGCCACCTCGCGTCGAGCGTCAGCGTACACCACGACGCCGGCAGCGCAGACGCGACCGATGCCATCGACCGCCACTCGTGCCGACCAGACTTCAGCGTGCTCTGCTACGCGGTGATCGCGTTTGGCCAACCGTTCACGCACAAGGGTTCGCAACGCAATCTGCTCGGCGAGAGCCCCACCGCCGAACTCGTGGCCAAGATGTCGAGCGAACGACAGGTCAACAAGACTACGCCGCCGGCGTTCCTGTGGCACACCACTGCCGACACCGCCGTGCCGCCACAAAACAGCATCGCCTACTACCTAGCGCTGATGGAACACAAGGTGCCGTGCGAGATGCACCTATTCGAGAAGGGCCGTCACGGCATCGGCCTCGGCAAGGGCATGGCAGCGGAGCGATGGTCGGCCTTGTGCCACCGCTGGCTGATCACTCGCGGCGTTCTCAGGAAGTAGCGCTATGAGCAACCCTTCGGAACTAGCACGCCTTCGCACCCAAATGGACGCCGTGAACCAACGATTGACGGATGTCCTGCATGAACGTGCCCATCTCGCCCGCCAGATCGGTGTCGTCAAGCGTGCAGCCGGGATGACGGCCACCGACCCGGACCGCGAGCAAACGATGCTCACCGCAATGATGGGCGACACGCCCACAGATGGGTTCTCCAAGAATGCCCTCGAAGTCATCCTGCGAGCCGTCTTGCACGCATCCCGCGCCGTCGTCGCATCCCCCAACAGCTAAGCACGGTGCCTGGAGGCACGGTCGCGATCGAAGACGATTGGGAAGTTCTCGCCGGTAACGACCGCGCCCGTTGCTAGCAAGGGCACGCCCCGCAACAGCGGTTTTGAGCCATCAGCGACGCGCACGTCGGCGCCCATGTAGTTGCAGACGGCGGCGCGCCGCCAGTGATCGCTGCGATTCTGGTCGCTGCCGTGCAGGGTGTAGCTGTGGTGGAACGTCGCCTGCCCAGCCCGCACCGGCACGGCGACCGGTTCGAACGAGGCATCTGCCGGCAAGTGTTCGCGGATCGCATCCAACGGCGAATCAAACGGTAGCGATGGCAACAGCGGCCAACGATGGCTCCCGGGCACGAACTGCAGGCAACCACTCTGCTCGTCGCTGTCGTCGAGCAACAGGTTGCAGGTGATATGGCACACCGGTTCCGTGCGCGTCCAATAAGAATAATCCTGATGCCACGGTACGACCCCCCGGTGGTGCGGCGGCTTCGCGAACACCTGGTCGTGCCAAAATCGCAGGCGGTCAACGCCGAGAAGGTCGGCGCACAACTTGGTGATGCGCTCGTTCGCGATCAGTTTGCGCAAGGTCTCGTGCACGCGAAAACCACCGAGGAAGTGACACACCACTTCGTCTGGCCGATCCGTGAAGGCCTGCTCGACTTCGTAAAGACGATCGCGGTGACGGTCGAGGTCTTGCACAACCTCGGCGACTGCAGCGCGCACCTCTTCTACTTCGCCATCCGACAAAACATCCACCGGCCCAACGAAACCATCTCGGGCAAAGCGCTCACACAACGAATCCATCGCACCGAGTCTACGCGCCATCGCATCGTTCGCCGCAACGGAAGTGTGCGGAGACGCGAATGACCCAAGCGAACTGTCTAGGGACAGCAGACGCACCGACTGGGTATCGTTGCAGTCCATGCGCCCCAACATTGTTGCTCCACTACTCGCCCTTGCAGCGACCAGTGCTTGCCTGATGAGTCAGGAGGTACTCTTCTTCCGTAACGCCAACCTCGCGCGCGTCGCGCCGCACCACCGATCGTTGACAGACGCGATGCGCCATCTATGCGCGGGCCCATCCGCGAGCGAAACGAGCCTTGGATTCGTCAGCCATCTGCCTGCTGGCACTCGTTGCGTGCAAGCCGCAATCACCGGCCAAACGGCAACGATCGTCTTCTCCGACCACATCCTGCGCGGCCAAGGCAACCTCGAAGACGGCATTGAGCAGATCGACAAAACAACCTTGTCGGTACCGGGGGTCGATCGAGTGGTCATCCTCGTGCAGTTCGCAAACGGCACGCAGCAAGAACTCGGCGCCGCGCTAGGCCAGGCATCGAACGTATCGGCCATGCCGGGCGCACCACCGCCAACCGCCAGCCTGGTCTCACCGTTCGGCACGCTGAGCGGCAAGCGCATCGCGGTCTCACCGGGCCACGGCTACTACTGGCACAGCTCGCTTGGTTGGACCACACAGCGCGGCGTCATCGACGGGCTGGTCGAGGACATCCACACCGCTGAGATCTGCAATCGCTACCTGATCCCGTTCTTGCAGAACATGGGCGCCGACATCGTGTTTTGCCGTGAACCAGGCGAGCAGAGCGTCGACGGGCTGGTCGACAACGATGTCGGAGCGCCGGCATATGTTGAGACAGGTGCGTGGTCCACTTCGGGTTCGTCGGGCTACCAGAACTCGACGTATCGATTCGTCGGCAGCAACTCTGTGGCAGAAACAGCCACAGCCACCTGGCAGATCCCGATTGCCGAGGACGGGCTCTATCCGGTGTTCGCGTGGTTCCGCGCCAGCAGCAACCGCACGCCCGAAGCAAACTACCGGGTGCACCATGCTGGCGGCATTGCCAACGTCGTCGTCGACCAGACCCGCGACAACCTGACATGGGCGCACCTCGGCACGTTTTGGTTTGCGGCGGCAGACGGTGCGCGCATCGACTTGAGCAACCTCTCCCCGAGTCCGGGCGTCGTCATCGCCGATGCGATGCGGCTAGGTGGCGGGGTCGGGTCGATCGTGCGTGGCGGCACCACCAGCAACCAGGCGAGGTGGCGCGAATGTGCGCGGTATTGGTCGCAGTTCGCCGGCGCGCCGAGCAGCGTCTACAATTCTGTAGCCACGGGCCAAGACAACAGTGATGACGTCACTGCGCGCCCCCGCTTCGCCGAATGGCGTTCTGCCGATGCGTTTGTATCGGTGCACACCAATGCCGGTGGCGGTAGCGGCACATCAACCTTCATCTACAGCGGCGGCGCGACAGCCGGTTCGGCAACGCTAAGCCAGCGCGTGCACACACAGATCATTGCCGACCTGCAAAGCGAGTGGCATGCCGGCTGGACCGATCGCGGCCAGTCCCAGGCGAACTTCGGCGAACTGCGATTGCTGAGCACGATGCCCGGCATCCTGGTCGAACTGGCTTTCCATGACTCCCCGGGCTCGCTCGACCACACCTCACTGCACGACCCGGAGTTTCGCTACCTGGTCGCGCGCGCCTATGCCCGCGGGGTGCTGCGCTACTTCGCGCCATTGGCGCCGTTCGCGCCCGAACCACCGGCTGCGTTGCGCGTCACGCAAGATGGCGCGCGCGGCTTGCGCGTTGCGTGGGACCTCGTCCCGAACGCGACCCATTACACGATCGAACAATCACAAGATGGCAAGGGCTTCCACGAAGTGGCCAACGTCGCGGCGAACAACTGGTCGACCGGACCACTGCCGCATCACTCGTGGGCGTCGTTTCGGGTGCGGGCATGGAATGCCACCGGACGTTCGTTCCCCACCGAGGTGCTGACCGCCGGCACCGACCATCTCGCGGTCGCGCAGGCACTGCTCGTGCAGGGTTTCGACCGGCTCGGCCGCAACGTCAAGGGTCCGGAGAACACCGGCGACTACCTGCATCGCTTCGGCGACTCGATCCGCCGGAACGCCAACTTCTCAGTCGGCTTTGATGCCGCCAGCAACGAAGCCGTTGTGCTCGGCCGTGTCGCGATGGCCAACTACAATGCGGTTGTCTGGTCGCTAGGCGAGGAGAGCACCGCCGACGAAACGTTCGGCTCGATCGAGCAATCTCTGGTAACGACGTATCTGAGCAACGGCGGCAGTTTGCTCGTGACCGGCGCCGAAGTTGGCTGGGATCTCGACGCGCAAGGCTCGACCGGGGATCGCGCGTTCTTCCGCGGCGTGCTCGGCGCGACCTACGTCGCTGACGACGCCAACACCTACGCGCTGCAGGCAGGACTCGCCGGAACGGTCAGTGAAGGTGTGCCCGCGTCCACGTTCGATAACGGAACGGGGCCGACCTACAACGTCGACTATGCCGATGTGCTGACCCCGAGCAACGCCCTAGGCCAGCTCTGCCTGCGCTACGGCAACGGCCTCGGTGCCGGCGTTCAGATGCACAACCCAACCACCGGCAGCCGCGTCGTGACGCTCGGTCTGCCGCTCGATGCGATGCTGTCCGACGACGCGCGCTCTCAGTTGTTGCAGCAGTGCCTGCTGTTCTTGCTGGACGAGATGACGTTGCGTGGCCCACCGACGGCGACACTCGGCCAACCCACCGCATTCGAACTGACCCTGCCGGGCGAAGCCGGATTCCCCTACATCGTGGCGCTGAGCGAAGGCTTCCAGAACGGTACAACGCTGCCACTAGGCTCTCTGCTGCCGCTCAACAACGGCCCCATCCTCGCTGCCAGCATCACGCCTGGCAGCCCGTTCTTCGTCAACTTCACGGGCACGCTCGATGCCGGCGCCAACGCATCCCCGACGTTAGTGGCGCCGTTTCTGCCATTCCTCGCAGGACTGCCGCTCTACGTCGCAGGTTTCTCGCTGTCCCCGGTCCTACCTATCGAACGCGAACTCAGCAACTGGGTCAGGGTGACGCTGACGCTGTGATTGGCACATACGCCACAAACGCAACCGGGCGCGACCAGGACCGCCCGGCCTTGGTCGCGCCCGCTCGCATGATTGCGTCTGACGTCTCGCGCTAGTCTTCGCCGATCGCAGCTGCCACCAGGCAGCCCTTCGCAACTGCCGACAAAGCCTCTTCGCTGCGGAAGATGCGGCCAACGGGCAGCGGGAAGTCGATCTTGGCAAACTCTTCGCGGAAGACTTCGATGAAGCCACCGACCAATGACGTGCCGCCAGCGCACGCGATGTCGATCGGCTCGTTGAAGCTCGGCATGTTCTGGCCGGACTCAAAGCGCGCCTTGATGTTCGACAGCACGTAGTTGATCAAGCTGCGGTAGTAGATCGAGACGGCTTCTTCTTCGCGGCTCTTCGGGTCGCGGATATCGATGCCGCGTTCCTTGATGTGCGCCGCCTTGTTGTGGGGCACACCGAGCACGTTGGCGACGTTCTTGTCGATCCAGTCGCCACCTCTTGCCACCGAGAACGACAGGCATGGGATCGACTTGTAGGTGATGCAAGCGTTCGCCATGCCACCGCCGAACGACAGGCCGATACCGGTAAAGTCGTTCTCCGCGAGTTCCGCGAACACAACCGCGTGGCCTTCGTTGATCGCGTGCGCCGTGTAGCCGAGCTTCGAAACCATGCTCTCGAACAGGCCTTGGTGGTAGACAATGTTGTTGTCGACGTCGAGCGACTCGGCGGGCACGCAGAAGTAGCAGTTCTCGCCGGGCACCTGCGGCTCACCCAGGATCTTCTGGATGATCATCTTCATCATCGGCAAAGCATCCTGCTCATTCGGGCTGACCAGGCCATCGGCCATCGGGCGACGCGTTTCGCGGGCGAACACGTTGGCGAGATCGAACGCAGCTTCGCCGATGACGACCAGTTTGCCGTTGTGCACCACGTACGGCACCTTCAGCTTGGTCAGCATGTTCTTGCTGTAAACATCGCTCGGGATGTCCAGGAACGCGTTGCGCTCCACGTTAACTGTGATGCCGCCCTCGCCGTTCTGCACGGCTGCAGCAAGGTTGGCGGTGCCGATGTCGAGGCCCTTGCCAAGGCCAACGGCGGTCTCAGTCGTCGAATCAATGTTTGGATTGTTGTCGTATTGCTCAGTCATTGCTCTCGCCCTTAGGTTCCCCAGTTAATAGTTCGTCTCGTCGGTCGGTGATTAGCCGCCGCCCTTGAGTTTCTTAAGCTTGGCCAAGTTGGCTGCGATGCCTCCCACAGCCTTCTGCTTGACCTGGATGTTGTCCATGTTCGACTCAAGCTCGCTGCCGGACTCGTCGTCGAACATGCCGCCGAAGTCAACCGGCGAGTCATCTTCGACCGCCGCGCTGACACCCATCTTCTTGCCGATCTTCTCGAGTCGGTCGTTGAGCGAACCGGTCAGCTTTTCGAGCGCTTCCGAGAAGTCGGGCGCCGGCGCGGCCGGAGCCGGCTGCTGCTGTTGGTTCGCCATGTTGGCCTTGAGCGTCGCCAGCTCCTGCACCAACGTCATCATGATCTCGTCGGAAGCTACCGGCTGAGCTGGCGCCGCGGCGGGCGCAGGCGTCTCGCGGACGGCTTGCAACTCACTCTGCGTTTGCTCAAGTTCGAGGCGTGTCGTAGTCAGCGCCTTGCCCAACTCGGACGAACGCGTGCGAAGCTCACCGAGTTCGTGTTCCCGTTGCTCGAATTGTTCCTCGATATCACGGGCGCTCTTGGCGTCCTGCTCGCGCTCCTTCAGGATGTTCTTGAACTCGCGGCGACTCTTCTCGACCAGCTGATCGACTTCGTCCGGAGGAATCAGGCCTGAGTGTTCGACCGCGGCATGAACTGCCTCGCTGATCATCTGTGCGACGTGTTCCGCGCGGATCAGGCGAACGCGCTTGCGTCCCTCACCGCGCAACTCGTCTAGGGTCGCAGTACGCGAACGCAGAGATAGCGCTTTCTTGATCTCGTTGACAGATTCCATTGGCCTCGTGTCGGCAGCGGATTGCGACAACCGACAAGCCCTTTTCGAGCCTCTGAGGGCCGAACTTGAGAACGCGGTTGGACCGCCAGCCCCATTTCGGGACTGGTTCAGGGAGGTCCCCTCTGGGGCTCCCCGAGCACCCCCTATCCGGGTGTTGAAGCGATGGCCTGCAGCACCTTCAGTGCATCGTGCAGCGCCTTGACATCGTGGGTTCGAAGGAATCCAGCGCCATGCTGCGCCGCCCACAACTCCGCTGCCAAGGTCGCCGGCCCGCGCTGCGCCACCGAGCTTTTGGTCACCTCGCCGAGGAACGACTTGCGCGACACGGAGATCAGCATGGGTCCCGCGTCTTCGGTCAGTTCGCGCAAGCAACGCAGAACGGTCAGGCTGGGTCCAGCCTCGCTGCCCAGAAAGAACCCCATGCCAGGGTCGAACACGAGCCGCTCGGGAGCGACTCCGACCGCGGCGAACGCGGCGCGACGTTCGACAAAGAACTCGCGCAGTTCTGCCAGCAGGCCACGACTCGCCTTTGAGGCACGCTCGGCGCGCGCAGTGTTGCTGCGCGAGTACATCACGACGAACCGCACGTGCTCGTCGCACTTGCCGGCCACCGCTAGCGCCGCTGGGTCGCGAAAGCCATTGACGTCGTTGAGCCACGTCGCACCGATCGCAACCATCGCCTGCATGACCTCGGCCTTGGTTGTATCGATGCTGACCGTCGCACCCTGCTCGAGCAACTCCCCCACAACCGGTTCGAGCCGGCGGATCTCTTCTGTGGCTGCGACGTGCTCGGCATCAGGATGGGTCGACTCGGCACCTAGGTCCAAGACATTCGCGCCCGCCAGCCGCAACTGTTCGCCGTGAGCTACGGCCTTATCGGCATGCAAGTAGCGACCGCCATCGCTGAAGGAATCCATCGTGACGTTGACGATGCCAAAGATGTCGGGGCGCGCCATGGGTGAGGCAATCATCGCTGCCAGCGGCTGCGAACGCACGACTCGCATTGGCCACATGGCGCAGATCCGCCTTCGTAGCACGACCAGAAGTCGCCCGCAGAGAAGCCCAGCCGCTTGGCGTCGGCGACGATCTCATGCTTCGTGCAATCGATCGTCGGGCTGACGACCTGCATGCCGTCGCGGGTGCCAAGCTGCAAGAACGCCGTCGCGGCCGACAAGAAGGCCTGGGAGTTGTCTGGGAAGGTCGCTGCCTCTTCGCGATTGAAGCCGGCGACCACGCAATCCGCACCGTGCGCTTCGGCAACTGCAGCGGCGATGCTGATGAACACAGCATTGCGCGCCGGCACCCAAACAGCAGCAGCACTGTCGTGATCTCCGGGTGCTTCATTGGTCGCGACCGGCAGATCCCCGGTCCCGTCCACCAAACGACAGCCGACAGTACGCGACAGATCCGCTAACCAGGGCAATTCGTAGGTCACGAGCGGCACCGCAAAGCGACTCGCAAGCGCGGTCGCTGCGATCCGTTCACGAGCAGCAGCGCGATGGCCATAGTCGCAATACAAGGCGACTCGCAACTCGTTCGCCTTATCTGCCACAAAGCGCGCAGTGGCAACTCCGGAGTCGAGGCCGCCAGACAGCAAGGCAATGCCAATCACGTGCGCCTTGCTTAGTTGATCGTGAAGGTCTCAGGAGCCGAGCGCACGTAATTGACTTCCTGGCGAAAGCGCTCGGTCAGTATGAAGTCGTCGACTGCGTTCCCCGTCACAGGCAATGCTATCCGACCCTCGACAATCACTTCCCACGACCCAGTCGATAGCCCAGCCACATTGTGGGCCGCAAGGTCCGGGAACTGCAGCGAATCAGCTCCCGTCCCATCACGATCTGGCCGGATCACGAGCCAGCGACGACCCGCAGAGTCTGTAGCAGTAACATCGAAGAACGCGACACCGAAACCAAATGTAACCGTTACTGCGTCGAGCGTGTCGGCATACGACACCAACGGCGAGCCATCGAACGTTACAGCTGGCTCAGTGATTTCCGGGATCGCGCTTGGGCCGGCACTCGGCAGAGCGATCGTGCCAGATACTAGATTCAGCAGCGCACGAACGCGACTGACGCGACCGGACGTATCTTCAGCTTCGGTGACCAACCAGGTCCAGAAAGCCGGTGAGAAGTCGTCCAAGCCGACAATGATCGGCAAGGAGTAGTTCGCGTTGACCTCGTAGACCATGCCGGCTTGCAGGGTCACGGCTCCGATGCCCGTCAACACCTGATTCGTGAAGCCTGCCAAAGAGCTCGTCACACGCGACCGCGGAGAGTCATCAACAAGGTCAGTCAAGTCGAGCCCAAGAGCCAGTCCAAAGTCCTCTGTGGCTGGCCCTACTAAGCCAGCCAACGGAGTCGGTGCCGGCGACAAGACAACGTTGCTAGAAGCAGTCTCACCAACAGCTGGCGGAGCGACTGGTGCGGTCGGCGAGACCAGAGTCACACCACAGACT
Source organism: Planctomycetota bacterium (assembly GCA_029936315.1). GTDB lineage: Bacteria > Planctomycetota > UBA1135 > UBA1135 > UBA2386. The sequence goes on along the minus strand of JAPYTD010000021.1, from coordinate 46,893 downwards.
TCACATCCCTGGGAGGAGAACGTCGGCATCGCGGTCGGTTCGAAGCTGCCACCGAACGCCGTAATGATCTGCGCGCGGTTCGGCACGATTTCCGTCGCCGGGATTGTTGTGGGCGCAGCGGTGGTCGTGCGAACACCCATCGGCGAGTTGTCTGCCAACTCCGTACTACCAATGATGACGGTTGTCCCTGGTGCCGCTTGCAGCACAGCATTGCCAGCAAGCGTCGCCGTGCGGGCAGCAACTGGATTCAGTGGCAAGCTGACTTGCGCTGACTGCGTGTCATACAGGGTCACGAGATCGAATCCCGCTCGGATGATCGTGATCGTGTTCGAGCTACCTAGGCCGGTCGTAAACACAACCCGCCCACCGGGATCCGTCGTCTTCATAAGCTGAGCTGTCGCTGGAACCGTCGGGGTCGCCGGGTCTACCAATACCGTCGCGCCAGCAATCGGCAGCAACGTAGTCTGGTCGTACGCCTCTACCGTCAAGGTCGCTCCGAGCGTGCCAATCGCGTATCCGCGCTGGGTGATGGAACCAGCTACAGCTGTTTCGGACAGGTTGCCAGCGGCATCGGTCAGAGTAAGCGTGTAGTTGCGCGGCGCACCCAACAGACCAAGTGGCACAGGCTGCATCAGGAACCGGCCGGATTTACTCGAACCAAACATCGTAGCCATCGGGTTGACGCCATCGGCCAACGACGCCTCGGCGAGAGCTTCACTAGCTACTCCGTAGTAAGCCAACGACTCGCCTTCAGTGAAGATGTCGGTGCCGTCGCCTGGCGGCCCAGCCTGTGTCAACGTCGGCGGCGTGATGTCGAAGATCGGCTCGTCGTCGCTGTCGTTGTGGATGAATCCCGTGGCTTCCTGACCGCGCCGGATCTGCGCGGCAAAGGTGATGTCACCTTCCGTGAATCTCGGTGCCTGGAGCGTGCCGAGCTGCCCACCAAAGTCGAGCATCACGGTCTGTACGCCAGCAGCTGGAGCTTGGGCCGTTCGTTCCACAAAGGTCAAATCGAACGTCTGTGACGTCGTCTCGTCACGGCCGTAGATGCGCGCGACAATGAGGTCGCCCGCCGCCGTATCTGCCGACGTCGTGACGTTGAGCATCACGTTGAGCGCGTTAGCCAGGTTGACCTTGTTGGGGAAGTCACCGGCGTTACCGAGTTCGATCAACGTCGGCTCCGACGGACCAATCGTCGTGAAGCGCGAGACCGGCACGTTGCTGTTGACGTCGAGGTTGCCGTCCTGCCCGAAGGTGATGTTGCTGGTCGCGAAGAACTCGTACTGCTGCGCAATTTGCAGCGTCGCATCGGGGCGCAATCTGACGACGCGCGGATCCCCTACGCCGACCGTCGTTAGCGGCACATCGATAGCGACGTCGATTGCGACGCCACCTTGCGGACGCAAGAAGATGTCGTTCTCCAACAGCGTCGCCGCATTGGCTGGACGATCGAACACGACAAAGAAATCGCTTTCGCGGGTCGCCTGCGAAAAGTTGTCACGCGGGTAGACGGCAACGATCGAACCGTCGGTGATCGACTCGTCCTGGTTGACCTGGAAGTCGCTCAGGATCTTCTCGCCGCCCGACACCTGGAAGCGAACGCCGTCGACGTCGCGTCCCTCGGGGAACAACACGACCTCATAGATCGCGTTGCCCTGACTCGCCAAACCACTGATCGGCCGAATCACGAGCAAGCGACCCTGGGCGAGAAACTCATACTGCGCCGGCAGCAATTGCTCGGTGCCCTGAATGCGCACGCCGATGCGGGCATCGGACGCGGTTGGCGACGTCGGCAGGATCGTGGCCTCGTTGATGCTCTCGCTGAACTCGATGACGATCGGCACAGTCGACGGCCAACCATCGCCGCTGGGATACGTCTCGCGCACGACCGGCCGCCCTTCACGGGCATCGCCCCCGAAGGGAACGATCTGAATCGACGACGTCCCGGTTTCGGTACCCGGCTCGTTGGGGTTGAGGTTGGGGTCGAACGCCCGGCCGATGTTGTCGCAGGCGGCGAAGCCTACCGCGACGACAATCGGTAGCAGGATGAGCAGCAGTCGGTTACGCAACATGTGGGTTTCGAAGCCTCGCGGGCCAAGCAGGACGCGGGGCCAGACCGCATTATTCCCGCGGACCGGACCGGCAACCAGGGTTGGGACACCGTTCCTGCGGATCGGCGCAAGAAGTTGGTCCATCTCCGGCGCTACAACAGCTTAGCCCGGATTCTTGCCGGTCTTCTTGGACGGTTTGGCCGCTGGGGCCGAACCGTCTGATTTGGGCTCCGCAACTCCCGGTGGCACCGCCTCTGACGACGCCTCGGGGCGGCGCGGCCAGCACAGGATTGCCAACGCACCAATGACCATGCCGACGCTCAGCGTCTGCCCCATCGTCATGCCAAACAGCACACCCTGCGGCGGAAACTGCGGATCCCACTGTCGCACCATCTCTAGCGAGCCGCGAATCACCGCGTAGCCAAGCAGGAAGATCGCCGCGTATCGGCCCGTTCGCAGCGGCTTGTTGCGCGTCAGCATGTAGACGACAAGCAACACCAGACCAAGGAACAGACCTTCGCCGAAGCCTTCGTAGAGCTGAGATGGATGCCGGAATGGCACCAGGTAGTCGCCGGACATCGGGTCGGTCATGTCCTTGACGCGCGACCAATCGAGATACGGCTCGATCGCATCCCAGTTGATCGGGTTGCCATGGACGTCGGTCGCGTTCAGCTGATCCTTGACGTCGGCGAACTCCTTGTGACCAAACGCGACCTGGACGCCAAGTTCGCGGTCGCGCATCGACATGCCTTCGTGCAGGTGCAGCAAACGCAAAGCCGATGGATCGGTCGGGAACTGCATCGCGCCCCACGTCTTCGGACCGTTCTCCGTGACACGGCCATACAGCTCGCCGTTGATAAAGTTGGCCATGCGCACCGCGAAGATGCCCGGCGTGCCCGCCATCGCCGTCGCGTCGGCAACTCGCCCCCAGCCGATCTTGTGGCGACGGCAGAACAGCCAAATCGCGATGCAAACGCCACCGAGGCCGCCGTGGAAGGCGAGGCCGCCCTTCCACACCTGGATGAAATTGACCGGGTTGAGCAACGAATGGTCATAGAACAACGCGTAGCCAAGCCGACCCCCCAGCATCACGCCAAAGACACAGTAGAAGATCAGGTCCGGGGCCGCTTCCGGCGAAACCGGGAAGAAGCCGTGCCGCGCCAGCCGCACGAAGATCCACTGCCCAAATACGAAGCCGACCACGTACATCATCCCGTACCACCGAATGTCGATCGGCAGGAAGGGGATGTCGAACAAAACAGGGTCCCAGGCGGGGAAGTTCATCTGCGAGCACACTAGCCGCGCCATCAGGCCAAGTCTCGCCGGGAACCGGGCAAAAGCCGCTACGTAGATGTCGCCAACTCCTTTGGGTGGCCGCGCGAACGCCACAAGGAGCGAACGCCAAAACGCAGCCAATGACGGCGGCCCCGGCTGCCGGTATGGTGCGTCGCCCAATGTCCAAGTCCGAAACGCATGATCTGCTGGGGCCAGCTGCCGCGCTGGCCGACGAGTTGCTCCACGAGCTGCAGAAGGACCGCACGCGCCTGCCGGTGTTGTTTCCAGGTTTGCCGCGACGCACCGGCAAGAATGCGATCGGCGGTGGCGTGCGCAAGATCGGCGACGCCACAGTAGACCTCGACGCGTTCCGCACCTGCGACCTGGTCGCGGCACACCTGGTCGCATCCATCGACGCCACCGAAGCCGAGCTGGTCGACCTGTTCTCGCACGGTGACCTCGAAGAACGAGCGATGCTGCTGCGCAGCCTCAACTTCCTGCCGCTCGGCGGCATCACCAACAACCTGCTCGGCGAGGCGCTGCGCACGAACGTCGTGCTCCACCTCGAAGCGGCCATGTGTGATAGCGACCTGCTGGCGCGCACGATCGCAGCAGGCGCCGTCGACGCCGACACCGCCAACCGCCTGCTGCTGAAGTTCGCCTTCATCGACATGGACCTGACGCGTGCGTTTGGTGCCGAAAGCCACGCCAGCGAAACGCTGTCGACCATGCTGCAAGACCTCGCGACCGAACGTGAAGCCGCCGGCCGCTCGGTTTGGCGCCACACCTACCGCATGCTAGGCTTGGCTCCATGCGCCGGCGCCTTCGCCCGCCTACTCGGCGGACTCGAACACGGCGATGACGGCGTGCGCCAAGCTGCCGCCGACGGCCTGCTCGCTCTGCGCGCCAGCGACAGCGATGCTGCGACACTGATCGCTCAGTTCGCGAGGGAACGTAGTCCGCGTGAGCCGCGTGCTGCGATCAAGAAACAGCTGGAGCAACTCGCCACCAACTAGCCCGCCGATCTACCTAGCCCGCCAATCTACCTAGCCCGCCAATCTACCGATGCTCATCTTCGAACCGCACATCCACATGTTCAGTCGGATCACCGACGACTACGAGCAGCTGAGCCTCGCCGGCGTACGCGCCGTGCTCGAGCCGGCGTTCTGGCTCGGCCAAAACCGCACGTCCGTCGGCACGTTCATCGACTACTTCGAGACCCTGATCGGTTGGGAGCGCCACCGCGCCCAGCAGTTTGGCATCCATCATTTCTGCACAATGGGCCTCAACCCGCGCGAAGCCAACGACGACCGCGTCAACAAGGACGTGCTCGCGGTGTTGCCGCGTTACTGCGAGAAGGACTCGTGCATCGGCGTTGGTGAGATCGGCCTGGACGATCAGACCAAGACCGAAGAGAAGTTCATGTCTGAGCAACTCGAGCTGGCTCGCAACCACGACCTACCGGTGTTGGTGCACACGCCCCACCGCGACAAGATGAAGGGCTTCGAGCGCTGCATCGCGATCGTGCGCGAAGCGAACTTCCCGATGGAACGCGTGCTGCTCGATCACGGCAACGAAGAAACGATCAAGCTCACCCGCGATCTCGGCTGCTGGTCCGGCTTCTCGATCTACCCCAACACCAAGATGGACCCGGCGCGCATGGTTTCGATCGTGCTCGAATACGGCATCGAACGGTTTGTCATCAACAGCGCCGCCGACTGGGGCGTCAGCGACCCGATGATGGTGCCGCGCACGTGCGTCAAGCTCGAACAGGCCGGCGTGCCGCGTGAGAAGGTCGAGCAGTTGGTATGGAAAAACCCGATCGACTTCTTCGCCCAGAGCGGGCGCCTCAATGCCGAGATGCTGGCGCAGCCGGCAAGTGCCAACCTTCGCGAGACCTTTGAGGGTAACTCGGTCCTGCGCGGCCAAGATCCGGACAAGCTGTAGGAAAGCGCCCTATTCGACAGGGTCCTATTCGACAGGGCCCTATTCGACAGGGTCCTGTTCAACAGGGCCCTGATGGCGGCATGCAGGATCGGCCGCCGCTCGCTAGTGCGGCTTGTATTCGCGCTTCTTCAGCTTGGCAAGCAACGGGTTATCGCGCTGCGTGACCAGATTGACAACGGTGCCCTTGCGGCCAGCGCGCGCCGTACGGCCAACGCGGTGCAGGTAGTTGTCGACATCCTTGGGTAGGTGCACGTTGACGACACGGTCGACTCGTTCGATATCGAGGCCGCGACCGCCGAGGTCCGTCGTCAACAACAGAGAGACTTCGCCTTCGCGGAAGCTCGCCAAGTTGCGACGGCGTTCGGTGCGATCCATCTGGCCCATGTACTTGACGTAGGGGATGCCTTCGGTGTCGAGCCACTCGGCAACGACGTCGCACTGCGCCCGCGTATTGGCGAACAACAGCGTGCCAACCTTGGGGTTCTCGCGGAGCACCTTACGCAACACCTCGATGCGTCGTCCGTGTTGCACATCGCGGTTGTCGGTCCGGAGCGTGCGCACCACTTTGTTGCTGCCCTGCGTTTCGATCGTCAACGGTTTCTCGCCGAAGACGTCCTTGACGACGGCCGCCAACGTCTTCGGCATGGTCGCCGAGAACATCACCAACTGCGTTTCTCTGGGGCAATCGCGCACGACCTTGGTGACCACTGGCAGAAAGCCCGCATCCAACAACTGGTCGGCTTCATCCATGACCAACATGCGGATGTCGTCGAGCCGCAACTTGCGCCCGACGAGGATCTGCTGCAACCGACCCGGCGTCGCAACCAGGATCTCGAAGTCGCCTTTGACGTTCTGGCGCGCGACCTGCTTGGCCGTGCCACCAATCGCCAGCCGAACGCGCAAGCGCGTGTCGTGAGTCAGCCCCTTCAAGACGCGCCCAACCTGTTCACCAAGTTCGCGCGTTGGCACGATGATGAGACCGCGCGGTCGACCGGCATCCGCGACGGGACAGTCCGCCGACTCCAACTCCTTGATGTGGTGCAACATCGGCAGCACAAACGCCAGGGTCTTGCCACTGCCAGTCTCCGCCACCGCGAGCAACGACCGCCGCTTCAACAACTGTGGAATGGCGCGCGCCTGGATGTCAGTCGGCGTCGTCAGATCCTGTTCTTTGAGGCTGGCCTTGAGTGATGGAAGAAGCGAGAACTCGAAGAAGGACGGCAAGGAAACTCTGGGGCGTAGGAAGCAGGCGATGCCCAATTGCGGCGCAATCGGCGGCGAATAGGATACGGGCATCGTTTTCACTAACCGCCACAATCATCGGTAGAGTCGCCGAGGAACTCGTAATCTCGCCACCAAGAGGACAGATCAGGGGGTGTGCTAGCCCAAGCGCTGGCGCCATCGGTCGAATGAGCTGATAGTCTGCGGCGCCCATGTTCATCACGAACATCACCAAGGACCCGCAGTTCTTCGTTTACGCCATCGTCACGATGGTATTCAGCGTCGTCTTGCACGAACTGGCGCACGGCTGGGCGGCGATCTGGCAGGGCGACCGCACGCCGATCGAACAAGGTCACATGACCGCCGATCCGCGAGTGCACATGGGCATGGTGTCACTGTTGATGCTGGTCTTCGTCGGCATTTGCTTCGGCGCGATGCCAGTGAACCCGACGCGCTTCAAGCACCGCCACAGCGCGATGATCGTGGCCGCCGCCGGCCCGTTGATGAACCTGCTGCTGGCGTTGCTGGCGCTTACGGGGCTAGCAATTTGGGACAACATCGCCGGGGCCGGCCCGACCGACGGTGTCGGCGGCAACTTGCACCAATTCCTCTGGTTCTTTGGCTACGCAAACGTCGCGCTGTGCATCTTCAACCTGCTGCCAATCCCGCCGCTCGACGGATCGACCGTGCTGGCAGGCATGCACAAGGGTTACCGACGGCTGATTGCAGAAGTGCGCGATCCACGCGTGTTCTTGGTTGCCTTCGTCGTGCTCTTCTTGCTGATCAACACCCAGGGCGGCTTCTTCAAGGTGGGCGCGGACGTAGCCAACTATTACTTGTCTTGGCTGCATTCCTTCAGCACGTGAGCAGCTCGCAACTCGCATTCCGGCGGGCGCTCGCTACGCTGTTCGCGCCGAAACAGCGATGTCCGATCTGAATCACGAAATCCAACGCCGCCGCACGTTCGCGATCATTTCGCACCCGGACGCCGGCAAGACGACCTTGACCGAGAAGCTCCTGCTCTACGGCGGAGCCATCCGCGCAGCTGGTTCGGTCAAGGCGCGACGCGGCGGCCAGAGTGCCACCTCCGACTGGATGGACATCGAGAAGAAGCGTGGCATCTCGATCAGCAGCTCGGCGTTGCAGTTCGAATACGAAGGCTACTGCATCAACTTACTCGACACGCCCGGCCACCAGGACTTCAGCGAAGACACCTACCGCACGCTGGTCGCCGCCGACGCCGCGTTGATGCTGATCGACGGCGCCAAGGGCGTCGAGCCGCAGACCGTCAAGCTGTTCAAGGTGTGTCGCGACCGCGGCATCCCAATCGTCACCGTCGTCAACAAGATGGACCGTCCGTCGCGCTCACCGCTCGATCTGATGGACGAAGTCGAGAAGACGCTCGGCATCACGATCGTGCCGGCATCGTGGCCGATCGGCTCGGGCGACGGCTTCCTCGGCGTCTACTCGCTGCGTGATAAAGAAGTGCTGCTGTTCGAAAAAACTGCGCACAACGCCACGCGCGCCGCCGTGCAGACGACTGGCCCCAATGATCCCAAGCTGCGCGAGGCGCTCGGGGAGCGCGCCCACGACAAGCTCATTGAAGATCTCGAGATGGTCGAGAACTGCGTGCAGCCGTTCGAACTCAACGACTTCCTCGAGCAGAAGATCTCGCCGATGTTCTTCTGCAGTGCGCTGTCGAACTTTGGTGTCGAGACCATCCTGAAGAGCTTCATCGACATCGCACCACCACCGGGTCCGCTGCCCACCATTGACGGGGAGATCAAGCCGACCGAAAAGTTCTTCTCAGGCTTCGTCTACAAGGTCGCCGCCAACATGGACAAGATGCACCGCGACCGCATCGCGTTCCTGCGCGTCACGTCCGGACGATTCGAGCGCGGCATGGCTGCGAAGCATCTGCGCATGGGCCGCGATGTGCGTCTGTCCCACCCCCACCGCTTCTTTGGCCAGGAGCGCGTTTCGATCGAAGAAGCGTTCCCCGGCGACGTCATCGGACTGATCAACCCCGGCATGTTCCGGGTCGGCGACGTGCTCAGCAGCGGCCCGACGTTTGAAGTGCGCAACTTCCCGCGCTTCCCGCCCGAGATCTTCGCGCAGGTCGCGCCGCGCGATCCTTCGATGGCGAAAGGCTTCGGCAAGGGTCTCAAGCAACTCGGCGAAGAGGGCGTCGTGCAGATATTCTGGCCGCGCTTTGGGGGGCGCGAACCGGTGCTCGGCGCTGTCGGAGAACTGCAGCTACAGGTCTTCCAGGCGCGGCTGGAGACCGAGTACAACGTCGATCTGCGGCTCAACCGCAAGGGTTGGACCCGCGCCCGTTGGATCAAGAACGTGACCGACGAAGTGCTCGAGATTCTACCGATGGTCGTCAAAGACGAAGCCGGCCGCTTCGTCGCGCTGTTCAACTCGGAGTTCGAGATTGACTACGCGAAGTCGCGCTACGAGGGCCTCGAACTGCTCGAGACCCCGCCGAGCGAAGAAGACCTCGGCTAAGAAGACCCCACCTAAGAAGACCTCGTCGGCGCGGCTACTTGCCGCCGTTCCCGCCTGGCTTGTTGCCGGCGCCCTTGTTGTCCTCAGCCTTCTTCGCGGCAGCCTTCTTGTCCTCGGCAGCTTTCGCCTCGGCTTCCTTCTGGAGGCTGCTGGGCGACTTTTGATTGGTCTTCCGCTCCGCGTTGGAGATCGCCTCGTTGATCTGCTCCCACATCGGCGCGTATTCCTGCACGCTGCGAATGCGCTCGCCGTGGCCATCAACCGTGAAGTCCTCTGCTCCAAGGCTGGCACCGACCTCCAGCTTCTCGACCTTCAGCTCCTGCACCACATCGGCACCAACGAAGAAGCGCGCCATCAGCATCGCGTGATCGCGGCCGCGCACGAAGATCTCAATGCGATCGGCCAACGGCAGATCCGGGTCCTGCGCATCCAAGCCAGCCTTGCGCGCACCGCGCAACCACGTGCCAGTGTGCTCGCCGTGCTTCGTCTCCTCGACGACTGCCAGATCAAAGATCCTGGTCAGGTCGCGCACCATGCCACTGCCCAACGGCGACTGGGCGCGGCTGTCGACCATGCCCGGCAGGTCGGACTTCCGCAGCGCCTTCGAAGCCCACTCGAGGTCGAGCACGACGCTCGGTGCGATCCGGAGAAACACCGCGCCAAAGGCGGGATCCTCCTCGAACATGATGATGCCTTCGTCAGTATGGGCCGTTTCCAGGCGGCCCTTCATGCCGTCGCCAAATGAGTATTGGAGCCGGCTAAACAGATGTGGGCTCTTGCCTGCCTGTGTCGCCCGCAGGACACGCAATTCGCCACGAGTCGCCACATCGAGCCCGCCGGGTAGCTTGCCCGTCGTCACCATCGTCATGCGCAGACTCATCAGAGACTGCTCAGCCTTGGCCATCGACTCCACAAGCTTCATTACTGCAGTGGTTTGCGGCGTCAGCACAGGTTTGGAGGGCGTCTCCTGCCCGACCGCATTCCCGATGAGGGAGACCCCGCCGATCAGCAAGCTCGCGATGGTACGGTTCATGCTCATTCCGACATCATACCTGGGGCCGCCCCTCTCCCCACCATTTGACTGTTTGCGATCCTCTAGACCACCTATGGCTTTTCTCAACCCAGCCAAAGTCCTTCGTCCTCTGAACCTTCTGCAACTCAGCGCCGCGGCCCTACTCCTCGCCCTGCCTGCCAGCGCACAAGAACTGATGGAGTTGCGCCTCAAAGATGGGCGCGTGCTCGTCGGCAAGGTCGTCAAGAAGGGCGACACCAGGGTCGTCAGGACTCACGAGGGCAACGTCACCGTCGCCGAAAGCGACATCGTCACGAGTCGCAAGCACAGCGAGCTGATGTCGGCGTTCAAGAACCTGGCCAAGAAGAGTGGCAGCTCAACCTTCGCCCACGTCAACCTCGCCAAGGCCGCCCGGGACTACGGTCTCGAACAGCAGATGTGGCAACAACTGGACCAGGCGATCACCAAGCTTGACACCACCAAGACCGGCAACGAAGTCGGTGCCGTCGAGCGTCGCCTGCGCGACTTCCTAGCGCAACTCGAACCAGAACTACTCGATCGCAAGCTGCGGCAGGCTCCGTTGCAAAAGCGCGTGCTCGCGATGTTGCGCCAGTTCCACGCCAGCACCAAGGCCGGCAAAGCCGCGGCACTACAAGAATTGCTCGTGCGCGAACCCGGCGCCGACCAGTACCTGCGCCAACAAGCCCGCCGCAGCACCAACGACCGACAGCGCATCGCGTCACTCGAGGCCCTACAACGTCGTCGCGTCACCGGCAACGAACGCTTCGTCTTGCGCACTACGGTGCTCGACCGCAGCAAGAAGGTTCGCCAGGCAGCCGTATCAATCGGCAAGCCCACCATCAAGTCGCAAGACATCATCTACATGGCGGCTGGCCTCGCGCACTCCAACCCGAAGGTGCGCACGCGCACAGCCGAAGCCCTCGGCGGACTTGGCCACCGTGATGCCATCAACCTGCTCGTCAAAGCGGGGCCACACGCCGCGAGCGGCCTCGCCCTCGCGGATGGCGGACAGACCCGAGCTCACGTCGCGTTCTTGAAGCAGACGAGCTACATCCGCGACTTCGACGTCGAGGTCGCGCAAGCAGCGTTCATCGCCGACCCGAAGGTCGATGTGCTGATGAGCGGCACAGTTCTCGATGTCACCGTGGCCGGTGTCTCGCAGATTCGCACGATCGTCAAGTCGTACCGCGGCGCGCTGAAGCAGTTGACCAACAACGATCCAGGCAGCGACCCGCGCCGCTGGGCGGAGTGGCTCGACAAGCTCGTACCGCCATCGAAGCCCGTTGAGACTGGCAAGCGATAACACCAACCCTCGCGTCCGGTGACGGGCCAGAGCCCCAAGCAGTCCACACAACCTAGCAAAGGGCTCCGGGTGGGAGATCCCCGCGGCTAGCATGCAGCCTGTAAACCCTTGAGCCGCATGCAAGCCAACTCCCAAATCTGTGTCGTCGGTCTCGCCGTCATGGGCCAAAACCTGGCCCTCAACATCGCCCGCAATGGGTTCCCGATGACGGTCTTCAATCGCTCCTTCGGCAAGACCGAGGCAACGCTCGCTCGGTGCGAAGAGGGCTACCAGATGTTCGGCGCGAAGACGCCTGAGGAAGCCTGCGCATCGCTGGTGCGACCGCGCAAGGTGCTGCTGCTGGTCAAGGCCGGCGCACCCGTCGACTCGACCATCGAGACGTTCCTGCCATACCTGCAATCGGGCGACATGATCATCGATGCCGGCAACTCGCACCCGGACGACACCGAACGGCGTTCGAAGGATCTTGCCGCGATGGGCTTCCGCTTCGTTGGCATGGGCGTCTCCGGCGGCGAAGAAGGTGCCCTCAACGGGCCGAGCATGATGCCGGGCGGCGAACGCAGTGCCTACGACGAGCTGGCGCCGATCCTCAACAAGATCTCTGCGCAAGTCGACGACGGTGCCTGCGTCACCCACATCGGCAAGGGCGCGGCCGGTCACTTCGTCAAGATGGTGCACAACGGCATCGAGTACGGCGACATGCAGTTGATCGCCGAGTGCTACGACCTGATGAAGAACGTGCTGCGCATGTCGCACACGCAGATGGCCGACACGTTCGCGCAATGGAACGCCGATTTCCTCGAGTCGTTCCTGATCGAAATCACCGAGCGCATCCTTCGGGAAGTTGATTCCGAGACCAAGCAACCGATGGTCGAGATCATCCTCGACAAGGCTGGTCAGAAGGGCACGGGCCGGTGGACCAGTGAGATTGCGCTGCGCTATGGCACGCCGGTGCCGACGATGCAAGCCGCGGTCGAAGCGCGCTATCTAAGTGCGATGAAGACCCAGCGAGTACACGCTAGCGAGCAGCTCGCGGGACCGAGCAATGACACTCCCGTCGAGGGCATGATCGATGCCATTCGCGACGCTCTCTACTGCAGCAAGATCTGCAGCTACGCACAGGGTCTCGATCTCTTGGCAACGGCCGATGCTGACAAGCAATGGGGCCTCGACCTCAGCGAGATCGCACGCATCTGGAAGGGCGGCTGCATCATTCGCGCACGCTTCCTCAAGAGCATCCAAGCTGCCTACGGCAAGCAGAAGGGCCTGGCCAACCTGCTGCTCGACTCCGAACTCGGCGGCTTCATCCAGGAGCACCAAGGTGCCTGGCGCAAGGTCGTCGCTCTCGCAGCACAACGCGGCATACCGACGTTGGCGATGGGCGCGAGCCTCAGCTACTTCGATTCGTACCGCCGCGCGTCGCTACCGCAGAATCTGACGCAGGCGCAACGCGACCTGTTTGGCGCGCACACGTTCGAACGCACGGACAAGCCCGAAGGCGAGTTCTTCCACCACCAGTGGACCTAGCGGGTCGCAGGCTCTCAGCGGACACCAAAAGGCGTGAGCTCATTGGACCGTTGGGGCTAGTCGCCGGTGCGCCGTCGCACGTGCAGGTAGAGATTCTCGACCTTGGTGCGGGCCCATGGTACCGACCGCAGGAACTTCAGAGACGAATTCACGGACGGCGTGTTGTGGAAGCAGTTGATGTTGATCGAATGCGCCATCTCGGCCCAGCCGATGTTCTTGATCAGATACTCGAGCATCACCTTCAGCGTAACGCCGTGCAGAGGGTTGTTCGGCTGGTTGTTCACGAGCTGATGGACTCCAACTTGGCGGCCTCGGCTTCCCACGCATTCGTCAACTCGAGCACCCGTTTCTGGCTGGCGGTCATCTCCTTGTTGAGCTCCGAACTGCGCCCCCCATCGTTCCACGTCTCCGGCAGCTCCAGCTCTTGCTTGATCTCCGCCTGACGCCTTTCGAGCGCATCAATCTCCCGCTCGAGCTTGGTGACGGCCTTCTGCAGCTTCTGTATCCTGGCACGGGGCGACTCGTGCTTCGCCTTACCTTGCTTGCCAGCCGACTTCGACGTCGACTTGCCCTTGCCCTTGCCCTTGCCTTTGCCTTTGCCGCCCGCACCACCGGCAGTCAACGCCGCTCGCGCCGACTCCGCCTGCGTCTTATGCAGGTAGAACTGATAGTCGCCCAGGTACGGCGTCAACTTGCCGCCAGCGACATGGATGACCTTGTTGGCGAGCGTCTTGATGAAGTGCACGTCGTGGCTGATGAACACGAGCGTGCCTTCGAACTGCTTCAACGCCTCCACCAACGCATCGATGCTCGAGATGTCTAGATGCGTCGTCGGTTCATCCATCAACAACAGGTTGGGCGGATTGAGAAGCAGTTTGACCAGCGCCAGTCGACTCTTCTCGCCTCCGCTCAGCACCGACACCTTCTTGAACACGGTTTCCCCCGAGAACAAGAATGAGCCAAGGAGCGTGCGCACCGCTTGCTCCGTGACCGACGCCTGCGTGTCGAGCGCTTCCTCAAGCACGCTGCGCTTCGGGTCGAGCATCTCGACGCGATACTGCGAGTAGTAGCCTGCGACTACGTTGTGGCCGAGGCCACACTCACCTTTGTCCGGCACGATCTTCGTAGCCAACAACTTCAGCAACGTCGACTTACCGGCACCATTCGGGCCGACCAGAACGATGCGTTCGCCCCGTTCGACCTCGAGATCGATGCCCGCGTAGACGACGTTATCGCCATAGGCAAAGTGCACCTTGTCGAGCTTGATGACGCGCTGGCCACTGCGGATCGGCTGCGGAAAGCGAAAGCCGACCTTCTTGCCGTCGGCGACTGGGGCCTGGATCTTGTCCATGCGCTCGATCTGCCGCAGCTTGCTCTGCGCTTGGGTTGCCTTGCTCGCCTTCGCCTTGAAGCGATCGGCAAACGCCTGCAGGTGCGCGATCTCCTTCTGCTGGGTCTTGTAGGACGCGAGCAGTTGCGCGTCGGTGGCCTCGCGCAGCACCAGGTACTTGCTGTAGTTGCCGGTGAACCGCCAAAGCCCCTGGTGACGGATCTCGACGATCGCCGTGACCAGTGCGTTCAAGAACTCGCGATCGTGGGAGATCACCAAGATCCCGCCGGAGTAGCCCTTGAGGTAACCCTGAAACCACATCAGCGACTCGAGGTCGAGGTGGTTCGTCGGCTCGTCGAGTATCAGCAGATCCGGCTCTTGGGTCAGCAACCGCGCGAGGTGCGCGCGCATCACCCAACCGCCACTCAATTCGCGCGCGGGACGATCGAGATCAGAATCGCGAAAGCCCAAGCCTGCGAGGATCTGCTTAGCCTTGGCTTCGACCAGGTAGCCGTTGAGCTCGTTGTAGCGCTCGTGCACGTCGTCCTGACCGGTGCTCAACTCATCGTAGTCGCCGTTCTCCCACGACTTGATGGTGCGATACAGCTGCACGAAGTCGTCGGTGATGGCACACGCAATCTCGATCACCGTTTCGTCACCGATCGGCGCACTTTCCTGGGGCAGGAAGCCTATCTTGGCACCGCGCTCGAACGCGATCTGGCCGTCATCGGCCTGTTGTTCGCGCAGGATCAGCGAGAACAACGTCGATTTGCCTGCCCCGTTGGGGCCAACCAGACCAATTCGGTCCCCACGGTTGACCTGCAGGGCGGCATCCTCAAACAGCACACGGTCGCCGTACGACTTCGAAACTCCAGACAGGGTCAACATTGGGGCGAACAGTATGCAGAACTGTTCGCCGCTTGGCTACGGCCCCCACGGCCATACGTGTCGGCAATGCGCTCAGTGGCCGCCGCCGGCGAACCCACCGAAGTTGATTCTGCTGACCGCCAGGACCCCGACGATCGGGTTGGCGGCGGCAGCGATTGCCCAACGCCGCGCGGGCCCTCGCCACGGCAGGCATCGGTGGCGCCTGCAGTTGACCATGGCAACGCTGCAACCAGCCAGCACCCCGAGCAAACCGAGCACGACGAAACTCGGCCCCATGCTGGTGTCGCCGTGCTCGCCCAGCAGCCAAGCCAGCGGCAACGCAACCGGGATCGCGTCGAGCCCAATCAGCGTGCACCGACTGATGCCCACCCGAATCACTGAGCCCTCCGTCACTTAGGTAGCGTGTTCCCGTGCCCAAACAGGTTCAGCTCGTGGATCGACCAATAGAGCCCGGGCTTCTTGCCGGTCTGCGTGACCTTGAGGAAGCGGGCGGTCACGGGCGTCCAACGGATGACCGAATCGCCCCGCTTGCCGTTACCGGTCGCGATCGGGTCGCTCCACTTCTTGCCATCGAGTGACGTGCGCACTTCGTAGCTCTGCGGGAAATCGTTGGCGGAGCCGCGTGTATCCAGGTCGACGCCGGCAAGCTCCGTGGCTTCCGGCAGCTCAATCGTCAACCACGTGCCCGGCTGTTGCGGCCGATTGCTGGTCCAACGCGACGACGGCTTGCCATCGACGGCATTCTTCAACTGACCGCGGCTGCGGTTGGACTTGAGCTTCCAACGCTTACGCGACAACAGCGCTGGATCAAAGCGCTCGAGCTGCTTCAGTGTCCACGGCATGCGTCGACGTTTCAGGGACCCGCGGATCTTGGCGATCTCCTCCTTGCTCACCAGGCTTGCCTCGTTGCCCCAACTGTTACGAATGAACGTCAGAACGTCGGCAACCCATGCGTCGTCGTTGCTCGCCATCGCCGCCATCACGCCGGGATAGGTCTTGCCGTCAACAGGCCCCATCAGACCCTGCAGCACGATGCGAGCCACGCGGTCGGTCGAACCGATCGCCCGCGGCGAGCCCTTCAGCGTCGGCGCCAACTTGGCCACCTTGTCGCCGGGAACGGGCATGCCTTCGCCATCGTTGCCGTGACACTCGAAGCACAGCGACTTGTAGATCGTCGCGCCACGCGTGACCGCGGCAGCAAGCTCGGCATTGATCTTCGCGATTTCTGCTCGTCGTTCCGCCTCGGCCTTTTCCTTGGCGAGGCGATCGAAGTACTTCTTCGCTGTCAGACGAACACCGTCATTGCCCTTGTGGGAATCGACAATCTTTTCGACCAACTCTTCATAGCCCGGCAGCTTGGTGAAGATCGCCGTGCGCAAGACCTGCAGCAATACCTGCACATCCTGGTCAGCGGCCATCGCGACGAATCGTTCGACCACAGACTTGTTGGCCGCGCCCGTCAAGTATCGCTCGCTGGCGCGGATCGCCGAGGCACGCACGTTGCCATCCGCATCGCCAAGGCCGACAAGGACATCATTGGAGGTCAGAGCCAACAGGCCTTCCAAGGTCCACATCGCATGGTTGCGTGCCAATGCCGATGGCGAGCTGGTCATCAACTCGCGCAGCGCCGGAACAACGCTCAAATCGCCACGCAGCACGATCAGCTTCTGAGCCGTATCACGCCACCAACCGTTCGCATGCGACAGGTGCGCGACCAGCTCCGCCGTCGACTCATCGAGCATGCGCGGCCGCGGACCCGGCTTGAAGTCATCGTGCACCAGCCGGTAGATACGACCGCGGCCAACGTTGCGATCGAGACCGTATTCCTGCACGACGCCGCGCAGGTAGCTACCACGGCGCACCCAGTTGCCTTCCTGGATGATGCCGCGATACATGTCGACGATGTACATCGTGCCGTCCGGGGCCGTGTACATATTGATCGGTCGGAAGTTAGCGTCCTTGGTGCGGAGGAACTCCGAGCCTTCATGGGGGTTGGTCAATACGCGCGTGCCGCCATCGTCGCTGACGATCGCGCGGCGAATGAGTCGCCCAACAGGCTCGGGAACGAACAGGTTGCCGTGTAGTTCTACTGGCAGGCGGTCGCCGCGGAAGACGACCTGCCCGCAACACCCGGTAAAGTGATTGAGCGTCGCGTCGTCACGTACACGCCCCAGACCGCCCTGCACGTCAGGGATCGAATCGATCGGCCAACACACATTAAACCCCTTGGCGAGCTGCCCCGGCAAGCCGAGCTTGCCGTACTGCATGTTCTGCTGGAAGTTCGACGCCACGACCTCGCCGCCGGCACGTGAGTAGTAGTTCTGTCCCCAATCGTCGTGCGTGATGCCCCACTGGCCATCGCCGGATGGCAGGTTGTGCGCAGTGATCTTGCCGTTCGCGTAGCGATAGCGCTTGTTCGTGTAGGTGACGTAGAGGTAGTTGTCGATGTTCCAGTCGAGGCCGCTCGGTTGGTGTTCAAGGTTGCCGCCACGCTTACCGCCTTCGTAGATGCGCGTCTTCTGGTCCGCGACACCATCGCCATCGGTATCACGATACTCGTGCAGGTCGAGCGTGTTGGTTTCGCGCACGACGATGCTGTCCTGCAAGGTCAGGATCATGCGCGGCAAGACCAGGCCATCGACAAACACCGTGTGCTTGTCCATGCGGCCGTCGCCATCGGTGTCGTCGAGCAGGCTGATGCGACTGACCGGCTCATGCGCACCGGTACCATCAATGTCCTGCATGTAGGTGCGCATCTCGGCGACATACATGCGGCCGTTGCCATCCCACGCGACGACCGCCGGTTCGTGAATCATCGGTTCGCTCGCAACCAGCTCAAGATGGTAGCCGGCCGGCAACTCGAGCGCGGCGATGGCATCCTTCGGAGCCAGCGGCTGCACCGTCGCCATTTTCTTGGCATCAGGCTCCCGCTCAGTGGCGGGTTCTTCCTGTGCAAACAGAGACGCGGCAGTGAGCGCGAGGATCGAAATGTTGCGGAGCATGGTGGGCGTAAATCGGCTTACTTCTTCTTGATCACAGGCGGCGGGGCGAGCACTTTCTGGGCGGCCGCGATCTTCGCCTCCGCCTCACTGATCTGAACCCCCGCGGCCTTGAGTGCGGCGAGCCGCGCCTGCACCGCGGCCAGCTTCGGCTTCAAGACTGCTTCCTGCTTGGCGGCGCTGTCGGTCGCCTTCGCGACTTCGCCAGCCAACGACTTGACCCGCACGTTTGCGGCCTTGATCAGCGCCTCCTGGTCGCGCAGTTGCTGCTCAAGCGCGCGCAGTGGCTGCAGTTCCTTCTCGATCTTGAGCGCCCGCTGGATGGCCGCCAGCAGTTCCTTCTCGGTGGCGGCCAGTGTCGCCAGCTGGCGCAACCGCTCAGAGCGCACCGTGCGCAGGCTCGAACTGATCTTGACCGACTCCAAGCGCGCGGCCGCAATGTCGCGGGTCGCCTCCTCACGTGAGGCTTCCCACAGCTCAAGTTCGCGCTCCTGCTGCAGGCGTTCGGCCCGCAACTCCCCCACCGCACGAGCTCTGCTGGAGCGGCGCAGGATCGTTTCCCGTTCGGAGGCACAGCCTCCCAACAGCAGCGATAGCACGGGGCACCAAAGGGCCAGAACGAGCGAGGCTGAAAACCTGTGCAGTTGCGGGGGGCGGCTGGCTAACATCTTCGCGCTCATTCAAGCACGAATACCCCCCACACGACCATGGAACGCACTCTCATTCTGTTCAAGCCCGACGCTGTCCAGCGTGGCCTCTCCGGAGAAATCCTCAGCCGCTTCGAAAAGAAGGGACTCAAGATCGCTGGCATGAAGCTCATGCAGATCTCGCAGGAGCTCGCCGCCACGCACTACGAAGCGCATAAGGAACGCCCGTTCTACCCGGGCCTCGTGAAGTTCATGACGAGCTCGCCAGTGGTCGCCCTCGCCCTCGAGGGCATCGGCGCAATCGCTATCTGCCGCAAACTGATGGGCGCGACGTTTGGTTCGGATGCCGATGCTGGCACAATCCGTGGTGACTACGGCGTCAGCCGCAGCTTCAACCTCGTGCACGGCAGCGACTCGCCGGAAGCAGCCAAGCGCGAGCTCGGCTTGTTCTTCCCCGAAGGCCTCGTCGAGTACGACTACGCCGCGTACAATTGGATCTACGATCCGGTTGAAGAACTGAAGAAGTAAGCAAATGCCAACACCCGCAGCGCGCGGCCTCACCGCCGCTGAACTTGCCCTCGCAATCGAGGATCTGCGGGTTTTGTGCTCGGCCACCGTGCTCGATGCGGTGGCCTTGATCGGCACCGGAGCACACAACGATGTGCTGCTGGTGCTGCAACCTGACGCCGACAAGCAGAAGGTCTTCGTTCACATCGCACTAGGTGGCACCCGCGCCCGCGTGACTACGACGCAGCGACGGTTCGGCCGGGAGGCTCGAGCCCGCGGCCCCGGCCCAGACCTGCTGCAGCGCGAACTACAAGACGCAACGCTGCGTTCGATCGAGGTGACTGACGGCGAGCGACGATGCACGTTTGGGTTCGATACCGCAGCAGGCGAACGGCGACTTGCTGTCGAGCTGTTCTCGGCGCGGGGGCTGTGGGTTCTATGTGATGCACAAGGTGTCGCGATGACCATGTCACGCGCAGTCACGACAGCTGTTCGCACGCTGCGTCGTGGCGATGTCTACGTGCCACCACCGCCGGTCGCAGACGCTGCCAAGCCCGGCGCGACCGCCACAACGCGCTTTGCCCCACCGGTGCTGACCAGCATCGACGAGCACTTCACGTCGCTCGACCTCGACAAGGAGCAGCAGAAGTCGCACGAGGCGCTGCACCTGGCAACCGCGCGCGCTCACAAGCAGGCGCGCAACAAGGTGCAGGGCATGCACCGGCAACTCGACAACGTCGAACGCTCGCAAGAGATGCGCAACACAGCCGACCTGATGCTCGCGTATGCCCACAGTGTGCCGCGCGGCGCGAGCAGCATGGAGGTTCCAAGCCTCGATGGTGCTGCCAACATCACGATCCAGCTCGATGCGGCCAAGCCGGTGACCGTGCAGGCCAACCAACTGTACGACAAGGCACGGCGACTCGATGATGGCCGCGAGATGACCGAGCAACGGCTAGCAACCGCCGAGCAAGACCTCGCCGCATTGGATGAAATCGCGGCCATGCTGCAAAGCGGTAGCGACGTCGATCTCGAGCACGCTCGCGCGCAGTTGCTCTCGCGGGGTCTGCTACCGAAGGACAAGAGCACGCAGCCTTTGGGCAAGCCGCGCAAGAAGAGCCCGGACGACCACGTGCCGTTCCGGCGGTTCACGTCGGCCGAGGGCTACGCGATCTTCGTCGGCCGCAACAACAACCAGAACGATGAGCTGACCATGCGATTCGCCAACGGCAACGACCTGTGGCTGCACGTCGGCGGCGGCCGGCCAGGGTCACACGTGGTGGTGCGCCTGCCGAGACAGAAGACGGCCAGCCTGGAGACCCTGCTCGATGCAGCAACGCTTGCGGTCTACTACAGCAAGTCGCGCGGGGAACCGCGCATTGACGTGGTCTATACGTTCCGCAAGAACGTCAGGAAACCAAAGGGGCTGCCGCCGGGCGCCGTCGTGCCTACGCTGACCAAGACGGTGACTGTGCTCGCCGACGACAAGCGTCTCAGCCGCTTGCTGGCGTCGTCGGCAACTTCTCGCGACTAGCGTACTGGCGCAGCACGCTACGCTGTCGGGCATGAGTGGCTTGCAATCCAGATCCACCGCCGCGTTCGCGCTCGGCTTGTTGTTGTCGGGCCCGGCCTTGGCGCAGGCCTCGACAGAAAAACTACCGGACATCGGCCCACCAGCACGCGTGCCCGAAGGTGCCCCACCCGGCATGCACCATATCGATCGATTGGCACTGCGAACCCACGCGTATTGGTTGGCCGACGACGCGCGCAACGGCCGCCAGACCGCAAGTCCGGGGCAGCTCGCCACCGCCAAGTACGTCGCCAACTACTTCAAGTCGCTCGGCCTCAAGGGACTCGGTGACCGCCGTGGCTTCTACCAATACTATCCGATTGAACGGCTCGAGATCAGCAAGTCGACGGGCCTGAGTTTCGGCAAGACCAAGATCACCGACGGCTTCGCGGTGTTACATGCGAGCAAGTCGGACAAGCTGACTGCTTCGGGCGCGTTCTCCTACTGCGGCAACGGCGCGGAGATGTCGGGCTCGCTGAAGGGCCGCATTCCGGTGATCACACTAAGCGGTCGTACGCGAGGCGGCGTCGCCGGCGACCTGCAGGCATTGCAGCGCTATGCGCAGATCGCGAAGAAGCTCGACAAGGCCAACGCCAAAGCTGGCATCGTCTGCCTGCTCGATGACGGCGGCTCACTCGCCAACGCACTCAACTACCGAGGGCTGCTGCGCGATCACGGCGTGATGGCCTACAAGAGGTTCGACCGACCGATCGTCAAAGTGCCGCTGATGGTGTTGTCAGCTGAGGCCAGCAAACTCCTGCTTGCCCACATGGGCATCACCGTGGACCCCGAGTCCGGGGAGCATGCCGACGATGGCAAGAAGAAGGCCAAGGGCAAGCTGACAATCCAGATCAAGGCGGTGCGCAAGGCCAAGGCGAGCAACGTCATTGCCGTGCTGCAAGGCAAGAACAAGAAGCTTGAGGCCGTCGTCATCTCCGCCCACCACGACCACGTCGGCACGCGCATCGACGGCGACCGCTTCAACGGCGCCGACGACAACGCCAGCGGGACCTCAGCCCTTCTCGAAATCGCCGAGGCGTTTGCCCGGTGCAAAGAACGGCCCGCGCGTTCGATCGTGTTCTTGTCCGTCAGCGGCGAAGAACTGGGCCTGTGGGGTTCGGCCTACTACGCCGACCACCCGACCTGGCCGAAGGATCGCATCACAGCCAACATCAACATCGACATGATCGGCCGTGCGGGTCGGCGCGATGAGAAGATCCTGATGCAGATCACGCCGAGCCACGAGCACCAGAAGTACTCATCAATCGTCAAGAACGCGGTCACCACCGGCGCACAGTTCGGCATCGAGTTCACGAGCGGTGACACCTACTACCGGCGCAGCGACCACTACAACTTCGCCAAGCTCGGCATCCCGGTCGTGTTCTTCTGTGACGGAGAACACCCGGATTACCACCAGGTCACAGACCACGCCGACAAGCTCGACTACGCCGCCATGGAAGCGATCACCCGCCTCGCCTACTGGACCGCTTGGCAAACCGCCGACGCCAAGGGCAAGCCCAAAGAACTGGGCCGCCAATCCGACTGGTAGAGTGCCGGCACCGTGCCAGTACGGTCCTGCTGGAGCCGTGGGGTAAAACTCAGAGGCCGCCGCGGCGGGGTTCGGCGACGATGATGTCGTCGTCGGTGCCGGCTTTCTTGTCGGGGCCGAGGCTGGCGGCTTCCCAGCGCACGCCGCGCTTGCGCTTGCGCAGGATGTAGTCGCTACCCCACGGGTCGACGAGTTCGCCAGAGTAGAGCTTGCTGCCGTTGCGTACGATCTCGGCCAGCTCACGCGGGGTCGGGATTGTGTCTGGGCCATCGTTGCGACGGTGGTCGCGTCCGACTTTGGCGAGCATGGCGAGCTGCTTCTTGCAGGCGCGGCGTTTCTTGATGAGCGCGCGATCGAGCTTGGGGTCCGGACGCTTCTTGCAGTCCCACGCGACCAACCACTCGTGCGCGACCTTCTTGAAGCCAAGGTCATTGACCAATCGCAGTTCCATGTGCGGCAGGTGCGCGGCGCCGTAGTAGATGCCGAGGCGCTTCTTGCCGTTCTTGATCTCGCGGTGCAGCACCTTGAGGCACTTCTCGTTGCGGCCTTCGAGCAACGTCGAACCGTCACCGCCGGCGGACAACATCTCAATCTGCTCGAGCTGCTGGGCGAACGTGACACGCATAAGGTGACGACCCTCGCCAGTGCGGAACGCCTCGACGAGATCGAACTTCTCCGGCGGCTTGGACTCATCGGCATTCTCGGCCTGATCCCGCTGCATCTCCATGCCCCCGAGCATCATGTCCCACATGATCGACAGCAGGCTCTCGCCATTGGCAGCCATGCTCGACTGGAACTCTTCGGGCGTCATGTCCGCGTGCACGAAGTTGTCGGGCTGGTAGTCGATCTCATCGAGCTGGAACGACATCTCCATCGAGCGCTTGAGACCCTGCTGCAGCATCGAGATGAGGCTCGCGTTGCCGCCTTGGTTCTTCGTCGGTCGATAGTTCTCGGGCCCAACCAACTCGTAGAGCAACGCGTCACATGTTGTGAATCGGTCGTTGAGCTCTTGGTAGCAAACCGAGTCGGCGATGTGCACCGCTCCGTAGAAGATGACCTTGACGCCATCCTTCTCGTACGTCGTGATCGCGGTGTCGAGGTGCCCGCCATCGCCAACCTTGACGTAGCGCACAAAGTCGCTCGGCACCGTCGTCTGGCCGTCGCTCGAATCTGGCTCATTGGCAACGGGGTCCTGCTTCTGGGCGGCCGCTGGCTGCTGGCCCTGCGCCTCCTGGACGCAGGCAGTCCACGAAAGCATCGGTAGCAACGACAGGATCGCAATCGGGAACGTGCGCATGGTGGACATGATCGGCCGAACGGGCGCACATCTCAAGACGCGCGTCTCACGAGAACGCCAGCCCCGCAAATATGCCAGGCCAAGGGGTGGCCGTTACTCGCTCTTCTTCGGCAGGAAGACGTAAATGCTCTCGTCCTTCGGGCCAATCCAGGTCGGCAGGTAGAGGGCTAACTCGAAGTCGCGCATCAGGGCCGCTTCCAAATGGCCATCGAAGTCCGGCTCACGCAACTCGGGCATGGTCAAGACTACGGCGAACAGCTGTGACTTCTCGTCCGCATAGCGCATGTGCCAGGCCAAGTGGTTCTCCGCGCCTGGTTCGTGCAGCACGTTGTCTTTGGAATCGATGCCATCCGCGAAGCGCCAACGCTCAACCGACTCAACGCGGATGTGCGGATACGGATCCGTCTCGCCGACAAACCAATGCCGCTGCCGCAGGTAGTAGAGCATCGTCGGATGGTTGGTCGTCAAGACACGCAGGCCCTCTGCGCCGCGTTCGACGACCGCATCGCGAACGAATTGCGAGGCCTCGCGCCAACGGCCGCGCTGGCCGTGCTGGTCCTGATAGTAGGCGACGTCTAGTTGCAAGTAGTCGCCGACCACCAACGCAGGCAGCACGCACGCCAATAACCACGCTCGACCGCGCGCCACGTCAGGCAACTCGCGCATGCGGCGCGCAAGCTCCGCGATGACAAAGCCCGCCAGCAGCATCAGGGCTGGCAACGTGCAGATCGCATAGCGCGCCGTAACCTTCACCAATTGCGCACCGACCGAGCTGATGACCAGCATCGGCACCAACACCAAGCAAGTCAGATACAGCGCACGATTGCGGCCGAGCACAGACGGCGCCAAGAACATCGCAAGCAGCCCGAGCAGTAACACCGAGGGGCGGAAGTAGTAGGCGACGGTTTCTATCCAGTGCACAAACGACGGATTGCCCTTCGAGTCCTGGAAGTTCGAAAACAACTCGTAGTACCGCACTAGCCAAGGCAACGGCACCATCAAGAACACCAGGGCGAGCAAGACCGTGATCCTGCCAAACCGAGCCTTTGGCCGCATCGCGTGACGCACAATCAGGAAGCCGGCAAAGCCAATCAGCAGAGCAATGGCCGTCGGATGGCTGGCTCCAGCAAAGACCACGAACAACACCGCAAGCAGAAGGTCCGAGGCTCGCCCCTCGGCAAACAACTTGTGCAGCCGGTGGATCGCCAGCACGGACCCCAGGACCGCCATGCCATAGCCGCGCGCATTCTGGCTCCAGAAGATGTGCCACGGGTTGATTGCCAGCAGGCACGACGCAATGACCGCCGGCCAAGCGCCGACAAGTCGACGGCCACAGAGTGCCAACAAGGGAACCGTGACGATCCCAATCAGCGCAAACGGCAAGCGCAACGACCACTCGTCGTAGCCGATCACCGACACTCCCAGCAAAAAGCGCAACAACACAAACGGCAACGGGTAGTAGCTGCGCTGCTCCTCCATGAAACCACGTTCGCCGGTCAGCGGCATGGTCGCGTCCCGCCAGGTGTGCGCCTCATCGACCCACATGGACCACTCGCCGAGTTGATACATGCGCAGCGCGGCTGCGACAACGGTTGCGACCAGGATCACTATCCACTGGCGCCGGCCAAACGGCTTGTTCACAAACAGTGGATCAGGAGCGGGACCGGATGGCATCGACTGGGCGCAACAGTTTCGGAGAGCGCGGGAATACGAGGCGCTCGGACATCACTACACTAGAAGTAACGTGGCGCATCACAAAGCTGATTGGTCACGCGACCACCCGCACAGGCAACCCGGAGTTGTTTTTCAGGGGGAGTGCAGACGGATGCTGGCCCCGAATCCGGTAGCGTGTCGCGCAATGGGAACCGGTCCGGCCCTACGGTCAATCCTTATTGTCGCGCAAGCGGCCACTCTCGCCATCTCGCTGCCAGCCCAAGTCCCGCCACGAGCGGCCACTGAGCCCGCCCTTGCCGATGGGCTAAGCACCGAACATGGTGGTTTCATGTTGTCGATTAGAGTCACCGGTACGAGAAGTAGGCCTCTTCGGAAAAGCTGTAGTAGCGATCGGTCCCAACGACGACATGGTCGAGCACATCGATGCCCAACAGCGCGCCCGCTTTCTTCAAGCGCTCGGTGACGTCGTGATCCTGCTTGCTGGGAGCTGGGTCGCCAGACGGGTGATTATGGGCGATGACCACCGCGACACTCGACTCGCGCACGGCTGGGCCAAATACCTCGCGGGGATGCACCGGAGCCGAATCCACGACTCCCGTGCTAACCACGTGCATGCTCATGACCCGACTGCGCACATCGAGCAGCACCACGAAGAAGTTCTCGCGACGTGAGCCACGCGCCGTGTGCCGCACGACTTGCGCAACATCGCCGCCGTGGCGGATCTGGGTTCCCGGGCGAAAGCACTCCTCGGACAGACGGCGGGCCAAGCCAAACGCAGCGAGCACGCCCGCCGCCCGCACCGGCCCCACCGCCTCGCTGGCGACCTCACGCACACCGCGACGCGCAAGTCCGGACAGACCACCAAACCGCCGCAACAGCCGGTGCGCCATCTGCTCCGCCGACTCGCCGCGCCCCCCCGTACGCAACACCAGCGCCAGACACTCTGCGTCACTGAGGCGTGGCTCCCCGAGCAACAAGATGCGTTGGCGGGGACCGTTGCTCAGTGGAGCCAAGTCGCAACTCGATTCTCCCATGCCATGTAGGGGCATCGAAGTGCCGCGCGGTGGCAAAAAACTCAGTAGCAGCGCTGGGCAGAGCGCGCCCGACGAGCCTCGGCCAACAACCGCAAACGCAGCGCCCCTGGCATCATCATCTCGGCGGCGACCACGGCATCGTCACTGCGCCCACAACGAATCGCGACCGCAACCGCGGCTGCGAGGATGGCTTCCCGATGCTTGGTCTGCGCCAATACATCAAAACTCACGACAGTCGCGATGAAGTTGTGCAACTCGGGATCGAGCCGGAACAACTCAAAGCGCGTGTGGCCATGTGTCGTCTCGCCACCCGGACGCTTGGCCAGGCTGACAAACGCTTCAACGCCTTGGCCGAAGTACTCCGCCTCGTTGGTGGCCGCGTAGTAGTCGAGGCAACGCTTCTCCTGCATCGCGGTGCGATACAATGAACGGATGCGCGCCCGCTGCAGCGGCGTGAACGTAAAGAAGTGCACCTGGTGGGCAACTTCGTGCGCGAATGTATCGAAGCCGAACGTCGCGGCTTCATCCAACGCTTCGATCCCGGTCGCAGCGCGCATGCCACCGACGCCACGCACGTCATCCCAAACCCGCCCATCAAAGGTCCGTCGGCCACGCAGGTTGGCGCGCGAATCCGCATCCGTGGTGCGCTCCAGTTCGTGCAGCAGGTCGTGACGGCCACCGACCGACACCAACTTGTTGAGTTGACGACCGAACATCGCGGCGGTTCGTTCGATAACCAATCGACGAGCCTTGGCGAGCCCCGCGTAACCGGGCACGAACTCCTTGATCGGGAGACGCAACACATTGGGTCTTGGTGTTACGGCGACCAACACCCGGAACGACGCGTCCTGCTGCGCCATGCTCACTGCGGCGCGCTGGGCATAGAGAACCTCACCTAACAAGCGGTGCGCTATCGGATGACCTGGTTGCTGGCGCAACAACCGCAACAACAACTCGATCGCGCGCTGCCGATCGCCAGCTGCCATGGTGCCAACGGCAAGTCGAAGATCGGGTGGGATCGTGACCTTGACCGGATCGAGCAAGCCCGAGCCGAGGCGCAGGTGGGCTTCGGCGTGGCGATTGTCGAGCCGCACAACCCGACGGTAGGCGGCCGCAGCATCGCTGGTTCGCTGCACGCGAAACAACGCCGAACCGCGGGCGGCCAGCAAGCCAGGCGTCAAGTCGTTCGTGCGGTTGGTGAACGCGAACGAACGCCGCACCGCCTCATCGAACTCGCGACCGCGAATCAACGCGCGGATCGTCAACGCCATCGCGTCTTGCCGGCCTGGAGCTACGACAACGGCGTGCTCGCCGTAGGCGATCGCGAACTCGCTGTGGCCGAGCATCAGGTGGGCGCGGCCGAGCCCCACCGAACGATCGACGGCGACCAGACCCTGCGTACCGACACCACGAAACGCGAGCCAGGCAGCAACCGGATCCTCAACTTCGAGCAGCGCATTGCCGCGCTCAATTGGCGTCGGTGGAAGCAGCACATCGACGATTTCCACGCCGGGCGCCGGGTTCTGACCATTCACCTGCTGGGCCGACAGCCACGAGCCACCCCAAAGGGCGACGGCGGTCACGCAAGTCAGCATCCAGCGGGGTGTCGGCGGCATCGGGGAGGAGAATCCCGTAATTGCGGGATCTGCATGCCTTTTCGGCATCAGGCCGGTTGGTCCTGTGCCTCACCGACAATCGTCGCGAACCACCGTTCGCAGCGACGACTTGGCGCCTCCATTTTGCCCAACTGAGACGCGGGCGCTCCGGTCGTGAGCGCACCCGCAGCTATCAGGGCCCCAATGATCAAGGATGCAGCCGGCTACTAGCGTGAGGAGCCGAGCACTTCGACGCGCTCGACGTCGAGCACGCTCAGGGTCTCCGCGATCGGCGTGCGGCGCGGGCCGATCACACCAACTTCACAGCCAACGTAGAGCGACAGGTCGAAGCGACCGGTGTTGCACGACAGCAGGTACTGACGGCGACCACCCTTTTCGATGTAGTAGACGCCCGGACCGGCGAGGCGGCTTTCGTAGCGCAACCAGCCAATCGACTCGAAGCGCTCGAGGCGGTCCTTCACTGGCTTCTTGATGACAGCTTCCGTGACCGGTGCCTTCTCCGTGGTGGTGGCCGTCGCATCGACGATCCACTGCTGCGTTTCCATGCGCCTGTTCAAAGCAGCACATGCTGTGCGCGCCGCGCCACCTTCGACGAGTCCTTCAACAACCTTGGCAAGTGCACCCTGCAGCGGGCCGTAGCTCTGCTCCTCGACAGGCTTCGCCATCTCCTTGACGAACGCATCTTCGACCAGCTTGACAGCCTCCATGTCGATGCGGTCCTGCTCCTGCTGCTTGTGCTCGGTCGCGATCGTGTCGAGTCGCACCTGCACCTCTGCCTTGGCAAGACCAGCGAACTCGGCGTGCGCAGCGATGATCTCGGGATCACTCGGCACAACCTGCACGTCCGCCTCGGCAACCCACGCTTCCATGCCCGCGACCCGCGCGCGACACCAACCGTCCTCAATCGAGAGGATGTGCAGCGCAGTGCCTTCGGGCATCTGCGCGACCGGTGCTTCGCTGGTGCGCGGACGGTAGCGGAACGCCACCTTGGCACCCTTGGACGTCGCGCTGCCATCTTCGGCTTCGCTCGTGAAGCGCTTGCTGACGTAGCCAATCGGCCCCATCGGCAACAAGATGGCACGGAAGCCATTCTCGCTGCGACCAAGCCGCACAATCTGATCCTTCTTCAGAACGTCTTCGTATTTGGGCGGTGTCGCCGCCGCGCTGGCCCAACAGCGTGCCGCTGCCGACTCGGCGACGATCTTGCCGAACACAGGCGCCGCTTCTTGCGCGTTGCCAGTCGGCGCGGCGCTTGGCTTGACGGCCGGCTTGGCAGCTACCGGCGTCGACACACCAGGCGTTGGAACACCAGGCGCTTGCGCATCTGCACAGACAGCAAACGCCGCCAACAACGACGCGAACAAAACGGAACGAGACGCGGGAGCGCCCACGGCGCAACGAGTGACCATTTGGTTGACCTGACCTTTGGGGACTGGTTTGACCTGGCCAGAACCTGCCCACGTACGAGCCGCCCTCACCAAGAGTTGCCCTGATCAGGTTGACCTGACCAGGGCGTGACCGGAATCTAACAGACACATCACGTGACCAAACGCGATGCCGCCACCGACCCATGGGACCGACGACTTGCCACGATACTACCGGATCCAGCAACCAGAACGAAGCTCCGTCCTCGCCAGGTCCCTTGGGTTTCCACAGCGGCCCCAGCCGATAGGATGTAGACAATGCTTTGGCGCCCACTGACACCCCTCGCTGCCTGCTTGCTCGCGTGCCTGCCCGCGTGCACCTACTGGCAAAGCCACGAAAATGTGCTGATCTCAAGCGAGCCGCTCGGCGCACGCATCCTGGTCGACGGCCAGGACTCGGGCATGACGACACCCGCCCGCTTGACGATCGGCGGCAACTTCGGCACAGACCACGTCATCGAACTCATCAAGCCCGGCTACCGAACGGCGCAGCGCCGCGTCTACCAACACACGAACGGCTACACCTCGCGCTGGAACAACGGCGCCTACGACTTGGCGATGCCGCCCCTACCCTTCTTCTGGACGGTTGGCGACTTGGCCACTCCGTTCGGCATCCGCGGCGCCATTCTGCCAGCCGAGTTCTACGTGCAGCTGGACAAGGACGACGCGCCACTGCTCGGGTTTGATTTGCTGGCCGCACAAGCTGCAGCGGCGGCCGCTGCGCAGCCAAAGCAACCGTGAGCAAGACGGTCTTCTTAGACCGCGACGGCACGCTCAATCGCGAGATCGGCTTCATCGGTTCGCCTGATCGCCTTGAGCTGCTGCCTGGTGTGCCCGGTGCCCTGCGACGCCTACACGACCGCGGCTACCGGCTCGTGATCACGACCAACCAGAGCGGCATCGCGCGCGGCCTCTACACCGAGCGCGACCTGGCGCGAGTGCATGAACGGTTGCATGGACTTGTCCAGGGTCTGCCGTTCGCCTACCTGCACTGCCCCCACCACCCCGATGCCGAAGGTGGCGACCCGGCCTATCGTCGCGACTGCACGTGCCGCAAACCAAAGTCCGGCCTACTGCACCAAGCCTGCGCCATGCTGAAGGGCTTCGGGGTCTCACTCGAAGGTTCTGTCGTCATCGGCGACAGCGCCCGCGATCTACTGATGGCAAACGGTCTGCCGCTGACCAAGGTTCTGGTCGCGAGTGGCAAGCCGGTCGAGGCCGAACGCCAGAAGCTCCGCGATGCAGGCTGCGTGCCGGATCACGAAGCGGCGGATTTGCCGGCAGCGGTATCCTGGCTGCTTGAGCAATAGCCCTAGCACCTACGGGCGGCTACGACTCCGGCCTACTTGGGTGCTTCGCCGGGCGGACGGCGCGCCGCGCGCAACGAGTAGTAGCACGTCACGCAGCTGACGCTGCACATCACGGATCCGAAGATCAAGCCGCCGATCGACCCGAAGAAGAAGTGGCTGCCAAAGGCAATCGCGGCGCCGAGCGAAGCGCCGGCACAGCTGAAGTAGAACCCGATCAGGCCGGGCGACCAGCGAGTGTGTTCAGCATCGGGGATCGGGGTCTGCGACATTGCGGCCATAACGATAGCAACCCGGCGCGGCTGTACCAATTTCCTGTGTCTGTTACCAATGGGCGTCAACGCGCTGCCGCAAGCCTCCGTGGGGCGGGAACAACTCCGCGTTCTTCGCGCGCGCAAACCACAGTGCCCACGACACCTGCAGTGGAATGGGGCCTTCCGGATCCAGCCGCGCAACGATCGCCATCGCGCAGGACGGTAGCAGCTTGAGCGCGGCAGAGCGATCGTTCGGCAACAACAGCTGCGGCTACGGCAGGTAGCGCGAAAACCGCGAACCGAGCATGTTGCACACGCGCATCGGCAGGTTGGCCCAGATGCGTCGCGGCAGCGCGAGCTTTGGATTGCTCGGATGGAACTGCGGCAATTGCGCGCCCTTGGCCACCAGCAGATACTCGTAGTGCAGCGGCTCCGCGACGAAGCCCATGTTCTGTTTGAACTTGGCGGGCCCCGAGTCGGCGCGACTGCGGCCGAAGTCGAAGCGTCGGTAGCCGTTCTCTACTGCCCATTCCATGATCGCGCAGTAGATGAAGTTGTTGACGCCGGTGTGGTTCACCGTTGCCTGCGAGCCCGAGTAGTACGCGTAAACGGTGTCCTTGAACGTGAACGACATCACCGCCGCGATGGTGCGGCCCGACGGATCGACGGCGCGGTGGATGACAGCGGCCTTGCCGAACTCATCGCGCAGCCCCTCAAACCAACGCAGCGGCAGCGTCGGCGAACCGAGGCGGCGCTTGTTTTCGGCGAACAACCGGAACAGCTCTTCAACCGTTCCGTCGGCCGTGACTTTGATGCCAAACGTCTCGCGCGTCTTCTTTGTGGCAGCGGCCTTGGGCTCACGCGCGGCGCGGATCTCGGCGCGGCGCTTCTTCGGAATGCGCTTCATGACCTCAGCAGGATCTTCGGGCAGGTCACAGCGGAAGGTCACGTAGAGTTCAGACTCGGGTCGGTCGCCGGTGCGATGCTCGAGGTTGCGCAGCTCGACAAAGCCGACCCCGAGGTCCTGGCCGATCTGGCCAGCGCGTTCCATCAGGGCTTCGTGAGCCCGTTCGTCACTCGCGAGAATGCCGCCGTAGACCGAATACGGCACACTGACGAGGTTCTTGCCGAGGAATGGACTCTTGGTCAAGAACATCGGCAAGACGCCGAGCCAGCGACGGCCTTGCTCGACCACCAGGTGGTGCGACTGGTGCCGGAACATCTCCTGCACGGCGCGCGACCAACCGGTGCGATGGAAGAAGGTGCCCTGTGGATGACGACTGACGTACGAGTCCCAACGCGCGTCTTCGCCAGGCAGCAGCGCGCGCACCCGGATCGGCAACTCTTCTGGTTTGGCTACGACATCAGCTTTCTCGACGACGGCTACCGCCAACTCAGAAGCAGGCGCATCTTCGGGTGCGGGCTCGATGACATGTTGCGCATCGCTGTCGGTTGCCGCACCAATGCGATCGCCAGCAACGAGCCCGCCCCCAGCGGCCGCCAACTGCAGCGCAGCCTCCGGATCTGGTTCGTCGCCACTGATGACGTCCGCACCATCGATCTCTTCGCCGATCTTGTAGTCACGCATGTTTGGCGCCTGCGTGAAGATGATGATCTCGCCAACGAGGCCGAAGCCAACCAACTGCACTCCGAAGGCTGCGAGGATCGCACCAATGACGAACATCGGTCGCTCGGACAGACTCTTGTCCAAGACGATCTTGTCGTAGAGCGGCCACAGCGTCAGCAAGACCCCGATGAACCCGGCGGTAAAACCGATGTAGCCGAAGAAGCGCAACGGCCTCTGCGTGAATCGCGTCAGGAATGTGATCGCGACAATGTCGAGCAAACGACGCAGGTAGACGCCGACCCCGTAGAAGCCCGAACGGCCCTTCTCTTCGCGGTGACGAACGCGGACTTCGACGACGCGGAATCCCTGGCGGGCGGCAAGCACCGGCAGAAAGCGATACAGCTCTCCGTAGACCGCAACCTCTTCGAGCACATGGCTGCGGAAGCCACGCGTCCCCGAATTGAGATCGTGGAACGGCGCCTTCATGATCAGGCGCAGCATGCGATTGAACAAGCGCGACTGCAGCTGATTCAACCACGGGTCCACGCGGCGATCGCGCCACGTCGCGACACAATCGGCACCGGCCTCGAGCGCCTTGACGACGTCGACAACATCCTCGGGTTCGATCTGCAGGTACGGCGGCGCGTTGACGACCAGTACGCCCTTGGCCTTGGCAACGCCAGCAGACAGCGCGATGGACTCACCCAAGCCACCGCCTTCGAGCGAGACCACGCGAACCGTCCAGTCTTGGCCGAGCTCTTGCAGTTCTTCATCAAAGCGTGTGATCGGGCCGTCGATGACGATCACGAACTCGCACGGGTAGCCGGCCTCGGCCAAGGCACCGCCAAAGCCCTCGATCACCGTGCGCGGATGCGCCTCACTCTCGGTGATGGCAATCACAACGGAAACCAGCGGCGCATCCGTTGCCTTGGCAGGAACACTGGCCTTGGTCTCCTCCGCACTCATCGAATCGCCTCCCGTGCCGTTACGGAAATGCGCTGACGAAAGAACTTCGACACCTTGACCTGCAGCTCAGCGAGGAAGCCGAGCAGGAAAACATTCATCGCAACCAACAAGGCGACGGATCCTGCCGCAACCGCAGCCATGTCGTAGCCGCCAAACCAATCCCAAACTAACGAATCGGGGTCGTTCTCTGAACGCACCAGCTTGACGAACCCAAGCAGGAACATGAGCGGCGACAACAGGAACAGCGGCAGCGCCAACAGCGAGAACCAGCGAATCGGATGCGCGGCGAACTGGATCAGCATCTTGATGCCGACCAGGTCTGCGAGCACCCGGAAGACGCGACCGAGGCCATACTTTGACACCCCGGCGCGACGCGCGTGGTGACGCACGGGCAGTTCGGTGATGCGCGCACCGAGGCCGACACCAAGCGCCGCAAGGAAGCGGTGCATGTCCGAGTAGAGGTGCAGGCTGCGCACCACCCAACTGCGATAAACCTTCAGCGAGCAACCGGTATCGTGAATGTGGGCGCCAGTAACGCGCGAAATCATGAAGTTCGCAATGAGTGACGGCAACAGGCGCGTCGCGACTCGGTCCTGCCGGTTGCGCCGCCAACCGCAGACGACATCGTAGCCTTCTTCGAGCTTCTCGACGAGGCGACCGATGTCGGCCGGGTCGTTCTGCAGATCACCGTCCATCGAGACAATCGTGCGGCCACGGCAGGCGCGGAAGCCGGCCGCCATCGCTGCCGTCTGGCCGTAGTTGCGCCGGAAGAACACCAACCGAAGGTGCGGGTCGTTGGCGGCGAGCCGACGCATCACGTCACGGGTTCCATCCGAACTGCCGTCGTCCACAAACACGATCTCGTAAGGCCGCTTCAGGGCCTGCAGCGCGTAGCTCAACGCCTCGTGCAGCGGCTCAACGTTGTCGCGCTCGTTGTAGATCGGCACCACCACGCTCAAGTTGGGCACTTCGCATGCCGCCCCGACCACAGCGATGGCCGTGGGGTTGGCATTACGGGGTTGTCCGGTGGATTCGGTCACAGATCCTAGAGACGCATAGTGCGCGGCAAGCGACGCTTCTGCGAGGCCCTTTTGAGCTTCAGCATGAGAGCGATCAGGACGTCAACCAACTTGCGATCGCACTCCCGCTTGCCACGGCGACGATGCCTATGATGATAAACAACCGCCAACTGTGGCGAGGCCGATGGCCGGGTCCAGTCAGCACTTTCGCGAACTGGCCTGGCATCGCTTGCTCGGCGGCGGCCACATCGCCATCCTCTAGATGATGGAGAGCGGAACGGACCTGACCGGGTAGACGGCTTGCGATCTCTTCGCGGTGCAAGTCCGCAACCGTCAGCCCTTTGAATTCTCGCCGAACACGAACCTCTGGCACGGGCTCCGCAGCGTCCGTGGCCGCGAGTGGTCCCGACACCACACGGAGCCGCGCAGGCGCCGTGCCATCGGCATCACCGGGCCTACCATTGTCGTCATGATCACCACTCACGTCACCTATGTATCGTCCGCCGCTGCCCCACCCCTGGAGCTATCGTGGCCAACCTGACGCCCCCCATCCATCCAAGTATGGTGACACCGGACGCTCTCCACCCTAGCCTAGCCTCATCTGCTACGCCGGCTCCTCCGCGAGACTTGCGTGCGGGTGAGAACCATGGATCGGCCCGTTCGCATCGCTGTCGTCGGCTCCGTTGACGAAAGGCTCGTCGGCGAGCTTCGGCAACTGCCGATGCGACCGGAGGTGCGCCCACTGGCGTCGTTGGTCGGCGACACCGAAGTACTGATGCGGTTGCAGCCGGACCTGTTGCTGGTCCAGTTCGATGAAGAGCCCGGGGAAGACATCGGCGCGGTGCGTTTGCTGCAGCGGTTGTGGCCGGCGCTGCGCGTCGCCGTGATCACAACTACTGGCAAGGAACTGACCTTTGGTCCGATCGCGACGCGCATATCGGCGCGACTGATCCTCTACCCGGACACGCCGGGACACCTCGCGGCCGTTCTCGAGCAGATGCTGCACGGCGGCGACCGACCGCGTCCCGAGCTGTTCGTCGACCTGGCGCACGGTCTCGCCGACGAGATCAACAACCCGCTGTTGTTCGTCTCGGGTCACCTGCAACTGCTGCGCGCATCGCTGCACGGCAATACAGAAAACGGCCCCCGCGATCAGGTCGACGCCGCCCTCCAGGGACTAAAACGCATCCAGACCGCGGTCGATCGACTGCGGCTGTTGTCCGAGGCTGCCAATGGCCCCAACCGCACCGAAGTCGTCGACCTCGCCGCGTTGATCGCGCATGCCGTTGCCGAGCGGCAACCGGACGCAGAGGCGGCGAGCGTCTCGATGCCCAAGGGACCGCAGATGGTCGACGGCGATCGCGAACAACTGGCACTCGCGGTGACGGCGATCGTGCGCTTCGCCGACGAACTCGCACAGATCGTCTCGCAGAGCCAACTGGAACTATCGGGAACCGATGACGTGCATCGCCTGCGCGTCATCGCGCGCGGCCAAGGCCTGGCGACGTGGCAGTTGCCGAACACGTTCGAGCCATTCTACCCGCAACGTTTGTTGCGCGGCCAAAGCCACGGCTTGGGCCTGTTCCTCGCCCAGACCGTCATTTTGGGCCATCGCGGCCAAGCGACGGTGCGCCGCCTGCAAGACGGCGCGCTGCAATTGGACTTCCTGCTGCCGGCTGCCTCGACAAGCTAAGCAGCCAGCCGAAGGCGCCCAGCCCCCAGCCCGCCCAGCCCACTGGGCCCACTGCTACACGGGCCCGCTGCTACATCGGCGTCGGCACCATGCCGGCGTTCGGATCGGCGGGGCCAAGGATCTTCTTGACGATCGAGCTCTCGACCAGCGACCACAGCATCGATGTCACCATGTAGAGCAGCAGAGCTGACGCGTAGGTGTAGAGCATCACACCGAACATGATCGGCATGAAGCGCATCATCATCTGCATTTGACGTTGTTGCGGATCGGTCGGCAGCGGTTGGCGCAGCGTCATCGTCACGAACAAGCCAATCCAAAGTAGCGGCAGCAGGTTGAAGTCGTCTGGCCAGAAACCCAACGAGAACAGGGCATCGCTGGTGCTCAGGTCGTCGATCCAGCTCATGAACGGTTGCTGGCGCAAGTCGTAGGCCGTGCGCAACGCCGTGAACAAGCCGAGGTAGATCGGCATCGTCAGGAAGATCGGCAGGCAACCACCGATCGGCGGCATCACCTTGTGCTCACGGTTGAACGCGATCATCGCCTGCTGGTACGCCTTCTGGTCGTCGGCGTACTGCTTCTTCATCGCGTCCATCTTCGGCTTCAGCTTGGCCATCTTGGCGCCGAACTTGCGCATCGCCTTCTGCATGCGGAAGTTGAGCGGGAACATCGCGCCGCGCACGAGGATCGTCAGCAGGATGATCGCGAGGCCCCAGTTGCCTAGGAAGTCGTAGAACCAACCAAGCAAGCCCAGCAGCAGCATGGCCATCTGCTTGCCGCCCGGGATCGTGATGCCGCCGCAGCACGGCGGGCTGAGATCGTTGTCGAGGATCGGTTCAAAGAGCTCGGGATCCGGCAGGGTATCGAAGACGCGGTACGACTTCGGGCCGAAGTAGACGCCATAGGAGACGCTCGTCGACAGGGCCTTGAACGGAACGGCCAATTGCAAGCCGTAGACGACGCGCGTTGACGCGTTATCCTCTGGCGTGACCCCGTGTCGCGGTGGCACCGTCTCAACCGCGAGCTGCGTCAGCGCCTGCCGCGATGCGTCATCCTTGGGAAACAGGAACGCGCCGAAGAACCGGTTCGAGCTGCCGGCAAACGACAGCATCTTCGCGTTGACTTCCACCAGCTGCGGGAGGCCTTCTTCGTGCGGCTTCGCGATCTTGACCTCGCCGTCACCGATCGGTGCCGCAATCGCCACCGACACGTCACCAAACAACGATGCCTGCTTCGGTGATACCAGCGACGGGCCAGCGAGCGAGAATGCCTGGTTGCCGACGGCGTCCGAGGACACGTTCTTCAGCGTCAGCGTGACCGTGAAGCCGCGCGCTTGTGGCTCGTGCAAGAACACCTTCTCAAGAACCAAGCCCTTGTCGTCGGCCAACGTGAACTTCACGCCACCGTCGATGTCCTCCATCTGCCATTCCGCGTTGGCCGGGTCCTTGCCGAAGACTCCGCCCGCCGCCTGGAACAGACGCAGCGCATGGTTGCCGTTATCCACCAACAGCAGGTAGTCGCCCGTGGTCCGGTCGATGTTGTTCGCCGCTTCGAGCGACTGGTAGTGATCCGTCGCCTGCAACCAGACAATGCCTCCGGTCTGCTTGGAGAAGCCGACGCGGAAGCTGCCGACCTCGCCGGGTTGGCCGAAGCTTTTGACGACGGGCGCGCCCTCGCCTTGCGCGACAAGCAGCGCAGGCAAGACCAGGACCAGAAAGAGAATGCGAAGCACGTTCGGCATAAGGGGTCAGGAGCCCGCGTCGATGTGCGGGCCAACAGTTCAGACAAATGCGGGTTTGGCGACCAATCCGCGCGCCGCCTTGGGCCAACGCAACGACTCGGTCAACTCAATATTGGTTTCAGCGAGGTAGGGGCAACGACACAGGATCAACGACCCTGGGCAAGACGATCTGCCAGGTAGTCCGGCAACTCTTCGATGGAACGGATCTTGGCCATCGTGGCCTCGTGGTCGTAGGCCATGCGGTGGAAGCGCACCGTGCCGTCGGTGCCGTCCCCGGCGTAGGTCACGAACGACGAACGGGTGTCGCCATCGCGTGGCTGACCGACCGAACCGACGTTGACGATCGCTGGCTCATCCACTTGCCACTCCATGCCGATCTCACTCGGCATCAAGAACTTGCCTGACTCCGTGTAGACGCCGGGCACGTGGCTGTGGCCGATGAAGCAGAGCTTGGAGTCACCCATCTTGGCGAAGCACTCACTCATCTTCTGCTTATCCAGCACATCGCGCGGCACCATGTATTCCCGCACCGGATCGCGCGGCGAACCGTGCACGAGCAGAATGCTGCTCTCGCGGTGCTCCTTCTTCATGCCGTCCAGGTAGTTCCAGAACTGCATGTTTTCCTCGCGCGGGCAATCGCGTCGGTTGAGCTGGTCACGGGTCCAGTCAATCGCGGCGCGAGCGCGTGGGTTAAAATCGGAGGCGTAGAACATCGCGCCGTGCTCGTGGTTGCCGAGCAGCGAGAACTCACAGCGATCCATGATCGTGCGCAGCGCGTCGCGAGGCTGAGGTCCGTAACCAATGACGTCGCCGAGGCAGATCAAGCGGTCCGCGCCAAGGCGGTCCACTTCGGCGAGGCAGTTGGTCAGGGCCTCGATGTTGCTATGGATATCTGAGAGAAACGCAATCATCGGTGAAAGTTAGCGGACCAACGTACCGGGCAAGAGCGCGACGCGGAAGGGCGGAGCCGGTAACTTCGCGCGGGTTGAGCAACCAGATCCACAGCTTGGGCCAGGATGGGCGCAGCGCCGAATTCCCGCTGTGGGTCGTGACTGGGCCCACGGCCTCCGGCAAGAGCGCACTGGCGATCGAACTGGCCGAACGCACCGGCCGGGAAGTCTTGTCCATGGACTCGATGGCGGTCTACCGCCGCATGGACATTGGCACGGCAAAGCCGACCGCAGAGGAACGCGCTGGGGTGCCCCACCACCTCATTGACGTCGTCGATCCGAACGAGACCTTCGACATCGCTCGCTGGTGCCGCATGGCCGACGACAAGCTCAACCAGCTGCACGCCACCGGCCGGCAGGCGCTGTTCGTTGGCGGCACGCCGCTCTACCTGATGGCCTTCTTCAAGGGCATGATGCAGGGCCCCGAGGCGCAGCCCGAGCTGCGCGCGGCGCTCGTCGCTCGGGAACACGAACAACCCGGGGTGCTGCACGAGGAATTGCTGCGGAGCGACCCGCAGGCGGCTGAGCGCATCCATCGCAAGGACGTGCGCCGCCTGGTGCGCGCGCTCGAAGTGCTCGAAGTGACCGGCAAGACGATCTCGAGCCAACAGGAACATTTTGAACGGCAAGGCTGGCGGCGCGATTGCCGGGTCGTCATGGTCACTCGCGACCGCGCCGAACTGCACGAACGCGCCAAGGCGCGCACCGAGCGCATGCTCGATCAGGGCCTCGTCGCCGAGACTGAGGCGATCGAACAAGACTGTGGTTTTTCGAATACTTCGGGCGCGGCGATTGGCTATGCCGAGTGCCGAGATTATCTGCGCGGTCGCTACAAGGACCGCACCGAACTGCGCAACCGAATCCGCCGCAACACCCACAAATTGATCCGGCGACAGACGACCTGGCTGCGCCGGTTGCAGGAGATCATTCAGGTCTCGCCGGACGGCGGCGTCGATGGCTTGCTGCAGGCTCTCGAAACTCCAGTCAAGCGGCCGTGATCCCGATAGGATCCAAATGCCATCGTGGGCACAGTTGCCATCGTGGACCCAAAGTCCCGCCGCCACGTAAGTCCCCCGACGCGAGTTACGTCGCCGCAGTGTTCGCCGTCAAGATGTTGCGCAACCGCAAGCCGCAAGACGCGCCTCCACCGCCACGCGACGACAACGCAACTGAAGCATGCGCGTGATCACGGTTGCGTCGGGAGCAAAAGCCGCGAAGATCCCGGCGTGACCACTGAGCCCGAACAGACCGATCCCAAAGCGCTAGCCAAGAAAGCCAAGGAACTCGGTGTCGAGATCGACGAGCAGACCGCCGACGAGGTGCTCGGCTACCTCGACGCGATGCTGCAGACGAACGAGCACATCAACCTGACGGCGGTGCGCGACCCGGAAGATGCCGTCGTGTTGCACGCACTCGACAGCCTCGCCTTTGGCCTGACTGGTTTGACGCCAAAGCACGTGCTCGACGTCGGCAGCGGCAACGGCTTTCCCGGCGTCTGCGTCGCCGCCTTGCATCCGAACGCGACCGTCAACCTGATGGACAAGACCGGCAAGAAGGTGCGCGCCATCGGCACCTGCCTGGTTACCAGCGGACTCGACCGCATCGAGACCTTGCAGATGGATGCGAAACAGGCGCCCTCGCTGCGAAAGGACTTTCGCCATGGCTTCGATCTGCTGACGGCCCGAGCGGTCGCACGGCCGCAAGAGATCGCGTCGATGGCGCAACCGTTGGTGCGACCCGGCGGGCACATGGTGATCTGGCTCGAGATCGACGCGGAAACCCCGGACAAGATCGGCAGGTTTCGCGACTGCCGCGTGATCGAGTATGAACTGCCCGAGCCCGCCCCGCGCAAACGCAAGCTAGCGATCTGGCAGCGCTTCTAGAGCAAACTAGTCGGCCATCGCTGGGATCAGGGATCCATCCGCCCCAACACAGTCGCCCAAGCAAGGCCACATACACAACGCGGGCCCGCCACATGGGCGAGCCCTGCACTGCGTGAACCACTCGGGGCCCACAGCGAGAACCTCTGCGGGTACTCCTACTCGACTAGCGAGTCGTCAGCTCGTCGACGAACGGGAGGCCCGCCGCCGTGTTCAGACCGAAGCGGCCGAGATGCTCAAGCTTCGTCGTGTTGCTCGGGAAGTTCATGTACGGATCGTTCGCGTCGTAGTTCCACAGGTGACGATCGAGGAAGGTCGTGATGTTCATCAGATCACGACCGAACGCGTTGTTACGACCATCGCTGCGACGACGCACGCTCCGGAAAAACGCCTGCGTTTCGTAGTCATTGGCGAGGGCGGTGACATCCTTGATGCCACGCTGCTGCTGCTCCTGGGTGACGCCGGCGCCTTGGCCTTCCCAGCCGAAGGTGGAGCAAGCTGCCATGGGGAGTAGAGCAAGGACGAGTGCGAACTTACGCATTGGATAGCCCAGATAGTTTGGGTGACTCAGTGGGGCCCGAAGCCCGTTTGAGGGAGTAGCGATGGGGGTCTCAATCGCGCTGGGAGAAAGCGCGAGGGGGAAAGCTAGCGACCCGGAAATGACGACGCAACCGTCAATTCCACGACCTCGACATCCGATGTGACATGCTTGGCCAGCCCGGGCTCGCCCCCTACGCTCCGGCGAGACATGGTCACGGCATCCGGCGACACCAACAACGAGCTTCCTCCCCGGGGAATCGCCGTGCTGGGCGGATCCTTCAATCCTCCCCACCGCACGCACGTAACCCTGGCACGACAGGCCCTGGCCCGGTTGCCAGTTCACGAGTTGCGCGTAATTCCGTCCGGGGACCACCCCCACAAGGGCCAGCGGGAGATGGCTGCGGCCGCCCACCGCCTCGAAATGGCCCGGTTGGCCTTCGCCGAAGTCCCAGGTGTGGTCGTAGACGATCGCGAACTCAAGCGCTCCGGCAGGTCGTTCACGGTCGACACGCTGCAGGAGATCGCCAAGGAGGCCCCCGGCACCCCCCTATTCTTCCTGATCGGCAGCGACAACCTGCCGCTGCTGCCGACCTGGCACGAACACCATCGCCTACTCGAAGTCGCCACCGTCGTGACATTCCCACGCGCCGGCTTCGTGGTCGCGCCCCAAGACCTCGTCGGGCTCGACCTCAGCCAGGAAGAACGCGACGCCCTGCTCAAGCACCGACTCGAGATGCCGGCCGACGGCGTCTCTGCCACCGACATCCGCACCCGCTGGCGCAAAGGCGATCGCAAGTTCCCCGAGCTGCCAAGCGCCGTCGCCGCCTACATGGAGGCGCACGACCTCTATCGATGATCGAGTCCTATTGGGCAGTGCTGATTGCCACGGCAACCGTCGCCATCGGTGAGTTCTGCAACCGCCGCGTGATCGGCTGGCTGCCGGACGACCCCCCGCGGCCGGGACGCAAAGTGCACTCGCGGCCGGTACCGCTAGCGGGTGTCTTGATCGTGCCGACCATTCTCGCGTGGTGCATTGTCGATCGCGCCTGGTTGCCGTTGGCCGCCATCGTGATCGCGGCCGCGACTGGCTTCGAAGACGATCGACGCAAAGAACGGGCGGCAGCTCTCGATGACGGCGGCGTCGACTGGCGAATCAAGGCCATCGGCCTGGCGATCGCTGCCGGTTTGATTGCGGCAACTGTGGCGGACCCGTTGACGGACCCGTGGTACTTCACCATCGCGTTCTGCCTGACGTTCGTACTGACCAACGCCATCAACTTCCTCGACAACATGGACGGCGTCGCGACCAGCCTCGCGGCCAGTTCGTTGTTGTGTCTCGGCCTCGGCAAACCAACCGCGAACTGGATCCCCGCGGCGGGTTACGCAGCGCTAGGTTTTCTGCCATGGAACTGGCCGCGACCGCGCCTGTTCCTCGGCGACGGCGGCGCCTATGCCCTCGGACTCTGCGCCAGCTACGCGATCGTACACACGATGCGTGAAGAGCCGTTGCTGCTGCTGGTGGTGGCGATTCCGCTGGTGGACTTCGTGCAAGTCGTGTGTGCGCGCGTCTGGCTGGCGGTTCCTCCGTGGGTCGGAGACCGGCGGCATTTGACGCACATCGTGCATAACCTTGGGGTCAAGAAGGTGATCGTGGCCCCGTTGTTTGCGGTGTTGGCGACGGGGGTAGCTGTGGTTGCGTTGCGCGGCGGTTGGCCGTTTGTGGAGTAAGGGAGCTGGCGCCCAATCTAGCGAAGCTGGCGCCCCAATCTAGCGAAGCTGGCGCATCGGCTGCCACTTCGCCCGCTTCTCAACCGGCGCGCGCGCATCCAACCAATCGAGCTGCACATTGCGCCGATTCACAAACACCGTGCGATCAGCCGACTCCGCCGGATGCCCCGTCGCACAGATGTGCAACACGTACGCCAACGCAATGCGCACGCACGGGGTCCC
Organism: Planctomycetota bacterium; assembly: GCA_029936315.1. Lineage (GTDB taxonomy): Bacteria > Planctomycetota > UBA1135 > UBA1135 > UBA2386. The sequence goes on along the minus strand of JAPYTD010000021.1, from coordinate 3,626 downwards.
CGCCGAGGCGATCAAGTGACTCTGCGCGTCACTCAGCGCCCCCGGCAGATCGTCATTGTGCACAGTCACAATGGTCTGCATCGCACGCAACTCTGCAGGCTGCGTGGCGAAGTCGACGATCAACTGCGCGACGACGTCACGATCGCTCACCGGCTCGAAGTTCTTGCTCAACTGCGCCAACAGACTCTCCGGCGACTCGGCATGGTTCGCCTGCAACTGTCCGGCCAGCTCGCCCGAACGAGAATCCCACAGCCGCGTCGCAGCCTGCCAGGCACGGAACAGGTCCTGCACGTCGCGGGTCTCGCCGTAGGCACGCTCGGACATGATCAGCACCTGCTCGAGCATGGTCTTCGCTTGCACCTTGTCGCCGCCAAAGCCCTCGTGCTTCGCCATCAGGATGCGCGAACCGAGACTCTGGTCCTCGGCCGACGCGGTCGGACTCGCGGCGATCGCGCCAAACAGGTTCTCGGCACGCTCGGGTCGGCCGCGATGCAACTCAATGCGGGCCTGGGCCGCCAGCAGGTCCGACGCCGTCAAAGCATCGGGAAGCCGCGCGATGCCGGCCATCAACTTCGAGAGCTTGTCTGACGCCGGCTGGTCCTTTTGGAGCTCGGCCACCGTGTCCGACACGAGCTTGCTGCGAGCTGCGGCGCGCGCCTGGCCACCGCTCCACCACCCGAAGATGTAGTAGCCCGCAATCGCCACGATCAAAACGGCCAGGGCGATGACCCGGCGGTCGGCAAAGGGGGACGCCTTCTTGTCCGTCTTACCGGACTGGCCTGTGCTCTTGGACTTGCTCACGTCAGTTGGACGGCAACGGGTTCCTACGACTTTCAGGAGATGCCAGTTGCGCGGGTAAACAACTAAGGCAGCGCCGCAAAGCTTGCCATCACTTCGTGGTCCTAGCCATCGCATGGGCGACTCGGGCCCCCTCGTGCCCCGGAGACTCGTGCCCCAGAGACTCGTGCCCCGGCCCCCTGTGCCCCAGATGTGCATCGATCAGCGCATGCCGAGATCTTTGCCCGCATCTCGGGCCGGCACGCCAGCCCAGGAACAGTTCCAGCTAGGTCAGCTTGACCGCGATCATCGTGAAGTCGTCCCCCAACGAATCGCTGCCGACGTGCGCCCGGATCTGCTGTTCGACTTCGGTCAGCACCTCGTTGGCAGAAGAGCCATCGCGGCGCTGGTCGCCGACGAGATTGTGCAGTCGTTCGATGCCAAACACTGCGCGGTCCGGCGACATCGCCTCGTCAACGCCATCGGTGTGCAGGAACAACACGTCGCCCGCTTCCAGTTCGATCGTCGGACTCGCTTCGTACTTCTGGTCGCCAACGACGCCGAGAACCATGCCGGTCTTCTCCAGCACCTGAATGCCATCCTTCTGGCAAACCACGAGACCCGGGTGGCCCGCGTTGACGTACTCGAGCGTGCGCTTTTCTGGATCGAGGATGATCAACAGCAGCGACATGAAGTTGCCGGTCTCGACACTCTCGACCAGGCGCTGGTTGACCTTGGTGATCACCGTCGCCGCGTCGTCGATCAACTCGAGGTAGCTGCGCAAGGCTGCTTGCACCGCGTGCGTCAACAGCGCCGCCCCGATGCCGTGGCCGGTGACATCGCCGATCATGATCGCGAAGCGACCACCCGGCATCTCGACGCAATCATAGGTGTCGCCGGAGGCCTGTTCGGCCGCTTCGTAGCGCAACCCAATTTCAAAGCCGCCCCAATCACGAGGCACATCGGGCAGCAAGTGCTGCTGGATGCGGCGCGCGATTTCGACGTCCTTCTGCAGCTTGACCTTCTCCAACGAGTCCGCGTGCAGGCGCGCGTTTTCGACCGAGATCGCCAACTGGGCGGAGATCGCACCGAACAATGCCAAGTCACGGGCCGAAAACTCGCGGCGGACCGCGCGCGAATCGACGTAGATGACCCCAACCGTGCGACCCTTCGACCGCATCGGCGCGCACATCACCGCCCGCAATTTCAGGTCGTAGACCGAACGCCCGATCTCGAGCGCTTCCTGGTCTGATTGCACCACCGAACGCACCGCGACGCCTTCTTCGATGCAGCGGCGCACCAGGCTGCGGCTCCACTGCAATTCGCCCGTAAGGGTCTGCCCCTCCTTGTCCTGGGCAACCCGGACCGTCAGCTCGTCGGGATCATCGCCCAGCAGCAGCAGTGCGCGCTCGGCGTTGGTGACCTGCAGGGATCGGTCGACGATGTCGCGCAGCACCGTATCCAGGTCGATATTGGCCGTGACGGCCGCAATCGTGTCCAGGAGGATCTCCAGCGACTTCGAATCCTCCTCGGCGTTGCCGGTCAGAATCGTCGATGCCGACATCGAATCCTCGCCCCCGCCCCCCTTCCCGCCGGAGGGGCCAACGTCCATGTTCTTGGTCCAAGGCCATTTCATGTGCCGCAGGCAACTCTAGAACGCCGGAGCAAGCAACGCCATAGCATCGCAAGCTTGCTACACGGAATGCCATCCCCCACGTTGCGCCCAAGGGGCAGACCGGCCAGAATCCCGCGACCCCCTTGCGGACTGATTTCTCCCACAGTCCCCCCGGATGCCATGAAGATCGATAAGTCCCTGCACGACGAATACGCGACCCTGACGCTCAAGGGTGAATTTGACACATTCTACTGCCCGGCCCTGATGGATGAGGTGGAAGACCTGCTGGATCGCGGCGTCACCCACCTGATCCTGGACATGCGCCTGGTCAAGTTCATCAACTCGACCGCGCTCGGTGCCGTGATCAAGGCGCACAAGCGCTGCCGCGCCGAAGACGGCGAACTGGTCGTTGCGCAGCCATCGCCATTCGTGCGTGACGTGATGACCAAGGTCGGCATCGACAAGCTCATCGTGCTGCACGACGACGAAGCCTCGGCGACCAAGGCCATGATCAAGCACCTCAACAAGAGGGAATTGACCGGTGAAGCGACCGTCGACCAAGAGAAGGTGCTCGTCACGTTCCCGGACGAGACGCGCAACCAAATGCTCGGCAGCAAAAAGAAGATGGTGCTCGTCGGCAAGATCGCCAACCTCGACGGCAACCGGATGCAGTTCCTGTGGAACGGCTCCAAAGCTGGCTTCAACGCCGACCAAGCCAAGTCCCTGTTCTTCGACGGCGGCGAGCTCTCGATGAAGTTCCAGGTCAAGATGATCAAGAAGAGCTTCTTCGAGATCACCGCGACCGGCGCTGGCGTCGAGCCCGCGGGCGATGACGACACCGTACGCATCACAGCCAAGTACTCGAAGATCAGTGACGCCGACCGCGAAGCCCTCGGGCAGTTCGCGAACGACATGGCGTTTTTGAAAACTCAGCTGCCAGGCAACTAGGCTGGCGGAGCCGGGCTAGTTGCCTGGCATCTGACTCTTCAAGCCTCTTCGTCGGTTGCTGCTCGATGGCTGCGCGGCAAAAAATCGCATAGGGCTCGCGCGCCGCAACGACGGCGGGGCGCCATGGGCGGCCGCGCGCTTCGCGCGCAACTCAGCTGCCAGCGCCATCAGCCGCGCCCCTCCATCCATTCCACCCCAAAAAATCTCTGGGGCACATCTTGGGGCAATGCGAAGCGAGCCCCCCGGGTGATTCGAGGTGCGTTGCGCGGCACGGCAGGCAAGGAGC
>JAPYTD010000020.1:59890-65797 GCA_029936315.1 Planctomycetota bacterium | reverse complement strand
GTGTGTTAGAGAGAGAAATTCTCTCTCTTCAATCATCATCCGTGGTGTCACGAGTCTGAACAGATTAGCCGCTGAACCCCTCAGGATCGACGTAGAAACCGCCGTTCCGCATCGTTCTAATGCTCTGGAAAACCACTTGGTAACGTTGCTTTTCTGTGCCCCGGTTTTCCCCGGGGTCGGCCCTGACAGCGCGATTGGCTCATTCCTGCGGAGAAGCATCCACGGTTGTCCGCGAGTGCTCCAAACCATGCCCCTAGGCTACCAACGGGTTTCGTGACGGCCTGGCTTCCGCTTCTGCTACCAGCGCTCTCCGGTGGCCTCAACGCGTCAAGAGATTGGCGTCGAACACTCTCCTGTGCCACTTCATCACGAGGCGCACGACGGCCAACTAGAGCTAGTAAGCAGTCGCTTATGGGCACCCGGTTTCAGCACTAGCTTCCCATATCAGATGCGAAACGAGCGCGTCATCAAGCGGCTACTGAGGCCGTCGAGCAGTTCCTTGAACATGCGATCCTTGGTCGCACGGTCGCGTACCTTGTTGACCGCGTAGATGACGGTCGTGTGGTCGCGGTTGCCAAAGATCTTGCCGATGTCCTCGAGCGAGTTCTCGGTGTTCTCACGCAGCAAGAACATCGCGATCTGGCGCGGCATGCTGATTGCCTGCGTGCGGCTCTTGCCAATCAGTTCGCGCGCCGTGATGGCGAACTCACCGGTGATCAGTGCCATGACTTCTTCGGCTGTGACTTGGGCGCGACGCATAGGCAACCCGCGCAGGCAACTCTCAGCGAGCGCCAACGTGATCGGTTGGTCGGTGATCGCGGCAAAGCCGACGACCTTGATGACTGCACCTTCGAGTTCGCGGATGTTGGATGAGATGCGTTCGGCAAGGAACTGCACGACATCTTCGGGCAGGTTGATACCTCGACCTGCGGCCTTGTTGCTGACGATCGCCTTGCGTGTGTCGACGCATGGGGTTTCGACTTCGGCAACCAAACCCCATTTAAAGCGCGATACGAGCCGTTCTTCGATGGTTGGGATCTCGACGGGCGGGCGGTCCGACGACAACACAATCTGACGCTGTCCATCGAACAACGCATTGAACGTGTGGAAGAATTCGTCCTGCGTCTTCTCCTTGTTGGCCAAGAACTGCACGTCATCGATCACCAGCACGTCGGCCCCGCGGTGGTAGTCGCGGAAGTTGTCGATCTGGTGTGCTTGGATCGCCTGGATGTAGGAGTTGGTGAAGTCTTCGCAGCTCATGTAGAGCACGCGAGCGTTTGGATCACGGCGCAACACCGTGTGACAGATTGCCTGCAGCAAGTGCGACTTGCCGAGGCCAACGTTGCCGTGCACGAACAGCGGGTTGTAGGCGTGGCCCGGGTTCTCACCGATGGCTAGCGCCGACGCGTGGGCGAGACGGTTGCATGGCCCAACGACGAAGCGATCGAACGTGTAGTTCGGGTTGAGCGGGTTGCCAATGCGGCGGTGACCCGAGTGCTGTTGGTATCCCTGCGGAGCAGCGGCAGGTTGTGCGTGTATCGAGTGTGGTTGCGCCGACTGTGCTTGAGCAGTTGAGGTCGCCGCCACCAAGGTCGACGTGCGAGTCTGCGGCGGCTGCGGCTGACCTTCGAAGTTACGGTTGCGTACTTCGGTCGTGTTGCGCATGACTCGTTCGATCTCATCAGCCGGCGAAGTCTGCACGAGGCGCAAGCTATCTTGCCCATCCTCGTCCCGGTACGTCAGAACCAGCCGGCGCCTGTTCTTGGTAGCGGTAGCACTGCTCTCGGTAGCACTGCTCTCGGTATTACTGCTCTCGGCATTACCGTCACCTCCACCGAGGCCTATCGAGTTCACCGCGGCTTGCAGCTCTGACAGGTAGTTCTTGGCGAGCCAGTCACGAACAAATTGGCTGGTCACCGACAGCTCCACCTCGGTCTCGTCTGAGCGGACCACGACGAGCGAGCGGAACCAGGTTTCGAGTTGCTCGCGACGAACGCGAACGACCAGATGGTTCAGCAGCTTCTGCAGCAGCTCGGCGGTTGCGGCCTGAGGAGCAGCGGCCTGAGGAGCAGCGTCCTGGGGTGCAGCGTCTTGAGTTACAGCGTCCTGGGTTGCAGTGGGGCTTGTCTGCTCGTTGTGGATTTGGCGGTTGTGGATTTGGCTATCGACTGACCGGGGGGAGCCTTGAGTAGGCTCAGTTTGGAAGGAGGAGTCGTGGGGGTTGGGTTTGTAGGCCACCATGTTGTCGGGAGAGGGCTTCTGGTTGGTGGGTCAAGGTGAGCGGTCTGTGGTGAGCTCGGGCGCGAGATCCTCAGGGGTTCGATGCCTCCCTAGGCACAAACTCTAGAGTACAGACCGGTAGCATGGTTGGTTTGCTGTGTCCTTCACAACAGGGGTGGCAGGGGCATCACGATGCCCCAACCACATGGATGGTTCCTCGATTGTTTGCGGCGCTGATGAGATGTTTGCGACGCTGGCGGAGATCCGTGCCGTTTCGGGCATGCCGTTAGAGCACGGGGTGGAACTGATACAACGGCTAGGCGGCCGTCGTGTTCAGCTCGCGACTGACCTGCGCTTTTCTATCGAGCACCACCAGTGTTGCAAGACCACACACTCAACTTTGCTGTTCGCAACCTGCATGTTGGCCAACATGTCTTCGAGCAACTGTGAACGTCCTACCTGGGAAGAACAACGACTTGGAGTCGTTGATGAGAGTGCGTTCACAACTCGTCGAATCGCCTAGTTTTTTTTGCGCAACCGAGCGATCACTGCGCCGACAAGTGCGCCGACATGCGCGCACTCTTCGGCGCGGTTTCGCCAGTCGAAGCTGAAGCGAACGCATGCCCGTGCACGCGTGTCATCGAGACCAATCTCAGTAAGCACACGAGGAGGAGTCATCGATCCGGAAGAGCACGCAGAACCGTGCGACGCTTGCACCCCAGCAAGGTCAAGTGCTGGCAACAAATTTCGTCCGTCGACTCCTTCGAAGCACAACATGGCGGTGTTCGCGACACTGTTCGCCAGAGGCGTCAAAACTCTAGCTGGGCATTCCTGGGCCTCTAGAGCCTCCAGGAAGGCTTTGCGATTATGTGTCATTTTTGACCCACGCTGCGCGTGCTGCTCGATTGCTAAGCGAATCGCTAACGCATTCGCGGATGCAAGCGATGGGCTCTGCGTGCCAGGACGAAGACCAAACTCTTGTCCTCCACCATGCATGAGCGGCCGTAGCTTGCTCTCCAAGCCACGACCGACGAGCACACCATGTCCACGTAGGCCGCCAGCTTTGTGCGGCGAGAGAGCCACTACAGCGCCGCTCGCGATCAATGCCTGCAACGGTACGCGGCCGAGTGATTGCGCCGCATCAATAACTACTGGGACATCGCAATTACGAGCAAGTTCGATTGCTTGCTCAGTGTCTTGCAGAGTTCCAAGTTCACTTTGCGCATGAACGAGACAAATGAGACCGATTGCTTGCGCTGGCCCTGCGATAATGGCCTTGCCGGTGTCGTCAATCTGCCACTTGCAAGTGCCGCGCCGAAGCGCCGCTTCTCGCACCGCCGGGTGCTCAATGTCCGCCATCAAGACCGGTAGCTCTGCATCACCAAGACCGCGAACTGCCAGGTTGGCGGCTTCGGTTCCGCCGCTGGTAAACACGACGTCCTGGGCGCGCAGATCGAACCCGTAAGCGATCTGTTCGCGTGCTTCTTCGAGCACTCCTCGGGCGCGGCGGCCAGCGCTGTGGGAACTCGCCGGATTGGCCGGGCAACGCTTCTCCACGGCGACAAACTCGGCCAGCACCTCCGGCAGCACCGGTGCGCCGGCGTTGAAATCACAGAACCAGGGACCTTCTCGTGGCTCGCTCAACTCAATACACGTTCGTAGATGGTCTCATACTGCGCGACGATCCGGTCCGTCGAGAAGCAATCGATGGCCCGTTGCCGGGCGGCAAGGGACAACTGACCGTGCCGTTTGGGGTCAGAGAGGATGGCGATCGCGGCCTTGGCCATCAGATCGGGCTGAGCCAGCGGCACCAGTGAGCCGGTATCGCCGATGACCTCGCCAACACCACCTACAGCGGTGCTGACGCAGGGAACACCACAACTCATAGCTTCGAGCATCGACAGGCCGAAGCTCTCGGTCTCCGAAGCCGACAAGAACAGGTCTGCCTCCTGCAGCGTCTTTTCGAGGTCGTCGCGCATACCCATGTGCTCAACACGGTGCTGGCAGCCGAGGTCGGCCGCGACCGCGAGGGCGTGTTCGCGGTCGGGACCGTCGCCGAGCAACAGTAGTCGCGCCGGCATTTCCTTCTGGATGCAGGCGAATGCGCGAACCACGTCGGCGACGCGTTTGACCGGTCGAAAGTTTGACGCGTGCACGATCATCCGCTCTTCGTCGTCTCGCTTATGCCATGGCTTGTGGTCGTTCGGCTTGAATCGCTCCGTATCGACGAAGTTGTGCACGACATCGATGTCTTTCTTTACGCCGAACATCAGGTGCGTCTGGTCAGCAAGGTAGCGACTGACGGCGGTCACGGCGTTCGATTGCTCCAGAGCGAAGCGGGTCGGGCGCAGGTAGGCCCGGTCGCTGCCAACCACCGTGATGTCTGTGCCGTGCAAAGTGGTCACAAAGTTCAGGGTGCCGCCGCACATGCTGCGGGCCAGGAAGGCGCTGACCGCGTGCGGGATGGCGTAGTGAACGTGGAAGATGTCGATACTTGCTTCTTCGCGCACTTCGAGCATGCGGGTCGCGAGCGCCAGGTCGTAGGGCGGGTAACGAAACAACGGGTAGGCTGAGACCGCAACTTCGTGGAAGCGTAGGCCGGGGATACCACCGCGCAGACGGCCGGGCCGGTCGTAGCTCAGCAGGTGGATGTCGTGGCCACGGGCCGCCAGGGCCATGGCCATCTCGGTGGCGATCACGCCACTTCCGCCGACAGTTGGGTAACAGACGATTCCGATCCGCATGATGCGGATCCTACGCGAATCAGAGCGATTCGCTGCGATCTGTGGTCATCACTTGTGGCAGTTCGATCACCATGTAGTGATCTTGCTCGTTGCTGCGCATCTGGCAGTTGCCTCCGAAGCCTTCGACGAACTCCCGTAAGGTCTCGCCGCGCTCCTCCAAAATGGCTTCCGGCTGGCTGCAGTGGCCCTCGATTTCGAACACGACCGAGCCGCTCTCGACTCGCGTAGTCAGGCAAAGCTCATCACCTGGTCCAAGGGGTACAACCGCCAATACCATGGCGCGTTGCACGGCGACGGTGACCAGCGACGTTTGGGCCGCGACGACCGTCGATTCGGTGGTCAGCACCTGGCGGAGCACGATCGGCACGTTGATCTCCTGCAAGCAGGACTCGGCGACGCGGGCGACGACTTCGTTGACGTCGGCTTCGTCGGCCCCGGTGTCGACGACCAGCAGCGAATCGATCAGGTTCTGCAGCTCGGCGGTCTGGTCTTCGAGGCGGTCGGCCGTGTCGAAGTGGACCTCGTCGCCGTCCTGCTGCAGGCGGTAGGCCTCTTCGTCGATGCGACCGAGGCATTGGCCAAGCAAGGAGGACAGTTTGTCGAGGTCGTTGTCGCGCGAAGCCATGGCTCCGTGCTTATCGACTGTTCGCTTGCTCTACATGAAGGCTGGATTGCCGACATCAGAATCTCAGGGCGAGGCAATCCGCCCAGCACTGCTTAGCTGCGTGAAGACCTAGTTGTCGGCTTCCGCTTCGGCCGGGGCCGGTGGCTCCTCCGCGCGCTCGATCAGCCCAAGATCATCAAGTGGCTCAGGATCGGGCACCCGAGTTGGTTCTTCGATCCCGGCTTGCTCGGCCGCGGGCTCTGGCAGCTCAGCGTCCAGGGTTGCGGAGGAATCGGTTTGGGAAGCGTCGGGCGTTTCTGGTTCGACCTCGTCGCTCGC
>JAPYTD010000020.1:55149-59790 GCA_029936315.1 Planctomycetota bacterium | reverse complement strand
ATCGATGGCGCCTTCTTTTTCGGCGACGACCTCCTCTTCCAACTCTTCCTCTGCTGCGGAGGAATCGGTTTGGGAAGCGTCGGGCGTTTCCGGTTCGACCTCGTCGCTCGCATCGATGGCGCCTTCTTTTTCGGCGACGACCTCCTCTTCCAACTCTTCCTCTGCTTCGGTGTCGTCTTGGGTGGCTGCCGCGACGTTTCGATCAACCCCGACGCGCTCCATGAACTCGAGCGCGAACGCGGCGTAGTCCCGCGCGCCGTTGCTATCCGGAGCGTGCTCAAAGATCGAACGGCCAAAGCTTGGCGCCTCGGCCAGCTTGACGTTGTTGCGGATGCGCGCCTTGGTCAGTAAAGAACCAAAGTGCTCTTCGATCTCATTGAGCACCTCCATCGACAGGTTGGTGCGTGAATCGAGCATGCACGGCAGCACGCACGCGATCTGCAGTTTGGAGTTGAGCTGGTCTTTTACCAAATCGATCACCTCGAGCAGCTTGGCCATACCCTGCAGTGACAGATACTCAGCCTGCATCGGAATGACGACGTAGTCCGCCGCGACCAACGCGTTGGCACTCAGCACTCCCAGCGACGGCGGGCAGTCGAACAGCACGAAGTCGAACTTGTCGGCAGCCTTGCCCTTGTCGAGGGCATGACGCAGGATCGTCTCGCGACCGATGCGACTGGCCAGCACCTGCTCGACTCCGGCCAGCGAGGTGTCACTCGGAACGACGAACAAGTTCGGCATCGCCGTCTCTAGCACCAAGTCGTCAAGCGGAGTGTCGTCGATCAGCAGGTTGGTCAGCGTGTTGCTTTCCAGGTCCGGCCGCTTGTCGACGTGCACCGTCATGTTCGCCTGTGGATCCAGGTCGAGCAGCAGCACCCGTTGGCCGTGAAAGGCGAGGGCCGCGCCAAGATTGACCGTGGTGGTTGTCTTGCCGACGCCACCCTTCTGATTGATGATCGCGATGCGCTTCATGGAGATGCTCCCAGCTCGCATGTTCGCTCAGGAATGGTCGGTGCGCGAGGCCAAACCTGTTCGAGACGGCATTTGCCGGCGGTTGTTGGCAAGATCAGACGCATGCTCATCCGCGAGTTTCGCCCAACCGATCTCGAGGCCGTGGTGGCGCTGTTCACGTCGCCGGCTCACGTACGCTTGGGGGTCGCCAAGGCGCTGCACGACGCGGCTCGGGACGCGTTGGCGGATTTGGGAGTCATCGAGCTGTTTACCGAGGCCAGTGAGGTTGCGAGACCGTTCTTCGAGAAGCAGGGCTACGAAGTTGTGCACCGTGAAGTCGTGCAAATCCGCGGTTCGGAGCTCTTGCGTTACCGGATGCGCTGCCGGGTGACGTGAGCCAATCGAGCAGTTGTTACCGCGAGGAAGTGCGGTTGCTATGGCAGGGTTCGTTCTCGGGCTAGCCCAACAGCCAGCTGAGATCGCCGGCGGCAATCGGGCCGTCGTGGCAGAAACCTTCGCCGGCGCGCACCGCGATCATCGCGCCGACGGCTTGTTGGCGCACGATCGTGCGTTCGAGCAGGTCGAGGCCTTGCACCAGATATCCGGTGTCTAGCGGGCTTAGCTGCGACCGGTAGCAACGCACGACTTCGACCTTCTCATCTACGATCGCGCTGATGTCGACCACGATCGACGGCTCGACCGGTTGGTTGCCGGGGTAGTGCAACACCGTGCCGGCGCGGTGGGGCGCCCCGAGGCTCGGTTGATAGTTGCGCAACCCCGCCAGGAAGTGCGCCCGCTCGATCAATTGTGCCGCAGCCGTGTGGTCGGGATGCACGTCGCGCTCGTGTGGGGCGAAGATCAGTTTGGGTTGCACCGCGCGGATCGCTGCGACGACCTTGTTGGTGGCATCGTTGTCGTCATTGCGAATGCCGGTGTCGGGCAAGTCGAGGTTGCAGCGGGCCTTCGCCTGCAAGGCCTTGCCGGCAGCCAGCGCCTCCTGCTCGCGATCGGCGACGGTGCCGCGCGAACCCATCTCGCCGCGGGTGCAGTCGACCAACGCGACGGTTCTGCCCAATTTGTGCAACAGCAACAACGTGCCACCGCACGCGATCTCGATGTCGTCTGGATGAGGTCCAAACGCCAACACATCGCAGGTCGGCAATTGAGAGGCTTTGGCGATGGTGATCACAGTTCGAGCACTCCGTGTTCGGTGGCGAACGGATCCGCAGCGCCAATCAACTCCTCAGCAAGGCGCGGTCCAAACGAGTTGAAGTATGTGATTGGCCCAAACACTCGTTCTTGCACCCGACTGCGCGGGCGCAGCAAGTTGCACATTCGGCGCAGTTGCTTGATGCCAGTGCCTTCGCGGTTTTGGCGAGCGTTACGCACCTTGGTTTGCAGTCGTTCGAGTTCTTCTCCCGACTTCGTGCGGGCACGAGCCACCGCGCCAACCATCGACGCATCGATCGTCTTGAGGCTCTTCTCGATGCCATCGAGATCGGCGCGCAGTCGGTTCTTGATGGTCTCGACTTTGTCTTCGATCTGGCCTTGCCCATCATCTTCTTGCAGCAGCTTCTCGGCGAGCTGTTCGGGCGATTGGCTGAGGTCGGGCAGGTCGAGCGAGAACCGCCCCAGCAGTCGCTGCATCGACGGTTCGACCAGCGTCAGCGATGAGCGCGGCACAAACACCGGCTGCGGCACCCCGAGGAAGCGATACAGCGGCGCACCGGCGGCCAGATAGCTCAGTTCGCCCGGGCCAACCACGAAGCCGATCGTCGGCAGACATGCGTCTTGCCACAGTGGTCGCAGCAACACGCCTGGCGACATCGTGCGGCAGTCGCTGACCTCTTCGCCGTCGGCCAATGGTTCGCGACGGTTGCCGACGATCGAGAACATCATCGTCGCACTCGGGTCGAGCGTGATGTCGATGCCGAGATCGGTCAGGTCATCACACGTCTGCTGGACCTTCTGGCGAATCTCGTCGGACTTGCTCCACCACTTCTTTAGCGGTTCGAACGCGCTCTCCGGCAAATCGCGTGGCTCGATCACGAGCAGGCCGTACTTGCCGAACACTTCAAACATCAAGCGCGCCTGCATGTCCCCCAACGATTCGTCGGGATGCCGTGGCTTGAGCGTCGCCATCAAGTCTTCGTGGAACTCGGTTTGCGGCAGCAGCGGCGCGATCTCCTCGAGCAGTTGCTCGACGTCGCGACCGACGTGTATTTTCCGCAGCGCCTCGTTGTGGCGGTTGAGGTCGATGCGGAAGCGTTGCACTTCCTGATGTTGGTTGACCAAGAAGGCACGGTTGGCTTCTTCGAGGTCGTGGTCATCGCTGTGATTCCAATACAGCGGTACGACCTTGGGGCCACCTTGCGCCTCGATCTCGCGACACAGCCGGATTGTCGTAGCGGCCTTGTGAAAGCAGAACAGTGGACCACCGAGCAATCCCGGTTGTTGCCCTGTGACGATGACATGCGTCTCCGGGTCGAGCAGTGCCTCGGCGTTGGCCAGTACCTCGGGCGGTGCGTCGTGACGCTGGGCATAGGCAAGCAGCGACTCGACCAGCTGCTCGCGCGGGATCACGCGGTTGGCACCCGTCGGAGCTCGCTTGAGCAGCTCCTCGACGGAGTGAGCACGCATGCCGAGAAAGTCGCCAAGGTCGCGGTCGTCTTCGAGGAATCGCTGGTGCACGGCGGAGGTGCCGAGGCGGCGAAAGGAAATGTGGCGCAAGGTCGAGGTCAAGGAATCAGCTCTTCTCAGGTACGGCCACAGCTCGGCAATCGGCGGCAAAGGTGGCGCATGCCTGTTCGATACGATCGAGCCAGTCATCGTTCGCCGGTGCAAAACACTGCATTACGCCACGGCTCTGGTTGACCAGGGCGCCGAGGCCACGTTCGTCGAAGGCGTCAGCCAGATCGGCGACCTTGCCCCCTTGGGCGCCAACACCAGGCAACAACAGCCATGAGTTGGGCATCAGCTTGCGCAGGCGGGCCAGTTCTTCGGGCCAGGTGGCCCCGACGACCGCACCGACGCCGTGGTAACCGTGCTCCTGCGGCAACTTGCTACCCCACTCGTTAACCGCCTTCGCAACGATGTCGCACAAGGGAACGTCTCCGATCCGCAAATCTTGAAAGGCCTTCGCGCCGGGGTTGCTCGTGCGCACCAGAACAAACACACCGCGGCCCCCCTGCTCCGGCGGGCACCACTTCAGAAACGGCGCGACGGAATCATCGCCCAGGTAGGGATGCAGCGTCAGCGAGTCCGCGATCCGGAAGTGACCTTCCGCGTAGGCCTCGGCCGTGCTGCCAATGTCGCCCCGCTTGACGTCGCCGATGATCAGCAGCCCGTGCTCGTGGGCCATGCGGCAAACCTCTTCGTAGGCCCGGTAGCCGTCCGAGCCGTAGCTCTCGAAGAAGGCAATGTTGGGCTTCACCGCGGGGGCGTGCTTGGCAATCACGGGCAGCGCCTCGCCGTAGAACGCGACGATGCGCGCCGCCGGCGCCGCCCCCGGCATCAACTTCTCGGGAAAGGCCGACAACCGCGGATCGAGACCGATGACGATCGGTGACATGCCACCAAGAACACGTTCTGCGAGATCACCGACGAAACTTTGCACTGCGTAGAAGCCTAGCCCGGACGATGCAGGAACGCACACTACCAGCAGGCGCAATCTGCGCGCTTCGATCGTCT
>JAPYTD010000020.1:0-55049 GCA_029936315.1 Planctomycetota bacterium | reverse complement strand
CCGCGGCTTGCGCGCTAGGCACATCGAAGACAATGGGGATCTTCACCTCCACAAAGGAGTGAGGATTGCGGACCTCTACGGCGGCGACATCACCCCAGCACGTGGCACTCATGGCCTTGGTTTCGAGACCTTTCATGAGGGACGTTGTGTAGGTGTCTTACGACCACCTCGCTGCTCGTTGCGCAGCCGATCAACGCTGCGTTAATGCACGTGGCAATACCGGCGGTAGCGGCGCTTCGATGCACAGGTCCTGGCCGTGCGTGGGATGCCGAACCACCAGCCGCTGTGCGTGCAAACACAGCCGTACATCCGATGTGCCATAGCGGTCATCCCCGACGATTGGGTGCCCGAGCCAGGCGAGATGCGCGCGGATCTGGTGTTTGCGCCCGGTATCGAGATGGACCTCAAGTTGGCTGCGGCAGGGCCCGCGGTGCGTGGTCTGGTAGCGCGTGCGCGCTTGCTTGGCCCCCGGGTGCGCGCCAACTCGCACGCGCAGGTTCTGGTCTTCCCATAGAGGCTGCTCGATTGTGCCAGCCGCAGGATCGGGCAAGCCCTCGACGATGGCGACGTAGACCTTGACCGTGTTGCTCCAGTCCTTCTGCAGTTGATCGCGCACCGCACGCGATCGCGCAAACAGCAAGACTCCCGACGTCTCGCGATCTAGTCGGTGAATTGGCCACAATGCAACTGCACGACCCGGCCGACTCGCTGCCTCGCGCGCCAGCACCAACGCAGTGCGTTGCCGCTCTTCGTCGCTGCCGACCGACAACAACCCGAGCGGCTTGTCGATTGCTAGCAGATGTTCATCGTCGAACAGTACCGGCAGATCGACGGCAGTGCGTTTCGTTACGCGGCCAGCAGAGGTGGCGTGGATCTCGACCACATCACCGGGCTTGACGGGATCACTGTGCCGGGTCGTCGTGTGGCCGTTGACGTCGATGCAGCCGAACCGCAAACGTTGCCGCAGGGTCTTCTTGCTCCAAGCGTGCTTGCTCCCGTCGGCAAAGTGCCGAGCCAGCACTTCGAACAACGTGCCGGCCTCTGCGACAATGAGACGATCCGCCATTGGTCAATCACGATGCCGGCTAGCCAGCAGAACGCGCAATGGAAATGGCCGAAGAACTCCCGGTCGGCGCGGCATTGGCTACGACGAGCGGGCGGCGTCGGGGAAGGCCGAGGAACAACGCCGATGCCGGCCCGCCTGGCCGAGCATGCTGGCGCTGGCGAGCCCGCCGGCGCCTGCCGTCGTCGCGCAGACGATCGGCATGACGCGGGGCGTGTGGTTGACGTTCGCGTCGAACGTCGGTGCGCTTGCCAACACGCCCTGGGTGAGGCATGGCCCGACCGCGTTGTCGCGGCCGGAGTGCCGTCGGGCAACCTACGGAAGAATGTGCAGTTGGCCGTTCGAGAACACGAGGTCGCTGGTCGGCACGCAGGTATCAAAGATTGCAAACTGCGTTAGGAACGCCGCGCCGGTCAGGCCCGGCGGGATCGTCACCGAGACGGTCGCCGAACCCGCTGCGCCAACCACGACCTGGACGACATCGGGTGACGGGATCAACACGCCACCGAAGATCGGCAGGTTGATGGTCGCCGAACCGAACACGAGCACGCCGATGTTCAGCGCGGGGTCCATGTTGATGACGGTCATTGCGGCGGTCGTGCCGTTGGCCCACGACGCGGCGGCCGTCGGGTCGGCGGGCACCATCGACGACGTGAAGTGCAACGGCCGGCCCGTGCAGCCGACCTGTGAATCCGAGCGCAAGAATTGGTTCGCCGGATCGACGACAGTGACGTCGCCGAAGCTGCCCCCGACGACCACGTTGTCGACGGTGATGAAACCGTTGTGGTCGCCCGACTGACGCAATGCGAACTGCTCGATGATCGTGCCGGAGGTGCCAGTGTGGCTGACGGACGGGTCGGTGATCAAGGTCGCATCGACCCACAGCTTGCTCTCACCGGTGGCGGCGTCATAACTGATGACGACCTCGTAGTCCGTGTCGAACAACAGGTCAGCCGGCCAGAGGGCGCCGGCGCCGATTGAG
The DNA here is from genome assembly GCA_029936315.1 of Planctomycetota bacterium. Lineage (GTDB taxonomy): Bacteria > Planctomycetota > UBA1135 > UBA1135 > UBA2386. The sequence goes on along the minus strand of JAPYTD010000020.1, from coordinate 53,004 downwards.
CTGCCGCTGGCGTGGATGCCGAGACCATAGTCACCAGCGGAGGCCGGGCTCAAGAGGCCGGTGCGCGCGCGGAAGGTGTTGTTCGCAGCCTTGACGTGCGCGAAGTAGCTGCCGTTGGCGTCAGGATTGACCGGATTGCCGGACGGCACGTTGAGCGTGAACGCGGCGTAGATGGTGGCGGTGGCAGAGAACGGCGCGAACGACAGGTTGACGTCTTCACCGGAGCCGGAGCCGAACTCAAGCGTGGCGACGTTGCCGTCGGACATGATCACTTTGTTGCCGGCACCACTGTGCGCGGTCCAGCCGTTGGCAGTGAGTGCGCCGGCGATGGAGAAATTGTCGAGGGTGACAACCTGAGCGGAGGCGGCACCGGCGAGGGTCATGGAACAGATGATGAGCAGCGGAGTCTTCATGGGATGGCTTGGGTGGTTAGTTGACGCCTCAGGTCGGCGCCGAGAGCGCTACGGACGCGCAACGAAACAAGGTGAACCCAACGTAACCCATCGCCCGCCGCCTTTTGCCCTGCGCTTCGATCGCGAGCAAGGTGAGTTTGCCCACTGCCGTAATACATGGCAGCGACCGTGGGACACGCGGTCGACGTGGCACGAGTGTGCGCACCGCCGGTACGTTTGTTCGACGATTACGTTGCCGTCACTTGCGCGCATCCTCGGCATGCGAAAGGTGCGCGTCGATCAGTAGTGGCGCCGACTCGCAGCGCATCCAACGCTTGCTGCGCTCGATCGCGATCGGCGTCCTTCGGTCATCACCCCATGGTGCTCGTGATCTTGGTGTGTGGTTCACGTTTGCGCAGCTTTCGTGTGGCGTTCGCCCTGCGCGCCGCCAAGCAACAAACAATCCGCACGGTGTACGGTGCCTGGCACAGAAACATGCAATTGCGCCTCGGGCATCACCCGCACGCTATGGAACGTCTACGAGCGCATGCACGGAAACGGCCAGTTTTCGCATGCGGTGATCGCTAGCGAATGAGTTGTTTCGGTGCCTGGCCCTGTACCGTGGTTGGGTGATCCGACTTTTCTTCCTTGGCACTGTCCTCGCGGTATTGGCGTCTTGCGGGTCGAGTGCACCGGCGGTTCCGAAGATGGATTCGGTTGTTGTTCCCGCTTCGGAACCCACTGCGGATCCCGTCGTCCAGTCGCCGGCAAAGCCGACAGGTCTCAACGACGGTCCTCACCTGTTCTTGGAGAAGGATCAGTCGGTCACTGCTCGCTGGGTCGTCAGTGGCAAACTGCAGACGCGAACGTTCGCTGCCGGGGTTCCGATCGTCATCCCCGAGTTTGCGCACCTGCTTGGCGATCGCCTCGTCTTGAAGAAGCCTGAGCCGCCGAAGAGTCAGTGGGACATGCCGGCGAAGTTGCTCGCGTTGAGCGATGTCGAAGGTGAGTACGACGCACTGCTCAAGTTCTTGACCAACAGCGGCGTTGTCGACAAGAAGGGGCATTGGGCGTTTGGCACCGGCCATCTGGTCGGTGTTGGCGACATGGTGGATCGCGGCGACCAGGTCACCGAGACGCTGTGGCTGTTCTACCGACTGTCACACGAAGCACAGGCTGCGGGCGGCCATGTGCATTTCGTGGTTGGCAACCACGAAGCGATGATGATGGGTGGCGATGTTCGCTACACGCATCCGAAGTACTTCGCTGTCGCCGAGCTGATGAAGTTGCCGTGTGAGGGTTTGGTCGGCCCGGACACGGTGATTGGTAGGTGGATGCGGTCGTGCAACTGCATCGAGCGCGTCGGCGATTACCTGTTTGTGCATGCGGGTCTTTCGCAGTTCACCGTCGGCAAGAAGCTCGACTACGACCGCATCAATGCGACTGTGCGCCAGTTCCTCGGTGTGCCACCAACCCGGTTCGCGGACCCGCGCATCTTCGAACTCTGTTGGGGGCAATCTGGGCCACTTTGGTACCGAGGTTTCTTTGCAGAACATGCCCTCACCTTCGGGCCGACGCCGACACTCGCACAGTTCAAACAGCTGCTGGTTGCGTGCAACGTGCAGCACATTGTCGTTGGCCACACCCAAGTCCCGGCGGTGCGAACCCGATTTGACGGCGGCCTGATCCCGATCGATGTGCCCTGGACCGAGCCAGCCAACGTGCGTGCGCTGGTTCTGAGGGACGGCAAGGCCTCTCTGGTCGGCATCGAGGGCAAGGCCAGCGCCTTGCGGTAATCCAGCGCCGCCGCTGGTTCGGGCAAATCCCGCCACGAAGCCTTGTTGCGCGTGTTTCGCGGTGGCGCGAGCAGGGCGGTTCTGATTCTCTTGTCGCTCTACTTTCGCGACGGACAGAGGCAAGGACCCCCCCGACATGGTTGTGATCTTCGTGCCGAAGGAATCGGCCACCGGCGAGACCCGCGTCGCCGCCACTCCTGAGACCGTCAAGGGCATGAAAAAGCTCTCGGTGACGGTGCAAGTTGAGCGTGGCGCCGGTTTGGCATCAGGCTTTCTCGACACCGCCTACGAAGAAGCGGGTGCCTCTCTGGTGGATGCCGATGGTCGCAAGGCCGCGGACATCGTGCTCGGCGTTCAGGTGCCGACTGCTGAGTTGTGTTCGGCCCAAAAGGCTGGCTCGATGCTCATCTGCACACTGACGCCAGGCAATGCACTCGACTCGATCAAGGCATTGCGCGACGCCAAGGTGACGGCAGTTGGGCTGGAGTTCATGCCGCGCATCACGCGCGCGCAGAAGATGGACATCCTCAGCTCGCAGGCAACCTGTGGCGGTTACCGCGCGGTGTTGCTCGCGTCCGTGCACTTGCCGCAGATGTTCCCGTTGATGATGACCGCTGCTGGCACGATCAAGCCGGCGCGCGTGTTGATCCTCGGCGCGGGTGTCGCGGGGCTGCAAGCGATCTCTACGGCGCGCAAGCTCGGTGCCATCGTCGAAGCCAATGACATTCGTCCGGCGGTCAAGGAGCAGGTCGAATCGCTCGGCGGCAAGTTCGTCGACACCGGTTCGCCGCCCGACGCGGAGACGGCTGGTGGTTACGCGAAGGAAGCTGGCGATGACTTCTTGAAGAAGCAGCGCGAGATCTTGACCGCACACATCACCAACGCCGACGTGTTGATCACAACGGCGCTCGTGCCGGGCAAGAAGGCGCCGTTGTTGGTGACTGCCGAGATGCGCAAGGCGATGAAGCCTGGCTCGGTGATCGTCGACATGGCTGCTGGCCAAGGCGGCAATGTCGAAGGCAGCAAGTCCGGTGAGACGGCCGTCGTCGACGGCGTCACGATCATTGGCGATAACAACTTGCCTGCAGGCGTCGCCGCCGACGCGTCGCGCATGTATGCACGCAACACGTTGGCCTTTTTGGGCGAGTTCATCGACAAGGAAGGCAAGTCGACGGTCGACATCGAAGGCGAGATCATGGGCGCGGTTGCCATCGTGCACGATGGCTGCGTGCGTCACGAACCCACGGCGAAGGCCGTTCAGAACTAAGGGGCGAACGATGGATATCTACTTCTACATGATCTTCATCTTCGTGATCGCAGCACTGCTCGGTTTCGAGTTGATCACGAAGGTTCCCCCGACACTGCATACTCCGCTGATGTCGGGTTCCAACGCCATTTCCGGTATCACGATTGTTGGCGCCATCATGGCGGCCAAGTCAGGCCAAGACGTATTGGCGCAGATCATCGCGTTCCTCGCGATATCGCTGGCAATGATCAACGTGATCGGTGGCTACATGGTCACCGACCGCATGCTCGGCTCCTTCAAGAAGAAGGGGAAGAAGTAGCATGGAATACCTCTACCTGCTTGCGACGCTGCTGTTCGTCTTTGGCATCAAGCGCCTGACGAGCATTCGCACCTGTTCGCAAGGCAACCGGCTGTCCGAATTGGGCATGTTGGTCGCCATCATCGCGGCGCTGTTGATCAGTGATTCGATCAACTGGACGGTCATCATCGCCGGCGTGGTGGTCGGCGGTGGCGTCGGCTTGTTCCTCGCCAAGCGCACGCCAACGACGAAGATGCCGGAGTTGGTTGCGGCACTCAACGGTTTCGGCGGGGTGGCTTCGGCACTCGTTGCGATCGGCAGCGTGCTGACCGACTCCAAGCTCGCGGAGGCTGGCGCGACGATATCGGGCTTGGGCGTCGTCCCAGCTATCGCGACTCCTATCGCGATCCTGATCGGCATGGTCACGTTGACTGGTAGCTTCGTCGCCTACGGCAAGCTGTCTGGCAAGAAGTTGTCGCACCCGTTTAGCGGTGGCGCCCGTCATGCGTTCCACGCGGTGCTTGGCCTTGGCGCCATTGCGATTGCGGCGTGGATGGTCACGACTGAGAGCTCCGGGCAACTGATCACCGCGATCATCTTGCTGTCGATCTTGGCGGCCGTGCTCGGCGTGTTCTTGGTGATGCCGATTGGTGGTGCCGACATGCCGGTCGTAGTGTCGCTGCTCAACAGCTACTCCGGCATCGCCGGCGCATTTGCTGGTCTTGTCATCCAGAACCCGCTGCTGATTGTTGTCGGTGCCATGGTTGGTGCTGCCGGTTTGATCCTGACGCAGATCATGTGCAAGGCGATGAACCGTTCGCTAAGCAACGTGTTGCTCGGCGGTATGGGTGGTGATGAAGCCGTTGCCGAAGACGCGCGTGACTACAAGTCGATCAAGCAAGCCGGCCCCGAAGAAATCGCGATGGTGCTCGATGGCGCCGCGTCAGTCATCTTCGTGCCGGGTTACGGCCTCGCGGTTGCGCAAGCGCAGCACGTGGTTCGTGAGCTCGCCGACTTGCTGATCGCCCGTGACGTGAACGTGCGCTTCGCGATTCACCCGGTTGCCGGCCGCATGCCTGGCCACATGAACGTGCTGCTCGCCGAGTCGGACGTTCCGTATGACCTGCTGTGGGAGATGGAGCGCATCAACGGCGACTTCAAGAACACCGACGTGGCAATCATCGTCGGCGCCAACGACGTCGTGAACCCCGCCGCACGCGAACCCACGGGTCCGATCGCCGGCATGCCAATCCTCGACGTTGACCACGCCAGGACTGTTGTTGTCATCAAGCGTTCCTTGTCGCCCGGCTACGCCGGCATCAAGAACCCGCTGTTCGACAACGACAACACCTTGATGGTGTTCTCGGATGCGAAGGAAGCGCTCGAAGGCATGGTGCGTGAGGTCAAGGACCTGTAAGCGCGCCAACGCGGTGCGCGAGGGCAGGACCTCTCGCCGCCAGCAAGTCGTGATGGCCTGCCGATGAGGTAGGCGTCGCGCCTGCCCACTCGCTGGCTCGGCCAGCCGCCAGGCGGCTCCGCGATGTAGCAGCCGGCTAGCCGAACCTACTTGGCTTGAAGCAGCGCAAGCGCCGCCTTCGCGGCCTTGGCTACGGACTCGCGCTCGTCCGTGGCAATGTCAGTCAACTTCGCCACGACCGCTTGGTCTTCCGGGCCACTCAGGATCCAGTTCTCGATGGCCTTGACGACCAAGTCTTCGTTCGCGCTTTGCACGACGGCCTTCAGGAGTTTGACGGCCTTGGCGTTTGGCACGGTGCAGCTCGCCAACGCTTCGGCCGCTGCTATTTGCACTTGGCGGGTTCGCTGCTTGTTCTGTTCATTGGTTTGGTTGCGCCCGCTTTCGATATTGAACTTCTTGGGGTGCTTGGTGGTGGCGGCATCGAGCAACGCTTCATGCACTGCTTCGTAGTCGTTGCTGCTTTTGGCCCAAGCGCCAACATTGCTGGCCAAGAGCTGTGCGGCAACCTCACGGATGAACGGGTTTTCATCGGCCAACAACTTCACGAGTTCATCTGGCGTGCTCGCAGGGTTGACGCCCAAGCGTGCATGCGTCGTGTAGTGAATGTCACTCATGCGGGCGCTACCTGTTGCTGAGGACATCATCGAGGCGCTCCAGTATTCGCCGGTCACGAGTCCAAAGCAGCGCCGCACACTGATTCGTTCCTTTTCGCTGCACAGCCAGCCGACGCGCGCGATGAGTTCGAACACCATGTCGGGCGTATTCGCCCTTCCCTTGCGGAACCGTTCAGTCAATCGCGGCCACATGCCCTTGGTGGTGGCGATTTGTTCGAGAACGGCTGTGTCCGGCGAGTCGTCGAGTGCTTTGTCCAGCTCTGCCAGCTTTGCTTGCAACGCTTGTGCTTCGAGATCGCCCGCCTTCGGTGTGCAGCCCATGGCACGCAGACGCGCAGCTAGTCCCTTGGCAACGCGCGCGGCCGGACCCTTGCCGTTGGTTGCCAGTGAGTCGATGGCGACCAAGTGTTCGCCGACATCCTTGCCTGCCATGCCGAGCAGCTTCAATGCTTCGAGAGCCAGTGCAGCATCGTCTCTTGACGCGATGCGCATCAGTTCGGGAATCGCATCGCACGCAGCTGGGCCCAACTGTGCCATCTGCCGCAGCGCTTCAATGCGCATGCTGCGATGTGGGTGATGCAAGGCGCGGTTGGCGTACCCGATCGCGGCGCGTGGATCACTCGGCGCCAACGCAATCAAGGCGTTGCCGGCACGCAGGCCAAACTCGTCAACCATTGGTACGACCCAACCGTTGTGGAGCAGTTGATCGGCTTCCTTCGGCTGCGTCTCGCGGTCGAGCAAGCGCTGGTGAAGTAGGTCGATTGCACCACTGTCCCCCAGCTTGGCCATCGCTTCGGCAACCACTTCGCGAGAACCGAACCGATCTCGTTCGAGTTCGACCTTGAGCACCGCCAGCGAGTCGCGCTGTTGCACTCGTTGTCGTGACACTATGCGAATGAACGCGCGCATCGCTCGCCCCTTCACATCGTCGATCGGACTGATGCTTTGGTGGAATAACTCGTGCCAGGCGTCGTCGCCGGCGTACGGTTCGAGCGTCGCAAGCGTGTCGGCGACTTCGGGAACCAGCGGACACGATTTCTCCATGCCACATTGCTTGATGTAGGACGCGAGCAATGCGGCGTCTTCGCCAAGCAAAGCGATGACCCGCAGCAGGGCGATGCAGCGGGCACGTTCGCGCTTTGAGGACGTGTCCCACTTGTCGAGCTGTTCCCCGAGAGGGCGAATGGCTTTGGGGCCCATCGCCACGAGCGCGCGTTCGGCGGCTTCGCTCTTCTGCTCATCGCCGAGGTCTTGCAGCCAGCGCACGTACTCTTGACATGGCAACGGCGACAGCAACGCGGAAGCGATCAGGGCAGCCTGGAGGTTTCGAACTAAGGCGATCATGCGGCCATCGTAGTCAATCGACTTGCGGCGTGTCTGTGTTGCTTCGCCCGCATGCGCGGATGCAGTTCTCGGCGACCGTGCAGAGCCACCCGAACAGGGCTCGCCCGCGATCGCCGCGGCCAGGCGAAGGCGGGATCCTTGCGCGCGAAGATTACGGTCAACCTCATCGGTGGCACGCGTTCAAGCAGCCTGCAAGGCGCGAGCAAGACGCCATAGTGACCTACCTGCTCTGCCCTACCTTACAGACCTTGAGTGGGCTTGTCGGCGAGTGCCGCCTGTGTCGCGCTCGGCGGCGGGTCGTCATCTCCGGAGTCTGTTTCTCCGGACTCTGTGGACGGAACCTCTTCCGCCTGTGTCGTCGGAGAATCTGATTGCGCGGTTTTGGCCGCAGTTACAGGTGCCGCTGCAGGTGGCTTCACTGGTGTCGGTTCCGTAGACAGATCCGATAGCGCCTGCAGCGTCGCGTCGACCGCTCGCTGCGAGACGTCGCCGATCAACCAACGCATGGCTTGCAGGCCAAGGCTTTGGTCGAGGTCGGCGTCTTCGGCATCCGGGTAGAGCACGGGCTCTTCGGGAACGCCAAACGCGAGTGGCGGTAATTCGGTATCGGGAGCGGTCTGCTTGACCTTGGCGAGAGTGCTATGCAGGTCGACACCTCGCAGCATCAACAGTTCCCACGGCTTCTCGTCGAGGCGGCGTGCGAACAGTTCGTGCAGCGCGAGCACGTGGCGGCACGGCTTTTCTGGCAGGTCGCACGAGCAGCCGTAGGTGATGCTGCGGGCGTCGGGGAACAGCGGCTCGCCGATGACGCGTGCGACCAGGCGGTCGAACGAACGCGGCACGCGGGCTTGCTCGAGGGCTTCGATGATCGACTTGCTGCGGCGCAGCACGCGGATCAACGTTGGCCAGTCCTTCATTGGCAGCGTGCGGATCTGCAAGCTGACTTCGTGGATTGAGCCCATCGCGCCTTCCATCTCGGCGGCGATGCCGCCGGCGCGGATGCGCACCATGGGCTTGCGAATGCTGGGCAATGCCTCGAGTGCTGCGGCTAGACGTTGGTCGTCGATGTCGCGCGTAGCTTCGCGACGCCAGCGTTCGCCGAGGGAGACCGATTTGCGTTCGCTGATGCTCACGTCATTGCCTCCTTGCGATCGAGCGTCAAGAGACGCTTGAGATCGGCGTTGCTCAGTTCGGTGATCCAGGTTTCGCCGGCTGCGAGCAGGCCGCTGGCGACCTCACGCTTGCGGTCAAGCATCACTTGGATGCGTTCTTCGAGCGTGCCGCTGCAGACGAACTTGTGCACGAACACGTTGCGCTCTTGGCCGATGCGGAACGCGCGGTCGGTCGCCTGGTCTTCGACGGCTGGGTTCCACCAACGGTCGTAGTGGAAGACGCGGTTGGCGGCCGTCAGATTGAGGCCCGTACCACCTGCCTTGAGCGACAAAACAAACAGGCGTGGGCCATCGTCACGCGACTCCTGGAAGTTGATGACCATCTTGTCGCGTTCCTTCTGCGGGATGCCGCCGTGCAGGAACAGCACCGGACGGCCGTGCACGTTTTCGAAGTGGGTTTTGAGCAGCGAGCCCATCTCCTTGAACTGCGTGAAGATCAGGCAGCGATCCCCTTCTTCGTAGGCCTCGTCGACCATCTCGGTCAAGAAGTCCAACTTGCCCGAGCGGCTCGGCAAGGCGCTGCCGTCCATCAGGTAGTGAGCTGGGTGGTTGCAGACCTGCTTCAGGCGCAACAGCGTCGTGAGGATTGCGCCGCGTCGTTGGATGCCTTCGCCGGCTTTTTCGACATCTTGCAGACCCTTGCGAACGACCGACTCGTAGAGGATCGCTTGTTCGCGTGACAACGTCGCGGTGACGATCTGCTCGGTCTTTTCGGGCAGGTCGGCAACGATCTCGGGATCGGTCTTGAGGCGACGCAGCACGAACGGACGAACCAGGCGCGCGAGCGCCGACATCGAACCTTGGCGACGTTGCTTGACGATCGGGTGTTCAAGCGTTTGCGTGAACTGTTGACGCGAACCGAGTAGGCCTTCGTTGAGGAAGTCCATGATCGACCACAGGTCGAGCGGGCGGTTCTCAAGCGGCGTGCCGGTCAGCGCCAGGCGGAAGTGGCCCTTGAGCGTGCGGGCAACACGGGATTGGCGCGTGCTCGGATTCTTGATGTTCTGGGCTTCGTCGAGCACGATGCCGTCGAACGTCACTTCCTGCATGATCTCCTCATCGCGCTGTAGCAGGTTGAAGCTGGTCAGCACGATGTCGTTCTTCTCGATCACCTCGCGGAAGCCGTCGGCTGTGTTGGCGCGACCCTTGCCGTGATGCATGTCGACGACCAGTGACGGCGAGAACTTGTTGAGTTCGCGGCGCCAGTTGCCGAGCACCGAGACCGGGCAGACGATCAGGATCGCGTTCTTGTTCTGGCGTTCTCTTCGCCAGTCCAGCATGACCGTGATGGCCTGGATCGTCTTGCCGAGACCCATGTCGTCGGCGAGGCAGGCACCGAAGCCCTGGTCGACGAGGAAGTGAACCCACGAGTGGCCGCGGCTTTGGTAAGGCCGCAGTTCGCCGATGAACTCAGGCGGCACGGGTCGGTTCTCGACGCCGCGGGCGCGATCAAGGTTCTTCAGCAGGTGTTCGAGTCGCGGCGTGCTGGCGATCGATTCCATCGCCAAGCCGTGCAGGTGCGAGGCACCGCCGAGACGAAGGCGCAGGGCTTCGAAGAAGCTGATGCGTTCGCCGCCTTCCAGCATGCGCTTCTTGAAGTCCTTGAGGGCTTCGCGGTCCTTTGGCGACAACAGGACCGGACGCTTGTCGATGAAGACGAGCGGGGTCTTGGCTTGGACGAGTTGCTCGAACTCGCTCGGCGACAATTCTTGTTCGCCGAGTGCGAGGCTCCAGCGGAACTCAAACCACGGCCGCGGGTCGTCGTCCTGGCCGCCACCTTCGACGATCGCGACGCGCGCCGACAAGCGTTGGATCGACTCGATCCCGGGCAGGGTGATTTCGAAGCCTTCGTTCTCGAGCAGCGGGATGTGGTCGAGGATCTGATCGAGTTCTTGGCGTGTCAGGCTGGCGCGGCCATCGCTGAGGTTGCGGGCACGACGCAAGGCAGGGAGCTTTTCGGCGACGCGATCGAGTGTGTCCTCGACTCGGTGCACGCTCTCGCCGGCAATTTCGTTGCTGAATGGTGAGGCTTGCAGACGTTGGTGCAGGCTCTCGATGGTCTCGGTGTAGGTGATGCCCGGAACCGGGCGCACCAGGATCGATAGCCCCCACGGTACGCCTTCCTCGAGCGGCGTGTCCGGCACAAGGATCTCGAGCACCGGCGTCATCGGGGTTTGCCAGAACTCGCGCGGCAGACGCTCGGCGGTTTCGTGGCGCGGCCTCACGGCCTCACCGGCCTCGGTCTTTGCGATGAGTACCTGATTGAGCGCGTGGCTGACGAAGCTGACGATCAGATTGCGTTGGGTTACGGCGTAGACTGGATCGTCCGGAACCGTTACGCGCGCCGTGCACAAGTTGCCCGGCACAATCTCGGCCAACGCGGCTGCGACCCATTGGGTCTCCTTGTGCCAAACTGGTACGAACTTCAGCACGCCCGGCGGTGCCGGCGCGTAGTCGCCGCGCGAAATCAGCTTGGTGACGAGATGGCTCGCTGCGCACAACATGCGCATCGGCGGGTTGAGCGTCACTGGGTCGAACGACGCCAACCATGGTACCGCTTGCACGAGCGGCAGACCGAGCGCCGGAATGGTCCACAGTGCCGGCGCGATGCGCCTCTGACCGCGGTCTTCATCGTTATCCGAGTTCGGCAGCGCGGTGAGCGGTATGAGCTCGGATTCTTCCGTTGGGAGCAGTAGCTGGGCGGTAACGGTGTTCGCTACGGCAACAACCTCAGCCGGCAGCATTGCCCGGATGGGTTCGACGCCGTCGTCGGACCAAAGGGCGATGCGTGCATCGGCGGGCTGGCGGGAATGCAGGTATGCGGCGTGCAGCTTAGTGATCGCCGTCGAGAGTCGACGGGTGGCTCCATTCCAGGTCGACCGGCGACTTCGTCGTGTGAAGCTCGTGATCGAGTCGACGCGTGAAGAGGTCTCCGAGCGTGAAGATAAACAGTAACGACAAAAACAAGAACGAGCTCATGAACACGAGCTTGTTGATCGCGGTGTCATACTTGAGGTGCATGAAGAATGCGATGACCAACGACGCCTTGATGGAGGCGATGCCCATTGCGATCAGCATGTTTGCCGAACCGAAGTCGAACTGTGCGACTACGACGGTGATGAACGTCAAGAACAGCAATGCGAGCAGAACGCTCAAGAACATTGCTGGGCTCGAGACGTGGTGGTGGCCCATGTCTAGCTCGCCGGGAGCGTGGCCATCACCGGTACTAGTGTGGTCTGACATCAGTGATGCGCCTTAGGGAACGAGGTAGAGCAAGGGGAAGAGGAAGATCCAGATCAAGTCGACCAGGTGCCAATAGAGTCCGGCCAGGTCCACTGGCAAGTAGTAGCCGGCGTGGTAGCGACCCTTCGACGTGCCATACAGCACGTAGATGATTGCAATGGCGCCGATGATGACGTGCAGACCGTGGATAGCCGTCATCGTCAGGTAGATCGCGAAGAACATGTGGCCGTGGGCCACGTCCTTCATGACACCGTGATAGTCCTTAAACCAAGCGACCTGACCAGTGACCTCATCGTAGCCGCTAAACAGCTCCGAGAAGACAATCAGGCCGTGCTCGTTCTTGGCGCTGTACTCGATGAACTTGATGACCATGAAGCCCAGGGCGCCGAGCACCGTGAGGACCAGGTAGATCATCGTCTTCGACTTCTGGCTGGTCTGCGCGGAGCGCACACCCATCGCCATTGTCCAAGAACTCAGCAGCAGCACCGAAGTGTTGAGGGCACCAAGGCGCCAGTCGAGTTGTTGGCCACCGACACGGAAGGTCTCGGGGAAGACCTCGTGGAAGTAGAAGTAGGCAGCGAACAGTCCGCCAAAGAGCAGGATTTCCGTGGCAAGGAACAGCCAAAAGCCGAGCTTGCCCGCCTGGAACTCCTGCACCGGCGTACTGAAGTGGTGTGCCACCTCGTGGGCAACGAACTCCGGCCCTGGTGCCGGGATCATTACTCCATGGTGATCATCGTGACTCATGAATAATCCTGTAGCGAATCCTGTAGCGAATGTTCGGGTGGTTGGCTCGTCGCGAGTCGATCAATCGCAGTCGCGCTGCAGCGTCTCGTAATCCAACGTGGTGTAGTCGTAAACCTCGTGCACGACCTGCGGCTCCTCGTCGAAGTTGAGGTGCGGCGGAGGCGTTGGGCACATCCAATCGAGCGTGACACCGCCCCACTGGTTCTGCTTGGCCTTCTTGCGGATGAACAGCGAGGCAACCAAGTAGAAGACCATCAGAGCGACGCCAGTTCCGAGGATCATGGCGCCGATGGTCGAAGCCTTGTGGTAATCCGCGTATTCCGGCACGTAGGTCGCGTAGCGACGCGGCATGCCACGGCTGCCCATGACGAACTGAGGCAGGAAGGTCGCGTTGAAGCCAATGAAGATCAGCGCACAGGCGATCTTCGCTTGGAACTCGTTGTACATGATCCCGAACATCTTCGGCCACCAGTGGTGGAGGCCTGCGAAGAACGCCAGGGCGATCGAACCCATCATCACGTAGTGGAAGTGGGCGACAACGAAGTAGGTGTCGTGAAGGTGCAGGTCGACGTTGAGCGCGCCGAGGATCACACCGGTCAGGCCACCGATCGCGAAGATGATCAAGAACGCCAGCGTGTAGAGCATCGGCGAGTTGAGGGCGACTGAGCCCTTCCACACCGTTGCCACCCACGAGAACTCCTTGATGGCAGTCGGTATCGCCACGAAGAACGTCAGGAAGCTGAACGCGAACATCGCGTAGGTCGACTGACCCGACGTGAACATGTGGTGGCCCCACACGAGGAAGCTGATGATCGCAATCGCGATGGACGAGAAGGCGATCAGCTTGTAGCCGAACAGCGGCTTGCGACTGTGAACAGTGACAAGCTCGCTGATGATGCCGAAGGCCGGCAGCACCATGATGTAGACGGCTGGGTGCGAGTAGAACCAGAAGAAGTGCTCGAACAGCACCGGGTCGCCGCCGAGGCGCGGATCGAAGATACCGACGTTGTAGAGGCGTTCGAACGCGACCAGCAGCACCGTGATACCGAGCACCGGCGTCGCCAGCACCTGCAGGATCGCCGTGGCGTAGATCGCCCAGACGAACAGCGGCATGCGGAACCAGGTCATGCCCGGGGCGCGCAGCTTGTGCACCGTGACGATGAAGTTCAGACCGGTGAAGATCGAACTAAAGCCGAGCACAAAGATCGCCAAGCCAATCGTGACGACCGCCTGGTCGGTATAGAGCGAGTAGGGCGCGTAGAACGTCCAACCGGTGTCGAAGCCGCCCATCACGATCGCGGCAACCGCCATGACTGCGCCGATCACCCACAGGTAGAAGCTCAACAGGTTGAGCTTCGGCAGCGCCACATCCTTGGCGCCGACCATGAGTGGCATCACGATGTTGCCGAGCGATCCGGGGATCGCTGGGATTACGAACAAGAACACCATGAAGGCGCCATGCAGCGTGAAGATCTGGTTGTAGGTCGGGTTGCTGAAGAGCATGCCCTCTGGCTCCCACAGGTGCAGGCGCACCAGTAGGGCGAAGACGCCGCCCGCCAAGAAGGCGAGGCTGGTCCCGATCAGGTACATCAGGCCGATGCGCTTGTGATCAAGCGTCAGCGCCCAGGACTTGAAGCTTGTGGTGCAGTTCAGGTAGTTCTCGCGCGGCGCTTTTGGCTGCGTGGTCTGAACGTCAACGGCCGGAGTATTGGTCGTCATGGGTGTATGCCTCTAGTTGTCGGCCAGTGACTTCATGTAGGCGATGAGACACGCGACGCGATCGTCGGTCAGTGTGTCGAACTTCGACATGGAGTTCTTGTTGTAGGGTGCTTCGGCCACGATCTTCTTCGTTGGGTCCTTGATGGACTCAATGATGTAGGCGTCGTCTGTTGTGATGGTCTTGGTTACGCCACCTTCGAGGACTTCGCGTTGGCGACCGACGTAGGTGTCACCTTGCTTGGTGAACATGCCGAGCCACGAAGGGCCGGTGACGACGGTGTCCGTGTCCCTCATCTTGTGGCAGCTCGCGCAGAGTTGCCGGGCAAGGCGTGCGCCGTATGCGATTCGCTCCACAGGCTTGTCCTCGGCTGGCACCTTGTTCCACGGTCGATCGGCCATGGTCGCCGCGTCGACGACGTGCACTTTGGCATACATACGCGAGTGGTCGTCACCGCAGTATTCAGCGCAGAACAGGGGGTAGACACCCTGTTTGATCGGATGAAACCAGACACTCTGGTAGCGGCCCGGCACGATGTCGCGCTTGACGCGCATCACAGGAATGTAGAACGCGTGCAGCACGTCCGTCGACTCCAGGATGAACTGCACCGGCTTATCAACCTCGACATAAACCTCGGCAATGCTCTGCGTGGCATCTGGGTAGATGAACGTCCAGTTCCACTGCTTGGCGGTCGCCTTGTAGGTGTTGCGTTGCGCCTCGTGCGGCACCGTCGTCATGTCGAGCGAGCCCTTGAAGCCCCACGCGAACATGATCATGACGATGATCAGCGGAACGATCGTCCAGACGACTTCGAGCGGCGTGTTATGCGTCACGTTCGAGAGCGGCTTCTGGTCCCAGGTCTTGCGACGGTGCGCGAATACCGAGTAGAGCAGCACCCCCGTGATGATCACGAAGAAGATGATGCAGACCGCGTAGGTGAAATAGAACAGCCCATCGACGTGATCAAACGTCCCGGCCTGCACAGGCAGTTGGCCCCAAAAGTCGATTTCGTGAGCGGGGACACCGTCCCAGGGTAGATCACCCTGCGGGTCCTGCTTTGGTTCTTGGATCAGGTAGTTGATCACGGCTGCACTCGGGTATCTGGCTTACCTAGCCCGCCGGGGAAGTGGCGGAGTCGGGGAGGCCGGTTGCGGAAGAATTAGAAGCTTTGGATCTGCCTTTGCCGCGTTCACGGCGAATCATGATCCAGATCATCACGACAAGCACGATGACCGTTATGGCACCGCCGATGCGCATCAGCGTCATCGCGGCAAGTGAGTAGGTGTTGGTCCGGGGATCGAACGTCAGGCAGTTGAGCTTGACGTTGTCCCAGAACGTGCCGAGCGTGCCTTCACTGGCTTCGACCAGTGCCAGGCGAACGTCTTCGGGCTCGAAGTAGGTGTTGACGATGACGCGGCTGACCTTGCCCTCGGGGGTCAGGAAGATCAGCGACGGCGGGTGCGCGAATTGGCGGATCGCTTCGGTCCAGTAGAACTGGAAGCCGACCTGGTCGGCGAGCGCCTTGGTGTTTTTCGGATCGCCGACCAACAGGTGCCAGGCATCGTCGCCACCGGTCTTCATCAGACGCGGCAGGAACACACCCTTGCGGTTGGCGGCGATCTCGGGCGTCTCTGCAGGATCGATCGAGACGCTGAGTATGCGGTAGTCCTTGCCCGGCTGCAGGTCGGTCTTGCCCAGCGCGTAGAACGCTGCGTCGAGAACCTGACCGCACATCGATGGGCAGCTGTAGTAGCCCATCATCAGCACAACTGGGTGCTTGCCCGGGAACAGCTGCTTGAGCGTGTACGGGTAGCCACGCTCGTCGACAAACTCGAGTTCGCGGTCGACCATCGCGCCGATCTTGTCCAGCTGCGTTGCCCCCTCGTCGGTGACTTCGAGGTCACGCGATGGGGAATGGCCCGGCGCCTGAGCGACCGCAAGCGGGCTCAGCAGCAGGACGATTAGCAGGTTGGAGAAGAGACGGTTCATTGCGTTGGTGTTGGTGACTTGTTCCTACTTGGGCCCCTCAACCTTGGGGCGAAGAGCATCGACGACGTCGTCGATGTTCTTCTTGGTCGGATTGGCACCCGAAAGGAACTTGTTCTCCGCATCGGTGATGTCGTTGAGCTCAATCGTCGGCGACTCGTTGACCTTGCGGTTGATCTCGACGTCCTGCACTTGCACGAAGATCGGCACGAGGATCCACAGGCAGCCAAACAGCAACACACTGGTGCCGACGCACCACCAGACAGCCTTGACGCCGTCGATGTCGTTTTCGGGATCGAGTGGCAACGCTTCGTGCGTCGCTCCTGGTAGATGATCCATGGCTTAGAAGTTCTCGAAGTTAATGGACTCGCTGAGACGCGGATCGCGCAGCGGGATGAGGTTGCAACGGCGGACGTTGAGCAGCGTCAGACCAGCCATGACCATAAGCAGGCCGATGAAGCAGCCGTAGTCAGCCCAGCTGATGGTGCCAAAGTAGGCGGACAGTTGCTCGCTGAAGCCGTCGTGCGCAGCGCCGTCGGCGACCGCAGCAACGGCACCGCCGTCACCACCATGGCCAGCAACATGTCCGTGCATGCCCGACGGCAGAATCAAGAACTGCATGTCGAGGCAGTGCACCAGCAGCATCGCGATGGCGCCGACTGGCAGCAGCACACTGTGACGCTTGACGTTGCGCGACAGCAGGAAGATGAACGGGAAGAAGAAGTGCCCGATGATCAGCATCGCGCCAACAGCGCCCCAGCCGTGAATCGCGCGGTGTGCGAACCACCCGGTTTCTTCCGGCAGGTTGGCATACCAGATCAGCATGTATTGGCTGAAGTTCGTGTAGGTCCAGAAGACCATGAACGAGAACATCAGCTTGCCGAGGTCGTGGTAGTGCTCGGTGTTGACCGCTTCCTTGTAGTAGCCCTTCGAGTTGAGCCACTTGCACATCAGGATCGTGAACGCCAAGAACGACATGAAGCCGCCGGCGAAGTACGTGATGCCGAAGATCGTCGAGAACCAGTGTGGGTCGATCGACATGATCCAGTCGAACGCCGCGAACGTGATCGACAGGGAAAACAACAGCAGACCCGGCGCGGCGATGCGCGACATCTTCATGCTGAGCGCGGGGTCACCGGTTTCATCTTGCTTGATCGAGTTGCGACGGAAGAACGTCGCCAGGCCGATCCAGATGGCGAAGTAGATGACGACGCGGATGAAGAAGAACGTCGGGTTCAGGTAGCCGGACTTGCCGGCGATGACTGGGTCGTAGCCCTCGGCACCCTCAGTGAGGTTCCACTTCTCGGTCCAGTGACTGTAGATGCCGTGATCGCTGCTGAAGCTGACGATGATCGGGATGAACAACAGCAGCATGAACGGCAACGTGCCGGCGATGTTCTCTGACAGCCGACGAACCGACACACTCCAGCCAGCACGGGTAATGTGCTGGAGCATCGTGAAGAAGAGCGCGCAAAGGCAGATGCCTAGAACGCCCATGTATCCGACCAAGTACGACAGGTCGCCGTGACCGGTGAAGAAACCAGCGATGGTTAGAGCGGCACCTACTACGATCAGGCCCATCTGGGCCTTCACGAGGTCGCCGTCCTTGACCTTCGACGTGACGTGCGGCGCGATCTGCTGCAGGCTGCGTGCCGTCGTTTGTGTTGCGGTAGCGGTCATTAAGTTGCTCGGTGTTATTTGCTCAACGACTGGAGGGCGCGCACGTAGTGCACGATGGCCCAGCGATCCTCGACGCTGAGGCGGGCACCGTAAGCGGGCATCGTCTTGCCGTTGCCGGTCGTGATGACCTCGAAGTACTCCCCATCCGGCATCAAGGGCACGCGGTTGTCCGCGCCGGTCTTGGTGCTGAAGTGGAAGTTTGACGGTGGCGGCTCCCAAAAGCGGCCGACCAAACCGTGACCCTGCTTGCCGTTGCCACCTTGACCAGTGAGGCCATGGCACATCGAGCAGTAGATCTCGAAGCGTTCGCGACCGTGGTCGATCGCCGTCATCACGCGGCCGCGCACCCGGAACGTGTGCTTCAGCGACAGCGGGTTCGTGGTGACGTATTGGCCGTTGGCGTCCCTGTTGGCGAGCCTCGGGTCCTTAAGGCTGCCGCGTGCAACAACCAGGGTCTTGCCGAACGCGTCAGCGACTGGCAGGCGCGCACCGCGATGGTCGGTCCAACCTTCGAACTCGTGCTGCGATTGCGGCCGCACCTTTGGTTGGAAGTCCATGTCGAGCACCAGGTGGACCGGCGGCTTATCGGATGGGAACCCGCGGAACTTCTCGCAGCTGCTAAGAGCAACGAGCGTCAGCGGCGCCAATACCAGGAGGGTCTTGCCTATGATCTGATTGATGTGCGTCATGATCAGTCCTCGAGGATCTCGACGTTGCTGCCACCGATGCTCTCAAGGAACTTCGGCGTGGCAGTGCTGTCGAACTTCGGATCGGTTGCCTCGATCGACAGGAAGAAGCGGTCGTCCGTGACGCGGTGGATGCTGCTGTGCGAGAAGATCGGGTGGTGAAGTCGCGGCAGCCGGTTGAGGGCGAACATGCCGAAGACTGCACTGAGACCCGACAACAGGATCATCAGTTCGAACGTGATGGGGATCGTGGATGGCCACGCGTATGGCTGCTTGCCGGACACCCAGATCGGGTAGTCGACTGCGTTCATCCAATACATCATGCCCTGCGCCAGTAGGATGCCGGCCAGGCCGAAGCAGACTACGAGCCAGCCTAGGCCACTCTCGGATTGCCTGAGGGCCTTGTCGATGCCGTGCACTGGGAACGGCGTATGCGCGTCGGTGCGCGTGTAGCCTTCGGCCGTGACCTTCTCGCAGGCCTGGTAGATCGCCGCCGCGGAATCAAATTCGGCGACCGCTCCCCAATTGTTGGTGTTCGTCATGGGTGATCCTTAGTGAGCGGCCTTATCGCCGTGGTCTTGGTGACCGTGGTGTGGGTTCGCTTGCGGCATCACGCCCTTCACTTCGCTGATCGCGAGGATCGGCAGGAAGCGGCAGAACAGCAGGAACATAGTGAAGAACAGGCCGAACGAGCCGACGTAGGTCAGGATGTCGATCAGCGTCGGGCTGAAGTAAGCCCAACTCGACGGCAGGAAGTCGCGGTGCAGTGACGTGACCGCGATCACGAAGCGCTCGAACCACATGCCGATGTTGACGAAGATCGAGATCACAAACAGCACGGTCGGGTTGCGACGCAGCTGGCGGAACCAGAAGAACTGCGGGCTGATCACGTTGCAGCTGACCATGATCCAGTAGGCCCATGCATAGGGACCAAAGGCACGGTTGATGAACGCGAACGACTCGTATTCGACGCCGGAATACCAAGCGATGAAGAACTCCATCGCGTAGGCATAGCCAACCATCATGCCCGTCACGAGCAGGACCTTGGCGATGTTGTCGAGGTGGTTGAGCGTGATCAGTTGATGCAGGCCCAGCCACTTGCGCGCCGGAATCATCAGGGTCAGCACCATGCCGAACCCGGAGAAGATGGCGCCGGCAACGAAGTACGGCGGGAAGATCGTCGAGTGCCAACCCGGCAGCAAGGACACCGCAAAGTCGAACGAAACGATCGAGTGCACGGAGAGCACGAGCGGCGTGCTGATGCCGGCGAGGATCAGGTAGGCCTTTTCGTAGTGCAGCCAGTGACGGTTACTGCCGTGCCAGCCGAGCGAGAAGATGCCGTAGACCCTGCTTGCGATTTTGCGGCCTTGCTGGGCGGCGCGGTCGCGGAAGGTTGCCAGGTCAGGGATGAGCCCGACGAACCAGAACAGCAGGGAGATCGTGAAATAGGTCGAAACCGCGAACACGTCCCAGATCAGTGGCGACTTGAAGTTCGGCCACAGCGACATCTGGTTGGGCACCGGGAACACCCAGTAGATGACCCAGATGCGACCGACGTGGATGGCCGGGAAGATTCCGGCGGCCATCACGGCAAAGATCGTCATGGCCTCGGATGCACGGTTGATCGAGGTGCGCCACTTCTGCCTAAACAGGAAGAGCACCGCACTGATCAGCGTTCCGGCGTGGCCGATACCGATCCAGAAGACGAAGTTGACGATTGGCCAACCCCAGCCGACTGGCACGTTGTTACCCCAGACACCGATGCCGGTGAAGACGAGGTAACCGACCATCGCACCGAGGTTCATCAGCATCGCGACGGCGATGCCGAACATCAGATACCAACCTCGCGGCGTCCTACCTTCGGCGGGCGCTGCAATGGTGTTGGTTATCGATGCGAAGTCGTTCTCGCCCTCGACGAGAGGAGCCCGGATGAGTGGGTTCTCCGGCACGTCGACGACGTTTGGATCGACAGGAATGGCTGTCATCGAGATCAGGCCTTGGAGAGTTCGGGGTTCGGGTTGCGCACGCGACCGAGGTAGGTCGTGCGTGGCTTCGTATTCAGTTCGGACAGCAACCCGTAGTTCAGGTCGTTGCCGCGTAGCTTCGCGACCTTGCTATCGGTCTCGATGATGTTGCCGAAGGTGATCGCTTCGGTCGGGCAAGCTTGGGCGCACGCCGTGGTGACGCGGACGTGGCTTGGCCCGTCGCCGACCTTGGTGGCGTTGAGTTTCGCCTCGATGCGGCCGCCGTTGATGCGTTGCACGCAGTAGGTGCACTTTTCCATCACGCCACGGCTGCGAACGGTGACGTCCGGGTTGAACGCCATCTGTTTCGTGTCGGGCACGTGACCGATGTAGTCGAGGTAGTTGTAACGCCGCACCTTGTAGGGGCAGTTGTTGCTGCAGTAGCGAGTGCCAATGCAGCGGTTGTAGACCATGTCGTTCAGTCCATCGGGACTGTGCGTGGTCGCAGCGACCGGGCATACCGACTCGCACGGTGCGTTCTCGCATTGCATGCACGGCACCGGCATGTTCGCGACCTCGGGGTCTTCGATCATCTCGAGATTGTTGTCCGCCTTCGAGCTGAAGTAGCGGTCCGCGCGGATCCAGAACATCTCGCGGTTGCGCGCGACTTGGATCTTGCCGACCATCGGGATGTTGTTTTCGGCGACACAGGCCGCGACGCAAGAACTGCAACCGGTGCAGGCGTTGAGGTCGACGACCATGCCCCACTGGTATGGCGAGCGGCGCACGCGTTCGTCGGTGCTCTCCTTGCCCTTGTCGTAACCACGCTCCGCCCAGAGCGAGTTGTTGAGATCCTTCTCGGTCTTGTCTTGCAGGCGAGCGGCCACGTCGAGCGGCGACATTTTCGGCGCCCACTTGGGGTCACTCGCGTTGGTCGCTGCGTCGGTTTCGCGAATCAGCGCGCGGCCGGCCATCGTGCCGTGCTCTTGCGTGCAGACGAGCGTGTGGCTGCCCGAGCCGCGGCCGACGTTGGCGCCGCTCAACACCCATTGCTGGGCACTGGTGCGCAGCGGGTAGGCGTTGAAGCCCGAGCCGTTGGCAACCTTGAAGGCCTTGTCTTGCTCGGAGTCGGTGGCAAAGCGTCCCCAACCGAGGAAGATCGAGATGCTGTCGTCGGCGTGACCAGGCAGAATCCACGCTGGAATCTCGAGTTGGGCGCCGTTGGCCGAGATCGCCAGCATGTCGCCGTTCTCGACGTTGAGTTGCCGCGCGGTGGCCATGCTGAGCATCGCCGCGTTGTCCCAGCTGAGCTTGGTCAGTGGGTCCGGCAACTCTGCCATCCACGAGTTGTTGGCGTAGCGACCGTCCCCCATCTTCGGGCAACCGCGCAAGACAACTTCGATGCCGGTTGGCCTTTGGTAGGCGCTGACACCAGCCGCGATTGCGCCGGCGTTGACCGTTGGGCTTTCGGTGGCGAGCGCCGTGCCTGCGACCGTGCCGTCGTGCAGTGCCTTCAGCCACCAACCAGTGGCGAAGTTGGTTGCGCCGCTGGCTTGTTGCCAGTGAGCCTTGACCAGCTCGTAGCCGTAGACGGTGTCACGCTTCGCCGCGAGGTCTTCGTGGCTGGCGTTGTTGGTCGGATCCTGGTTGAGGAAGGCGAGGAACTCGAGCGCCGAAACCCCGCCGTGCAGCGGGGCGATCAACGGCTGCTGCAGCGACACCGTGCCGTTGTGGCTGCGGGCGTCGCCCCACGCTTCGAGGTCGTGGGCCATCGGCAGGTGCCAGTCGCACATGCGGCCGGTCTCGTCATCGTAGAGGCCGACGTGGATGGTGTTCTTCGGCTTCTTGTCCTTGAGCAGCTGGGCGAAGTTGAGGTCGGCCGGCGCATCGAGCACCGGGTTGGTGCCGAGGAAGACGAGCGTCTCGCAGGTGCCAGCTTGCATGGCCGCGGCGAGCTCTTGCATCTGCGCGGTGCAGTTGGCTGGGATGCCTTCCGGCATCGCGGTGATCGTGATCGTCTTGCCGACGTTGCCGAGCTTGGCGTTGATCGCGTGAACGATCGCGTGCACGGCCGGCGATTGCGTTGGCCCGGCAATGACGATGCTCTTGCCAGCTGCTGACTGCAGGTCCTTGGCGATGATCTCGAGCCACTTCTTGCCGTTCTTCTCGAAGGCGGCTGCATCGTGCGACGACAGCGCGCCGGCGAGGTCGGTGCCAGCCCCGATGCCGATCGCCTTCGCGAGTGCGAACGCGACTGCGGGGATGTCACCGCTCTTGGTGCGGAAGCGGTGATCGGCGGCCGTGCCGGTCGTCGAGAAGATCGACTCAACCGCGTACAGGCGATTGAGGTTCTTGGCTTCGCGGCGACGGGAGGCCCAGCCGCGCGCGTTGCTCAGGTTGTTGCCGTTGGTGGCGAGGAAGTCGTTGTCGAGCGACAAGACGACGTCGGCCTTGGCGAAGTCGTAGTGCGTCGCCATCGCCTTGCCGAAGGCCATCTCCGCGCCCTGCAACTCGTTGTCCGAATTGAGTGCGGTCCACGTGTGGAAGCGGGCCTTGGTGAAGCTGCCGGTCTTCATGCGCGCGACGGCAGCGAGCAACGTCGGCGACGTGCTCGGTGGCATCAGCACGTGTAGGCCGGCCCCCTTCTTGGTGATCAACTCCGACGTGGCCGTCTCGAGCCAGCTCGGCTCAGGCGTGTCGGAATCAAGGTTTGTGCCAATCCCCAGCTCTTCCCAGACGTCGACGACGTGCGTGTCGTGACCGCCGCCATGACCGTCGTCCGCGTGCGCAGCGGTGTGCGCGTTGCGGGCGTGGCGGCTGCGGTTGGGATCGTAGAGTTGCAGCAACTCCGCCTGCAGTTGCAGGTCGGCGCCGCCGAGGCTGCTCGGGTGATCTGGGTTGCCTTCAATCTTGGTCGGACGACCGTCGTTGCTCTTGACGAGAATGCCGATGCCGTAACCACCACGCGTGATCGTCGAGGCGTATTGCTGCGAGATGCCAGGCTTGAAACCTTCGGGCCGCTTGGTGAACGGCACGATCTTGGTCTCAGGCTTGCGGCAGCTGGTCATGCCAGCGAGCGCAACCGAAGCGGCAACGGCACCAAGGAAGCCACGACGCGAAACGTCGTCCGGTGCTTCGGTGATGCCCTCAGGGAACTCGCGTGCGAGCACCTCTTGGAACTCAGCAGAGTTCTCGAGTTGCCCAATGCTGCGCCAGTAGGTTGGCCCATCCGTATCGGATTGCGGGCTCACAGGAGTCTGGTTCATCGCGGTAGGTTGATCTTGAGTGCCTGTCATCGGTGGCATGCCGAACAGTGGGTGGGCGGGTTGAGCTTCGGCACGTTGTCGCCGTCCCAGTCAAGCAGCTTCATGGCGGCCGTCTTCGATGCTTCGTTCGGCTCCCAGGTCATGTTGGTCACCGACACATCGAGCGGTCGAATGTGCGCAGCCGGATCGCGGTGACAGGCGAGGCACCAGCCCATGCTGAGCGGCTCAACTTGTCGCACGATCTCCATCTGGTCGACGCGGCCGTGACAGCTCTTGCAACCAACCTGCGCGGCGATGTGCACCGAGTGGTTGAAGTAGGCGTAATCCGGCAGCAAGTGCACCTTGATCCACTCGACCGGATGATCGTCGGGGGCGTCCGGCACGAACTGCGCGCGCAGTGACTCGAGCTGGATGCTGTCCTTCTTGACGTGCTGGTGGCAGCCGTAGCATGTCGCTGCATCGGGGATCGACGCTGCGGCGCCTTCCTCAACGGCGCGGTGACAGTATCGGCAATCCATACCGAGCGACCCAGCGTGCAGCTTGTGGCTGTACGAGATCGGCTGGTACGGTTGGTAGCCGACGTCCGTGTTCTTCGGTGAGAACCAGAAGGAGACGACGAGGACTACGAGCAAGCCCGCCGATCCGGCACCGAGTGCGAGATAGGCGGGGACTTTGTTAGTCCACTTGGGGAACAGTACGGTCAATGTAGATCCCCTCCGCGGTGGGGACAGTATTGCGGTCGCAGGAAACTCGACGCGATTACGTCGAATATTGGGCGCACGTGTGGGCCGCCCTGAGTTGGCGTCCACACAACCATGATCACTCAGATCAACCGGTTGGTTGTGTGGGACCTACTGCAGGGCACGTGCTGTGAGCCCAATGAGGGCAACCCCTGTAAAAGATCGTTCACGTGGGGTCAATTTCAGACTTCACAGAATCGCTTTTGAACTTGGCTAACATGCCGAGGGCCAACAGCGTACGCACGACCTTGTATGTTGGTGCGCGCTCTACCAGTCGATGTGGGAGCGGACAAACTCGACAATCCTCGGCAGTGTAAGACACTGCGCCAAAGGATTTGGATGAGGGTCGGCTGGAGTAACCCATAAGTCTTCTTGTGGCGTGTCTTTAAGGGCCGGCAACACGTCGAGAAGCGGGATGCCGGCTGCCTTGCAGTCGGCTGCAACCAGGTCGTGCAGCTTCTGGAATGGGTAGTATTTACCGGGTCCGAGGCCCTGCAGGAAGGGCCAGATGACGACCATGAACGGGATCTTGCGCTTGTCGCACCAAGCCTTGGCCGCACGCATCGACTCTTGCGGAACCTCTTGGGACCACATGGCTTCGAATGGTCGGTCGGGGTTGTAGAGGCCGAGGGCGAGGCCCTCCTTCTCGGGCAAATCCAACAACCACTGAGCCCAGTTGTCGTCCGGGTTGAGATCGAGCGGGTGGTACCCGAGAGCACCCTTGGCGAGGTCGAGAAGCTTCACACCCGTGTTGATTGGAACAATGAAGCTCAGTCCGTGGCTGCCGACCAGGTCATTCAGGCACAGAGTCATGATGACCGCATCGGGCTCAAACTTGTGGAAGCGGTGCTTCAATCCGTACCAATACTCGTCAACACACACCGTTCCCGAAGCGCCGCAGTTGACGGTGCGCACGTCTCCTTTGTCTTTGCGCAGGTCGTCTTCGAGCATGCGCACCCAGCCGTCTTCGGGCCGGATGCCCCAACCAAACGTGAACGAATCGCCGATGCAGACGATGCGGCGCTGACCGGCAGGCTTCTCGTGGGTGATCTTGGCGCGTTCGCGAATCCCGCTGGCATTGATGTGGTTGAGGACGCGGCCTTGCTCGTCGAACCAGTCGCGCTTCAGGACATCGTTGTCCTCGTAGGTGATGAAAAAGCCTTGGTCGCTACGGAACATCGTGCGCCATCGTGGCCTGATCTTGGGCGGAACCTCGACGATCAGCTTCATCTCGATCGCCTGTTGGGCCCCGGCAACCGGCACGCCCGCGGCCGTTTCGAAGCCGATGCCACCGACCGGTTTCGTTGGACCGACCCATATTTGTAGTACGACCTCGGCCAGGACAAGCGCCACCAGCGTCGCGATCCCGAAAGCCAGCACGAGCACGATTCGGCGGGGGCGCTTGCGGACAGGCTTGCTCATGTAGATAGAGTACCTCTGCTGACCTAAGCCTGGCGACATTTTCGTGTGGTACCGTTGCCGGTATCCGGCACGATAGTGCGCCACGGAACCCTCGCTTACTGCTCCATGCCGACACACATCTTAGGCATCTCGGCCTTCTACCACGACTCCGCCGCTGCTTTGCTGAGCGATGGCGAGATCGTCGCGGCTGCACAGGAAGAGCGGTTTACCCGCAAGAAGCACGACTCGGCGTACCCGGCCAAGGCGGTTGCCTTCTGTCTTGAGCGTGCTGGCATCAAGCCGCAAGAACTCGACTTCGTCGCCTTTTATGACAAGCCGGTCCTGAAGTTCCACCGCCTGCTCGAGACCTACATCGCGTTTGCGCCGGTTGGTCTGCAGTCGTTCCGCAAGGCCATTCCAATTTGGCTTGGTGAGAAGCTGCACATGAAGCGGCTGCTCACCAAACAGCTCGGGTGCAAACCGAAGAACCGCTACGTCTTCCCGGAGCATCACGAGAGTCACGCTGCGTCGGCGTTCTTCCCGTCGCCTTTTGAGGACGCCGCGATCATCACAATGGATGGCGTCGGTGAGTGGGCGACGACCACGATCGGTATCGGCGAGGGCAACAAGATCAAGTTGACCCGCGAGATCCGCTTCCCACACTCGCTCGGCTTGCTCTACTCGGCGTTCACCTATTACTGCGGCTTCAAGGTCAACTCCGGCGAATACAAGCTGATGGGTCTGGCGCCGTATGGCGAGCCGCGCTTTGCCCAGTTGATTCGCGATCACCTGATCGATCTTCGCGAAGACGGTAGCTACCGGTTGGACTTGCGCTACTTCAACTATTGCCAAGGTCTGACGATGACGAACGCGAAGTTCGACGCACTCTTCGGCGCGCCGCCGCGCACCGCCGAGACCGACCTCGGCCAACGTCACATGGACCTCGCCGCATCTATCCAGCAAGTGACCGAAGAGGTCATGCTGAAGACGGCTCGCTACGCGCAGAAGGTGACCGGCAAGAAGAACCTATGCCTCGCCGGTGGTGTCGCGCTCAACTGCGTCGGCAATGGCGTGATCTTGCGCGAAGGTCCATTCGACAAGATCTGGATCCAGCCGGCAGCCGGGGATGCGGGTGGCGCCTTGGGAGCCGCGCAGTTGGTCTGGCATAACCTGCTCAACAAGCCGCGCACCGTGATGCCGGCGGATTCTCAGCGCGGCAGCTTGCTGGGCCCGAGCTACGAATCGAGCGACATCAAGGCGTTCCTCGACAAGGAGAACGTCACCTATGAAGAGTGCACGAGCGAAGACCAACTTGCCGATCGCGTCGCCGAACTGATTGATCAGGAGAACGTGATCGGTTGGTTCCAGGGGCCGATGGAGTTTGGTCCGCGAGCGCTTGGTTCCCGCAGCATCATTGGCGACGCACGGTCGCCGAAGATGCAGAGCGTGATGAACTTGAAGATCAAGTTCCGCGAGTCGTTCCGGCCATTTGCGCCGATCGTCTTGCGCGACCACGCCTCGGACTACTTCGAGATCGATCCGAAGCACGACAGTCCCTACATGCTGATCGTTGCGCCCGTGCGCGCCGACAAGCGACTCGAAGTCGAGGTGGGACTTGAGGGCCTCGACAAGCTCAAACAACTGCGCTCGGTGATCCCGGCGGTCACGCACGTAGACAACTCGGCGCGTCTGCAGACGGTTGACGGCGAACACAATCCGCGTCTCGCCGCGATGATGGAGAGCTTCCACAAGCGCACCGGCAGCCCAGTGCTAATCAACACGAGTTTCAACGTGCGCGGCGAACCGATCGTCTGCACGCCCGAAGACGCCCTGCGTTGCTTCAGGGGCACGGACATGGATGTGCTCGTGCTCGAGAACTTCGTCATCTGCCGCAAGGTGCAAGAGAACATGCCTGAGGTTGACCGCGAGAAGTACCTCGCCGCGTTCGCTCTGGACTAACTGCCAATGATCAAACTCGACCTCAACCCAGCGCCCCACATCATCAAGCAGTTCGCTTGGTTTGCCGTGATCGGCATGGGCTTGCTCGGCATGGTTGCGCTGAAGTTCACCGTGGGCTTCGAGTGGGGGCATCCGGTGTTCTTGGGCGCCGTGGGCATCGGTGTGCTGCAACTGTTGTTCTTCCTTGCGGGGGTGCAGTTCCTTTCACGGGCCTTGTTCATCGGCCTGTCGGTGGCGTTTATCCCGATTGGTTTCGTGCTGTCGCACGTGATGCTGGCGTTCGTCTACTACGTGGTCCTGACGCCGATCGCGTTGGTGTTCCGGTTGATCGGACGCGACGTCATCGGCAAGAAACTCGACCCCAGTGCCAAGACCTATTGGCACGAGCGCAGCGGCGACCAGCCGGCCGCCAGCTACTTCAAGCTCTACTAGATCCGTCGGTGCTCACTGCTTTGCAGTGTCGGTCTCAACTCCGCCTAACGAGAACCATCACAGGAGACGCCCATGCAACGCTGCGGAATCCGTCGAACCTCGCGGCCCGGTTTTCGGACCGAAGTATGTGAGCCTGAAGCCCCATTGGCAGCGTCGGGGCGAGCTTATGTTGCGGTGCCTTTTGCGCGAACACTGAGCCACGCGACTCTTCCGAGCTATACTGGTCCGACTCTCGCCCCAGGAACCCATGACCAAGCAATCCGAAGACCAGAACAAGACCAACGACGACTTCTTGAACGCAGCTCAGGATGAGGAGCGCGGCTTGGTCGCTGAGTTCGTCATGTTCATGGCCGAGAACAAGATGTGGTGGTTGACGCCGATCTTGGTCGTCTTTGGCTTGCTCGGTGTGCTGCTTGTGCTCGGTGCGACCGGCGTGGCGCCGTTCATCTACACCCTGTTCTAATGGCGCCGGTTGGTGACAGAGTAGAGCACGACGGCGACGGCGACGACTTCGCCGCTGCCGGCAAGGCCGACGAACGCGGCTTGGTCAGTGAGTTGATCGCCTTCATGAAGGAGACCAACTCGTGGTGGATGACGCCGCTCCTGGTCGTCTTCGGCTTGCTCGGTGTCGTGCTAGTGCTCGGTGCCACGGGCGCAGCGCCATTTATCTACTCGATCTTCGGGTAACGAGGATCCGTCGCGGTCTCGGATCGCGACGATGTCGACGGCAACTGCACGGAAAACCCGCAGTCACGTCGATATCAGGCAGACACACCCACGAGGAGGAACTGCCATGCGAGACCACGGTCTCGATACCTACCTGGCCGACATCAACGAAGTTCCGTTGTTGACGCCAGAACAGGAAATCGAATTGTCGAAGCGCGTTCAGCGCGGCGATCTGGAAGCACGCGAACACATGATTCGGGCCAATCTGCGCCTGGTCGTGTCGATCGCCAAGAACTACGTCAACCGCGGCCTGTCGTTCATGGACCTCATCGAAGAGGGGAACATCGGGCTGATGAAGGCGGTCGAGAAGTTTGACTACAATGCCGGTTGCCGCTTCTCGACCTACGCAACGTGGTGGATCAAGCAGGGCATTCGCCGCTCGTTGGTCAACACGGTGAAGACCGTGCGCGTGCCGTCCTACATGTCGGAGATCGTCTCGCGGTGGAAGGCGACGGCGATGGAGCTCAACTACCGACTCGGGCGCCAGGCGACGACTGGAGAGATCGCCGAAGAGCTCGATCTGCCGGAGAACAACTGGGATGTCGTGCGCGACACGGTGCAGTCTAACTCCCAACCGGTGCACTCGATGAGCGACGCCGCTGGCACGGTGTTGGCGGAGGTCATCGAGGACACGCGAACTCGCTCGCCGGAGCAGCAGATCCTCAAGGCGACGGAGATCGGCCGCATGCACGAGTTGCTTGAGAAGCTCGACACCCGCGAAGGTCGCATCCTCCGGTTGCGATTCGGCCTCGGCAACTGCGAGCCGATGACGTTGAAGGCGATCGGCAAGCGCTTCGGCCTGACGCGCGAACGCGTGCGCCAGATGGAGCAGCTGGCGCTCGACAAGCTCGGCGAAGTGATGTCGCGCGAGTTCGGCGAAGAACGGCCGCCGCGGCGCGCCAAGCGCAAGAGCTAGTTGGGATAGCTACCGTGCGCTTTCCCCCGGTACCCATCGCGGGCCGGGGGTAGGGTGTGGCGCGTGGTGAATGCTGAGCAGCTGGCCGATGGTGTAGGCACGTCATTGTACGTGCATGTGCCGTTCTGCGTAGTGAAGTGCGGTTACTGCGACTTCAACTCGTACGTAATCGAAGAGGAGGCGGCGCACGACCGCTTCCTCGACGCGTTGCAGGCGGAGATGCAGAGACGATGGCGCGGGCGACAGCCGGTGTCGGTGTTCTTCGGTGGCGGTACGCCGAGTTTGTTGTCGGTCGAGCGGCTTGAGCGTCTGCTTGCGATCGTGGGTGAGCGAGTGGACCTCTCGGCGTGCGCCGAGGTTTCGATGGAAGCCAACCCGGAGAGCTTCACCGAGGACAAGGCGAAGGCTGCGCGTGCTGGTGGGGTGCGGCGCGTCAGCATTGGCACACAGAGCTTCCACGCGCACCACCTGCGCTTCCTAGATCGCGCTCACGATGCCGAAGGTGCCGAGGCGGCATTTGCAGCAGCACGCGCAGCCGGCATCGACAACGTCAGCATCGACCTGATGTTTGGCATCCCGGGTGAAACGGTTGCGGAGTGGCAAAGCGACGTCGAACGCGCGCTGCGCCTCGGGACCGATCACTTGTCTTGCTACAACCTGACCTTCGAGCCGGGTACCAAGCTGCAACGTGATCGGCAACAGGGCAAGACGGGGCCGAACGAGCAGGAACTAGACCGCGCGATGTTCGAGTTTACGCGGCAGCGTTTGGGCGAAGCAGGCTTCGATGCCTACGAGGTCAGCAACTTCGCGGGTCGAGGTGGGCCATGTCGCCACAACGACCACTACTGGCTGCAAGGCAACTACGTCGGCATTGGGCCGGGCGCAAGCAGCCACTGTGACGGGGTGCGCGTCAGCAACATCAAGGCGCTCGAGCCGTGGGCTGAAGCGGCGCTGTCCGGCCTCACGTGCACGTCAACGGCCGAAACGCTGCGGCCTCTGCAGCGTGCTGCGGAGGCGCTGTGGCTCGGTATTCGACGCACGGGCGGTGTTGATGTTGGCGCGATCGAACGGCGCATTGGCGTCGATGTGCGCGCCTGGTTCGAGCCGATGATCGAGCGCCATCGTGGTCGACAACTCGTCGAATACGACGGAACGACGTTGCGCTTGGTCGGCGAGGGTTTGTTGCTCGCCGACCAGGTCGGAGGCGACTATCTAGGAGTCGCCGTCAACGACTAGCCCGATCCGGGCCAGGTTGCTTAGAACCCGCCGCTTGTGCTAAGGAAGAGGGCCGCACCAACAGCGACGCCACCCACGGCGCCGACCATCAGCATCATCTCCGGGCCGAACGGGCTGACGTCGACCGTCTGGGTGCCGGAGGAATCCGTCTTCGTGTAGGTGACCGAAGCGAACAGGTGCTGCGTCATGGTTTCAGAGTCGGGCAGCAGCGACATGTCGATCGGGACGTCTTCGGGCATCGGCACGAAGGCGAGCACGCCGGTGGCGAGCTGATACATGCTTTCGAAGTTGGCCTTCCAATCGGTGAAGGAGAGGCTGTTGACGCCTGCGGGAATCGTGCCCGCAACGGCCATGTACTCCTTGTTGCCACGGATGTCACCCTTCGGGTTGTCGTCGCGATCCATGCGCTTGAAGACGCGCTTGACGTCGCTGGCCGAGAAGCCAATGACCATGTAGCCATCCTTGAACGCGAACGTCGGCTGCAACATGTCGAACGGGTTGATGCCCATGCCTTGGCTCGGGTCGAAGTTGACCTGCACCTGGTAGGACTTCACGCCGCGCTTCTCTCCTTCTTCGATCTCGACCATGCCGTTGGTCAGCGCGGTCAGGTTCTTGAGGGCGCTAACCAGCTTCTCCTGGTTGTTGATCTTGACAAGGATCGCGACTTCGGGAGCCGACGAGATCGTGCCCATTGGCATCGACCAGCTGATGTAGTGGTCACCGATCGAGCCAAACAGGTCGCCGCGGATGGTGAAGCCAAGCTGGC
The DNA here is from genome assembly GCA_029936315.1 of Planctomycetota bacterium. Classification (GTDB taxonomy): domain Bacteria; phylum Planctomycetota; class UBA1135; order UBA1135; family UBA2386. Next base: position 21,200 of record JAPYTD010000020.1, on the reverse strand, counting down.
CTTCGATTTGCGCGAGCTGACCGAGCGCCTGCTCGGCGAACTTCTGATCGTAGGCTTGCAGGCCCTTGAGGATCGTGTCGTAGAGGCTGGCGACGTTCAACGTGCCGGCACTGAACGAAACGGCGTCCTTCGGGACCCACCTGAGGAACGATGTGTCAACGGTCGAGGAAGCGGTGGTGCCGCCGTTGCCGTGAGCGTGGATGGCCTTGGTGATGCACTTGCCGTCGACGTAGCTGGAGGCCATCGCCATCGTGCCGAGGTTGCGCATGCCCATCGCCTGCATGGCGCGCTCAACGCCATCCATGTCGATCATCGCGAACTCGCGCTGTCCTTCGACGGCAAGGCGCAGCGCGCTCATGACGAAGTCGACCATCGGGTCCGGAGCCATGTAGAACTGAACTTCGGCGCCGGCGGTGTCGAGGTTCTTGGTGGCGGCGGCAAAGCCCGGCGCGGTGGTGAGCTCCGGGGTTTTGTTCGTCATGTTCGTGACGATGCTCTTGAGGTCCTCTTCGAGCGTGCAGATCAGGATGCCGTTCGGCACCATCGCGACGTTGAGGGCCATTTCGATGCCGCGGGCGCGTGCCGGTGCGATCGAGATGATGTCGATGTCGCCGATCTTCGAGTCGGTGCGAATGAGATTGTCGCCGGCCTCTGCCTGCATCATGCCCAGACCCATTTGGATCAGCATGTTCCAGGTCGGTGCGGACTGAGCAAAGTCGAGGTGCACAACCACGCCGAACTTTGGCAGTTGGAAGTAACTTGGGGCGTCCTCGCTTTCCGACAGGGCCATCTTGGTCATGGCGATGGTGGCACCGTTTACGCGGAGCTTCAGCAGTTCAGCTGGATCGATCGGCAGGGCGCCGGCCTCGTGCATCGCCTTGGCTTGCTGCAGCCCTTCATCCATTTGCTCCTGCGCCATGGCGAGGATGTCGGCAAAGAAGATCTGAACATCTTCTTCCGCCCACATCTTGGCGAGCGGCATTTGCTGGAACTCGGCCATGGACATCGACAGGTCCGGGGCCGACATCGCCGCCAAGGTATCCTTAGGCAGGTATGGGAGGATGCCTTGGGCGGCGACGGGCGCTGCCAGGATGGCGGCGAGAGAACAGGTGGAGATCAGTTTCATGGGAGTAGTTTGTGCGTCGGACGGGCACGGCGGGACTCGCTCGCCGTGCCTGAGGCGATTTGTGGACGTGCCGGGTCCGGATCCTGTCGCGGGAGTGTCTCGACCGCGACGGTTGAAGCAAGAACTCCTTACCGAGCTTTGGGTGCCTGGGCGATCAGCTTGTTCATGTGGGCGACGATCTCGTCCTGGTTCTTGGCCAGGAGCCCTTCGAGCTTCGTGATCGCCTTGCCAGCGTTGCTCTTACCTTTGCCCGACAAAGCGTTGGTGACAGCGACCATCGCGTCGGTCACGTCGTTGTTTCCGCCCTGTGTCGCGAACGACAACAGCAGGCCTGCCTGGAACAGGTTGAAGGCAATCTTCGTCGACTCCATGTCGCCGTTGAGGGCGAAGGTCTTGAAGAACGACTTGACGCTACTGACGCCGCCCTTGGCAACGTGCTGCTTGCCGAACCATCCCGCATCCGAGTTGTTCTCGAACCGTGAGGTGTAGCTGCCAACGCCGTGCATGAACCAAAGCGGCAAATCCGCGCCGGCTTCTTCCGCGATGCTGTTCACGTAGCCGAGGGCTGCTGCATGGCGAATGTAGCGGGTCCCCCAATCCTTGTGATTCTCACAGATGGCGGGGCGAACCGGACCTTGGCCGCGGATCGCGAACTCAGCATCGTTTTCGTTGGTCATCAAGAACGCGCCGGCAACGTCGGTGCCGTCGCCAAATGCCTGGCCGTACTCGCGGTACTCAGCCTGGGTCTTCGCGATCATGATCAGCGGGCGTTTGGCCGGCGTCAACTCGCGGTCGCCGAACAACGGCGCGACCTTCTCGTGCCCTTGATCCACGTGTAGGCGCAGCGCGTTGATCTTGGCGATCGGCAGCGTGCTCGCGATGGTCGCGTAGGCGCTGCGAATGAACCACGGACGTGAGATGTCGCTGTGGTACTTGTCTGCTTGTTTCTCATCACCCCACTTGCCATCGCCGAGCGGGTAGTAGCCGTCCTCGGCCTTCTTGAGGTCGTTGGCATTGATGAACTGACCCGTCACCGGGTGCGGCACCTTGCCATCTTGGAACGCGACCTTTTCGAAGCGCGCGACCTTCTTGCCATCGTGGTGGAAGACACCCTTGCGTGCGTCGGCGATCTGATCCGGTGGCACCCAGATATCGTCGATCTTCTTGAAGCCCTTGGCCTTGTATTCGGCCATTCGAGCCGCCTCACGCATCTTCTTGGCCTTCTCGGAAGATATCCACTTGCCCTTGACTTGCTCATTGCCGAGCGCGGTATGGGCACCAACGTGATCCTTGTCGAGCTTCAGGACCTTCTTGAAGATGCGCGTTGCATCCTTCTCCAGGTGCATCTCCTTGGCCCACTTGCCGGCGTTGTACAACGCGTCAGGATCCTTCTTGGCTTGCTTCTCCAGCCCTTTCAATTCTCGTTTCAGCTGGGATGCACTTTGTGCCGCGATGGGAGTCGCCAGCAAAGCTAGCACGATGGTGACACTCGTAGACAGTTTCATGGTGTGACTGGGGGTTGGTGACAGTGGCGACTGTGTATTAGCGGCGGTTTGCCTTGCGCTTGGATTGCGGGGTGAAGCGAGACCAGGATTCCATGTGCTGGGTCGGCCGTAGGTTCAGATACGGAGTCCAGCGTGGTCGTGTTGGCGCGCGAAGAAGCCTTAGGCCGGCTTCCTTCGGAGTCTGGTTGGCTTTGCGCGCATTGCATCGCACGCACGCGAGCACGCAGTTCTCCCAACTGGTCGAGCCACCACGCGAGCGCGGTTTTACGTGGTCGACGCTGAGTCGGTTGGAAGGTCCACGCCGAGCGCAATACTGGCACGTGTAATCGTCGCGCAGGAATAGATTGCGGCGCGTGAACGGGGCAACGTGACAAGGCACGCGGTTGTAGTTCGCCAACAAGATGATTTCGGGAGCAGCGATCGCGACCCGCGGCGACCGGATGGCGACGCTGGGATCCTGAATCGGAACCTCGAGCCAGCTGTCGAAGCAGTAGGTCTGGAGCGATTCGGGGCACACGATGCGCGCCGATTCTCGGAACACCATGCACAGCGCTCGGCGCACCGTGGTCACGTGCACGGGCCGCCACGAGCGATTCAGGACGAGAGTCGCTCGCTGCAGCAAGTCTGCTCGCCGAAGTGTCTCCGTGGCACGCATGCAGGGTATCCCGCGGCGAAACCGTTCGCGAATGCGGGCGGAGCGGAGTGTATGTCGGGTTGCCAAGTCGTGAAACCCTCGGCTGCGCGGGTATCCTGCCGGAGAGGTCGATTCCCGGCGAGCTGGGAGTTCGCCGTCGTTGCCTGCTCCGGCGGGCCTCGATACACTTTTCGGCCCTCCAAACGACGACACCTACCAACACACCTTGAGAAACAACACGTCCGGGCTCATTCGATTCCGGTTTGGCGTTTGCGTGTTGCCCACCTCATGAGGGGATCCCGAATGACGACGAAGACGATGCTGACTGCGTTGCTGACGCTCTGCTGCTTGCTGCCGACCGCTTGCCAAATGGCCCCTGATGGGCCTTCAGAGGTGGATTCGCGTCAATTCTCGGATGTTGTCGTACCTGATGGCTTCCGCATTACAGACAACACGCACGAGAGCTACTCGCGCGAGGAAGCGACGTGGCGACACGGTCGTTTTCAGTACGCGGGCAACTCCTACGTCGCAGAAGCTTCGGCGTATGTGCGTGGCCAAATGCCACGTCACAGTTGGAAGTTGGTCAGCGAACAACCGATTGATGATGCTGGCGTGAGACTTCGCTTCGAGCGAGGCATCTACTCAGCCGATTACTTGTTCAGCCGTCGGGATGGTACGACCCACATGGTGGTCGACTACGCGACTGACTATTCCCGCCGCTGATTCCCTCCGCTGATTCCCGCCGCTGATTCCCTCCGCAAACGAACCTCCCCGCGTCGCATTTGCGACACCTGAACTGAGCCCAGAACTGAACAATGTCCGCCACACCTCCTTCCACCCTTGAGGGAACCGAAACCCCGAACCCGTTTGAGGTTCTCTGGGATCGCTACCGATCCTTGATCGTGACGATCGTCGCGTGCCTTCTGATCGCGTTGCTTGGCAACACTGCTTGGACCTACATGGAGCAGAGCGAGCAGAGTGAAAAGTGGGCAGAGTTCAACGCAAGCATTGGTCTTTCAGAGACTTATGTCGATATAGCCAAGGGCAGCCAGGGCCTTTCCGAGGCTTTGGAGGGAATTGAGTTTGCCAGCCTGGAGACAGCGCTTGCGGATGCGGACGACGGCCAGAAGCCCTACTACCATCTCGCCATTGCCCGCAAGGCACTGCTGGAGAAGGATTGGGACCGCGCAGAGCAAGCGCTCGCCGCGATCGAGTCTGGCTATCCGAAGCATGTGCTGGTGACTGTAAGCACGCAGGCGGTCCAGACTCGCGACGAGAAGAAGCCTGAGAAGGACGCGCCGCCCGCGACCGAGCTTGAGTTCGTCGATGCCCTCGAAGGCAGCGTCGTCAGCTTGATGCGCAAGGAAATTGCCGATGGCCGGACCTTCACGATCCCGGCAGCCTTTGCCAAGCCAGAGATTCCGGCCGATGCTGTCAAGGTCAAGTTCACGTTTGGTGACACCGGGAGCTTTACCATCGCACTGTTCGGCGGTGCCGAGAAGCACCGCGAGAAGCTGCTCGAGTTGGTCAACAAGGACGAGGGCGCCCACTGGAAGGACATCGCTGTTGACGAGATCCACCGCCCGACTGACACCGCGCTCCACCAGGCCATGACCGTGCACTTTGGGTTTGAGTCCAGCAAGGACGACGACCGCACCAAGTGGACGACGACCGAGCCGAGCAACAACGTCGTCGACTTCGAAGACAGTGGCCTGAGCCACTTTCCCGGCGCTGTTTCGACTCAGCCCGAGGCAGAAGGCAAGTCCTGCGCGGATCGCCTGTGGATCTCGGTTGATGACGAGTTCAACTTGGATGGCAGCCGGGTGGTGATCGGCTACGTCGTCGAGGGCATGGATGTGCTGCGCGAGATTGGCGACGCGGCGCTCTCGGCGCAGGAAGAAGATCAAGGCCGCGGCCGGCCGATCGAGAACATCCGCATCACTGCGGTCGAAGTTCTCAAGTAGCCGCGACAGGCGGCGACTGGTGACTGGCTCTTGGGTGACTGTGCAATGGCGCTCCGCAGGCGAATCCGCCGCGTCGAGCGCCCATTGTGAGGGCGGCGAGTAGCCCCCTTACGAGTTCTTCAAGCGCGTGAAGATGCGATCCAGCTCTTTCTGGCTCGAGCACGCAATCACGATCTGGCTGCGTTTGCGGCCGTACTTGATGGCTACCGGTGTGCCGAGCACCTCGATGAGGTTCTCTTCAAGCTCGTTCAGCCACACCGGCCGTGCCTTCTTCTTGGTCGCTTTTGCTCCCTTTTGGCCCAGCTCCGGGCCGCCAGCGATCGCAACCAGCAGCTCTTTGACCCTGGCCTCGGTGGCTCGCACCGACATGCCTTGCTTGATCGCCTGGCCGGCGGTCTTCTCCATGAGCTGGTGATCGGGCAGTGCCAGCAGGGTCCTGGCGTGGCCCATGCTCAATGTTCCACGTGAAACATACGCTTGGATGCTCGCCGGGAGATCCAGCAGACGCAGGAAGTTGGCGACTGTGGAACGCTCGAGCCCGACTTGCTTGGCGATTTGCTCCTGGGTGGTCTTCATCTGGTCCATCAGCAACCGGATGCCCCTGGCTTTCTCAATGGCGTTGAGATCCTCTCGCTGGAGGTTTTCGACCAGGGCAAACACCGCTGAGTCGTTGTCGGACAGCTCCCGGCAAAGCACCGGCACCTCCGTCAGCTTCGCCAATTGGGCGGCACGCCAGCGGCGTTCTCCAGCGACGATCTCGAAGGTCTTACCCACCTGACGAGCCAGAATGGGCTGCAGGATGCCACTGGTGCGAATGGACTCGGAGAGCGTCTTGAGCTCCGCCTCGTCCATGTTCCTGCGCGGCTGGTAGGGGTTCGGCTTGAGCTGGCCCACCGGGATCATGCGCACGTGTTCGCCGGCCTCTTCTACCGCAGCAAGTGCATCGGGGGCCACCTTGTCACGCAAGGGAGTAGTGGCCTTGGGGTTGGCGGACTTGCGCCCACCGGACAAGAAGAAGTCGAGACCTCTACCTAGACGACGATCAACCATCAATTATCTCCTGCACGAGTTCTGTGTAGCACAGAGCTCCTTTGGACCAGGGACTGTGAATGAAGACGGACTGCCCGTGGCTCGCGGCCTCGACGAGGCTCGAATCACGGAAGATAACGGTGTTGAGGACGACCTCTTTGAGGTTGCGGCGAAGGTCTTCGAGGATCTCGCCGGAGACCTCCTCCTTGGCGTCAACCATGGTTGGCAGCACGCCACGAAGCCTGCCCTTGCCCGGGTAACGCTGGGCTGCCTCCTCCAGCGAGGCCATCATCTGCGACAGCCCATGCATTGAGAAGAACTCGGCCTGCACGGGCACGATGACTTCCTCACAGAGCTGCACGCCCGCCCAGCCCCACTCATCCATACGGGGAGGGCAGTCGACAATCAGCACGTCGATCTCCCCCTCCAACTCGGCAACCACGGCCTGCAGCCGCTCGGTGTCAATCGTCGCTTCGCCCGACGAAACGGCCTCGCCACCAGCGGACGGCAACAGCCAGAGTCGCTCAGCGACTGGGATCATCCACTCACGCGGAGCGTCGGTCGGCGTGTCCTCAGGCAGCATGCCCTGCACCGCGACGGTCGCGTTGCCTTGCGGATCCAGGTCCATCAAGAGCACACGGCGGCCGGCAATGGCAAAGCCATGCGCCAGGTGGATCGCGGTCGTCGTTTTGCCGACGCCGCCTTTCTGATTCGCCAAGACGATTGAACGCACAGGAGGTCCCTAACCGAGTCGGCGATGGCCCATCGCCGGAGATGCGAATTGTGCGGCGTAACCCGCTCTGATTCCAGGCTTGTCCTTTGGCTTGCAGCGAAGGATAACAAGTAGGCCTTCAAAGCAATGCACGAGCAGCTTCGACTCATTCGGTTGGTTGCGCTGGCCCGCCTCAGGTCTGCTGGGTGGGTGCCGTGGCTGTTGGTGCTCGGCTGGCTCGCCGCGGCTTCCTATCAGGAGCCGCTGCTGTTCCGGCGGTACGGTATCTACCTCGTCGATGATGCGGCCTGGACCGGCGGAGCGGTCGTGCTCATCGTGCTCCTGCTCGCCGAACGTCGTTTGCCGCGTCGTGGTGCCGCGATCGCCAACCTGGTCACTGTGGCAGCGATCAGCGTCTTGCAGGTCGTTGGTGCCTATCTGGCGGATCAGAGCCCGTGGCAGAGCAGCTTCTCTAGTCGGGCGATGGGATGCCTCCTGTTCTTCGCCGCTTGGTCCCCTCTCGGTCTTACGCTAAGCCGAAAGACAGGGTCATCCCCTCGGGGCCAACTGCTTGGCAAGCTGGTGGTTCTCTCCGCTCTCGTGATGGGTAGCATGTTGGCTGTTGCGCTGAGATCTTCGCCGGACACGAACGTGATCGGAGCAAGTGTCTTGGCGTTCCTGGGGGCCGCCTGTTGGGCATCCAAGCAGGGCTAGAATACATAAGTCAGTATTCAATATGAAGATAGGCATACTGGGCGACATCCACGCCAACACCGATGCACTGACGGCTGTGGTCGACGCACTCAAACGCGAAAACGTGGATGTCTGGGTGCAGGTTGGCGACATCGTCGGCTACGGGCCCGAGCCTTCGGCGTGCATCGACATCGTGCGCGATCTCGGTTGCGTGACTTGCCTCGGCAACCATGACGCCGCGGTGCTCGGCCGACTCGACACTTCGTACTTCAACAACTTCGCGCGCTCCGCGATCCATTGGACGGCGCCACAACTGCGACCGAGTGACTACGCGTTCCTGAACGCGCTCGAGCTTGTCGTGAAGCAGCCAGAGTTCACGGTCGTGCACGGCACGCTGCACATGCCCGACCAGTTCGGCTACGTGGTCAGCGTTGTCGAAGCACTCGAGTCCCTCGAACACCAAGAGACGCGTTTGTGTTTTGTCGGCCACTCACACGTGCCGGCGATCTACTTGCGTCGTGATGAGAACCCGCGCGACATCCACGTCGTACCGCACTCCGAAGCAGAGATCTCCTATCGCGGTTTTGACCGCGTCTTGATGAATGTTGGCAGTGTCGGCCAACCACGTGATGAAGACCCACGTGCTGCGTACGGCCTCGTAGACACCGATTTGGAGATCGCCAGCATTCGTCGCGTTCACTACGACATCGCTTCGGTGCAGGCCAAGATTCGCGAAGCCGGCTTGCCCGATGTGCTCGCGAATCGTCTGGCACTGGGAGTCTAAACGCACAGTCCATGCGCCTCCTAGCCGCGTTGTTGAGCCTTGCATCCGTTGCCTGCGCGCAACGTTGGCAAGACACCTGCGGCCGGACTCCGGCTGGCATTCTCGCGGTGCGCCAAGCGACGCGCGACGCGGCGGCCGACTCGTTGGTGCTGTTGGTCGCATCGCATCCCGACGACCGCTACCTGTTGCCGACCGTTTGGCTGCGCGGCAAAGCTGGCTATCGCGTCGCGGTCTTGCTCGCGACCCGAGGTGGTGGTGGCCAGAACAGCTTGGGCCCCGAAACCGGCGACGCCCTCGAACGCATTCGCACGCTTGAGACCGAAGCCGGCTGCGCGCTCGCGGGTGCGGAGCCGTGGTATCTCAATCGCATCGATGGTGGCTATCGCCGTTCGGCCGAGGAGACGTTTGCCGAGTGGGGTCGCGAAGAAACGCTGCGCGACCTCGTTCGTCTGCTGCGCGAGATCCGACCCGATGCGGTCATGACGACGCACCACGGCGAAGAAGGCCACGGCCACGACCTCGCTCTGATCGAACTGCTGCCAAAGGCGGTCGAACTCGCCGCCAACCCGGACTTCCAGGCACCTGGCCAACCGCATGAGATTCCAGTGTTCCTGCTGGGCGGCGGTAGCACAGTCTCGGCCAACGCTTTGACGATCGATGCGGACGAACTCGACTGCGATCGCGGCGTTGCGCTACGCCGCACCGCCTACGACATTCTGCGCGGCACGCATCTCAGCCCCGGCAAGCCAGCGCCCCTCGACGCGGTGTTTGCGCCGGTGCTCGTGTTCGAACCGCAAAAGCCCGCCAAGGTCGAAGGCACTGGTCCTCGTGCGCTTGGCTTGCCATCGATCCTCGACGCGGACCGCTGGCCCGGCGCACCGGAACGAGCTGCCAGCCTCGACAAGTTCTTCCGAACCGAACTGCCGGCGTTGGTGTTGTCACCCGAACCGCCGGTCGAACAGGTCCTGAACGTTCTGCGTGAGCTGCGTGAACTGCGCGCGACCCACCGGGCCGGAGCGACGCGAAGCAATGACGTGCTGGTGCGACTTGACCGCCGCATCCAGGCGCTTGAACGTTTGGCATTGGCGCTCGCGCTGATCCAGATCGAAGTGGAAACCGAGCCAGGTGTCGTCGCGATCGAAGGCGAAGAGTTCTCGTGTTCGGTTCGGCTGCTGATCGGGCGGGGAGAACGGCCGGCGATCCGCGCCGAAGGACTTGGTGGCGTTGACGTCACGTTGACGCCGCTCGGACTGTCGGCGAGCGAGGCATCCAGCTCGGTCGTCGAAGCGATCGTTCGCGTGCCACTCGTCAAGCGCCGTAACAGTGACCCGATGGCGGCGCGCTTCCGAGCGGATCAATTTGAACCGCCGGTGCGCATTCGCTTTTGGGTGATGTTGCAAGGAACCGAGATCCCGGTGGATGTCACGGTGCCGGTCGAACAGCATCCGACCGTCGAGCTCTCCGTGGTACCACGCATGCTGCTCGTACCATCCGCGCGCAATACAGTGCAGTTTAGTGTGCGCGTCAAACGCAACACGCGCTTGCCGGTCGAAGGCGACCTCGAAGTGCGGGCACCGGCCGGCTACGCGATCGACAACGATCGCCACAAGGTGGATCTGCGCGAGCAACGCAGCGACCTGATCAGTTTCAAGGTAGAGGCGCCCAAGGATGGTCGCACCGGCGTCGATGTGCTTCGCATTCGGCTTGGTGGCACCAAGATCGCGCTGCCGGTGCACAACGTCGACGTGAAGGTGCCGTCGAAACTGCGGATTGGCGTGTTGCGCAGCAATGATGACACGCTGGCCAATGTGTTGGGCAATGGTGGACTTGGACTCGACTGGTCCGAACTCGCTGACGCCGACATCGCGGCCGCCGATCTCAGTGGCTACGACACCATTGTCGTCGACATCCGTGCTCTGCGCGATCGCCCGGCGGCGCGCCATGGCTTTGGCCGCCTGCTCAACTTCGCGAAAGGATCCGGCCGGCGTCTGGTGCTCTTCTACCAGAAGGACGTCGAGTTCCATCCGAAGGGCGAGGCGTTTCGCGGTGCACCGTTCGAGCCATTCCACATCAGCAAGAGCCGGGTCACGCGTTCCGATGCGCCGGTCCACGTGTTGCTTCCCGATCATGTGTTGATGACGCATCCGAACATCATCCAGCCGAGCGACTGGGATGGGTGGGAACAGGAGCGGGCGCTGTATGTGCCGAAGGTTTACTCCGACGACTACGAGGAGATCCTCGAGTTTGGGGATCCTGGCCAGAGCATGGAGCGCGGTGCGTTGCTGTATGCGCGTACTGGGGATGGTGAATACGTCTACTGCGCGCTGGCCCTGTGGCGACAACTCAAGAAGCTGCACGGTGGTTCGGTGCGCATGTTGGTCAACATGCTGACGCCGTCTCGCAAGTAGCGTTCTTGGACTAGCTGCGCTTGCGGCGTGACAGCAGCATGCAACACGCAATCAGGTTGGCGCCGATGAGTGTGCCGAGTGCGAGGCGCGGCGAGCCGGTCTTGATCCAGAACAGGATCGACCATGCGAGTACGACAAGCGTGACGGCCCCGAGCACGACCGTTTGGCCTGTGCCGCCTTCTTCGACGAACTTGGGCGCTTTCGGCTCTGCAGCCCGCGTTGGTAGAGGTTCCAAGCGGGGCGAGCCGAGGCGCCGAGGCGATCGGCCGTTTGGCTACGGCAGCTGTGGGAAGCGCATCGACGTGCCAGTCGTGCGAATTAGCCGCACATCGCGCTTGCCGCCGCCACTGCGCAGCAAATGCATCGCCTGTGCGTCAATCAGCGAGTACTCGCCGTTGTCGTAGAGCAGTTCGAGCCGGATGTGATCGTTCTGGCCGTCGAACATGCGGATCTCGACGACGTTGCGCGCCGGCACTTTCATCGTTTTGCCCTGCAGGGTCACGTAGTGCAGCTCCGAGATGGAGAGAACCGTAACGACCTCGGTTGCTGCGGCAGCGTCCTTGGGCTTTTGCGGGTCCTGCTTGGCGGGTACGAATGCGAGAGCTGCGACAATCGGCAGCAACAGAATCAGAAGGGCTGCTTTCACGGGGATCTCCAACTGGCGGTTCTAGGGTCTTCTCTGGATGAGATTGACAGACTATGACGCGGCATACCTGTGTTCCTGCCCCGGATCTTTCTGCTGACGCTGTTTCTCGCCCTGGTGGCGAGTTGTGGCCAGGCTACGGGGCCAAAAAGGCCGCAGCTGGACGTTGCCCACGTCGTCGCCGGCACCGGCGATGTCTCGCCGGATGTGGTCGAACGCATCCGCAAGATCGTCGCGACGGAGCTGGTGCCGCTGCAGAAGGCCTTCGACGGTAAGGAGGTCGAACGGTTCTTTGTGCACGTTCACGGTTCGCGCGACGAGATGCCGGAGCAGTTGGTGGCGGGCGTGCATAAGGACTCGCCGGGCTTTGCCATTCTGGGCAGGCACCAGATCCATCTGATCTGGGGTGAAATGATCCGGCTTGGCTCGAAGCCCGCAGGAGTCGTGCGGCATGAACTCGTGCACGAACTGCTCGATCAGTACGTGAAGCCCAACGGCCGCCACATTCCGCGGTGGTTCCACGAAGGCCTGGCGCAGGTGCTGGCTGGCGACACCTATCTCGGTGCCCGCGAAGACGACCTGGTGTGGCGTGCTAGTGTGGGCAGCTTGCCCAGCATGGCAAGCTTGCGCGAGCGATTCCCGAAGGCGATGAGCGACGTGCGCACCGCCTACGCCCAGAGCTTTTCCTATGTGGCGTGGTTGTCGCGCGAATACGGGATGTCGACCTTGCTGCGTTGCGCACGCTACGCGGATCGCATGACGTCCTTTGGTGGGGCCCTCGTCGGCCAGACGGGTCGGGATTCGTTGCAGCTCGAAACTGCCTGGAAGCACTACATAGTCTATGGCTCGGGCGCGCCGTGGCGGGTGATGTTCAGCAGTTGGTTCAGCTTGCTGATGATCCTGGTCTTGCCGGTGCTCGTGCTCGCGTTGATTCGGCGGCTCAATGCGGAAGAACGGGCCGCGCGTCGCATCGCTGCGCGCACCAAGGCGGATGCCTTGGCAGCCGAAAGGGCCGCGCAGGTGCGCGCCGAAACCGAGGAGGAAAGCGCCGCGTGGCTGCGAGAATCCGAAGCCACCGCCAGCCCGGAAAGCGAAGAAGGCGACGACCCGGACCGGCTCAGGGAAGACGGTGGGCAGGGTTCCGGGTAAAAGACGACGCGTGCACACCCCAACGCCGACGAGCGCGCGCCTCCGGATTCTCGCCATCTTGCTGTTCGCGTTTGCTGCGAGCTGCGTCAGTCATCGCCACGCGATTGGTCTCGGTTCGACTGGCACCGGCGAGCAGAGTGCGCGCCAGTACTACTTGTTCTGGGGGTTGATGACCGTGAATGAGATCAGTGCCCAACGCATGGCGGATGGTTTGACCAGCTACGAGATCGAAACCCGCTACGGCTTCTGGGACATGCTGATCCAGCCGCTGATTCTGCCACTGACCATGACGACGCGAACGATCACCGTTCGCACCTGAGCATGCCATCCGCCAAGTTGCCGTTCACCAAGATGGAGGGATGCGGCAACGACTATGTCTACGTCGACGCGATCGCGCATGCGTTCCCGTTTGACCGGGCGTCGGAGTTGGCGCGCAAGTGGTCCGATCGACACTTTGGTATCGGCGCCGACGGTCTCATTGTGTTGGCGCGCGACGCGGATGCCAACTTGCAGATGATGATGTGGAACGCCGATGGCTCGCGCGGCGCAATGTGTGGCAACGGTCTGCGTTGCCTGGCGCGGTTTGCCGAAGCCAACGGGCATACGACTGACAGCGAATTCGCTGTGATGACGGACTCGGGGCTGAGGTCGGTTGTGTTGCTATCGACCGGCAAAGGGAGTGGCGATGTGCGGACGCAGATGGGCGATGTCACGTGTGAACCAATGCGTGCGATCGATGTCGATGGCGTCGTCTACGATTTTATCTGTGGCGATGCCGGCAACCCGCACGCGGTGACCTTTGTCGACGACGTGGATCGGGCACCGGTGCAACAAGTCGGTGCCGCGATTCAGGGCCACGAGGCCTTCCCTGATGGCGTCAATGTCGAGTTCGTGCAGGCACTTGGTGATGATCGCGTTCGCCAAAGAACGTTCGAACGCGGCAGTGGCGAAACGCTCGCCTGCGGCACGGGAGCGGCAGTCGCTGCCCTGGCGGCGCGACAGGTCGGCAATATTCGTGGCCACATCGCGCACGTGGATCTCCGCGGCGGCACTCTTCTGGTGATTGGGGAAGGACCTTCCCTTGCGATCGAGGGGCCGGTGCGTAGCGTGTTTTCCGGCGAGATTGAGCTGCCTTCGTAGTGCAATGCATCGAACCTGCTATCAGCACACGCCTCACCAAAACTCTACCTAGGAACTGTCATGGAGCATCTTGTCTGGATCATCCCGCTCGTCCTCATCGTCATTTTGGTCTTTGCTATCATTCGCATCTACAACGGGCTCGTTAGCCGTCGCAACGAAGCCAAGAACTCATGGAGCCAGATCGATGTGCAGCTCAAGCGTCGCTACGACCTGATCCCCAACCTTGTGGAGACGGTCAAGGGCTACATGAAGCATGAGTCCGAGACCCTCGAGAACGTCATCAAGGCACGTCAGCAAGCGGTGGACCTGCGCAACGCTGGTAACATCGGCGAACTGATGAAGGCCGATGGCGCGCTGACCCAATCGCTAGGCCGTCTGTTTGCCGTTGCTGAGGGTTACCCGGACCTCAAGGCCAACCAGAACATGATGCAGCTGCAAGAAGAGCTGACTTCGACTGAGAACCGGATTGGCTTCTCGCGTCAGGCCTACAACGACGCGGTCATGAAGATGAACAATGGCCTCGAGCAGTTCCCGGCGAACATGGTCGCCGGCATGTGGAACTTCAAGGCGGGCGAGTTCTTCGAAGTCGAGTCGGAAGAAGAGCGAAAGGTCGTCAACGTCTCGTTCTAAGCAAGGTTTCGTTCTAGGCCGAAGCTCGAATGACTGACGCGGCTCTCATCTTGTTGTTGACTGGCGCTGCCGATCCGGTCGGCGTCAGCATCGCACAGGCCGTTCTTGGTGCCGGCGGGAGAGTCGCCGCTGCCGTGCCGCGCGCCTGGCAGGTCGAGAAGGTTCGCGAGCAATTGTTGCAAGAAGGCGTCGATGCCGCTGCGTTGTTGATCGGTGTGGTTGGCGCGCGTGATGCAGAGGCTGCGGCTGGCTTCGTCAAAGGTGCAACGGATGCGCTCGGCGCCATCACCCACGTTGCCGGGGCATCGATGCTGCTTCGACAGCGACAGGATCAGCGCGAGCCTGCCGGCGATCTTGACGAACTCCTTGACGCCAACCTGCATAGCAACGCGACCCTGACTCGGGCTGTGTTGCCGACGATGCGACGCCGGCGGTCCGGTCGTTTGGTGTTTGTAACGCAGCCGTCGAACACGGCGGACCTGTCGACGACTTGTCGCGCGAGCTTGGCAGCCATGGCAGCCTTCGCCGACGCGTTGGCTTTGGATGTGCAATCCGCTGGTCTGCAGATCGACACCGTCACTGCCGCAGTCGACGAACCATTGCTCGAAGATTGGTTGGCGGCATTGCACGCGAATGCCGGTGCTTCTTGAGCGTTCTATCGCAACTCGAACTACCGGGGGGCTGTTGCCCGCGGCGGTCGAGGGCTACAAGCAAGGCACATGTTGGGGCTCGATAGCAGTCTGAAGTGCGCGGTATCCAGCTTGGTTTGGCTGGTGATTGCTAGCGCGTCAGTGACGAGCCAGAAGCCAGTATCCGATCAGGACAAGGTCGAGCAAGTTTGCGCGGCTGCGGAGAAGTGGCTCGTCACGGACCACACTTCCAAAGAACTGATGGCCGACACGGTCGTCGCCGTACTCAAGACCCCTCGCGTCGGGTTGGCTTGGCTCGGTGAGCAATTGCCGGCCGCCAGCAACGCACCCAACGAGACTCGCTCCAAAGGGCTCAGGAGCCTGTGCACGCAAGTCACCCTTGAGTTCCTGCGACGCACCCATGGCAGCGGCATGACCTTTGTCGGTCAGTACAACCCGCTCAAGGGACTGCAGCCGTTCGCCGGCGACTTCGTATTCCAGTTGCTGCTTGAGACGCCGGAGTGGTACCCGCTCACGTTCCGCGTGCGGCTTGTGCCGGCGCTGAGGGACATGCAATTGAGGTCTCCGTCGGTCGCACGACTTGATGGCATCCTCGAGATCGTCAACGACAAGCGGGAGACCACCGGTCTGCGCAATGCACTCGCCGCTGCCCTGTGGCAGTGGGGCAAGCCCGAACATGCCCGCAAGGTCTTGAAGCAATTGATGGCGGAGACCGCCGAGGGCGATGGCGAAGATCGCGTCGACGCGACGTTGTTCTTGGCGGACTACTACAACGTGCTGCGCGACTACAAGAGCTCGGCGCGCGCTCATCGCACCGCGCAGGCGCTCGCGAAGGCCTCCAAGGTGCAGTTGCCACCGATTGCGTTTTACGCCGCCGCTTGTGTGCAGGCACTGCAAGGTGACGTTGATGATGGCATCAAGTCGCTCGAGACTTGTGCCCGCATGCATGCGTCTCCAGATCTCGATCGCTCGTTGCGGCTCGAACGTTCGTTGTTCGAGAAGGACCCTGAGATCACCGTGCTTCGCAAGGACAAGCGGTTCGCGGTCCTGCTGAAGTTGGCGTTCGGCGAAGCCAAGAAGGCTGACAAGACTGACGGGGCTGGCAAGGCTGACAAGGCTGACAAGGCTGATGTGGCCAACCAAGCAGGCAAGGACGGGCGCTAGTCGTTGGTACTGCCGTTCGCATTCTTACTCGGTCTGATGGTTGTCGTTGTGCATCGCGAGATGGGCGGCGCATTGCCTGGTGAGTGCACCTTCGACAACCTTTCGTGGTCCTGCGGGTTCTTGGTTGTGCCTTGGCTGCTTGCCTTGTTGGCGAGCCGGATCACGGTGCAATCACTGGTTTCGGGGCGATCCCCAACGGTTCCGCCGCGTGCGCTCTTGCGGCTGTCAGCTCTCGGCACGCCGCTCGCGTTGCACGCGTTGTTCTCGTTTGGCGCCTACAACGACTGCATCGATCGGCTAGCGCCGACCAGTCACACGCTGCGCATTCTGCTGGCACTTCTGCCGCTGTACCTGGCGGAGTTGCCACGCATGGCGATGGCGACCATGGCCGAAGGCTTGCTCGAAGCGAGTCAGGAAGTGCGCGAGCCGCGTTCGGTTTTGCGATCGCTGCTGCCAGGGTGGCGCGACATCCGGCCCGTGATTCGGCTACGTCTTGGTTGGCCGTTGCTGACATTGTTGCCAGCGGCATTGCTTGGCGGCTGCATGGACCTGTTGCAGCTGGATAGGTCCACCTACGTGTTTGTCTTGGTGACATCCGCAGGCATGACCCTCGGCACGATTGCGTTCCTGTTGCTCGCCGCGATGGTCTTGCCGTTCTGGTTTCGCATCGCCTTTGGGGTCATATCGACGTTGCCCGAACCTACCGGAACGATCCTGCGCAAGACGGCGACGATGCTCGGCTTCTCACCGAAGCGGGTGTTCCTGTTGCCAACTGGCATGCGGTCGATCAACGCCATGATGGTTGGGCCACTGCCGGTGGGTCGTCTTCTGTGTTTGACCGACGGCTTGGTCTCAGCGCTCGACAGCAGCTCACTGACCGGCGTCTTGGCCCACGAAGTTGGCCACGCCCGCATGGGCCACCCAGGGTTGCTCATGCTGCTGGCAGTTGTGGTACCGCTGATGATGTTGTCGCCGCTGCGGCTGTTGGACGTCGAAGAGATCGACGTGACGCTGCAAGCCGTTGCGATCCTCTTGATCATGCTGGTGCTTTGGTTTGGCTTGCGCACGCTGGCGCGCCGGTTTGAGCACGAGGCGGACGTGTCTTCGGTGCGCGCGCTAGGGGCAGCTCCGTGTAGCCGCGCGTTGATGACCGTGTCCCGCCTGACGGTGCCGCAATCACGAACGTTGCGTGGCCGCCTTGCGAGTCTGCACCCGGACGAACAAGAACGACTCTTGCTGATGCGTCGCTACGAGGCCGAACCGGCGTTCCGCGAACAGTTCGATCGACAGACGAGACGTCTACGCCAAGTCATCGCCGTTGTGTTGTTGGCGGCGATCTCGGTAGGCGCCTGGTTCTGGCAGTCCGACTGGCCGTACGAGCGCGTGTTGGTTCGCTTTCACTCCGGGAACTACGTCGGTGCCAAGGAAGCGTTGGATTCGGTAGGCGACCGACCAGAGCGTTGGCGGATAAGTCTGGCGCGTGTTGATGAGGACCTCGAAGCGGCGTTGGCGTTGGCGCCGGATGGGCGCGATTGGGCAGCTGCTGAGGCGCAGTTGCTGCCGGCAGCCTGGCAGCGCGGCGAACAGGTGTTGCTGGCCGAAGGCCCAGCTGCGGCGCGTCGTTGGTTTGCGCTCGCGGTGTCGGTACTGCCGGCCCCGACGCCAACCGAATACGCCATCTACGATTTTTGCAAGGCGGCCGCCGACGGCAATGGCGAGTTGATGGATCGTTTGGCGAGCATCATCAAGCGGCGCGGTGTGCCGGCTCGGTTGGAGGCAGTGTTTCGGGACTATTGAGCCGCCGGCTGCTGGCTCGGCGCCAAGATTGGCCGGCATTAGGCTACCCACTGCCCACAGGAGCGGCCTCTGCAAGCTCCCTAACATGGATGGGCGCCTCGAATTGCCCCATCACGTTCTTCCGAACGTGGGCGAGGAGAAGTCGCCCGTCACGAATTTGACTCTTCTCGGCTGCCGCGATCGCAGGCGCGACGAAGACACTAGGATTCCTTTGCCCGCGTCGTTGAAGCGACGCCCCTTCCCTCTATTGGAGAACTCATGCATTCGCTGACCCGACGAAGCCTCGCGCTCATACCGCTGGTGGCCTTATTCACTACCGAGCTATCTGCTCAACGCACTTACGATCAAGACAAGATGGCGGCCAACTACGCCGAGATGAAAACCCACGCGTGGTTCAAGGATGGTAGTTGGGTCACAGACTTCGATGCCGCAAAGGCCGAAGCCAAGAAGACCGGCAAGCCGATCTTCGCTTACTTCACGCGCACCTACGCCGCTTGAGGCCCGTGCATCGCACTGGAGAACCGTGTGTTCTCCAAGAAGGACTTCCAAACCTGGGGCAAGCAGAACGCCATCCTTTTCGCCGCGGTCATGACCAAGATCGAGGGTCGCAAAGACGATGCCTTGCTGCGCACTTACGAGTTCCGCGGCTTTCCGTCGATGGCCATTCTTGACGCCGACGGCACCGCGATGACCAAGAAGGTCCCGCGCGACCTCTATTCGATGAGCAACATCGTGGCGGCAGCGCCTGCATACGCAAAGCTCTCTGCCGCTATCGAAGCCGGCAACGAAGTCGACCAGAAGCAATGGCTGATGGCACAACTCGGGATGGGCCGCATCAAAGCCACGGAAGCGAAGGCGAAGATCGCCAGCAGTGGCCTCAGTGGCAAGGCTAAGGCTCGTGCCGACATGATGGTCTTCGTGCTTGAGATGGCCGAATTGGCTGGCTCGACACGCGGCCGCAACGTGACCGCGGAAGACAAGATGGCAGCCTGCGTGGCGGTCTACGAAGCCTTCCAGGCGGGCAAGCGGCTGCCGCCCGGATCTTCGCCAGAGCCGTTTGTGGATGACATGCTCATCGACGCCGCAAAGAGCAACAAGGACAGCGTGGCATTCGCCCATGCGTGCGAGCGGGTCAAAGCTCGCCACCTCGCACAGATCAAGACGATGAAGGGATACCTCCCGCGATATCGCGCCGATCTCGAGAAGAACAAGGATGACGAGAAGAAGCTCGAGCGCACCAAGAGCACTCTCAAACGCATCGCTGAGATCATCGAGGGAGCGGAACAGAAGATTGCAGATCTCGAGACGTTGGCGAAGAAACTGAATGCCTGACGGACCGAGCGCCGCCCCGACCTAGGGGCGCAATCGGAATAGCATCCGGCTCGCCACTCTGGCTAACCGGATGCACCCCAGGGCCGGCAACGGCTTTGGCGCTGCCTTCCTGAGGAACGCGCTACGCGGATCATTGGGGCCGGAATTTGATCCACGTCATGAATGACGCCGCGAACAACGTCCCGCTCGCCACGAGCAGCATGAGGCAGGAAGTGCGCATGCTTCGTAGACTGTCGGTCATGACAAATGGATCTTCCGATGCGCCGCGGCTTCGGTTCATGACCGAGCAGGATCTTGCGCCGGCGCTGCAGTTGATTGAGGGATGTGATGACGAAGAGGTGATCGAGGTGCGCGCGGACTACGCGGAGAGCATTGATGATCAACTCGTGTTGGAGCATGAGGGGCGGTTGCTCGGCGTGACGGGCTTTGAGGCGATCGAGGGAACGGACCGAGCCTATTGGTTGGGTTGGACCTTTATGGATCCGGATGAGCGCACGCCGGAAATGGCTGAAGCGATGATGCGCAACCTGTTTGTGGTGTTGCGCGGTCGGAAAGCTCGCAAGCTGTTTGTGCAAGCGAGCGATTGGTTTAGCGGTGGGCTGCGCTGCTCTCATCGCTTCCAGCGAGAGGTCTATGAGTTGGCTGGGTTCGTCGAAGAGTTCCGCCTCGACAACTACTACGACACCCGCGAAGCCATGATCGGACTGGGACTGCACCTGGCGACACCGCAACCTGTGGATCCACCGATCGAAGAGGATGGGCGTGCCATCGTGAGTCTTGGTGTCAACGAGATCGACGATTGCGAAGCCGTCGGCTCCCTCGATTGGGATTACGTGGACTCGCCACAAGCGGATGGCATCGCGACGGCGATCGATGTCGCGCGACAGCAAGAAATGCGCGCAGTGTTCGCATCGGCAGCATCACATGCGGTTGGTGCTGCGCAGCAGTTGCAGGCCGCTGGCTTTCGCCATGTCGGGCGATGGACGGACTACCATGAAGATGGGCTGCATGAAGAGCAGTTCCGCTTCGATCTCTGGTGATCGGATTGGTCCGCCTTGTAAGACTGGAGCGGCAGCGCTTACACTTTCGAGCAGGCCATCCGGTCTCACGGTGAAGCAATGCAGCAGCCCAGCCACAGTCGCATGAGTACCCATTCTTCCACGATGATGGTCTTGATTGGGCGCGCGATTGCCGTCGTGCTCATGCTGGTGGTTTCAGGGTGCGGCGGTTCGCGCCAAATCGAAGTCATCGATCTCGATCGCGTACTGACGATTCTGGACACCTGCATGAAGACGCCCATCGGCCCCGAGGCGCCTACGCCAGAAGGGGGGCCGCCGGCCGAGGGCGAGACCGTCGAGGTCGAGCGCATCGATCCCAACGACGAGCGAAAGGACCTGACTGCCGAGTTCTTGAAGCAGTTCAGCACTGCCCTGAATGCGCCGCAATTGATGTCGAGACCCATTGGCGTCGTGCTTGAGCAGGCCGGTTCGATGCTCGGTTTCACCGACAACAACGGTGACCACAGTAAGAATGGCAGCGACCGCGACTTGTTCCGCATCGAGGTCGATACCGACCAGAACCGCATCATTGCGTCTGACTTGCAGCGTCCCCAGTATCGACGCGATCACTACTATGGCCGCAGCTACTACGGCTACGGCTATCACGGTGGTGGTGGCTTCTTCATGGGATACATGCTGGGCTCGATGATGGGTCGCAGCCATCACTACTACGGTGGTTCCAGGCGCCGACCGAACTACAGCGGCATGAGCATGGCTCCTTCTGGTTCCCAGCGCACGGCAGTGCGAACCGCGAAGACCAAGGCTCGGGCAGCTTCGCGTGC
>JAPYTD010000171.1 GCA_029936315.1 Planctomycetota bacterium | reverse complement strand
TATAGTCCCGATGAAGGCCCTTTATGGCTCTTTCGAGAGTTAACATAATGTCTCTCATGCGCAATCGTTGGGGTAGGAGCAGGTAGACAGCTCGCTGTATTGGGCCGAGAAAAGCAAGTCGCGGATCCGGCGCTTGGCCCTGTGAGTCATGGGCATCGGGTGGCTCTGCGTAGGCGAGCCACCCGGCAAACGGTCGCTGCGCGACGGCGTTGTCACGACCTCCACGTGATGGTTACACTGCGCCCATGACGATCACGCTTTACTATGCGTTTCCGAGTCGGGCGGTGAAAGTGCGCTGGCTCCTCGAAGAGCTCGGCGTGCCGTACCAACTGACGCGCTTCGACCTCGCCGCCGGCGAGCACCAAACGTCCGCCTACCGAAAAATTCATCCGCTGGCGCAGGTGCCCGCGCTCGTCGACGGTCCGACGACCCTCTTCGAAGCCGGAGCCATCTGTGTCTACCTGGCCGACCGCTACCGAGACATCCCCCTCGCACCCGCCATCGATGCCCCCGATCGCGCGGTGTATCTTCAATGGGTGTTCTTTTCGATCGACTCCCTAGAGACGCCCTTTCTCGATTGGGTCAAGACCGGGAACGAGACCTCGAAAGACCGATTTCTCGCTTCAGCGCGCGTTCTCGACGAAGTCCTCGGCGACCGCCCGTATCTACTCGGTGATTTTTCCGCCGCCGACTGCTTGGTCGGCTCCCCCCTCGGCTGGGCTCGGAAGATGGGCCGGCTCGACGACGTTCCGCAACTTCTGGCCTACCACCGCCGCCTCGTCGCTCGTCCCGCCAGCAAACGCTCCCGCTATGATTGATCTCGCCCGGCGACCATCCCGCCACAGCCGTGAGTATAGTCCCGATGAAGGCCCTTTATGGCTTTCATCGAGAGTTAACATAAGAGGCGCAAGCCCGGCTAGGAGAGAGGGCGTGGCTACACGCGCGGGTCACTTCTCGTCGCAGACCTGCGTAGTAACGGGAGAACCTCCAAAGTCCCAAAATCCGTTATGACAAAACATGATGTGTATGTGTCCATATGTTCCACTTTGCATCCAACCTTTGTACGTACACTCGATGGATCCGGCGATGGAACACACACTCCCCATAACAGCGGGAACCGGCGGGCAAGGGGTTTCTGGGGGCGGGTAACATGTCCATATTGGCCCGGTCACGCCGTTGTTGTCGTAGCAGTCGCGGCAAAAACAATTGATATCGCCATCCACACATAACGGTTCGTTCGTGCAGGGGTCTCCATCGGACTTCGACCCATCACAGTTTGCAATCGGCTCTGCGCACCAAGCCTCAGGAGGTCCCTCTGTGGGTCGGAACCACTTACCATCCTCGCATACGAAGTGATCGCGACAGTAGAGCGCATTGGGATGGTCACCATAGTAACAACTTCCCCCAAAACCGAGAGTAGGTTCCGGGTCGCAGGGAGTCCCCTCAGTCGGTGGCTCATCCGGACAGTTACCTTGTGTCGGGTTCTTATCCTCGCCGCCCGCACCGCCCGTTGCACTCATTCCGCCTGAGCCGCCCGTGCTTCCGGTCGACGCGGCGCTGCTCGTCGCGGCGCTCGTGCTGTCGCCATCATCGCTGCAAGCGCCCAGCCAAAAAGCACTCACCAGCAAAACACTCGTCGCCGCAAACGTCAGCTTCGTCATCGGGTCGCTCCTCTGTTCAAGTCACACAAAGCCCAGCGATGGTACACGGTTCTTCTTCGGTCACCAACTGCCCCGCAACCATCGCTTCGAGCCCGGCACCAGCCTGGGCTTCACCCTGCTCCTGGTGAGTATCGTCCCCATGAAGGACCTAATTGGCCTTTTCGATTGTTAAACGAATGTCTCTTATGCGCGTGTGGAGCCAGGAAGCTGGGAGACGGCCGGAATGACAAGTTGGTGCACAACCCTTGTTCCGATTATGGTCGGACGATGAAACCTTGTATCTCGTGCGGCAAAGAATTCGAGGCGGACGACTTGCTCATTTCGCCCGATGGTCTCATCTGCGAGATCTGCAAGATTGGCGGTACGGACACGACGGAGCTGGAGTCGAAGCTCCTCACACGTTCCGCCATCGGTGCCATCATCCTCGCTGCCTCTGGCATGTTCTTGGCTTTCCACATTGGCGACATCAATATTTTCGTTGTTCTCTCAGCACCATTCGCATTGAAGGTAGCTATGCGCATCCTGCGTGTGGCACGCCAAGACAAGGATCAGCTCAACGTCATCTTGTCCCTGGTGGCGATCGTCGTCGCAATCGCATCGTTGCTGCGCTGGTTCGTCTTGCCTTGGTTCTGGTAGAGCGCACGCCATGGCTTCGAGCAAGAGAACAGACCCTGCTTCGGCGCACGGCTCGGGCTAGATCGGGACCACGCGTGAGCAGGCCTTGGTT
>JAPYTD010000170.1 GCA_029936315.1 Planctomycetota bacterium | reverse complement strand
CATCTGTGGCACCGACGCGCTCATGCAATAGCTCGCGAACTTCAGGAGACCTGTTGCGCGCCAGACTGAGCCACCCGTGAAACGAATAGTGGTGGTAGCGGCTATCGATCCAGACAGCGAGTTCGCTAAGCCGTTCGGTGTCGCCCAATCGAGCCAACAGCTCCGCACACTGATCGCGCACAGCGGGCACTTCCGAATCGAATCCTTCGCGCAGTCGCTGCCGGAAAGCATCCGGACGCGTGACCTCCAAGAACGCCCACACGCCGCCGTGCCCGAGGTAGGGCGCGCCAATCTTGTGCACATGGTACGAGCGCTCCGCTCGATCGGCGAACAGCTGATCTGCTGGATACGCAAGTAGCGCGTCCGCCATGCGGGTCGTCTCGCAACACGGCAAGCTTGCAACCAACATGCGCAACACTCGCGCGTCGACACCTGGCGTCACCGCGAGCATCGGTTCTAGATCAGCCAGCAATTCGTCGTCGTAGAGTGGATCAGCGATCGACTCGAACAACTCTCCGCGCGGCCAAAGACCGAGATCACGAACGATCGGCACAGCCTCATCAGCAGGCAGAGCCAACAGGTGCGCGAAGAACGCACGCCGCCGCACAGGTGACGCCACCGCAAGCCCACACGTCAGCTCCGCGATCTCACCGGCGAACAGCTGCTCCATCGCCTTTGCATCGCCTCGACGGGCCCGCGCTGCCAACCAACAAGCAGACACAACTTTGTCGGGCCGATCACCTTCAAGGAGAAGGGCTGACTGCTCGTCGGCCATCGAACCGATCGCCCACACCGCTGCATTGCGCAACTCACCGTGACGTGAGCCGAGTAGTTCGCGCAGCAACGGCACATTCGCGACTGCGGGCCGGCTCGCGATCAACCAGCGCGCGCAACTCACCACCGGGACAGCGAACCCCTCCACGTGCAAGTCGGCTTGCAGCGCCGCCGCGAGCACACCCGGCAGACCGACTCCTTCAGGCTCGGCAGCGGGCGATAGCCCAAACAATTGCAGCTCGGTCGCAACCAACTCCGGCACCCCCTGGTTGCTATAGAGCGCCGTCATGCCCGCGTCGCCGAGGGCCGCGTTTCGCACCTTGCCCTCCGTCGCGAGCGCCAACTTGCACAGTGCCGGAATCGCGTCGGGTCGCACCATGCGATGCAGCGAGCCGAGGAACGACACCGCCTGCTCTTCGGGCATTCGACGAATCACCTGGGCGAGTGCCGCGAAGTCGCCGCTGCCAATGAGCGGCAGTGCGTAGTCGTCCGCGGTCACCGGGCACTCCGCGTCGGCGAGCCGCGGAATCACTACGCCAACCGCGTCTTCGATTTCGGGCAGCGCCATTTGATCGCTCATCAAAATCACGGCGCCGAAGACCACCTGCTCGTCGTCGTGCGACAAACCGAACCGCACCAAGCGCAACATCTGAGCGATCTTCCCTTCATCCTCCAGTCTATCGAGAAGGTCGGTCTGCGATTCTTCGGCACTGACTGCCTGCAACAGCTCAACCGGGTCATGGCCAAGCTCCGCCGTCAGCAGCTCGCGCTCAACTGCCTGCGGCGAACGAAACAACGTGCACCCGCCAAGCAATACGCCGATGGCGAGCACCGCACTGAGCAACCGCGTAACAGTGAGCCAGCTTCTCATTGCGAGGCATGCTACCACTAGCGTCTACCGTCCGGATTCCGCCTTTGACCACGAACGGACAGCAAAGCCTGCCGTGCCTGACCTTGTACGGACGCGGAAGAATCCGTAGTGAGTTCAACCAGGAACGGCTCGCTCGCCGACGCATCGGTCCCCATCAGATCCATGTTGTTGGCAGCCATCGTTCGCACGTCCGCGGACCTACTGCGCATCAAACCAGTGCTCGCATCAATCGCACCGGCGATGTCCATGCTGACGAAGTAGATCGCCCGCGCCGACCACGCACGCACCCACTCATCCTCGTCCTGAAGGTGTTGGCGCAAGACCGGCTGAGCCGAGCATGCCTGCGGGCCAATCATCATCAGCGAACGCGCCGCATTCTTACGAACCGCGGCACACGGATCCGCCATTGCTTCAACTAGCGCAGGTACCAAAGCACGAGCCCGAGCACTCACCTTCCCGGCCCGCGCCGTGCGTATTTCCTCGACCCGGATGTCCCGCGACATGGCCCCCCATAGCCCTGACAACCTGCCGAAACTCGAGAGCCCGAACCAAACCTGCGTCACCGCCATAGCGGCAAAGCTCCGTTCGTCATCACTGCCATCGCTGAGCTGACGCAACAGCTCGGAGACGGGAGCCTCGGCGAACTCGGCGACCGTTGTATCGAACGGTTCCCCCACCCTGTTCTCATAGCTTCCATCCCACTCAAACGCCCGAGCAAGGGGGTATCCGGGAGGGGGCTGAGCCCGCGACGTTGGCGCACTACATGCAACCGTCA
>JAPYTD010000169.1 GCA_029936315.1 Planctomycetota bacterium | reverse complement strand
CCCAAGCCGGAACCCAAGCCGGAACCCAAGCCGGAACCCAAGCCGGAACCCAAGCCGGCCGGGCGGAGCGGGACCGGCGGGCAGCGAGCACTCACTTGGACCGCCACCTGGGTGGCTGAGGTAGGTGCCTTTGGCGCGTCGCCTTCGGATAGTTATTCAGCCCAATTCGGCGGCTCCTTGGAGACGGGTCTTGGGCTGGTCCGCGGGCCCCTGTGGCTCGAGGTGGTCGCGGGCGTACGGCGGGTCTTGCCCACCTCGCTGAAATCCATTCACGCGGTAGCGGGAAACGAAACCGATGTACTCGGTGCGGTGAGACTCGGCGGTGAAGTGGGGCGGTTCGTGGTCGGCGGGGTGGTCGAGTGCGGCTCGCGGCTTGTGCTGGCGAGCGGTTCGACCGCCGCAGGGCAAAACGGGAGCGTCGTGGTCGGTGTGCCCTTCATTGCGGTGGGACCTGATGTGCGGTTGCAACTCACTGGCTGGCTCCACCTTCGGACCAAGCTGATCGTCGATTTTGCCATGCGCCGTCAGCGATTCTCAGTATTTGGCGAGGAGGTGGCCGATTTGGGCGTGGTCCGCGCGGTCGGCGGCGTGTCGCTCGTCGTGCATGTGCCGAGCGATTCCTGACGTCGAGGCGATTCGTGTGCGATTTTATTCAACCAGATCACCTTCCAAAGGCACAATACAATTGTGAACCACGCAGCCGATACCCGCGCTGAGGCCAAGGAGGCGGCTCTCCTTCGTCGTTGCCGCGACGGAAACAGAGAAGCTGTCCATATCGTGCTCTCTCGCGAAGCTTCCTACCTCGAGCGTGTGTTGATCCGGCTGATGGGGCCGTGTGCGGACGTGGAAGACGTTCTTCAAGACACCCTTACCGCTGCAGCTTCGGCTCTGGCGGGATTTCGCGGAGAGGCGTCGGTCCGCACGTGGATGACCCGCATCGCCGTCCGTACCGCAAAACGTCATCTCCGTAGCCCGCATCGTCGTCGCGCCCGGAACCATCTTGAGTTAGCGACCGTGGACGGCGCCGCAGTGCAGTCACAACGGAGCACCAACGCGACCACAGATGCTCGAAAGGCACTCGAACGCGCCTACGAACACATCCAGCGCTTGGACGTCAACAAGAGAGTGGCGTTTACGCTTCATGTGATCGAGGGCTTGCCGATGCGGGAGGTTGCCGCCCTTACTTCGGCGTCCGTTGCTGCGACCAAGAGTCGTGTGTTTTTTGCGCGTCGAGCCCTTCTCTCGCGCCTACGAACCGACCGTGTGCTCTTCGAGTATTTCGCGTCTGGAGATGAGGGAGGTGCGGCATGACAGGGTTGGACTGTTTCCGGATACAAGGGGCATTGGACCGGCGAGCGGTGGGCTTGGAGGAGGCCGATAGGCTCTTGGTGGAAGAGCACTTGGCGCAGTGTGACCATTGTCGAGGTGATGCCGAATTACGCGACGGTCTGCGGGCATTGATGCTCGGTCAGGCTCCAGTTTTGTCAAGCGCGGCGCGGTCGCGTCTCGTCAGCGAGTGCGTGGTTCGTGCCAATGTGGAGAGACCGACTTCGGCGCCTGCTCCTCGACGTCACCACGCGGGTATTCTTCTCTTGGCAGCGATGACGGCCTCGTTGGCTGTATGGCTGGTTTTTGACGCACCTGAAATGGTCAGTGACCCCGTCGCACAGAGCGTCGGCCCGTCAGCGCCTGCGGTGGTGGATTCGGGGCCCGCTGAAGCGATGCTGGCGGAACGCGGCGCACGCGTGATCGCGGGGCAAGCTCAGCAGGGAGGAGGGGCACTCGACGCAGGGGAGACAGTCGCCGAAGGAAAGGTGTTGTCGACACCAGCCGCTGCCCGACTGGTGTTCGGTCATGCGTCGGTTCAGACGACCGCGAACACCAAATTGATTTGGACGGCTGAAGCGTCGCGCCTTCGGCTCCTATCAGGGCGAGTGGATGTGGATGTCGACGTGACCGCCGGTCGTGCCTTCAGGGTCCAGGTGCCTACCTTCCGCGTAGATGTGTTGGGTACGCGCTTCGTCGTGGACGTCGATTCGGTCGATGTTCTGCGTGGCAAGGTCGCCGTTTACCGCCAAGGGCGGGCGGCTGTGGAGCTCGTCGCGGGTCAGCGGTGGCAGACCGCGAGGTCTTCCGCGGCGAACGATCAGTCGGGCGACGATGCCAGGCAAAGTCCGTCCGCACCCACGCCCACGCCTCGCCAGCCAGCAGTCGCCCATGTTGCGGATGGTGCCGCGATGTTGACGGCGGCTCGTCGGCAGTTGGCAGCGGGACGGATCAGCGACGCGGAGAATCTGGTGCGTCGAGCCATGTCCGGGAAATTGTCCGCCAGTCAGCGAGCCGAAGCCGGCACGCTGCTCGCTGAGTGTGCACTCGTTGGCGGTGACAAGGACAGTGCCGCGCGGCTTTATGAACGGGTGGCCGAGAAA
>JAPYTD010000100.1 GCA_029936315.1 Planctomycetota bacterium | reverse complement strand
GCGATGAGCAACGCGGTTGGGATTCGGATCGGCGATCAGTAACCATGAACAAGTGCACGCTCACTGTTTTTGCCGCCACGCTGCTCGCTGTGTCGGGTGTTGGGCAGGCTCCCGACTGGACGCAGGTCACGCCGGCCAACAGCCCGGGGGGTCGCGATGGCCAGGCGATGGCCTACGACAGCGCCCGCGGCAGGGTGGTGGTGTTCGGGGGCCGCAACAGCATGGGCAGCTACCTCAACGACACCTGGGAATACGACGGCGTCAACTGGACGCAGGTCACGCCGGCCAGCAGCCCGGCGAATCGCTATGCCCACCCGATGGTCTACGACAGCGCCCGCGGCAGGGTGGTGATGTTCGGGGGCTGGAGCGGCAGTAGCCAGCTCAACGACACCTGGGAATACGACGGCGTCAACTGGACGGAGATCTTCCCGGCCAACATTCCGCAGGGTCGCACGGCGTCGTCGATGGTCTACGACAGCGCCCGCGGCAAGGTGGTGATGTTCGGGGGCTTCAACGGCTGGTACTTCCAAGACACGTGGGAGTATGACGCTAACACCACCGCGTCGTCTGTTGGGTTTGGCATTGGTTGCCCTGCAACCCAGCCACTCGCATTGAACAGCAACCAGCCATTGCTTGGCACTGATTGGCTATTGACGGCATCATCAGTCGATCCCGCTTCGCCGTTCTGCTTGTTCTGGTTTGGTGAGATAGCCGTAAACCCCGGTGTCGATCTGGGCTTTATCGGTGCGGCTGGGTGCTTTGCCTACACCAACGCCAACCTCGGGGCGTTCCTTGCACCCGTGACCAGCGGTTCGGGCACATTCACCGTTAGCGTCCCAAACAACCCTGCCTTGTTGGCGTATGCGCTAACCGTTCAGGCAAGTGCCGCTTCGAATAGCACGGCTGTCGGCTTCGTGACATCCAATGGCCTGACTGGAGTGATTGGGAATCAGTAGGCGCTTGCCAATCCCGACAGACACTCATCTGTTTTTGGGAGTCACTCCTTTGAATCACCTACACCCCGCCGAGCTCTTTGGCGAACGGGTGTGGGGTCGTGTGTTGCCTTGCGTGGACCGGCGCCTGCAAAGCCGCTTCGGGGATTTGATCTATCGTGTGCGTGTTGGCGAGGTGGCGGTCGGTGCGAAACTACTTGCCGACTTTCGGCGGTTGGCGGCCGGCTGTCTTGCACAGTTGCGCGACGACTGGGTCCAGTGACGTGCGTCGTCTGGTGCGTAGCGCAACCTTCCCCTTGAACGGCGCCAGAACCTTCTCGGCCCATTGCTTTCGCGTGGCTCTGCCCTTGATCGAACGTTCCCACGCCTTGAGCAGCTTGCCGAACTGCTTCGACGTCGCCTTTGTGCGCGTGCCGGCGACGTAGCTTCTCGCCGCTGCGATCGTGCGCCGGTCGAACTCGGTCTGGCCACCGATGGTGCGCCACGTGCGCGCCAGCAAGCGCCCGTTCTGGCAGTCTTGCCGTTGCAGCACGGACAGCAGCTGCGTTGCCGCCCCCTTGGTCTTTGGCGCGGGCGTTGCGAGAACGCGGGCGTACACCAGGTCGCGCACTTGCGTGCGATACAGGCTGTACTCGCCTGGCTTGGCGAAGCTGTCGAATTGCTGCTGGAATGCGTTGAGCAACAGCGCGGCGGACTTGCCGTCAGGTGCAGCGTTGATCGCGCCGAGCACGGCCGCCAACGCGAACGGGTTCTTGGTCATCGCCTCGCGCACGAAGCGGTGGCCGCGCGTCTGTCGCGTGGCCACGTCTGCCTTCTCCCACATGCGGCGCATGATCAGCGTATCGACGAACGACGCGATGCCATGGTTGACGCCCCAGGCGATCGACTGGTGGAACACCATCGGTCGGCGGCCGCCAACGTCGTCGTAGTTCCACCGTGCGTGCACGGACGTGACTTCGTCGCCGCCGGTCGCGTACTGGCCGCCAATGCAACGGAACAAGCCCGTCTTTGGGTTGACGTCCATGCGCACCAGCGCGCAGTGGCCGGGTTGGCCAGCTGTGGAAGAGGGCACGCCGCAGATGCGGAAGGTGCGTGCGCCGATGTTGCCCATTGTCCCGCAGACGCCACCGTCCTTCCACATCATCTGGATCGAGCCGTAGTTGAACGCGAGCGGGCTGACGCGCCGCGCCGACTGCATGTCGAACTGCTGCGCGATGCCGCCGATGTATTCGCCGTAGGTGCGGAACTCGCCGTGGTCGCGGAACTTGATCCAGATATCTTCGCGTTCGCGCAGCGGCTGATCGTCGGCGGCGAGCATCAGCAGCACCGGCCACGGCGCGTTCAACGGGAAGCGGGGCCACTTGCGCGCGGCCTTCTGTGCAGGCGTGAACTCGTGGCGGTCATTGCGGATCAACCACGCCATCGATTCGGCGGCAGTCGGTGCCCGGTCACGTTCGGCCGGCATGCGGCCCTTGTTGCGGTAGGCGGTGTGGAAGAGCTCGTGGGCTTCGCGAATGCGGGTGCGTTGCTGCTTGTCCTTGACCGCGGCTTTGCTCTTCCAGTGCACGACCTGGTTGCCGGAGTTGAGTGCGATGTCGTGGCCATGCACCTTCATATAGGCCTGGAACTCTCGCTGCAGGTCGACCGACGCGATGACGTCCGCGCCGACCAGCGCCCGCTCGACCTTGCGTGTGATCTTGGTGGCCTTGCCGCGCTTCTTGGCGACGCCGTTGTCGTCGTATTCGAGCGGCGGTCGCTGCTTGCTCGTGACCTCGACTTCGACCGGCGAGTGGTCTTCGAGGAAGTTGATGATGTGGTCGTCGCGATCGAGCGTGCGGCGTTCGTCCTTGGTGTTGACGCGTTGGCGCGGGTCGGCAGGGACCGTGAGTTGCAGTCGCGGCCGCTGCGAGATGTCGGCTAAGGCCGTCGCACCTTCCGCGGCGCCGTCATTCCATCCCGATGCCTTCTTGCCCGTCACCATGTACGAACGTTGGATTGCGAATGCGAGCGCAAGTTGGGTGTAGTCGCGACGGACGATGTCTTCGCCGAGTTCGATCTCGAGCGAGCGCAGTTGCAGTAAGACGGGCAGCGGGTCCTTGCGGCAACCGTAGACCGAAGCGCGCAGTGTTGCGTCGCTATCGATCCAGGCGACGAAGTCGTCGGGCAGCGATAGGTTCTTGCTGGCACACGCGGCGAGGGTCTCCTGGCGGGCGGTCGCGAGGTAGGAGTTGATCGCTGTTTGACCCCACGGATCCTGCGGCTTGCTTTGCGCGGCTGCTGGGCCGAGGTGCAGCGAGGTCGCGCTCGCGACTGCGAGCATGGTCGTCAGGACGGAGCGGGAGCGGTACGTTCTTGGTGGCTGTATCATCGGAGTTGCGGCGAAGCCTTGGGACTTCGCGCCGCGAATCTACCACATGTGACCAGATCCGGCCGAGCCTCTGTGATCAGCCCAACAATATGGGCACCAGCAAGCTCGCCGCGATCGTCACCAAGACAGCAGAGATCAGGTTGAACCAGATCCCAACCTTGGCCATCTGCGGCACGGTGACGTAGCCGGAAGCGAACACGATCGCATTAGGCGGCGTTGCAACTGGCAACATGAACGCCATCGAGACAGCTAGCGCCGCAGTCGCCATCATCTGCAATGGCGCGATCCCGAGCCCTGAAGCGGCACCGGCCATGATCGGCATCGCCATCGTGGCCGTCGCAACGTTCGAGGTGACCTCGGTCAAGAACAGGAACAACAACGTGACGCCGCCCAGCACCAACCAGACCGGCCACGACTCCAACTGCGACACGCCGCTACCAATCCACTCGGCCAACCCGGTCTTGGACATCGCCCTCGCCATCGACAAGCCGCCACCGAACAACACGATGATGCCCCACGGGATCTTGTTGGCCGACTGCCAGTCGAGTGCAAACTCATAGCGACGCCAGCTTGTCGGCACGACGAACAACACCAGCGCGGCCGCCATCGCGATCGTCGAATCCTTCACCCAAGGTGCGAAACTCTGGATGCCGGGGATATGCAAGTCGCCAATCTGCTTTGGGGCCCGCATCACCCACGCGATCGCCGCGAGGACGAACACTATCGCCACGAGCCACTCGGCCCGCGACATCGGGCCGAGCTTCTGCCGCTCAACACCAAGCACGTCCCCCGCGTCTCCCCGCAACTCACCGGGCCGATACAAGACACGCGTCAACAACAACCAACCGATGGGCAAGAACACGACCGCGATGGGCACTCCTACCATCATCCAATCAAGAAAGCCGATCGTGACGCCCAGCGTTTCACTCGCAGTCGCCGCCAGCACCGCGTTGGGCGGCGTACCAATCAGCGTCGTGACGCCCCCGATCGTCGCGGCATAGGCGATCCCAAGCATCAGACAGATCCCAAGCTCGAACGGACCTTTCTGATCCTGTGGCCGAAACAGCACCGCGATCGCCATGCCGATCGGATACATCATCGCGGTCGTCGCAGTGTTCGAGATCCACATCGACAAAAACGCTGCTGCCAGCATGAAGCCAAGCACCAGACGGCGCGGCTTGACACCAACCGCCGCAACAATGCTCAATGCAATGCGACGGTGCAGACCACAGCGCTCCATCGCGGCGGCGATCAGGAATCCACCCATCGACAAGAACACGATGTCGTTGGCGTAGGGCGCTGCGGCGTCCGGCATGTCCAGAATCCCCAGCAAAGGAAACAGGACAAGAGGCAACATTGCTGTCGCAGCAATAGGTATCGCTTCGGTCGTCCACCACAGCGCCATGAGCAACACGACACCTGCGGTTCGCCACGCGAGCGGTGGCAGAGTGGCCGGTGCTGGCATCAGCATCACGGCGACAAACGCAAGGCACCCCGCTATCAGCCCCGCTTGGCGCACTCCGCTACCAGTGCGGTCAGCTGGACAATTTGAAGGCCGTGCCACCATGTGCACGCCACCTTTGCGCATACGTCGCAGAGAATCCAGACACGCAATGTGGTGCGGGCACGCTTGAACGCAAATGCCTTTCCCACGACCTAGATACGCGAGTCATCGGCGTTCGGATAATCTGTTGGCATTCACCTCGTGGCGCCTTCGTCACGCCCCAAGTCACGGGCGCGCAGAGTGCCTACCTGTCCCCTCAAGGAGTACCCAATGCTTGCTACACTATTCTTGGCAACCGCAGTGTTCGCCCCCCAATCGCCGAGTGGCGTCGTAATCAATGAACTCAGTTACGATGACACCAGTACCGACGACCATGAGTTCGTCGAGCTCTACAACTCAAGCGGCAACACTGTCGACATCGGGGGCTGGCAACTGATCGAAGAGGATGGTTCGTCAACAAGCGGCAACTCACACACGATCGCTATTGGCACCATGCTGGCGCCGGGTGGCTTCTGGGTGATAGGGGACTCCAGCGTCCCCAACGTCAACGAGACCTTGTCCTACTCGCTGGAGAATGGACCCGATGGTGTCTACCTGACGGATGCCGTTGGTGTTGTCCAGGACGGCGTCGCATGGGAAATGCAACGATGGACCAACGCCATCCCAACGTGGCTGGAAGGCGATGGCTTTGGCGGCGACATCCAACTCCACGAGCATGGAGGCTTCGACCAGAACTCGATCAGCCGCGGCATTGACGGAGTAGACACAGACGACAACGGCTGCGACTTCCGCGTCGCTCCATGGACGCCTGGCACCTTCAACGTCACGGGCATGACAACCTCGCTGCCATACATCAACAACTTCGACGGCCCGCTTGGCGGCAACGTCGCCGCTGACTTCACTTACTCGTTCGTGTCCGGCAACACCGATGACCCGAACGGCCTCGTGTCACCGGCCATCACCATTCCGGCATCGCCACAAGGCGGCAACGTCGCGCTCTGGCACGACCCCAGTGGTGGCGGCAACGCGAACTGGCTGAAGAACTTCACGCAGTCGGACTACCTGCTAGAGACCTACGTCTACTTGACCGGTCCCAACCCGAACTTTGACCTTGATGACGGCGAGAACTGGACCATGGGTGTGCGCGGCCACTCCGACTCGTTCGGCGAATACCAGGACATCGGTGGATTCCACGGCGCCGTCAGCTGCACGACCACTCAGTCGGGCCACACCGGCATCGCATGGGTTTGCAACCGCACGCAACTCACCAGCGATCTCTACCTCGTCGACTTCAACAACGGCGCAGGTACCAACGTCGGTGGCGAGTTCACCATTCTTGCCGGTCCGGTATCCATCCAATCGGGTATGAACGACGGCTGGCAGCGCATCCGCCTCTGCGTGCAAGGCACCAGCGTCATCGGCAACTTCGGCGGCACCTACGGCGCCGACGATGGCCAACGCTTCACAGCCAGCACCAACACGGTCTGCGCAAACGGTGTCTACCTGACCTACCGCGAGTGCGTCACCAACAACAGCAACCTGATGCCCCTCATCACCGATGCGCTGTTCATTGGTGACTGCACGGTGGCAACCTCTTCGTTGTTCGGCACCGGTTCGCCGACCTCGATCGGCACCCCATCGATCGCGGCTTCGGCTGCACCCGTCATCGGCGACGCAACGTTCGCGATTAACGCGAGCGGTCTGATCCCAGGTGGCGGCCCGTTCGCTGGCATCATCCTCGACCTCGGCTCGGCTCTGCCGGGTATTCCGGTTCCGGGTGCACCCGCCACGGCACTGCTCTACGCCAACCCGACAGTCATCAGCATCGTCTTTGCCAGCGCCAGCGGTGATGCGTCGCTTGGCTTACCACTGCCGCCCAATGCGCAATTGATGAACCAGACGGTGATTGCGCAGGCATTTGATTGGGACGCTACCTTGTCGTTTGCGCTGCCGATCGGCCTCTCCCCTGGCCTGGTCATAACCCTGGGCTACTAGGCTGATCTCGTGGGTGTTGGCCAAGAGAAGGGTCAACACCTACACCGAGCCTGACATCAGTTGTTGCGGGGTGCGAGTTCCCTACTTGCACCTCGCGCAACAACTTGCCTCGCGGGTGCCACCGACGAGGACTCTGAGGTTGACTGGGGCGAACGGTCGATCGAGGCATACGGATCCAACGCATTCCCAAACACGTTCGACAGCTTCCTCCGCGCACTCCGCAAGCTACTCGGTGGACGCAAGTTTGACCGGGGCGCTGGCTTGCTGGACGGCTGGCTGAAGGGGTGAGAGAGTCGGTTGGTTGGGTTCGGGTGGTCCGCACCGCAGCTTGAATCACCTACACCCCTCGGCGCAAGTGATGCGTTTGCTGTTTATCGAGGCAAACGCGGTCACTAGACTGCGGCTATGAAGAAGACCCTAGGAATCGTTCTGCTGTCTGTGCTCGTTGGTTGCAGTAGCCAGCGGGTAACCTACTGGCCGAACGGCCAGAAGTTGTCAGAGGCCACTTACTCATGGGGCGGCAAGGAAGAAGGCGTTTCGACCCTCTGGCACGACAACGGCCAGAAAGAGTCAGAGGTCACCTTCGAGGACGGGAAGAAAGAGGGCGTCCAGACTAGGTGGCACAAGAACGGCAAGAAGGAGTCAGAGGTCACCTTCAAGAACGGCAGGCGGGAAGGCATGGGGACCAGGTGGCACGACAACGGCCAAAAGTGGTCAGAGGCCACCTTCAAGGACGGGAGCCCTGAAGGCGTCGAGGCCTTCTGGCACGTAAACGGCGATCTGGATCGGCGGATAACCTACGGGCCGAACGGCCAGAAGTTGGTAGAGGGGACCTTCAACAAGAACGGCCAGAAGACGTCGGAGTTCACCTACAAGAACGGCCAGGAGGAAGGCGTCCAGACTCGCTGGTACGAAAAAGGTCAGAAGAAGTCAGAGGGCAACTTCAGGAACGGCGAGATGCAAGGCGTCTGGACCACCTGGTACGAGAATGGCCAGAAGCAGTCAGAGCGCATCCTCAAGAACGGCAAAGAGGAAGGCGTCTGGACCCGGTTGCACGACAACGGTCAGAAGAAGTCAGAGGTCACCTACAAGAATGGTAAGCAAGAAGGGCCTTGGACCGCCTGGTATGACAACGGTCAGAAGTCGGAAGAGGGCACCTTCAAGGACGGTAAAAAGGACGGCGTCTGGACAATTACTTCGACTACAGGTGTGGCAATCACTGTCCCGTATGCGGCAGGTGTAGCACCGAGCTTTAAGTGGACAGACAGCGGCTACAGCGGCTGGCTCGTTGACGGCAAGCGGGAAGGCGTCCAGACTCGCTGGTACCAAAAAGGTCAGAAGGAGCAAGAAGGTACCTACAAGAACGGGAAGCCTGAAGGCGTCGGGACCTGGTGGCACGACAACGGTCAGAAGCGGAGAGAGGGCGGATACAAGAACGGGAAGCTAGAAGGACGCTGGACCAGCTGGCACGACAACGGCCAGAAGGAGGGAGAGGGCGAATACAAGAACGGGCAGTTTGAAGGCGTCTGGATTCTCTGGCACGACAACGGCCAGAAGTCGGACGAGGGCACCTTCAAGGATGGTAAAAAGAACGGCATCTGGACAATTACTTCGACTACAGGTGTGGCAATCACTGTCCCGTATGCGGCAGGAGTAGCACCGAGCTTTAAGTGGACAGACAACGGCTGGTTCGTTGACGACAAAGAGGAAGGAGTCTGGACCCGGTTGCACGACAACGGCCAGAAGAAGTCAGAGGGCACCTACAAGAACGGCAAGAAGGAAGGCGTCTGGACCGTTTGGTACGACAACGGTCAGAAGTCGGAAGAGGGCACCTTCAAGGACGGCCAGAAAGAAGGCGTTCAGACCTCCTGGCACGACAACGGCCAGAAGAAGTCAGAGTTCACCTACAAGAACGACGAGCTGAATCGGCGGATGACCTACTGGCCGAATGGCCAGCAGTTGTTGGAGGGCACCTACAAGGACGGCCAGAAGGAAGGCGTCTGGACCATTTGGCACGACAACGGCCAGAAGAAGTCAGAGGTCACCTACAAGAACGGCAAGAAGGAAGGCGTCTGGACCACTTGGCACGACAACGGTCAGAAGTCGGAAGAAGGCACCTACAAGGACGGTAAGAAGGAAGGCGTCTTCACCTGGTATGACATTGAGGGCAACGTCACGAAGACCGAGACCTACAAGAACGGTGAGGTAATCAAGTAGTCGAGTGTGCGCCGAAGCCGCTTTCAGACCGGCGCCGACGTCATGGCCTAGTGCACGGTGATCTTGACGGCACCGCCGAGCCCGAAATTGTTGCTGACGAAGTCGATGATCACGCCCTGGGCGTACAACTCAAACCCGACCAGGCCAGGATTGTTCGGTATGACCACGGCGAACGGCACACTGGCGCCAGTCCATGGCGCGCCGAGCATCGAAACGACGGGGGCCGCGACCAGCAACTCGCCGTTTGCCGAAGCACTCTGCATCCCCCAGCCGGGAAAGATGGTTCCACAGGGGAACGCCGGGTCGGCATGGAGGCTGAGTGCGAGCAGCGCCGCCGAGCCCAGACTCTGGGTCCCGAGCGGGTTGTGCACACCGAGCGTCAGGGTCGTGCCGACTTGCGGCAGCCCGTTGAGCCGGCTGAGGCTGTCGGCCGGGTTCACGCCGCAACCGTAGAACTGCAGGGGGTCGGTGAAGATGCCATCTGCGGATGGACTACCGAGCGCGCCGATCTGGTCGTCGCCGAGGATGCCCTTGACGAACGCATAGTTCGCGATGTAGCCCTCGCTGGTCTCGCCCGGCGTGTCGTCGGTCAGGAAGAAGAACGGGCCGAGAGTGCCGTCGTAGACGAAGTCGGCGGCATAGGTGAACAACTCGTGGACGGGGCTGCCGTTGAGGTAGATGCGGAC
Source organism: Planctomycetota bacterium (assembly GCA_029936315.1). Lineage (GTDB taxonomy): Bacteria > Planctomycetota > UBA1135 > UBA1135 > UBA2386. The sequence goes on along the minus strand of JAPYTD010000100.1, from coordinate 4,404 downwards.
GGAGTTGCCGGTGAAGTCATTGACGAAGGCGAGCCGGAACCACTCGCCCCGCGGCCAGGTGCCCGCTGCGGTGCTGCTTGGAGCCGTCCAGTAGCCGGTGTTGATCGGCCGCAGAAAGAGCTCGGCGTCGTTGCTGTTCGAGGCGTTGGCGTTCCAGATCCCCATGTAGCTGTCGAGGTTGCTCGACTCGATGAAGAAGTCGAAGATCATCGTGAACTGCTCGATGTTGCCTCCCGGGCTCGGGATGTTGGCCCGCACCTCGTAGCCCTCGGTTGGCGCCGAGCGCGCCTTGAAATGCAGATAGTCGACCGGCACGCCGCCGATGTGCGGAATCGTGATTCCATCGGACACCCCGAAGACATCGTTGAGGTTGGTGGCACCGCCGATTCCGTCGGCGTATGCCATGGTCCCCGGGCCGTAGGCGGCGTCGATGAAGCCGCCGGTGTCGCCCGTGAATCGCCATTCGGTGGCATCCGCGGTCGGCAGGTAGCGATCCAGCGCGGGCGGAGGCGTCTGCGGGGCGGGTCGCAGAATGAACGAGAGTTCATCGGCGTAGCCATCCGTCCACCCCGAATCGTGATGCGTGTCCAGCGCGATCACCACGGTGCGGGTGCCGACCGGCACGCCAGCGTTGGCAGCGCGCTGTAGCAACCCCGTCACATTGGCCCGTTCGGCGGCTGTCACGTTGCCGATGGTGGTCACCCCGAGCAGCGTTCCGGCTGCGTCGCGGCAGAACGCCGATAGCGAGGATCGGTCATCTTGATTGAGGTAGCCGCCAAACCAGCCCTCGAGATCGAAGCTCACCACGCCGCCGTCTATCGGACCAGCGAACCCCGAGACGTCGATGCTCTGGGTCATCCTCGAGCCGGCGAACGAGCCGCCCGAGAAGAAGTTGTTGCCGCGGTTGGCGGGGCCGGGGCTGGTGCTGGAGGGAAAGCCATTGGGCGCACCCCAGAGGACCACGGTGCCCTGGTCCGGGCCGGGATCGTTCCAGCCGGATACGTACTGGTCCAGGGTCATGTCGTCGAACCCCCGGTCGTACTCGCCGCCGCCGTTACTGATCAAGTTGGTGTCGAACGCGAGGGCGGGCCCCGAGGTCGGGGATAGCCCAACCACGTGGCCATCGAGCGTCGCTGGAATCGCGATGCCCATGTGTGCCAACGCAGTCTTGGCGACATCGACGTTCTTGGGTGCGGGGTGGGGGACTCCCACCGCCGCGGACGGGCCACTGACGAGGAATGGGATCCGCCGCTTCTCCCAGGTATTGCCGCTGTGTGCGCCCGTGATCGACCCGCCGTGATCGGACGTCATGATGATCAGCCAGTCTTCGTTGCCGTAGTTCGCGCGGGCCTGCATCGCGGTGACGATGCAACCGATCTGGAAGTCTATGTCCGCCAACTCCTGCAAGTAGGTTGGCGACGCCGGGTGAAAGCCGGTGCTGTGGCCAGCGACGTCGGCATCCGCCAGGTAGACGAACATGGCATCGACATCGAGGCCCGGGTAGCTCGGATGACTGCCGGCCATGAGTTGCTCGGCCCACTGGGTCGCGACGGCATCGCCGCCCGTTGCGTAGTTCGAAAACAAATCGATGTCGGCGCCGGTCGGTTGGTAGAGATAGATCGCGTCCCAGGTCGTGATGCGCACCGTGTTCCAACTCGACTGGTGAGCCTCCAGGTAGGCGAAGAAGTCGGGGAAGTTGGCGAGTTGGCTGAGCGTGTAGGCGTTGCTGATCACGCCGTGCCTGTCACGGTGCACGCCGTGCAGGATGGTTGACCAGTTGGGCCCGCTGAAGGTGAGGTTCTCACACTGTGCATCGGCGCTGTAGCACCCGGCCGCGATCAGAGCGTCGAGGCTCGGTGTGTTCGCCGCGGCCAGTGCGTCGGGCCGAACGCCATCGAGGCCGATGACCAGGAGCTTGGGAATCGACTGGCTGGCGAGGCTGCCGAGGGTCGTCGTGAGAACGAGCGCGAGGATCAGGACATGCATGGCGTGAGAACTCCTGATGAATCCGCCGCAGGCGAGGCATGGGGGGGCGAGACCGGAGCAAGTTAGCAGAAACGCTGGGTCTTGAGGCAGGAACCGCGAACCTGCGGGCTGCCGCGCTCTCGCAAGCCCAGGCTCGTGGGGTGGTGGGGTTCGGGTTGGCGGAACCGCTGCTTGTTTGTCCTACACCCGCGGAGAACAAGGTCCGGGGCTAGACTGCGAGCATGGTCTTCCGGTCGCTCGCCCACAGATTCACAAGGGGTCGCATTCTTGTCGCTCTCGGCCTGGCCGCACTCGTTACCCCACAGGCGGCCAGTGCCCAGGGGATTCGAGTCCAACAACACATCTTGGCAGAGGGTTCCCCAGCCCAAACCCCTTGCTATGTATTACGAGCGAAGAAGGCCGGCCCAACGATTCTGATCATCGGCGGTATGCACGGCAATGAACCCTCTGGTGCCGCCGCTGCCGCGCAGATCGCTTCTTGGAACATCGGCCGCGGCACCTTGGTGATTGTGCCCCGAGCCAACGTACTTGCGTTGCAAGCACAGAAGCGCCGCACCCCAGGGCTCGCTGGCAGCGCCGGGGATCTCAACCGCGCCTTCCCCATTGGGGGCAAGCCCCGAGATGGCATTGCGACGGACCTATGGAACCTCGTCGAAACCCACAAACCCGACTGGGTCATCGATCTGCACGAGGGCTTTGACTTTCATCGCACCAACAAGAGGAGCGTTGGCAGTTCGATCATCCACAGCGCGCAGGAACGTGCTCAGAAACTGGCGACCAAGATGATCGCCGCAGTGGATGCGACCATCGAAGCAGCGGGCCAACGCTTCGACCGCATCAAGACCCAAGTGGCCGGCAGCCTGGCCCGCGCAGCCTGGGAAAACGCCGGCATCCCCTCGATGATCATCGAGACCACCAGCAAGACTCATGCGCTCTCCTACCGGGTTCGTCAGCACCGCCTGCTGGTGTACACATTCTTGCATGACCTGGGCCTCGAGCCGAGTCCGCCGACAACCGTTTTGGGGCCTACAGCCATCGGCCCCTCAACCGATCTATTGCGCGTCGCTGTCTTCGACGGTGGCGGCACTGGCAAGAACGCCGCCAGGCACATGCGCTCCGTTCTGGAGACGGCCGACAATTGTCTCGTACGCCGGGTGGGTAGCCACGACATCCGCGTGGGAGTCCTGAACCAATTCGACATCATTGTGCATCCGGGCGGCTCCGGAAGTGCGCAAGCGAAAGCACTCGGCAAGTCCGGACGCACCGCGGAAATCCAATTCGTGCGCGGTGGTGGTGGCTACCTGGGTGTGTGCGGGGGTGCTTATCTGGCAGCTTGCAACTACGAGTGGTCCCTTGGCTTACTCGATGCCAAAGTCATCGACCGCAAGCACTGGCGTCGGGGAGTAGGGCCGGTGGCTGTCGAGTGGACCCCTGTTGGCCGCACCACGCTGTCTCCGGGCAGCAGCGCATCGAAAGCTCCTCGCTTCATCATCCAGTACGCAAACGGCCCCATCTTCGAACGAGCAGGAAAGAGCGAGCTCGAAGACTTCGAGACCCTGATCTTCTTCCGCGGTGAACTCACCCAAAACGGCGCTCCTGCCGGGGTCATGCCAGACACCCCCGCCGTGGTGCGCGCCAACTTCGGCAAGGGCCGCGCCATGGCTTTCAGTCCACACCCGGAGAAGACGGCCGGACTGTATGCGCTGTTGAACAACTCCCTTCCTTGGTTGGCTGGACATCGGCAATAGGCATGCGGTGCCAGGCACAAGAACAGTCCATTCCGGGTGGCGCGGACTGTTCGCAGAGGTCAAGTTCACGTGGTCCGCACCGCAGCTCTGTCAAGACTGTTGGGACGGAGCAGTTCGTGGTGTTCCAAAGGGATGGTCACTAGAGAATGGTCCGTTGCGGTGCCACGTTGCGTTGGCTGCACCCCGAAGACGCTGGCACGGTATCGACTGGTCGGCCATTGAAGAACGGCCGCTACTTCGTCGGTCTGCCGCCCGGCAACCATCTTGTGCGATACAAGGTGGATGGTGCCTGGATCGGTGGCCTTCGGCTTGCCGGTGGCGAATACGAGATCAAGGGATTGACGATCCGACTCGACAATTGAGCCTGGTTGTGACGCGTTGCAGACTGCCCGAGGTCACCGTGAATTGGGCCAGGGGAACGTGTGAGCAGCGCTTCGCATTCTAGTTGGCTGCTGGTTCCCAAGCGCGGACTACCTACGGGGTTGGAACGACTTCGAACCGGTGAGCAGTGGTTGCGTGCAGAGAGTAGAACGCTGACGAGAGCACTAGATTCTGGAGCACTGAACGGCAGCCAGTGGTGACGCGGTGCGAGTTGTTGCGTTCACGCGAGCGGCAGCCGACAATCCGAGAATGATCACCGCCACCACGGCACGCCACCGGATGGACTCGC
>JAPYTD010000099.1 GCA_029936315.1 Planctomycetota bacterium | reverse complement strand
GTCAAGACTGTCGCTGGCACCTCGCCGTAGACCTCGAATGCGTGCACAAACGGACCGTGGCCTTCAACCTCAAGCGCAGCCTTCCAAGCAAACGGCTGATCCGGCAGAGTGTCGATCAGCTGCTGCCACATCCGGATGGCATCGTGGCGCTGGCCAGCACGGAACAGTCGGACTCCGTACAACCAAGTGTATTCGGCCTTGACGGCATCCGTCATCTTCTCAAAGAAAGCGCCTCCCATCTCCAACTTGAGCCGCTTACCAACATCCTTGCTGCGAAGTTCTTGCCAAACTCCGGCGAGTGCTGCCGAACACGGAAACCGCTCCAGCGGTTGCTTCACGATGCGACGCAACGGCGCCTCGAACCACTGCGGATGGAACGTCGTCAACTGGTCGACTTTCAGTAGCGCCTTGCCATCACCATCGAGCACGACGTAACCCGGCTCGATGAACTTGTTGCGGGCCAACTGCAGCTGCGTGGACAGCTCTTCCCTGCCGCCGTTCTGCCTGACCGGCACGAAGTGCTCCTTGAGCAACTCGATCGTCGACGGCCACGAGAACGGCCCGCCCATCATGTAACGATCGATCTCCGGCTTGCGATCCATCGGCGACCGCGACACCGTCGGCACGTACCAGAACACCGGCTTGCCGGTCCTCTTGGCCTCCGCCAACGCCGTTTCGACGTCGCGCCGCCACGGCACGGCGCTGCCCGCCTTGGCCGCCGCCTCACTCGGAGCGTGGCGAATCTTCTTGCCCGAGTTCTGGCCCGCCAGGGCGGAACCGAGAGCGGCAAGAGCCACGCTGACCATCACGGCGGGCAAAGGAGACAGCTTGGAGCCGAGCTTCATGGGGCAAAGGTGCCCGTACGACCGCGCCACGGCAAGGCTGTGGGTGCAACCTGTTCGCACCGTGTCGACCGTCCGCGTATACAAGGCGCCTATGTTGCGATCATTGCTGACTGTTCTCGCCGCTGTCGTGCTGTTGCCGGACGAAGGCCAATGGCTCCCCACCCAGGTCCGCAACATGGACTGGTCCGCGCTGAAGGCGCGCGGCATGGAGATGACCAAAGATGAGTTCTGGCATCCGGAGAAAGGCGGCGTGCTGTCCGCAACCGTGCAGATCAACGGCTGCACGGCCTCGTTCGTGTCGCAGAACGGCCTGCTGGTCACCAACCACCACTGTGGCTTCGGCGCCGTCAGCGCGCTGAGCACACCCGAGGAAAATCACCTCCGCGATGGTTTCACCGCCAACTCGCGCGATCAGGAACTGCCGGCGCCGGGCATGGTCGCGACGGTGCTCAAGCGCATCGAGAACGTCACCGACAAAATACACGCCGCGCAAACCAAGGCGGAAACCGACCTCGAACGCTGGCAGATCACGCAGCAGACCATTGCCCGCCTGGTCGCCGCTGCCGAACGCAAAGAAGCCAACACCAAGTGCTCGGTCGCGTCGTTCCTCGAAGGCAAGGAATACCACCTCTACTACCGCACGCAGATCCGCGACGTGCGCCTCGTCTACGCACCGCCGCGCGCGATCGGCGAGTTTGGTGGCGACGTCGACAACTGGGAGTGGCCGCGCCACACCGGCGACTTCACGTTCTTCCGCGCCTACGTCGGCAAGGACGGCTCGGTGCAAGATCACAGCGACGACAACGTGCCGTTCCAACCGGAGCACTTCCTGAAGACGGCGACCACGCCGATCAAGGAGAACGACCTCGCGATCATCATGGGCTACCCCGGTAGCACCCAGCGCTACAAGACCAGCGTGGGCGTCGCCAGCCAAGAAGGCTACGTCTACCCGTCGCGCCTGCGCGTGCTGACCAACGCACTCGAAGTGCTCAAGCATGCCTCGCAGGAAAGTGCAGAGCGCGAACTCGCGCTGGTCAGCGAAATCAAGTCCTTGGCCAACGTGCAGAAGAACGCGGCTGGCATGATTTTCGGGCTCAAGAACAATGCGGTGGTCGATCGCAAGCTGCGCGAAGAAGCCCTGCTCGCCGCGCACAGCACCGAAAACGCCGGCCTGCTCAAGGAGATGCTCGCGGACGCAACCCGTGAGAGCAACGAGATCGAACGCGACACGAACATGTGGTTCCTCGCCGTCCTGCGTGATCACATGGGCCTGTTCAGCACCCTCATGCTGGCCTGCAACATCGTATCGGACGGCAACACGCTCACCGAGCGCCGCCTGGACATGATCGCCAGCGACGATATTTGCAAGGACTTCGACCTGATCCAGCAACCGATGCTCAAGGTGCTGATGAACGAGTGGGCCAACATCTCCGAGCAACAGCGCCTTGCCGGCACCAAGCAGCTGACCGCAGCCGGTGGCCAGGCCGTCATCGACACGATGCTCGCGACAACGCAGATGACCAACGGCAAGAAACGGCGCGAGTTGTTCGCCGGCGGCAAGGCTGCCGTCAACGCCAGCGACGATCCGTTGATCGTGCTCGCGCGCGGCATCAGCAAGGAATACGGGCAGTGGCTACAGCGCCGTCGCACCCGCGAAGGTCGCAAGCTCGACGTTGGTCGTCGGTGGATCGCGGCGCAGGAAGCGTTCCGCGGCAAGGATTTCTATCCCGATGCGAACAGCACGATGCGCGTATCGATCGCCGAGGTGAAGAGCTACGAGCCACGCGATGGCATCCACTACAAGCCGCAGACGACCGTTGCCGGTCTGCTGCAGAAGGAGAACGGCAAGGCACCATTCGCAAACCCGAAGGCACTGCTCGAAGCCGCCAAGACGCGCAAGGACAGTCGCTGGTTCGTGCCGGCGCTCGGCGACGTGCCGGTGTGCTTCCTGACCAATGGCGATACCACCGGTGGCAACTCGGGCTCCCCAGTAGTCAATGGCCGCGGCGAACTGATTGGCCTCAACTTTGACCGCGTCTTCGAAAACGTCGCCGGCGACTTCGGCTGGAACCCCGAGCGTTCGCGCAATGTCGTCTGCGACTTCCGCTACGTCTTGTGGGTGCTCGAGTCGGTGCAGCCCGCGCCCAACCTACTGAAGGAATTGGGCGTCTAACGGCCCCAACGACTAAGGACCAACGTGGCCGACGGCCCAACCCAAGGCGGGCTGTTCGGGCCCTTGGACAACGAGGCACGAGACGCCCTGCGCGTCGAACCGTGCCCTGTGCCCGACGGCGCGCGCGAACTGGCGGCGAAGTTGCCAAAGCAACTTCGCATGGGAACGTCGTCGTGGATGTTTCCGGGCTGGCGCGGTCTCGTCTACGCGAAGAACGCGCCCACGAAGTCGTTATCGCGCTTGGGTCTGACGGCCTACTCCCAGCACCCGTTGCTCGGCGCCGTTGGCATCGACCGCACGTTCTATGGACCGATCGCGAAGCAGGACTTCGCAGACTACGCCGCGCAAGTGCCGAAGACGTTCCGGTTTCTGGTCAAGGCGTGGGGCGAACTGACGTCACCCACGGTGCGCGGCAAGAGTGGCAAGAACGAACGCTACCTCAACGTCGACAGTGCCATCGATGACGTGCTGACGCCGGCGTTCGAGGGACTCGACGACAAGCTCGGGCCACTGCTGTTTCAGTTCCCGCCGCAGGGTAGAGCGATCACCAAGAAGCCCGAAGCGTTCGCCGACTCCTTGCATCAGTTCTTGATCGCGTTGCCCAAGGGTGTGCACTACGCCGTGGAGTTGCGTGACGAGGCGCTGTTGACAACGCGCTATGTCGAAGCAATCACTGCTGCCGGCGCGCGGCACTGCTACTGCGTGCATCCCCGCATGCCGTCGATCACGCGGCAACTCGAACTTGCGCCAGTCAACAAGCAGACGGCGGGTGCGATTGCCGTTCGCTGGATGCTGCACGCTGGACTGACCTATGAAGAGGCGAAGGAGCACTACCAACCATTCGACAAGACGGTCGATAGCGATCCGGATAGCCGGCGCGCGATTGCATCGCTGAGCACTGAGGCGCTCAAGTTGGATGTGCCGATGACCGTTGTGGTCAACAACAAGGCGGAAGGTTCGGCGCCGCTGAGTGTGTTCGAGCTGGCGAAGGAGATTGTCGCGGCGGTGCGGGCGACGCGGGGCACGTAGCACCGGGGTTAGCGGTGGCGAACGCTGATGTCGAACACCTCGTGCTTCTCGACGTCATGGCCTTCTCTCGGTCAAGAATACTGCGAACCAGCGCGGCTGACGGCACCTCCAGAAGGCTTGGCGCTACGCCAGTAACATCAGGTCACGGCAACACAAAGCTGATCGCCGACGACACCCCTGGCACCAACAGGTTGAGGTCGAGGATGATGTGCGCGGCGTAAATGGGGATGCCGACAACGGGATTCGGCTGCGGCACCATGACATCCACTGAGCGATAGCCGACCGTTGGCATCAACGCGAGCAGCTCCCCAACACCAAGCGTCGCCGAGAACAGCGAGTCTGGGTCGATCGGAATCTGGGCACCGCCAAACGCAAAGCCAGCGGTGGCCCCATAAGACAACGCGATGACACTGAAGGTGTTGCCGCCGTAATCGAGCGCGGTGCCGTGCAGCGTGAAGCGATCCGGTCGAACGGTGACGCCGATCTGCACCGGATGCGTGGTGTTGTCGGCCGTGTTGGTGGCGCCTGGTGTGCCGCGATCGCCATTGCCGTAGACGGCCGTCGCCGAGGCGTAATTCCAACCACCGGAATTGTGCGGCGCCAACAAGTCGATGCGCTCCGCCGAGAAGCCACTGCTGCCCGGAAAGCCACTTGTGTAAACCAGCGAATCGATGATCGCGCCGCCTTGCTGGACCACCACTGTGTCCGACGTGTTCGCCCACTGTAGCGAACTGTAGGGCAACACCGCCCCTAACGGCTGGCCACCGTTGCGGCTCGGTGCGCCATCGAGTTGAAACAACATCGGCCGCCCCGGCACAAGCATGTAGTTGCTGGCCAGAACGACGTTACCGCCGTTGTCACTGAGACTCAGGCCATTGAGTGCGATTGGCTTCGCGCCGACGTTGACGACCTCGACGTATTCCCCATTCGTATCGGACACCGCGCTCGGGTTGCGCTGCACTTCACTGATGCGGATGTCGCCGATGGCAATCGGCTCGGGCACGACCTCGTCACAATAGAAGTCGAGGAAGTCACCGTTTTGGGCGGTCGCACGGTAGCGGTAGCCATCGGTATCGATGCGCAAGTCGCCGGTCACGGAAAAGCCAATCGTATTGGCACTGCCGCGCGTCGTCGACAACAGCGCCCGCGAAGCCAACGCCTGGTTGATGCGGTTGGTGATCGTCGTCGTCGGATGACCGTACACGTTGCCCGTGCCACAACTGACAATCGCTAGCTCGGGATCCAACTGCGAGATCAGATTGATGCTGGTCGATGTGTTGGAGCCGTGGTGATTGAGCTTGTAGACATCGACATCGCCGCACGCCAGCGCCGCTGCGCCTTCGATGTCGGCAGTACTGTTGCCACCACCGGTGAGGTCGCCGCCGATCCACATCGAGAAGTCGCCGTAGTCGATTCGCATCACCAACGAGCGCGCATTCTCTTCCTGCGCCAGCGCCGGGTTGACGAAGGCACCGCCCAGGATCGAACCATTGGCGCAGATGCAGGTCATCGTCGCACCGCCGCCAAGTTGGTAGATTGCGCCGACCGTTACCAACTGACGTCGCGCGCCAGCGGCGGACAGGTAGCTGTTGATGCTAGAGTTGGACGCACGGTTGGCGTCGCCGCGATCCAACGCCACTTGGAACGGCAACGCATTGAGAACGGTGTCGAGGCCGCCCAGGTGATCGATGTGAAAGTGCGACAAGACCGTGTAGCCGTAGCTCGTTGGCGCCAGCGCGGTAATCGCCGGCATCATCGATGCCGAGCCTTCGCCGTTGGGGCCCGCGTCAAAGACGTGCACCTGGCCATCGGGGGCCCGCACGACCATGCCGTCGCCCTGACCGACGTCAACCATCACCACGGTCATGCCTATCGGCGCGTCCGCCTGCGACCCCTGCTGTAGAGAGGCAGGGGCAACCACAACGGTGCAGGTCAACGAGAACAGCAGTGGGGCGAGCATGGAGCGGCCACTCTACCCGTTCCAGGCACGTTCGTCAGCGATGGTCATGCGTTCACGCTCTCGAACGTGCGTTCGACTTCGGCGTCGTAAACAACGACGTCCGGCAACTCGCGGTAGCGCCCATTGAGGTCCATGCCAAATCCGATGACAAACTCGTCCGGAATCTCAAAGCCGATGTGTTCGACCTCGACCTCGATGACGCGCCTCGATGGCTTGCTCAGCAACGACACGACCCGGACGCGACGGGCGCCGAGTGCCAAGAAGTGTTCGCGCAAAGCCGCAATGGTGCGGCCGGTGTCGACGATGTCCTCGAGCAACACAACTTCGCGGCTGTTCACCATTTGCGCGTCCAGGCCATCGAGCATCGTGATCTTCACGGCGCCGGTGCTCTCAGTGCCCTCGTAGGAACTCGCCCGGACCTCGTGCACCGGCAGGCCACCGGCCAGCCCTATCTGGATCAGCCGTGCGAACGGCCGCGCGCCTTGGATGACTTGCACGAGGCACGGCGGCTCATCGCTGAGACACGTCTGCAAATCGCGCACCAGCTCATGGCTGCGACGCAAGATGTCGACGTGGGAGAACAGAACCCGAAACGGTGGAGAGGACGCACTCACGGCCAGCACAGTAGTGCCAAATGGCGGACTGCGACACGCCTTAGACCCGAAGAAGTTGCCCCCAGATCTTGTCGGCGGACAAACTGTCGATCGCAACGAGGCTAGGGCTTAGCAGCCTTGAAGAAGGCGCAACGCTCCGCAGGGAAGTGATCATCGATGCAGACCGGTCCATGGAAACGCAGGCGTATCAGTGGGGCCGACAGGTGCGGAACGGGCTGCTAGGGCACGATAAAGCCAACAGCCGGCGAAACGCCGGCCACCAACAGGGTCGGGTCCAAGACGATGTGCGCCACGAACAATTGCAGGCCAGAGGCCGGACTCGATGGTGGCACCAGCAAGTCGACGGAGCGATAGCCGTCACCTGGCATCACCGTGAGGAAACCGGCGACCCCCAAGGACAAGGCAAGCATGGGGTCGGCATCGAGCGGAATCTGCGCGCCACCAAACGCAAAGCCGTTGTTGGCCGTGAGCGACACACCGAGCACGCTCAGAAACCCGCCGCCGTGATCGAGCGCGGTCGCGTGCAGGGTGACACGATCCGAACGCACCGTGACGCCAACCTGGACCGAATGCGTGGTGTTGTCCGCTGCGTTCTCCGTACCGGGCGTGCCCATCTCACCACTGCCGAGCAGGGTCACAGCCGGCGCATAATTCCATTGCCCCGGGTTGTGCGGTGCCAACAAGTCTCGGCGCTCGGCAGAAACTCCGCTGCCGCCCGGGAAGCCCACGACGTAGGCCAGCGAGTCAATCGTCGTGCCCGCTTGCTGCACCAAGACCGAATCCAAAGTGTTGTGCCACAGGAGCGAGTTACTCGGCAACGGCACCCCGAGCGGCAGGCCGCCGTTGCGATCGGAAACACCGTCCACTTGGAAAACCATTGGGCGGCCAGGCACGAGCATGTAGTTGCTCGCCAGCACGATACTGCCGCCATTGTTGGAAAGACTCAGACCAGCCAGAGCAATCGGTTTGGCACCGATGTTGATGACCTCGACGTATTCGCCGTTGGTATCCGCGATGGCACTCGGGTCGCGATGCAGCTCGCTGATGCGGATGTCGCCAACGGCAAGGGGCTCTGGCACGACTTCGTCGCAATAGAAGTCGAGGAAGTCGCCGGACTGCGCTGTTGCCCGGTAGCGATAGCCGTCGGTATCCAACCGCAAGTTGCCAGTCACGCCGAACCCGATCGCGGTCGAGCTGCCCTTGGTGGTCGACAACAAGGCACGAGCTGCCAATGCCTTGTTGATGCGGTTGGTCACGGGGGTCGATGGCTGGCCGTAGCCGTTACCCGTACCGCAGCTGACCAAAGCCAACTCCGGCTGCAGTGACTGCATCAAGTTCGCGTTCGTCGACGTGTTCGAACCATGGTGATTGAGCACATAGACATCCACGTCACCGCAAACCGCGGCCGCGGGACTCTCAACGTCCGCAGTGGCGGAGCCACCGCCAGTCAGATCACCGCCGATCCACATCGAGAAGTCGCCGTAGTCGATTCGCATCACGAGCGAACGCGCGTTCTCTTCTTCGGCGAGTGCCGGATTGACTGAGACCCCGCCCATGACGTTCGCATTGGCACAAATGCAGGTCATCGTCGCGCCACCACCAAGCTGGTAGGTCGCACCAACGGTCACTAACTGACGGCGTGCGGCAGCGGCCGCGAGGTAGGCGGTGTTGGTTGGAGTCGTGCCTCGATTCGCATCGCCGCGATCCAGCGCAACTTGGAAGGGCCGCGCGAGCAACAGTTCGTCCAGACCGCCAACATGATCGGCATGAAAGTGTGATAGCACGGTGAAGCCATAGCTGGCCGGCTGTAGCCCGTTGATCACCGGCAGCATGAACAAGGTGCCCATGCCGTCGTGCCCTGCATCCATGACGTGTATCTGACCATCCGGTGCCCGCACGACGAAGCCTTCGCCCTGGCCCACATCGACCATGACAATCGTCAGGCCGACTGGGGCATCCGCCATCGTGCCCTGTGGGATCGGGACGACAGCTAAGGCAAGCGCGAGGCCGAGCATGAGCCCACAATATACCCGTAGCCCACCGCCGGCCAATGCCTGGCGCAGTGTGCAGCCAGACTCAGACGACTGATTTGCGACAACACACAGTATCGTCTCCCCCATGGTTCAGTTGCTGCAACACCATTACGGTCCGGACGTTCGCCTGTTCGACGATGCCTTCCTATCGACGCTGCTGGTTCGCATCGGCAGCCCGACAACCGGAACAGCGGCAGTGCCAAACCTGGTTCGCACTGCCTACCAGAGGCTGATGCACGAAGTGTTGGCGATGGAGTTCCCGCGCACCCAGCAGCGTCAGCCAACGCGCATGACCGCGCAGGAACCGCGCGCCTTCGTTGACGACGCGCTGCTGAGCAAGGACACCAAGCTGGTGATCTGTTCGGTGATCCGCGCCGGCATGCTTCCCGCCCAGACGTGTTACGAAGCAGCCATCGAAGTGGTGCCGGCAGAGAACGTGCGGCTCGACGTGCTCAACATGTCACGCGAAGTCGATGAGAACGGCCGCGTGTCGGGTGTGCGCCTCGACGGCACCAAGATCGGGGGCCCCGTCGACGGAGCCGTCGTCTTGCTGCCCGACCCAATGGGCGCAACCGGCGGTACCGTCTGCCGAGCGGTGCAGGTCTACCGCGAGCTCGGCGGCACGCCCCACGCGATCGTCGCGGCCCACATGATGGTGACGCCCGAAGCCATTCGCAAGGTCGCTGAGCAGTGCCCCGGCCTGCGCCTCTACGCGGGGCGCCTTGACCGCGGCCTGTCTTCCGAACGTGCCCTGGCGGCCGCTCCTGGCGAGTTCGCGGACGAAGAACGCGGCCTCAACGACGTGCAGTACATCGTTCCCGGCGCCGGCGGGATGGGCGAACTGCTGACCAACAGTTGGGTCTGATCGAGTGATCTCTCGCGCCAGAGTCAGGCCGCGGGCCGCAATCGTAGCAACAACTCTTGCCACGCCTCGGCCCGGCCCGTTATCCCATTCCCTCAAATGACCACCATCGTCCACGTGCAAGGCCGCGAAGTCCTCGACTCGCGCGGCAACCCTACTGTCGAAGTCGAAGTCCAGCTTGAGTCCGGCGCCATGGGACGCGCCATCGTGCCATCCGGCGCCAGCACTGGCGCCCACGAAGCAGTCGAGCTGCGCGACGGCGACAATGAGCGCTACCTCGGCAAGGGCGTCAACACCGCGGTCGAGAACGTCAACACGACCATTGCCGAAGCCCTGTGCGGCCAACCCGCCGACGAGCAATACCTGTGCGACTCGATCTTGTGCGAAGTCGACGGCACTCCGAACAAGGCCAAGCTCGGTGCCAACGCGATCCTCGGCGCGTCCCTGGCGGTCGCCAAGGCGGCCGCGCAAGAATACGACCTGCCGCTGTTCCGCTACGTCGGCGGAGTACAGGCGCGCCGCTTGCCGGTGCCGATGATGAACATCATCAACGGCGGCGCACATGCGGACAACAACGTCGACTTCCAGGAGTTCATGGTCATGCCGATCGGGGCGTCGTCGTTCCGCGAAGGTCTGCGCATGGGCGTCGAGATCTTCCAAGCGCTCAAGGGTGAGTTGAAGGCGAAAAAGATGATGACGGCGGTTGGCGACGAGGGTGGCTTTGCACCAAACCTCGAAAGCAACGTCGCAGCGTTCGAGATCATCATGACTGCCATCAAAAAGGCCGGCTACAAGCCGGGCGACGATGTGCAGCTGGCACTCGATGCGGCCGCGACCGAAATCTACGCCGATGGCAAGTACACGTTCGCCGGCGAAGGCAAGACGTTCGACGCTGAAGGCATGGTCGCGCTCTACAAGGATTGGAGCAGCCAGTTCCCCATCTACTCGATCGAAGACGGCATGGCCGAAGACGACTGGGAAGGTTGGAGCAAGCTGACGGCGGAGATTGGCCAAGATGTGCAGCTCGTCGGCGACGATTTGTTCGTCACCAACACCGACCGACTGGCGCGCGGCATCAAAGAAGCGTCTGCCAACTCGATCCTGATCAAGGTCAACCAGATCGGCACGCTGACCGAAACCCTCGACGCGATCCAGATGGCGCACGAGCACGGTTTCACGTCGGTCATGTCGCACCGCTCGGGCGAGACGGAAGACGCGACCATCGCCGACCTGGCGGTGGCGTGCGGCACCGGCCAGATCAAGACCGGCGCGCCGTGCCGCAGTGATCGTGTTGCGAAGTACAACCAGCTACTTCGCATCGAGGAGCTGCTCGGCGACTCAGCCGTGTATGGCATCTAGCAGCCGCTAGAGAACTCCTTCCCCCAACCGGGCTGCTAGTCCGGGTTCGCCATGCGTTCGGGGGACAGCGCCGCGGCAATCTCGTCGTTGAACAAGCCGCGCTCGCGCAACACATCGGCGAGGCTGGTGCCATTGGCCAACGCCTCGGCAGCCACCGAACTGGCCGTGCCGTAGCCGAGCACTGGCACCAACGCAGTCACCAGACCAATGCTGTTCTCGACGAACGCGCGGCAGTGCTCGACATTCGCGACCACGCCTTCGATGCAGTTCTGACGCAGGGTGGTGACCGCGTTGGCCAGGATCTTCAGCGATTCCAGGATGCTGGCCGCGATCACCGGCTCCATGACGTTGAGCTGCAACTGTCCGGCTTCGGCCGCGAGCGTGACTGCAAGGTCGTTGCCAATTACGCGGTAGGCAACCTGGTTGACGACCTCGGGGATCACCGGATTGACCTTGCCTGGCATGATCGACGAACCCGGTTGCCGCGGTGGCAACTGGATTTCGCCGAGCCCGGCGCGCGGCCCCGAAGACAACAGCCGCAAGTCGCTGCAGATCTTCGACAGCTTGATCGCGAGGCTCTTCAGTGACGACGAGAACATCACAAACGCCTGCGTGTCCTGCGTCGCTTCGATCAGGTCCTTCGCCAAGACGACCTTGAGCCCCGTCACTTCACGCAGCCGCTCAATCGCCCGCTCGGGATAACCCTTCGGGGCATTCAGCCGTGTGCCAATCGCAGTGCCGCCAATGTTGAACGTCAGCAAGTCCTCGCGGGTGCGATGCAATCCCTGCAGTTCCTGCCGCAGACTGGTCGCAAACGCGCCAAACTCCTGGCCGAGCGTCATCGGCACCGCGTCCTGCAACTGCGTGCGCCCCATCTTGACGACGGCCGCGAACTCTTCGGACTTCACCTCAAACGCCGCTACCAGTCCCACGACCGCTTCGATCAGGTGCTGGCTGCTCAAGATCATGCCGAGCTTCAACGCGGTCGGGTAGACGTCGTTGGTCGACTGCGAGCAGTTGACGTGGTTGTTTGGATGCAGGCGCTCGTAGTCGCCCTTCTCGTAACCGAGCAGCTCCAGACCCCGGTTCGCCAACACCTCGTTGGCGTTCATGTTGGTCGAAGTGCCGGCTCCCCCTTGCAGCATGTCGACGACGAAGTAGTCGTGCAGCTTGCCGACGATAACTTCATCGGCAGCTTCGGCGATCGCATTGGCAATATCCTCGGGCAACGCACCGCAGTCGAGGTTGGCCAACGCACACGCCTTCTTGACCATCGCCAACGCGATGATCAGGTTGGGATAGACATTCAACCGACCACCCCCGATGGGGAAGTTGCTGAGCGCTCGCAGCGTCTGCAAGCCGAAGTAGGCCTCGGCCTGAACTTCGCCATCGCCAAGCAGATCGTGTTCGATGCGCTTTTTTCCGGTGGAGAACGCATGCGTCACACCGCTGGTGCGGAACAACAATTGGTCGACGCGCGTGACAACTTCGCCAAGCTGCGCCGCCAGCATGCGGTTCTCCAGTTCGTGGTTTGAGCCAATGAACTCGCGCAGCTTGTCGCGGTGCAAGAACATCGCCTTGGTATCGACGACGGCTGTCGCCGTGGTCGAGTGCACCGTCTCGCCGATCATCATGCCTTCGCCAAGCATGTCGCCGCGCACCAGGTTGGCCACCGCGTGCGGCACGCCATGCACATCCTTGCGGGTCAGTTGCACTCGACCGCGCTGCACCATCATCATGCGAGCGCGGGGGTCGCCTTCGCAGAACAGAGTCTCTCGCTCCTGGAAGGTCCGCTGCTCCACCATCGACAACAGTCGCGCAGACTCTTCCTCGTTGAGGTTGGTAAAGATGTGAGCCTGGCGGAAGGACTCGGCGCCGACGTTTGGGTCTGAGGACATGGCGTTGGATGGCGGCGTGATCGCGGCGCCAGAAGTCATACCTCGCCGGCAGACTTGTCGCACCAAAACGCTACGATGCTGGCAATGAGCGACGAGGGTGCGAGTGTAGACGATGGTTTCTCCCTGGCCGACGTGACGGTGCAGGAGTGTGACGCGTCACAGTTCGGCACATTCCGCGACCTGAACCTCGCCTGGATCCGCCGTTACTTCACCATCGAAGCCACAGATCGGACGCTGCTCGACGATCCGCAGCGCGGGATCCTCGACAAGGGTGGCTTCATCCTGGTCGCGGTCTGGTCAGGTGCCGCCAACGTCGAGGCCCTGGTCATTGGCACGTGTGCCCTGCTGCGCGAAGGCGACGGCTCGGTGCTACAGCTAGCGAAGATGGCAGTAGACGAACACTTCCTGGGCAAGCGCATCGGGATCTTGCTGGGCGACGCGGCGATTGATCGGGCCCGCCTTGCGGGGGCAAGTGCCCTGCGACTCGAAACCAATTCGAAGCTGACGCCTGCGATCCGGCTCTACGAGAAGCTTGGGTTCGTGCACCAGACGGCGCAGGACTCGGCCTATGCGCGCGCCGACGTGCAGATGCGGATCGAGTTGTAGTCTTCGCGGACCTAAGCGACTCGCCAGACAAGCGCAGTAGCCACCCTTGGCCGGCCCAAGCCGCGCTCCGCCCCCCCCCAATGCCGCCGAATGATCTCGACATTCGGTCTGCGTGCAGCCAAACTGCTCGGTGTTCTAGAGCCCACCGGGAGCATGTTTCGGTCATAGGTAACGAACCGCGAAACAGCTGTCCCCCGCATTCTTTGGCATCAGATAGTTCGGCCCCCCTCCAATTCACCCCCGGCCCCGTGCCCATGCCACGGCACCTGCGCGCCCTGGGCAGCCAGCAGCCGCCGTATTGCCGAACCAACGAGTTCTCAGAACTCACCCACGAGATTCTCAGCGGTCTGAGATACGTGTTCCAGACCTCAGGTCAGGTGATGATCCTGACTGGTTCGGGCACGGCTGCCATGGAGACCGTGCCCCTGAACTTCGCCCTTGAGGGCGACCAGGCGCTGGTCATCAACGGGGGCACCTTCGGGCAGCGATGGTGTGATCTCTGCGAGGTGCATGGCGTTTCCCATGAAACTCTGCAACTAGGAGCCGGCGAATCCCTGGACATGCAGGTCCTGACCGAGGCTCTGGGCAAAGGTGTGACGGTCCTGTTCGCCACGGCCCACGAAACATCAACCGGCGCTCTGTTCGACATCGAGGCCATCGCACGGATTACCCACCGCATGGGCATCCTGCTTGTCGTCGATGCCATCAGCACAATATGTGCAGATCGTTTCTTGATGGATGAGTGGCACGTCGACATCGCGATCCTGAGTTCACAGAAGGGATTGGCACTGCCACCTGGACTCGCGTTCCTGGCAATGAGCGATCTCGCGTTGAGCCGCTTAGAGAACACCAAACCTCGGTCGCTCTATTTTGACGTTCGGGATTACCTGGCCAACCAAGAGCGTGCACAAATGCAGTTCACTCCATCGACCGCCTGTTCCTACAATTGCATAAGAGGCTGCTCGAAAGAAAGCAAATCACTCTGGAGCACCTGAGT
>JAPYTD010000019.1 GCA_029936315.1 Planctomycetota bacterium | reverse complement strand
CACGATCACCATGTCGCCGCGGCGGCGAAACCACCGGTCGAAGGTCGCCAGCCGTCGCTTGGTGATGACATATCTGAGCCATCTGAGGCGCAGGAGTCGCACCCCAAAGATCCGCCCCAGCAAGAAGGGGATCATGTCGCCGACCAGGATCGCACTGGCGCACCAGCCCATCATCGGCAGCAGTTCGGCGTGTTCCGGATACTTTGCGCAGACGAAGCCCGCCACCAGCAGAACGATCTCTTCGGGCAGCGGCAGCCCGAAACCACACAGCAGAAACACTGCGGCCACCCCGAGATACGGGTAGTCCGTCAGGATCTGGATGAGGTCAAAGTCGAACATCTGTCGGGGCTAGCTCAGGCGGGGATGGTTCGGTCGGAACTGCTCTGCGGGCGATCAGCGGAGGTATGGCCAGAGGGTCTCGAATCGTTGGTCTTCGAACACCTGGCTGAGATCAACCGTCGTGGCGCCACGCAGGTAGCGGGCGACTTCCACAAGTCGTTCTCGCCACTCGGTAGCCAACTCCTGGTTGCGTATTTCGGGGGCTTTGGCGATTGCGGTGTCGATTGCATCCAACGCCAAAGGAAGGTTGCCCATGGCCAGCACAGAGGCGGCGAACGCCGGCACGTGCCACAGCAGCTGTTCTCGAGTCGCGGCAGTCGGAAAGAGCCGTTCGATCTCGGCGAAGTAGCGGTTGGCAATGACCGATGCGCTATCCCTGTCGCCACGACGCATGTGCTCGCGCAGGGCGGGAAAGCGATTGCAGAGCATGTCCGGCATGTAGGCCGCGAAGTGGAGCAGGGATGCTTCGCGCCGGCCGGCGAACCGGCGTGCATCCTCAAGCATGGCTAGCCCGGCATGCAGTCTCTCTTCTACGGCGGCCGTGACTGCGTCGGGCTCCAGGCTGTGGTCCTGCGTTGCGACGTAGTTGTAGACGAAGGCCGCGTGGCCGTCGGTCCAGCTCGGCACCAGCTGCAGGATTTGCTGCCCGCGGGCGAACACTTCGCGCGCGTCGCCGTCCTCGCGGGCGGAGTTCATCGCCTGCCAAGCGAACGGCAGACGTGCCGGCCGCAGACACCAGCTGCCAAACTCGCGCACGGAATCCGCTGTCGGTGGCAGCATTGCCACCGCTCCGGCAAAGAGTACCAGGGTGCAGGCCGAGCGCAGTTCGAACATCAAATAGGTATCGCGCAGATGCCGGTCGAAACCTTTGGTTTCCGTCGGCGGGCGTCCTGAAGCCTAGCCCGGTTGCTGGGCGAACGCACGATGCCAGTGCCGTGCTTCTGGCGGGAAAGCGCGGCGATCTGACTGGCGCCGCTTTCAGGCTGGCTTGTCGGTCATGGCGTACTTGCGGCCTTTGACCTTCTTGCAGCTAGGCGACCCTGACGTGTTGCGGGCAGATGTCGCGAAGTTGGCCCGGTTGGAAGGCCTCGAAGCGCACGCGAGATCTGCCGAAGCACGCTAGGTGCGATGCTCGGCGACCAACGCCGCCAGGCGGTTGAGGCCAAGTTGCAGTTCGTGCTCCGGTGGCCCGAACGAGAACCGCGTGAAGCTGCCGAAGCGGCAGGCGTGATCGGGGCGGCGTTTGCCTGGATTGATGTCGAAGAACTGGCCGGGCACCGTGATCACCTTGCGTGGCAACAACGCTTCGAGCAGTTTGCTGCCGGTGTTGATTGACTCGGGTAGCTCGGAGAGATCACCCCAACAGTAGAAGCCGCCTTCGGGTTCGAGTTCGACGCGGACTCCGCACTTGCGTAGGCCGTCGAGCATCAGTTGGCGCTTCGGTTTGAAGGCGCGTTGGATCGCGTGGGCTTCTTGGTCGGCGAGCTCCTGCGTCACGAGGTCCATCGCCAGCAGTTGCATCGGACGTGAGCAACCGCCGTCGAGAAAGCTGCCGGCCGACGTGACTGCGTCGATCACCGATGCTGGGCCGACGGTCCACGAAACGCGTAGGCCCGGGTAGCGCCAGTTCTTGGTCAGGCCGTCGACGATGATAACGGGATCCTTGTCGACGTCGTCGACGTGCGCCGCGGCCGACACCGAGGTGCCCGAGTCATAGACGTAGTGCGAGTAGAACTCGTCGAAAATCAGCGAGCAGTCGTAGTGTCGCGCGCGGTCGACCCAGTCCTGTAGTAGTGGGCCCTTGATCAGATGCCCCGTCGGGTTGCAGGGGTTGGACAACAAGACGGCCGAGATGCCGCGCCCGAGGATCTCGCGTTCGAGTTGCTTCGCGCTGAATGTGTAGCCCGTCTCTGGTTCGACCAAGATCGGAATAGGAATGAACGTGCCGAAGCTGCTGAGCAGTTCTTCATAGGCCGTGTAGTCCGGCAGGAAGTGGCCCACGTGCGTTGGGCCCAACGCCGCCACCAGTCTCGTCAGCGCCAGTCGGCCCCCGGCACTGATCGCGACGTTCTGCCCCGTGTATTGGCTCGCCTTGCCCCCACGATAGCGGCGGTTGTAGAGCTCGGCGACGGCGTCACGCAGCTCGTTCATGCCAGCGACTGGTGCGTACTCGTGATCGTCGAGCCCGAACTGCAACTGATGCAGCCGGTCTGGCGCGTCAGCAAACGCGGTCGTCTCGGGCGCGCCTTGGCCGAGGTTGCTCCACTGATCCCGATCGTGATCGAAGCCGAGCTTGCCAGCGCGACTCATGACGTAGATGACGCCGGTGCGTGGGACTTCGCGAAATGCGCGTGGCAGGCCGGCGGGGGAAGGCGAGTTGTCGGCGGTCATTGGTAGAGCACAAGTAACAGGAATGGTTGCACCATCCCATAACCGCGCGTTCCCGATCGGTTCAGAGATAGGATCGCGCTACAGGAGTGCCATCCATGACCTACCTACCGCGCGTTCTTCTTTCGTTCGCCATCGCCGCACCGCTCGTCGCCCAAGTCATTCAGCTGCCCGACGATAACTTTGATGCTTGCACGAGCATCATGGTCAGTCGCGGCGCGTCGAGCGATGGCTCGGTGATGATCACCTATTCGGCGGATGCTGCGTTCTTGCCGAAACTGCTGCATCACCAAGGTGGCAAGCACAAGGCGGGCGATCTGGTCGATCTGGTGGCGTGGGAGAACGAGCGGGTGCGTGGCCAATTCCGTCAGGTTGCGCAGACCTACTCGGTGGTCGGCCTGATCAACGAACGGCAAGTCGCGCTGGGCGAGACGACCACCGGCGGTCGCCGTGAGTTGCGCAATCGCGATGGCCTGCTCGACTACGACGGCTTGATGTGGCTGACGCTGCAGCGTGCCGGCACGGCTCGGGAAGCGATTGCGACGATCGATTCGCTGTGCACGGAGTACGGCTATGGCTCGGGCGGCGAGACGATTGCCGTCGCCGACAAGAACGAAGCGTGGGTGCTTGAGATCATCGGCCGCGGCCCGGGGGTCAAGGGTGCGCTGTGGGTTGCCGCGCGCGTGCCCGAAGGGTGCATCTCGGTGTCGGCGAACATGAGTCGCATCGGCGAGTTTCCGATGGATGACCCCGACAACTGGCTCTACGCAAAGGACGTCGTCGACTTCGCGACGGCGAAGGGATTTTACGATCCCGCCGCCGGCAAGCCGTTCTCGTGGCGCGACGCCTACCACCCCAACCCGTCCGCGAGCAGCAAGCGTGCGTGCGCGACGCGCGTTTGGAGTGTGTTGCGGCGTGCATCGCCGAGCACGGAGTTGTCGCCGGACTTTCATCGCGGCGTGGCTGGAGCCAAGCCGTACCCGCTATTTGTCACGGTCGATGACAAGCTGTCGGTGCGCGACGTGATGGGCCTGATGCGCGATCACTATGAAGGCACTGCCTACGACATGACCAAGGGACTGTCTGCGGGACCGTTCAACAGTCCGTTGCGTTGCCGTGGCTTACGGTTCTCGGTCGATGGTGAGCAGTATGCATGGGAGCGACCGATCGCGACCCAGCAGGCCGGCTTCGTCATGTTGGCGCAGTGCCGCGCGTGGTTGCCGGATCCCGTCGGTGGCGTCTACTGGTTCACGCCGGACGATCCCTACACGTCGTGCTTTGTGCCGCTCTATTGCGGCATGACGCGGCTGCCGGAGGCTTACATCACTGGCGACTACAAACAGTTCTCGTTCGATTCGGCGTGGTGGGTGAGCAACCTCGTCTCCAACCTGACCTACGATCGTTGGTCGCGCGTGCTGCCGGACGTCCTTGCCGCGCAGGCCGAGAACGAACAACGCTTCGTCGCGATGATGCCGGCGATCGACCAGGCTGCCGCGGCGTTGTTAGAGACCAACGAAGAACACGCGCGCCGTTTTCTGACGGATTGCTCGGTCGCTGCTGCTGATCGCCTATTCGCTGATTGGCGCACGTTGGCGGGCGGCATCATCGCCAAGCACGTCGACGGTTACATGCGCGACGGGCAGCGTTCGCGCGGCGTCGGCTACTCCGAAGAGTGGCTGCGGCGCGTGGTCAAGGAACAGGGGCGGCAGTTGGCGCTGCCCAAGGCGCCCGGTGCTGGTGAGGGTGATCGGTAGCGCGCGCACCATCCCGATGAGTTGTTCTTGTGCCGGGCACGTGCCTCTAAGGCACCGTGCCTGCTCACCACAACCCTTGCCCACGCATCAACTGCAGCAATGCATCGTCGATTGGCCCGGTGCCGCCGATCCACTGCACGAACTGTGCACAGCAAATCGTCGTCGCCAGCGTCGCCCAGCCTGTACCGGTGCCAACGATCGCGGCGATGAGTAACGTCAAGGCACTCGTCCACGTCGCGATCAGAGCTGCGAGTATGCTGTTGCACCACGTCGGCAAGTTGGCAGGGCCGACCGCGATCACGCTGGCTTTGTTGAACCACAGCGGCACGTTCCCGGCCGTCTTGGTCAGTTCGATCTGATGCAATTGCTGCGGTTGGATCGCAATGCGCAACAGTGCGCCCGATTCGGAAAACGCGACGGGCGTCGTGGCCAGCAACTTGCCATTGTTCGTGATCGAGACTTCGGTTGCGCCAATACCTGTTGGCATGTTGGCGCGCGGGCGCAACCACAGGGCTTCTACCTGCGGCGCGTCCGTTAGCACAAACGTCAGCTTGTCACCGACCCGGCTTAGGTAGGCGTCGTTGGAGCTCGTGGCGACGTGGTGGCGGCGGGCTGCGCTCGGTGCGTCAAACCAGGCACTCAGCGCCACAGCAAGTGGTATCGACAGCAGGCACTGTGCGAACAACGCGCCGGCGATGATTGCGAGACGACCTCCGAACAGGCCGCGTTCTATCCTGCGAATCGAGTCCGCGCCGGGTTGTTGTTGCGCAAACAGCGGCCAGGTGTGCGCGGCGGCGAGGCAGCAGGCAACTGCGACAACCATGAGCGGCAGAGTCAGCCACGGCGTCGCCGCGGCGGCGGCATTGCCGTGCACAAGTTTTGGAGTGCTGGTTGCGTGTGCGATGACCGCAACGAGCAACGCGATGCCGGTTGGTGCCGCACTGACGCGCAAACACTGTCGGAAACTGAGGCCCGTTGGGCCGCGCCAAATCACTGCCCACGTCACGATTGCGTTCCCGTCGAATCGTCAGTTTGGGTTCGGTCCACATCGCCGCTGCGACCGAGCCGCCGAAACAGAGCGAACAGGTGGTCACGTGGTCGGTCGATGCGAACGACGTCGCCGCCGCGTCGCCTGGCATCTCCGGCAAGCTGCTGCATCGCTTCGGGGTCGAGCCCACGCACGATCAGGGATTGCTCGTCGGTTGCCAACAGGTCTTGCAGCGTGCCGCGCGCGTGCACCACGCCTTGGTAGAGCAGCAGAACTTCGTCGCAGATCTCTTCGACTTCGAGCAGATGATGCGACGCCATCAGGATCGCCGTGCCCTTGTCGGTGAGTTCGCGCAGGATCTCCATGACCGTCGCCGTGCCGAACGGATCGAGGCCGGCGGTTGGCTCGTCCAGCAGCAGAACCTCGGGCTCGGCGATCAACGCGCCGGCCAATGCCAGGCGTTTGCACATGCCACTGCTGAATGTACGGATGCGACGATTCTTGGCGTGCGTCAGCTCGAGCCGTTCGAGTAGCTGGCCAGCCCGCTGGTCCGATTCTGCGTTGCTCAGGCCGAGTTCGGCACCGAGGAACGCCAGGTATTCGGGTGCGGACAAAACGGCGAGCGGCAGCGCGCCTTCACTCTGGAAGGCGACTCGCCGGAGCAAAGAGCGGTGCTTCGGCGATTCTCCGAGCAGCGTGACCGTACCGCTAGTCGGTTGCTGCAGACCCGCCAACACCCGCAACAACGTCGTCTTGCCCGAGCCGTTCGGCCCCAGGACGCCAACAATGCGACCCTTGCCGACTTCTAAGTCGAGTGGCAGCAGCGCTCGGACCGCGGCCTTTTTGCCCCGGCCGGGGAATGTCACTGCGAGTTGCTGAGCCGAAATGGCGGTTGCCATGTGGCGCGATGGTATACGGCGCGGCTTCTTGTGTCCTGGCGAACACGGAAGAGCGCGATCCCCCTTCACCGACATGGTGCCACAGGCAATGAGTTGATCGAACGCAAACTCACCGGCGGCTTGTCGGCGCCGGATCGCCTGGATCACGCCGACGCGATTAACGTTGATCAGGGCTAATGACCTAACGGAAGGCTTCGGCGACAACATGTACAGCTACGTGCGCATGTACTTCGAGTTGTGGGACTAAGCCCAACGGCCGCCGTCGCAGCCTGAATAGCCTTCCTCGCCAACTATTGGCTCGTGCGGTGGTATACGTGTCGGCATGCAGTTTCTCTTGCGTGCCCGTGAGCGATGGGTGAGCCGATGAGTGGATACCTAGAATTACCTGATGGCGGGTTCCTTGGCGTGAAGCACGGCCTCGTGTTTGGTCGCGTGGCGAGCTGCGATGTGGTCGTCAACGA
Organism: Planctomycetota bacterium; assembly: GCA_029936315.1. Taxonomy (GTDB): domain Bacteria; phylum Planctomycetota; class UBA1135; order UBA1135; family UBA2386. The sequence continues at coordinate 60,555 of JAPYTD010000019.1, read as the reverse complement.
CACCAAGGCGTCGCGGCGCCACGCGCGGCTGATCGTCGAGTCCGGCGTAGTCGAGATCGAGGATATGGACAGCAGCAACGGCACGCTGCTTAACGGCAAGTCGATCGATCGCCGCATGCTGCGCGATGGCGATGAAGTACGCATCGGCAAGGCGGTGATCAAGTACCGCGAAGGTGTGCTGCCCGGATCGCAATCCAAGAGTCGTTCGTCAGGTGCCAGTGCTTCGATCTTCGAAGACGATGATGATCTGTTCGGCGACTCGAGTTCGCAGAACTCGGCCCCGCCGGCAGCAGCGTCACCGGCAGCAGTCACGCCGTCTCCCGCGCCTCCTCCGCCGCCCGCGCGTCCTGTGACACCGCCACCTGCTGAACCACCGGCTGCTCGACCGAGTGATGACCTGCTAGATGACGGCGATGACTTGTTAGGCAGCGAACCCGCGCCTGCCAAGGCCCCGGAGCCAGTTCAGCCCACGCCTGTGCAGCCGCCACCACCGAATCCCGCGCCAACGTCGGGCAACGTCGTCGAGTTTGAAGACGAAGTGGTCGATGTCGAGAAAGCGCCCGCGGCACCGCCGCCTGCTCGTCGCGCATCGGAAGCGGTCGTGGAAGTTCGCAAGCCGCGACAGGACCCACCTGCGGCCAAGGCAAAGCCCGCGTCGGGTGGTGCGGGCGAAGTGTCCGGAACGTCCGGCCGCATCCTGCAATACTCGAAGAAGGCCGGCGGCAAGAGTGCACTCGGCGATGACCTTGGCCAGATGTCTGGTGGTATGCGGCTGTTTGTCGTGCTCGCCGTGGTAGCTGTTGGCGGCGGCGTCGTCTACGGCATCATGACCGCGATGCAGTAAGGCCGTCGCTGCTGAGCTTGCGCCATAGGGTTGCATACTGCTCGGCCACCTTGTCCCAGCGATACGTGCACCGGCCGTGAGCCGTGCGTTCGGCAATCGCTGGGTTTTGCTCGGGGTCGGTGGATTCGGCCAAGGCCGCGCGCATTGCCGTAGCCCAAGCTTCTGGCTGGTCGGGTGGCAATAGCGTTCCATGCCCCATCAAGACTTCAGGCAGTGCTGTGGCGTTGGCGGCCAAGACGGGAAGTCCGTAGGCGAGCCCCTCCAGCGCGGGCATGCCGAAGCCCTCGTAGATCGAAGGCATCACGACGGCGCGCGCGTGGCTGTAGAGCGTGTTGAGGGTCGCGTCATCCACGGCGCCGAGGTGTTTTACGCGGGCTGTGATGCCGAGTTGCTTGGCGAGTTGGGTCAGCTCAGCGCCGACGCCAGCGTCTTGTCCCGCCAGCCACAGCTCGGGAGCTTCGTCATCGGCAAGGGTTGCCAGCGCACGCAGCACAACGGTCAGGTTCTTGCGCGCTTCGAGATGCCCAACATGCAGCACGAATCCGCTTGGCGGTTTGCTGTGCGGCAACTGTAGTTGATCGTCGGGTAGTAGCGTGAAGCCGTTGGGCAGGACGTGAGTTTTGGCCGTCGTCTCGGGAACGAGTTCTTGTAGGCGTCGCGCCGTGTACTCGCTTGGCGTGATGACTACGTCGGCGCGACGACATGCCTTGCGCAGCACTTTCTGCGAGAACCAGCGTGGCCAACGCGTGTGTCCGTCGGCCGCGCGCAGGTCGTGAATCGTCAGGCACGTCGGCACCGGCACTCGTGGCGGCGGCAGGAAGCCGTGGTCGTAGACCGTTGCGCCGAGTTCCTTCAGCATGGTGCCGACGCGAAACTGTTCGCGGATGGCGCGCTTCCACGTCGGCCTGGCCGGGATATCAATTGGCAGCCAGTCAATGCGTGCCAGCTTTGGTGGTGAGAACTCGGCACGGTGTAGCACCGTGACGCGTTCGTCGTCCCTGAGGAACTTGCCCAGTTCCGATAGCACTTCGAGCAGCCGCTTGTTGGCGCCGGAGTGTGGGCCGAGCAGCCATCCCGAGACTACGGCGTGCATGCTCACGCAGTGTCTCCAGACGTGATCACGTCAAGATGGATGCGCTGCCAATGGGCTGCGGTGTTCGACGGTTGCATCGTGGCTGCGCGTTCGTGGCCGAGGCGCGCAATCTGCCATCGAAGTTCCGCATCTTGATGAATGCGTTCGAGACCTGCTGCAATCGACTTGATCGACCGCGGGTCGACGAACAGCGCGCTGTCATCGGCGATCTCGCGGTGAGGGGCAAGGTCTGAGCACACTACTGGCGCGCCGAAGGCGAGTGCCTCGAGCACCGGCATACCGAACCCTTCGAACAAGGAGACGTGCACCACCGCGCGGCACGACTGCAGCAGCATGTTCTTCTCGGTTTCGCCGATGTAGCGTTCGGGTGGCCCCACGAACTCGATGTCAGGCAAGCCTGGGCAGTGTTGTTTGGCGAGTTGGTGGGCCGCCCGCAGACGGGTCAGGTTCTTGCGCGGGCGATCATCGCCGAGAACGAGGAACGGGCCAGACCGGTTGATCGTGCCCGATTCGCTCGTCGCAATGCCGAGTGCGGTTCCGTGCGGGACCAGTTCGATCGTCGGGCAGCGTTTGCCAAGCAACCTTTTGACGTCGAGTTTCGTCATCGTCGACGGAGCAAGGATCCGTGCTGCGGTGCGCAGGGCGTATCGGGTCGCAAACTGCCGCCACGCGTTGCCCGGTTCGTTGAGGTCTGGGTGCATCCACGGCAGGTCGTGTGCCGTTGCGATGGTCGGGCATTGTGCGCGCATGGGCACCGACGCGACGGCGCTGTGCAGTATGTCTGCCTGCAGCGAACGCAGCAGCCCCGGTAGTTGTCGTTGTCGACGAACGCTGCCACGCGGCGCATCGACACAGCGCACGTTGGCGATTGGGTCGATGGTTGCACCTTTTGGCAGCAGTAGCACGCAGTCGTCGCCGCTGACCTCGGCATAGCTCTCCAAGGCGTTGACGAACGAACGGCCGACTCCGGTGATTGGCCCATCGCCGAAGCATGCGCCGTCGAAGGCAATCGTCGTCACGAAACAACCTCGCGGTACAGTTCCGCGTGGGCTTCGGCGCATTCCTTCCAAACGAACGAGCTTGCTCGAGACCTGCCGGCGGCGATGTGGCGCCGGCGATGGCTGTCGTCATGCAGCGCGCGATCCAGTTCGGCTACCAGCGCATCGACGTCGGTGGCATCGGCCAGCATCAATGCCTTGTCACCCAATTCACGCAACGGGTCAGAATGGTGCGCGACCACGGGCACCCCAAGGGCCATTGCTTCCAGCGGCGGAAACCCGAAGCCTTCCCATAGTGACGGGTACGCGAGCACCTGCGCGTGTTGCAGCAGCGCCCACAGTTCTTGGTCGTGGCAGTGCCGACGCCATTGCACCAGACCCTCTCGTTCGGCCGCTTCCAAGTCGGCGACGATCTCGTCGCATGCCCAGCCAATCGCTCCTACGACCACGAGCAGTGGCCGCGGTTCGGGCAAGCGTCGCCAGGCGGCCAACAGCCGTTGGTGGTTCTTGCGTGGTTCGATGGTGCCGACTGTGAGCCCGTAGGGTCGGCCGGACAGTGGCTTTGGCACCGTGGTGGTGGGCACGTGGTCGGCCCCGAATGGGATCACGCGCGTCGGCGGCGCATCAGGCGCGAATCGGCGCACGTCGTTGGCAGTCGTCGTCGACGGCACGATCAACGCGTCGGCGGCCGCGATGGCTGCCTTGGTGCGTTGGCTTAGCTCCTGCGCCTGGTCGCCGTGCCAACTCGGGTTGCGCACAAACGCCAAGTCGTGCACGGTCAGCACGGTGCGCGCCTTGCTTACAGGCGGATGCACGTAGTCGGTGCAATGGAAGACTCGGACATTGCCCGCCAGCCGGTCCGCACCGAGACCGAATCGTCGCAGCAGTGGCAGGCTGCGGCCAGGAATCGGCAGACGATGGAGTTGGGCGCCCTCGGGCACATCGACCGGTATTTGGGCGCGTGCCAGGCTGTGCCCGAACAGATGCAGGGCAATGTCGTCGCAGTTCGCCAGGGCGCGCGCGAGTTCGCGGGTTGCGCGACCGATACCAGCTCGTGAGAGCAAGGCTGGTCGATAGTCGAGTGCGATCGGTAGAGGCATGCAGTCAGTTGCACGTTAGCGCGGTATCCTTCGAGCGATCGGATTCTTGATGCAACGAAGCACGGTTCTATTTCTGTTGCTCGCTGGCGCCGTAGTCGCGGTGGTGGCGGCTATTGCGTTTTCTGGCCCCGGTGAAGTGGTCTTGCCGCCAGGAACGGGGGGTGGCCCCGGTGCCAAGGCGTCGGACGCGAACTCCAATCAGAACGGTTCGGCCGGCTCGGCGCCATCCGAGACCGGGTTGCAGGCACCTCATGAGGGATCGGTACCGCCGGATGCTCCGCACGTCACCATCACCGTGACGTCTATGGAACGCTTCATACCACCGCCGAATCCGCCTCCGTTGGCTACCACGGCCGCCGGCGAAGCACTGTCGGCGCAAATCCTTGCCGGAGTCGGAGCCGGTTTCGATGCTCCGAGCAACGATCGTGGCGTTGCCATGATCTCGGTTGACGTGCCACCTGGTCGCTTGCTGCGACAGGTCGCCTGGAACCCCAAAGCGCCCAACCCCGCGCGAATCGGGCCGCGCATCGTCGTGCGCGGCACGGTGTTCGATGCCGAGAAAATACCGGTCCAGGCGGCCTTCGTCTGGTTTGGCGAACTCACGGCCGATGGCACTGCGCGTGAGTTTGGCGTCGATGAGGAAGGCGCCTTCGAAGCTGACGTACCGGCAGGTCAAGGCGTGCCGATGGTTGTGCGGGCGAAGGGCTTTGCCAGCAAGTGGCGCCCGATCGAGGTCACGTCGGATATGCGGGCGCTGACCGAGATGCTGCAACCCGGGGCGACCGTGCAGATCCAGCTTGCTACTCGCGCGATCGAGATAGACAAGGCGCGCGCCTTTGTCGTGACCCGTGCTCAGGTGTCGAGTGGTGTGTCGCAGTGGCCGTTCTTTCGGCAGTGCCTCTCTGGCGGCTACGCGATCAACGAAGACGGCCAGGTGCGGATCGACGATCTGCCCCAAGTAGGTACTGTTGGCGTGGTGATCCGGCACCCGCTGGCGCCGTTGGTTGCGCCCGCTGAGATCAGGCTGAGCCCGAAGCCGGTGCGTGCAACCGTGCCAGCGCGAATGGTCGAGACTCGCATGCACAGCGTGGTTACTGACGACGATGGCAATGGCATCGCGTTGGCATCGGTGTGGGCGTTGCGTGAGAGGCAACGGCTCGACTCGGCGCGATCGTTGCGCCTGTTGCCGCCACACCTGAATGTGCTCGGTGCCTGCTACTCGCAGACGGACGCGAACGGCCGATTCCTCATCGGTTCGGTCGATGACGCGGAAGCAACGTTGACGGTGCGCGCGCATGGCTACGCGGGCCGGAACGTGCCGAGTGCCCTCGCCAAAGAAACGGTGATCGTGTTGCCCAAGTGGCGTGGTGGTGATGCCGCTTTGCGCATCCTTCCGCCGGTTGCCGGCAAAGTGTGGCGCGTGTCGATCAACCTCGGCGACGGCATCGACGAGACCTGCGCCGCCGACGATGCGTTCGTGATCGCATTGCCGCACGTTGGTTCGTTCGATATCAAGATGGTCTTGCGCATCGATGGCAAGCAGCGCGGATCGCACGACGTGAAGCGGCTGATGGTGACGGGGCCCTTGGAGCTCGCGACACCATCGCCTAACTAGTCGGCCACCAGGCCTTGTTGCGAGAAGTCTCAGAGGGAGAGCGCGCGACGCTGCGATGTCATCGGGGCGTTGGTGAATGCGCTGCCGCACGACGTTGTCGCCGCCGACCGCACTACTTTTCGAGGTGTATACTTAGGTGGGTTCGATGTGCATCTCGCGCATCGTTCCGCCTCGTGTGGCTTCGTTGTGTGGTGGGGGGATCGGATCTGATTTCGGGTCCGGTCCCCACTTTTATGTACTGCCCACCAAGTGCCGAACAGTGCGACTGGTGAGCGGTATTCCGAAGGTGAGCAAGAGTTCGTCTACGACCTCACCGACGGCGATCTGCAGACTTGGCTAGGTAGCGGTGCGCCGCGCTTCGTCATGTGGGACGTGATGTTCGACTTGCAATACCGGCCAGGTGGCCCGGTGCCGCCGTTTGTGACGGCGTCGCCGTCGCTGCCAGAACTGCGCTTCCTGCGCCTGCCGTTCCGATTTTAGCCGGATTGCTCGCCGGGCCAGCGTCTGGCGCCGGACGCCGATTGGAACCTTGGGCCGCGCGGGCTAGCCTGCGTGACTTGAGCATCCTCCGCGACCCCGTCCACGGCGACATCGAACTGACGCGCGACGAGCTTCGGCTCGTCGACACGGCTGAGTTCCAACGGCTGCGTGGCATCAAGCAGCTCGGCAGTGCCGCGTTGGTTTACCCCGGTGCGGTGCACACTCGCTTCGAGCACTCGATCGGCACGCTGCACGTTTGTGATCGTTTGCTTGATGCGTGCACCAAGAATGCGTCCAAGGATTCCGCCGGTTGTCATCGCGTCACCGATGACGAGCGTCGCATCCTGCGCGCGGCGGCGTTGCTGCACGACGTTACGCACATTCCGTATGGCCACAACATCGAGGACCAGACCGGTTTGTTGCCTAGGCACGACTTGCCGGAGCGGTTTGAGACGGTTCTCGGCGATACGGAACTCGGCGAAGAGCTCGACCGTCAAGACCTACGCAGCAGTGTGCTCGCGGTGTTGACCGGCAAGGGCCGCCCCGTGCCTAAGTTCTGGCGTCAGGTTGTCAGCGACACGGTTGATGCGGACCTGCTCGACTACCTGCGCCGTGATGCGCACTTCACTGGACTTGAGCTGCGCTACGATCAACGCGTCATCGACTACTTCCGCATCGATCGCAGCACTGGTGAGATGTTTGTCGACTGCGAGAAGAACGGCATGCTGCGCGAGGACATCGTCAGTGAGTTGCTGCGCGTGCTCGAGTGCCGCTACCACTTCAGCGAACGCGTCTACTACCACCACGCCAAGGTCGCCGCCGGTGCGCTGCTCTCGCGCATGGTCGAATTGGCGATGCGAGCCGGTGCGCTGCAGGCAAGCGAATTGCAGGTCATGACCGACGAGTCGCTGGTCATGCGACTGAGCGAGTTGGATCTGGGCGATGCGCAAACGACCGAACGGCTGCAGCGGTTTGTGCAGCGGTTCCGGCGACGTGCGCTGCCCAAGCGCGTGCTTACCTTGCCCTACTACCAGAACCAGGGCGTGCAGGATGAGTTGGTCGACACCTACTTCGCCCCGGGCAAGCACGAGGCCCGCTTCGCGTGGGAGCAGCAACTCGAACAGCAGGCGTCAAAGGTCTTGGGCGAGGAAGTCGACATCCTGCTCTACTGCCCCAAGCGCAAGATGCAGCTGAAGGAAGCGAAGACGCTCGTGCGGTTCCCCGGTAGTGGTGAGCGCACGTTGCCACTCGATGCTTTCGTCGATGACATCCCGCGCTTGCGTGACCTCTCCGACAGCTACCCGCGCATGTGGAAGCTGTTCGTATTCACTTCGGTTGAGGACAAGGCGAAGCGCCGGAAGCTGCAAGAACTGTGTCTTGCTGCGTTGCCGCCTCAGTGTCGCAACGCGCTCGTGATCTAGCAGCCCGGTGAATCCTTGAACCGGCGCCGTGAACCACGCGCAAAGTCAGGAGAAACCCAGCAAGCAGCACCTTGCTGGCAATGTGCGCGCGGCTTTGTGTCGTACCCTTACTCCTCGAGTCATTGGCTTGTCGAGTTTCTTACGCGCTATTTACGCGGCGTCCAGTCGGCACGATAACGCAGAATCAAATCGCGGCACTTGCGATAGACCGCGCTGGTGGCCCGCACATCGTGCGCGTTGTATTCGGCGATCTTGACGATCTCGCCGGCGGCATACGCTGGCGCCACCATCGAGCCATCCATGACACCCTTGGGGCTCTCGATGCCGAGCGCCCAGCATACGACGTCGAGCTTGCTTGGGCCGCGACCGCGCTGCGTGACCAACTCGAACAGGTCGAGGTGGGGGCGCAACGACCACTTGCCGGAGACGAGGTCGACGCGCGCCGGGATGTTGTGGATCAAGCTGCGCGCCACGATGAACGGCACGTCAAAGCCGCGACCGTTGTACGACACGACGCACTCAGCTTTGGAGGCGAGTGCCCAGAACGCGCGCAGCAGATCCGGTTCACTCATGTAGCGCAGCCACGGTGGGCAATCCGAGGTGTCGAAGTCGTCGGGAGGCACAGCCAGCACCGTGATTTGGTCGGCTTCGCTGCCCGGCTCGGCATCGCCATCGCCAACCGCTAGCGACACCACCTTGCCGAAGAACGGCGACATGCCCATGACGGCCCCGGTGTCCATGTCCTTCTTGGCTGCGTTATCGGACAGCGATTTCGCAACCGTGGCGGGAAGTTCGCGCAGGTCGAGCGCCGGCACGGTTTCGATGTCGAAGACCATCGTGCGGCAGATCAGATCCTCAACGTTCGCCAACGCCGGGTCGGTCAGCTGGTCGGGATCTAAGTCGTCGGGGTTCTCACCTGGTTCGACCACGCGCAGTCGCGTCACGACCATCTGCGCTTGGTCGTTCCACATCTTGATCTTGCCGCGCACCTTGACGACGTTGCCAACCGCGGCCTCGACGGCAGCGCTCATGGCGTCGGGGGTGTTGTCCCAGATCTTGCCTTCGATGACCGCGTGCAGGTCGGCGAGTTCGATGACCAGGTAGGGCTTGCCGGTCTTGGTCTGCAGTTGCTTGACCGAGCGCAGTTGCGCGTAGACATCCCATTCGTGTTCGGTCGCATCCAAGGCGGCGAGATTGGTTGCCTGCACGATGCGTAGCTTCTGTTCGTCGTTGTTCATTTGGCACCTACCCACGCAGCGAGGCGCACGACGGCCTTCTTCAGCGTGTCTATGTTTGCTGCGAAGCTGGCGCGGATGAATCCTGGCGCCCCAAATGCGGCACCAGGAACGAGCGCCAGGTGGTGTTGCTCGAGCAGTTCGTGGCACGCCTGCAGGTCGGTGATGTTGCGCGCTTCACAGATGGGGCGCATGTCCATCAGCGCATAGAAGGCACCACGCGGCGTCGCGAGCGAGACGCTCGACAGCTGGTTGACCTCGCGCACCAGGTAGTCGCGACGTTCGGTGAACGCTGCCATGCGCCGTTTGTGTTCGTCGGGTAGCGGTAGTTGGCAGGCTTTGAGCATCGCCGCCTGACTGATCGTGCACGGGTTGCCGAGCACCTGACTCTGCAGGCGCGCCGCGGTCGCTACCACGTCCTTCGATGCGGCAAGGAAGCTCGTGCGCCAACCAGTCAGCGTGTGGCTCTTGGTGAAGCCGTTGACGACGATCGTGCGTTCGCGGCCACCTCGGAGGCTGGCTGGCGAGATGTGCTCGGCATCGTCGTAAAGCAGCGTCGAGTAGATCTCATCGGAGATGATCCACATGTCGTGCCGTGCACACACGTCGACCAGGGCCTGCAGATCGTCCTTGCTTGGAACGGCACCCGATGGGTTGCTGGGGAAGTTGATGATGACGCCGGCGGCGTTGTGTTCCTTCGCCATCGCTTCGATGGCCGCTGCGTCGGGAACGAATCTGCGCTCGGGATTTGGCGGCACAATAACCGGCTCGCCATCGGCCAAGGTGATCAGGGCCGGGTAGGAGACCCAGTAGGGGGCGAGCACGAGTACCCGATCGCCGGGCTCGACAATGGCCGCCAAGGACATGTGCAGTGCTGCTTTGGCGCCGGCGCAGACCATGACTTCGTCTTTTGAGTAATCGAGGTCGAAGTTCGACGACAACCACTCGGCGCCGGCCTGACGCAGTTCGGGAGTTCCGGCGGCTGACGTGTAGCGGTAGTTACCCTGTTCGATGGCTTCGATTCCGGCCTTGGCGATTGGTTCTGGCGTTGGGAAATCCGGCTCGCCGGCGCCCAGCGAGACGACGTCGCGGCCCGCGGCCCGCAACTTGTTCGCCATGTCCGTCATGGCGAGAGTCGCCGAAGCTTCGATAAGGCGGGAGCGGGCGTTCGGGACGAGACCAGTCATGTAGGCGAGTAGACCGGTCAGCCAAGGCCATAGCAAACCTGCGGGAAGGTCTTGCTGCCCCAGGCGTCGGAGGGGCAACTAGATCTCTTCAAGGATGCCTCATCTGAGAACCCTGGCAGAACGACCGTGCAGCCGGGTGCACTCGTTCGCTACGCTGCCGCCCGATGGCCAAGTCGAAGCCCAAACAAAAGAAGCGCCGTATTTGGCGGACCCTGCTGATCTCCGTTTTCGGGTTGGGGGTCTTCCTGCTGATGTTCGTCGCGGCGTTCATCTTCAATCCCTTCGAAGGATCCCTGCCGGAGCTGCGCGACATCGTGCCTCGTGGCGTGAACTTCTTCGTGCGCAAACAAAACCTCGCCGAGGACTTTGATCCGTTCCCCGAACCTCGGTTCTGGCAAGCGCTGCTCAACTCCGAGGGCTACGGCGAGTTTCAGGATGCGGGCGGTGGGCTTAGTTCTGATGACGTCGACGGCTACATCGACCAGGCGCGCGAGCAGTTCGACGAAATCAGCACGCAGACCAATGGCGTAATCGACGTCATGCGCGACTTGATTGGCACCGAGGTCATCTTCGCGGGCACGAACATGGATTACTCCGTGGTGCCTGCGCGACTGCTGGCGGAGCCTCGTTGGTGTCTCTACACGCGCGTTGGTTGGCGCGCCAAGGCTGCGCTCGGCTTGATGGGCTTTGGCTACGTGCAGGGCATGGCCGAGGAAAACGGCGTCAAGGTGACTTCGCAGGATGACCTGCTGGTTATCACACTGCCGAACCAACCGCCGCTGTATATCAAGCGCCACAAAGATGCGGTCATGGTCTCGAACTACACGGGGTTGCTCGACCAGGCACAGAGGCTGATCGATGGCAGCCGCGATGAACAACCGATTGGCCAACAGCCGGCTTACACCGATGGCGCGGAGAAGCGCATCATGCAGTGGGCTGAGGACAACGCCGTCTCGGCCCCCAACGTGATCGAGTATTTGATCGAGCCCAACGCGTTTGACGGCTTCCGTAGGAAGGCGGCCAGCTGGCCCGACCCGCAGAACCGCGACAGCATGAACGAGCGCGTGCTCGCCAGTTTCCTCAACCTGAAAGGCTGGATGCAGGTTGCGGGCGGCATCATGTTTGAAGGTAACGTGTTGGGCGCGACTGGCCTGATTGGCCTGAACAGCAAGCAGCACACGGCGTTCCAAAGCAGCTTCTACACGGCGGAGAAGCAGCGTCGCTCGCAGTGGCTTGATCCGTTCTTGAAGCTCGTGCCAGCGAGTGCCTGTGCTGCGGCTGCCTTGCGCATGCCGGCGGGCGAGTTCTTGCACGCGATGTTTGATGCGTTGGAGGTCGATGAGAAGAGTCTGATCAACGACGCGCTGCGGCGCGCGACCTTCAACGGTGAACAGGTTCAGGACGTGCGCGATCTCGTCGACCGTTTGCGTCTGGCTTTCAAGCCGCGCACGGGCTTCGTGTTCCGCCGCAACATTCCGGACACGTCGATCGACAAAGAGACCGGAGAGCTGATGATCCCGGTGACTGCCAAGTCGCCGATGCCGCAGGTTGCGTGGGTGTTCTGGCTGCGGCCGAACGGCGCACCGCTGGTCGAGTCCCTGGTCTCGATGCTGAGCAACTACCACAAGAGCTTCGGCTTCCAGCGAGTCTGGCACCTGCCGGTGCCGTTCGGTGATCGCAAGCTCGACGAGCCGGTGACCGAGTTCACCAACCCGCAGATTCCGGCTACCGGCACGATCGCGATGCTCGTGTTCCGCGAGTTCTTCATCGTGTCCAACTCGGGTCCGTTGATTCGCGACATCCTGTTGACGAAATACAGCTCGATCACCAACGCGAAGTCGATTCGCGACTTGCCTGAGTTCGCCGAGCTTGAGTCCGAGCTGTCGCAGTCGCTCAGCGGGCTGGTTTGGATCAACGGCGCGAACATGGTGCCGGTGCTCGACGACTACCTGAACTTCGCGGACCAGAGTTCGGAGATGGCCGACCAGGGCTGGATGCGCCAAATGCGTGCTACCGCCGAGGAAGAGGTTCGCCGCAAGTACTACCCGCGCTACCCCAGCATCGCGAGTCTGCCGGACACGCTGACCCGGCAGGGCGGCGAGTTCGACCAGCGCGTCAGGTCCTGGCTCGATTCACGGTGGGCCAAGGAGCGCAGCAACTTCACCGAAGACGATCGCAAGACCCTGCTGCGGTTCCGTGGCATGGCGAAGATGCTGCGAGTAGCGGCGATCCAGGTGGAGCTCGAAAATAGCTACATCCGGTACCAGGCTCGGATCATGACCAACCTCAAGTAGCGGCTGTTATGGCCCAGGTCAGATCGCGTGCCAGATCGGGTGGGGCACGGGCTTGAAAAGCCGCGTCGGTCCGCTACGGTCTCCGGCCCTCGCTGGAACGCCCAGGTGGCGGAATTGGCAGACGCGCTAGCTTGAGGTGCTAGTTCTCTTTATGGGATTGGAGGTTCAAGTCCTCTCCTGGGCACCACTTTCCCCTTCGCAATGCGAGGGAGTGGCAAGCTCGTTCCACCGAGGTAGGAGTGCCGCCGCTGCGGCTCGGGATGGCCAGCTTAGCGATCCGGACCGTGATTGCGCCCGTGGCTAGGGGTATTCACCGACCGTTCTGACAAAGCTCAGGACCGCTGCGCCCGGAGTCCGATAGCTCAAGACATGTGCTTGGGGGATTCCAACGTTCGCAAAACCGCTGGCTTTACGCTGCTGGAGTTGATCATCGTGGTGGCGATTCTGGCCATCATCGCGTCGATCGGGATTCCGCAGTACGTGTCGGCTCTTCGCGTCGCTCGCGTCGGCAAGGCCAAGCATGAGTTGGTCACGATCTCGAACGCGGTCAGCTCCTACACGGCGAACAACGGCGGCAAGCTGCCGCTGTCGCTCTACCAGGTTGGCTATGGCGGCAAGAACGATCCTTGGGGTGTTCCGTACTGCTACCTGAACTACGCCGATGGCACTGGTGATGGCCTTGAGTGGGCGATCGCTGCGGGGCTCGTCGATCCATCGGCGTTTGGGCCGCTGGTTGGTTCGGGCGATGGCGGAGATGGCGGCGATGGTGTGATGGCCGCGACTGGTTTGCCGCAGAAGGCGATGGCAGTGCACGACTCCAACGTGACGCTCGACTACAACGCCCTCCAAATCAAGCTCGGCCGCCCGATTGACATCATGGAGCGGTCCGCGATCCAACAGTCGGTTTCTACCGAAGGAAACTTCTCGATCTTCTCGGGTGTGCCGACGGAAATCACGCGTCGTCGGGACCGCTACATGTTCCCACTGAACACCGACTTCGATTTGTTCAGCCTCGGACCGGACCGTTCCACCGCGATTTCACTCGGCGAGCCAACTGGCTTGGATGATGTGATTCGTGCCAACAATGGCGCCTTCTTCGGAGTCGCAGCGAACTACTAATCATGAACACTCGCATCCAACGTTGGCGGTACATCGTTGATTGGAAGCTGCAAGGCAGCCTGATCATTCACGGCCTCACCTATGGCGGCATGGTTCTGTTGGCCGTCAGCCTCGGCATCTTCTCGCCGCTGCTGTGGGACTTGGGCTCCGTCGACCTGGCCGGTGGCTACGAAGAGCAGGCGATCGTCATGCTCTACCTGCACGAGCGTTTCTGGATGCTTGCTGCGATGTGCCTGGTCATCGTGGTATTCGGATCGGTGCGCTACTCGCACCGAGTTGCCGGGCCGATGGTGCGCTACAAGCGCAACCTGAAGCTCTTGGCCGAGGGCAAGTTGCCGCCGCCGCTGCGCACGCGCCGGGCCGACTTCATGAAGGAAGAAGTCTCGTGCCTCAACAAGGCGGTGGTCGGAGTTGGTGAGCGCGTCGATGCCATTCGTCGTGCCCAGGCCGAGTTGCGCGTCAAGTTGACGGAATACATGGCTACGACCGGTGAGACGCGCGAAGAGCTGACGGCAGTCGTGTTGGCATGCGATGGCGTTGACCGAGCCGTTGGCACGTTCCAGCAGGTGGAGGAAGGCACACAGCCCGCGCCCGTCGAGGAACCCGCTGCTGAGCCTGCCCTCGTTGGGCAAGCCGGGAGCGTCTAGCATTGACGGATAGAGAGCACGCGCGGCGTACTCACGCAACAGCATGTGCGCTCACGTCGAAGTTGGGTCGGCGTTTCGTGCTGTTGTTTGTCGTCTGCGCGTTGTTGCCACTGATCATCTTCGCGACGTTGTCGGTGAGCAAGGTCAGTGACCAGGTTCGCCAGGACACCAAGGAGGGCCTGCGTAACGGGGCGAAGAGTTCTGGTATGGCGATCGCGGCCAGGCTGAATCAAGTCGCCAGTGATGTGTCCTTGGCCAGTGATCTTGTGCAGAGCTGGCGCACGGAAGGCGCGAGGGCCGGCGGCGATGCGTTGAAGGGCCAAGTCTCGTTGCACTGCACCGCGATGTGGTTGGTCGACGGCGATGGCGACCGTGTCGAGGTGTTGTGTGGGGATGGGGAGTTCGTGCCCATCGAGATGGACAGCGCCGAACGAGCGCACCTGGCCGCCGGCAAGCCGGTCTTGCAGTGCGGTGGTGATCCAGTCGAGTTGCGCATGTCGCTCGACATCGATCCAAAGGACGGCACGGACACCAGAGTCGTAGCACTGATCAACTCCGATTGGCTTTGGGATCCGCAGGAATTGCGTGGGACTCGCTGTGAGTTCGCCGCATGTGATCGGCGTGGCCGCGTGCTGTACCACACGTTTGAGAACCTCACGGCTTCGCAGGTTATCGGTGCGGGTGTGTTCGACAAGAGCTCGACCGGGAAGACCCGTTCGTCGGGGGGGCTGGACTGGTCGATTGCTGGCGAGCCGCATCTCGGTCGCTTCTGGCAAGCGTTCCTGTCGCCGCACTACGCGATGGACATTTGGGTTATCCAGTCACGGTCGCGCGCCGAAGCACTCGCCGTGGACACCGAGTTCGTGCGCTTCTTTTGGCTGACGGCGATCGGCACCCTGCTGTTTGTAATCCTCGGCAGTCTCGTGCAGATTCGCCGTACGCTCGATCCGATCATCTCGCTGCGCGAAGCCACGCAACGCATTGGTCGCGGTGACCTCGACGTTCGCGTGAGCATTGAGAGCCCAGATGAGTTCGGTGAACTCGGCACTGCGTTCAACGAAATGGCCGAGCGCCTCCAAGAGAACATCGCGAAGCGCGAGAAGACGGAGATCGAGTTGGTGGCATCGCGCGATGCGGCACTGCTGGCGGTGCAGGCCAAAGCTGAGTTCGTGACCAACGTCAGCCACGAGTTCCGCACGCCGATGTCCGAGATTCTCGGGGCTACCGAAATCCTGACGCAAGTCGACCCGGGTAAGGACGAGGACGCATCCGTGCGGGAAGAGTTCTCCTGCATCGCCCTGCATGGCGCGCAGCGGTTGGCGAAGTTGCTCGATGACGTGCTCGAACTCGGTTCTGTTGAGAACGACACCAATGCGCCGATCGACATCGCGGCAACCATTCGCGAAGCCGTCTCGGATTTGGATCCGGCACTGAAGGATCGTGTGCGTTGCGACCTTGCGGAATCGTTGCCGACGATCATGGGCGACAGCCGGCGGGTCGTGGAGGTGTGGAATCGCCTGCTCGACAACGCCGGGAAGTTCAGCGAGCCGGATACCGCGGTCGAGGTGCGTGCCGACGTCATCGATGGACAGGTTGTGGTCGATGTGGTGGATCAAGGCCTGGGGATTGCGGCCAAAGATCTCGAGACGATGTTTGAGCCGTTCTTGCAGGTTGGCCACGACCAGATGGTCAACAAGGCGAATGGCACCGGTCTCGGCCTGACGTTGGCTCGCAACGCGGTCGAGTCCTGCGGTGGCTCGATCACCGTGCGCAGCAAACTCGGCGCGGGCTCGACGTTTCGGGTCACGCTGCCGGTGGTAGCGGTGGCTTCGGACCTGGGCTGATCAGGCGCCCGGCGGTTTCTGCTGCGTTGCGGCCTGCAGTAGCTGCCATAGCTCTTCGACGTGCTGCCGTTCGGTGTCCAGCGAGCCAATTGAGACGCGCACCATCCAGCGACCGTCCAGTTGTGCCGGCGTCATCCAGGCGCGCCCGGTTGCGTGCACGCGTTCGAGCCATGCGAGCGTGTGCGCGTCGAGTGCATCTCCGGTTACTCCAACGGGCTCGTGCCGGATGCACAAGGTCTGTAGTTGCATTGGCGCTAACACGCGCCACGGCGGACATTGCTGGACCTGTTGCAGCAGCCAACGGGCGTTGTCGAGGTCGCGACGAATGCGGGCACGCAGTTTCTTGGTTCCATGCGTGCGAATCAGGCTCCACAACTTGAGTGCGCGGAATCGCCGACCGAGCGCGATGCCCCAATCGCGATACGTTTTCACCTGGTCGTCGAAGTCCGTTCGCAGGTAGCTTGGATCGGTGCGCATGACACGGACCAGGTGCTCATCATCGCGAACGTAGAACACCGAACAGTCGAACGATACGCCGAGCCACTTGTGTGGATTCACGACCAGCGAGTCGGCGCGGTCGATGCCACGCCAGAGATCACGGCATTCGGGCAGGATCATCGCGGTGCCGGCCATCGCCGAATCGACGTGCAGCCATAGACCCTGTTGCTCGGCAACGTCAGCCAATGCATCGATCGGATCGAACGCGGTAGTCGTAGTTGTGCCGGTTGTCGCAACGATCGCACACGGGCGCAGGCCGCGCTGGCGATCCGCTTCGATGGCACCTCGAAGTTCTGAGACGTCGAAGGCGCGCGCATCGTCAACAGCAACCTTGCGAACGTGCTCGCAGCCAAAACCAGCGAGCATCGCCGCCTTCTGTACGGAACTGTGCGCTTCACTGCTCGTGTAGATCACGAGTGGTGCCTCGCCGTGCTGCATGCCGGTTGTGACGGCGCCGTGCCCGGTCGTGCGTTCGCGTGCCGCAACCAATGCGATCACCGCGCATGACGAAGCCGTGTCTTGGATTACGCCCTGCCAACTGTCCGCGAGCCCCGACATCTGCCGCAACCAATCGCAGCAACGATCTTCCAGTTCGGTCAACGCAGGCGCGGACTGCCACGTCAACCCAAGCACACCGAGCCCCGTGCTGAGGAAGTCGCCGAGAACGGCCGACAGGTCGCCGTTGGAGGGGAAGTAGGCGAAGAAGTTCGGGTGCTGCCAGTGGCTGAGGTGCGGCACGATGTGCGTTTCTACGTCGCGCAGAACGGCTTCGAAGCCCTCGGCATGCTCGGGCGGCGTAAGTGGCAATTGTGCGAGCAGATCACCAGGTGCTGGGCTGCAAGCCACCGGTTGGTTTGCGACGTTCGCTCTGTAGTCGGCGAGGTAGTCGACGACGAGATGTCCTAGTCGCCGGAACTCTTCGGCGGACATGGAGAGTGAAGAATTCAATGCAGATTCGGCCATGGGGAAGATGTAGTGACGCGATTATCGACAGTCGTTGGCGCAGGGACCTTGCGACGGGAGGTTCCAAGTGCAGTGCTGTGCGCCGTTCATCAAGCTATGGGGCAAAGCTACCCGGGTGCTCGCAAACCTTGGCAATTCGAACGTGGTAACGCACGTGACGCGGCCCTCCTCGTGTGTATGCTCGCGAACCCCGGTCCCGCATGACTAATCATAAGCCACAGCCCTCTGAACCCACCTTTGCCCAGATACGGGCAATGATCGCCGTTCTCGGCGACGATCGTGGTCCGTTGCAAGAGTCGGCGCATCGTCGACTGTTGACGTGGGGCGCGATGGCCGTGCCACTGCTCAAGGAAGGCGCCGAAGCAGCCCACATGGCCACGCGCACGCGTTGTCGTTCACTGCTTCGCGAAATCGAAGTGCGCGACCTGTTGCACCGTTTCGCCAGATTGCGTCTAGAACAAATCGGCCGTTCGTCGGCCCCAGGTTTGCTCGACGGTGCCGTGATGGCTGCACAGATGGTGCGCACGTTCGTGCCGGAGTTGCGTAGTCTCGCGGCGAAGTTGCGTCGCGTCGCGAACAAGCTGCGTCGCGATTGCGAGGGCCGCAGTTTGCCGATGTGTGCCCGTCTATTGGCCGAACGACTGCATGGTGAACTTGGCCTCAGTGGTTGTGATGCCGACGAGTTGGATGTCGAGCACGTGCTCATCGATCGTGCTTTGGTCAACGGTGTCGGCGCCCCGATCGCGCTGTCGTTGGTTTACCTACTCGTTGCCCGATGGGCTGGCTTGTCGGCCGCGGGAGTAGCGTTGCCGAACCACTTCCTCGTGCGGGTGCACGGCCCGCGTCCGTTGTTGCTGGATCCGTTCCACGGTGGGCGCGTCATTCCAAAGGCCGACTGCGCGCGTTACCTGCGCGCGAGTGGCTACAATCGCGTTCGCGCACACCTGCGCGATCTGACCGACCGCGAAGTATTGATCCACTACTTGCGTAGCTTGCGTCGCGCTTCGAATCGTCGGCCGTCGCCGCATGCCCGCGCGACGCTGGGCAAAGCACTCGACCTGCTCGAAACCAGTTGACGCGATGAGCGCGTGGTCGTTACGACTTGCAGCGTGACGAACACTGGCAGGGTGCAGGTACGGCCAAGCATTGCCGTTGCCGTTCTTCCCGTCTTGGCTGCCTGCGCAGGGATCTTCCAGCACGCAGCACCCGACCAGGTCATGCGCTATGCCGTGACCGAGCCGGTGCGCGAGCTGCGCGTCGGCAGTGCCGAGCGCGACATCACGCCGCTGGTTGGCGAGTACATGGGCGGCTTCGACATCGCCCGCACGAGCACTGCGATCGGATCTCCTCTCAAGGTGCGCGCGTTGGTGATCGAGACCGGCAATCGTCGCTTCGCGATCCTCGGGATCGACAGCCTGGGCTTGATGCGCGGCGATGTCGACTTCATCAAGTCGGGGTTGGGTGGGTTTGCCAACGGCGACGTATTCGTCTGCTCAAGCCACACGCACGCCGGGCCGGATCCGATTGGCATCTGGGGGTGGTATTTCCTGACGTCGGGCCGCGACAGTGCTTACGCCGGTGTGATTCGGGCCGCGGCGAGGGCAGCCGTGCTCGAGGCGCGCAAGAACGCGGCGCCGGCTCGTTGGCGGCGTGGCCAGTCCATGCTGCCCGAGGCTGGCTTGGTCAAGAATGCCAACCGCAGCTTCGTATTTGATCGGCGCGTGCGGGTCCTGCACGCCGAAGCCATCGACGACGGCCGACCGCTGGGCACGTTGTTGCACTTTGCCTGCCATCCCGAAGTGTTGCCGCGGCGCAATACGTTGATCAGCTCAGACTTCGTTGGCGTTCTGTGTGACGAGTGGCGTCGTCGCGGCCACGGCCAGGCGGTGTTCGTCAACGGGGCGCTCGGCGCCATGATCTCGCCGCACGTCAAGCAGCGGAACATGGACGGTGTCACGGACTTTGGGCTCACCGCGTGTGACCTTTGTGAAGCCGCGCTCGACCACAGCGAACTGATGCCGGTTGATGCCATCGAAGTTCGCCGTGCGGATGTCTACCTGCCAATGGCTGCGGCGGCGTTCCGCATCGGTCGCTTGACCACAGCATTGCAACGCGATGTGTTCTCGGGTGCCGCGCGCACGTCAGTTGGCTATCTGCGCATGGGGGCGTTTGAAGCCGTCGCCATCCCCGGCGAGATGGAGCCGGCACTGGCCGAACAACTGCGCGGCCAACTCGGCAAGCCGGACCTTGTGATCTTTGGTTTGTGTGACGACGAGGTTGGCTACCTGATGCGCGATCAGGAAGCGATCGATCCGCTGTATGCGTATGAGCGGTCGATGAGCCCGTGTCGGTCGGCTGGGGAGCGGGTGCGACGGGCGTTGACTGGGCGCTAGGTCCCTACTGCCAGTAAGGCCACTGCAACCAGCTTCTGACTTCGCGCGCCATTGGGAACAGCACAAGGCCAACCAGGTACGAGGCGGCGATCATCGACACGATGAAGTAGAGAGGGAGCTTCTGGTACGCACCGTAAATGCGGCCACTCGACGGCAGCAGGCCGTGCACGATTCCCGCGCCATCAAATGGCGGCAGCGGAATCAGGTTGAACAAGGCGAGGAGCATGTTGAGCCACACGAACACCCATGCAATTTGGCCGATGGCCATTTCGGTGGACTCAGGCACTGGTCGACCGATGAAGTACAGGACGCCAAACGCAATCGCGGCCAATACGACATTGGCCAAGGGCCCGGCCGCCGACATCAGCGCCGCTTTCTTCGGATAGCGTGCGGCCCAGTACGGATCGATTGGCGCACTGGCACCACCAAAGCAGTAGGCGCCCTTGCTGAGGTAGAGCACGACCACCGGAATCAGGATCATGCCGATGGGCTCGCGCCGCATGTGCGGGATCGGGTTGATCGTGACCAACCCGGCGTCCTTGGCGGTGCGATCGCCCCCGAGCCATGCGAACAACCCGTGCGACGCCTCGTGAACCGTCAGGCTGATGATCAGCACGACGAACAGGGTGATGACCTTCTCCCAGTCCATTACTCGTCTTCGCCTTCTTGCTCGTCCATCGCGGTCTGCAGCTCAGCCGTGACCTTCTTCACCTTGGTCTCGGTTGCCGCGAGCTTCTTGCGGCACTTGCTCAACAGCGTCGCCGCCCGCTCGACCTTGTCGCTGAGTTCGTCGAGGTCGATTTCACCCGACTCGATCTCATCGAGGATCTGTTCGAGCTCCGTGCTCAGTTCGGCGTAACTCGGCTCTTCAGTTTTCTTCTTGGTCATGAGTCGTTGGGTTCGATGCTGTCGACGTGAACGTTGGCAGAACCATCTCGGAACTGTACACGCAGGTCTTGGTTTGGGGAGAGGCGGTTGACGGATGGGGCGATTCGGCCGTCCTGGCCGCGCACGATCGCGAAGCCTCTTTGCAGCACGCGGGTTGGATCGAGCAGACGTCGTCGCGTCTCTGCTTGCTGCAGTACTGTGCCCTTGCGTTCGCACATTCGCAGGCTGCTGTGGGTCAGGCGCATCACGGTTTGGCGAAGCTGGCTGCGCTCATGCGCCAGCCGCAGCGTGGTCTGTCCCGCGAGTTCACGGCCGGCGGTGGCGAGGCGGCGGTTGGCGTCGCGCAGGCGTTCGTTGCCGGCGCGGGCGATGCTGCGGCTCAGTTCTTTGAGGCGGTTGTTTTCATCGGCGAGCAGATCGGCGACGGCGGCGGCCAGGCGCACACCGCGTTCTTGCACGTCTTCGCGCGCGGATTCGATGCCGCGCACCAAGAACTCCGCAACCGCGGTTGGGGTCTTCTCCGAATGCGCGATCACGTCGAGCACCGATTGATCCCGTTGGTGGCCGATGCCGACGATCAGCTTCAGTGGGTGCTGCGCGACGGCGACGGCGATGTCCTTGTCGTCGAACCACGAAAGATCCGAGCGAGAACCGCCGCCGCGCATGACGCAGAGCACGTCGAACTTGTCCTGGTGTTCGCCAAACCACTGCAGGCCCGCGAGCAGCGTCGACTTCAGTTCGGTGCCTTGAACCTTGATGGGAAACAGCGTGATGGCGAAGCCGCATCGCGACTCTTCGAGGTGGCGCTGGAAGTCCTTCCAGCCGTCGGCATCGGGACTCGTCAGCACGCCGATGCGCAACGCGGGCACCGGCAGGCCGAGCATGCGGTTGCGTTCGGTCAAACCCATCTGCACGAGCTCGCGCAGGATCTGTTCTTTGGTCAGCGCGATCTTGCCGAGCGTGAAGCTCGGGTCGATGTCTTGCACGATGACCTGAAAGCGCCCGCTTGCCGGGTAGAAGTCGACCCGCACCAGCGCGCGGATCTCGAGCCCGTCGCGCAACGTCAGTGGCGGTTCGCCTTCTGCGAGTTTGGGCAGTAGCGCGTCGGCAGTGCGGCCAAACAACGCGACTTCGACCACTGCCTTCGCACGCTGCGCCCGCGGTGCTTTCTCGGCGAGCTGGAAGAACCGATGCTCGCGGCCGGCTGACTTGTCGAAGTCGATGATCTCACCGGTCACCCAGAACGAATCGGCAAACGTTTCGCGCAGGCAATCACGCACCCGGTTGTTGAGTTCGGAGATCGTCAGCGCGTTGGGTGTCGCCGCGTCGCCATCTCTGGCGGCATCGTCGCTGCCACCAGCGTCTCTGGCAGCAGCATCGTTGCCAGCAAGGGCCGCAACCGTCGGCAGTGCCAGTTGCCCTTGCTTCGGAATCGCCTTGGCCTTTTTCTTGGGCTCTGGAATCTTGAGCGTGCCGGCGAGCAACGAGGCGATCTCACTGCCAAACTCAAACAGATGCCGCGAGCACTGGTCGTAGACGACGGCGACGTTCTTGGCCGGCACCCGCCAGACCTTCTGCTTGGGATCCCACCGTCGTCCGGGCAGTCCTTTGATCATCGCGACGAGGTCTTCGCGATACGGGAAGCGGATCAGCAGGTGCGTACCGTCTGGGTCGAGTTCGACTGTTCCGGTCATCGAGTCGCGTTCATAAGGGATCGCTTGGGTCGAGTAGCACGGAAACCGCTGCGGTCGCGTGCTCCGCGGCTTCTTGCATCGAGACAGCACGACCGGCTGCCGTGCTGAGGTCGGTCATGATGTCCGGTGATAGCCCGCACGGTCGGACCTTCTGCCACGGCGCCTTGTCGACCGTGACATTGACGCCGATGCCGTGCAGGTTGACCCAGCGCTTCACCGCGACGCCGATCGACGCGAACTTTCGGCCGGCGACGAACACTCCAGTGCCGTCCACCGACGGCTCGGCCTCAAGTCCAAGTGCCTCGGCGATGCGCACGCCATAGGTTTCGATGCGCTTGAGCCAGTCGCGTAGATCGCGCTTGGGCAGTCTTACGATCGGGTAGATCGTCAGCTGGCCTGGGCCGTGGTAGGTGATCTGGCCGCCGCGCTCGATCTCTACGATGCCCTCGGTGATCTCGTGCTTGGGCGTGGCGCGGCCCGCAGTGTAGACGGGTTCGTGCTCTACGAGCCAGATGCGGCCATCGGCGCCGCGCTGCACGGCTTCGTGCAGTTCACGCATCTGGAGCAGCAGCGGTTCGTAGGGCTTCTGCCCAAGATTCTCGACTTCGACGGCCAAGAGGGCAGACTAGCGGACGTGAGCACTTCTGTGGTCCTGACTTGTTTGTTCGCGGTGCAGCAACTTGCCGTCGATCCCGTGCCGGCCTTCGTCGGCCAGACCGTTTTGGTCCGCGCGACCTCGGCGGCTGACGAAGCAGCGCCCGGGCTCGAAGTCACGGTGGAGTTCCCCGATGGCGCCCGTCGAGCGCTCGGCGCGACCGATACGCAGGGGGTTGTCAGCTTCACCGCCGAGGCGGTCGGACCGCATGTGTTTTCGGCGACGATCGGCGGCGTGCGCTGCGTTGCGAGTGTCGCCTTTGGGGCGGCCCGCAAGACGTGGATGCTCGCGATCGTGTGCCTGCCACTCGGTTTGGCTCTGCTTTGGGTGCATGCGCGGCGGCTGTTTGCTCGCTCGCGTAGCATCTCGCCCAACTAGGCCAGCACACCAGCTAGGCCAGCACGCGATCGACGTGGCCTTTGACCGTGCGCAGATCCGCGTTGCCCATGAAGCGGTCTACTTCCTTGCCGTCGCGGAAGAAGATGCACGTCGGCACGCTCATGATGCCGAAGCTAGCGGCGGATTCGGGAGCGTTGTCGATGTCGACTTTGTAGACGGCGATCTTGCCGTCGTAGTCGCCGGCGACTTTGTCGATTGTCGGGGCGAGCGCCTTGCAGGGGCCGCACCAACTCGCCGAGAAGTCGACGAGAATCGGAGTCTGGGCGGCGTCGAGAGTGCTCTTGAAGTCGGCGTCGGTGAGTTCAGTGACCATTGTTGTGTTCGCTAGATAGGGGAGCGAGGTTCCCGGGGGAAGGGGGAATCTCGACCATCGGAGGCCCCATGGCAAGGTCTGTCTCAAGTGCTGGGGGCCAGAGTGTCGATCGTTGCAACAGTCCGGTCGCAAAGGCATATGAAGCTCATTTCGATATCGATGGTGAAGGACGAGGAGTACTGGATCTGGTACGCCCTGACGTCCGTGGCGCCCCACGTGGACGAGGTGCTCGTTTTCGATAACCACAGCACCGATCGCACTCCGGAGATCGTTCGGGGCATGCGCCACCTCGGCGACAAGTTGACCCTGTTTGAAGGGTTTGGCGGCGACAACGAGCAGGACAACCGCGAAGCGATGCTCGAAGAAGCTCGTCGTCGCGGTGCGACGCATGTGTTGACCTTGGACGGTGACGAGATCTACGCCGACGACGTGCTTTCGTTTACGCGGCGCTTGCTCGAAGTGCATACGCACTATCCGGGGCTCAACGATCCGTCGCAGAACCATGGTCGTGCGATGGATCCGACGCCGACCGACGGCATCCTGATCAAGAACATCGGCATGCGGCCGATCTGCCCGGGCTTCCTCGGCCCCGACAGTTGCCGACCGATCGACTACGTGTCATCAGACACCGACCACTCGGCCTACAACTACCTGGTCCGTGTGACGTCGGTGAACAATCTGCGTGGCAATGGGCTCAAGTGGGGCAAGCATGGTTTCGTCGAGACCGGGGATCAGTGCCTCCAGGCGTCACCGCACACGCTGTGGCTGCCTGGGCTGTGGTTCTTGCACTTTTCGTTCCATCCGCGTTCGAGCAAGCGCAAGCCGGACTCGATGAAGTGGGAGCGTCAACCGCGTGATCTCGGCAGCGCCCCAATCCATGCGCATGTGCACTTGCCGGCGGCGCTACTGCGGCCAGATGGTCCGGGCAACCCAACGTTGGAGTCGTGGGGGATGTGCGCCGCGAGTGGCGATGAGCGCGAACGACTCGAGGACTACCTGGTCGAAGCGCCAGCTTCTGATGCTTGCGAGTTGGAGACCTCGGCTTCTGAGATCCAGTCTCCCGACTGCCAATCTCCCGCGAACGTCTAGCACTACGGTGCCAGGCACCGCACGCGAGCAAAGCACCTCTTCAACGGGCTGCTAGGCTTGGCGATTCAGGGCCGCCAACAGGCGTTCTGTCGGGATGCCGTTTTCGGCGGCAACGTTCGCGATCGACTCATTCGGCTCAAAACCGCAGTTGGTGCAGCCGCCGAGGTGGAAGTCGCGCATCAGAACCATGCCGAGCGAAGGGTCGGCCGTCAGGGCTTCGAGCATCGTGGTCTCCGCAGTGAACTTGGTAGCGTCGCTCTTCTGTTGGTCGTCCATAGTCACGTCTATTCTGTGTTGCTTGGCTGTGTTGCGGGTCTAGCAGGTTATTCGGCGTTGAGCACACTGACACGTTGGGCGAGTCGGCCCGCGAGTTGGAAGATTGCTTGCGCGCTTGCGGTCTCCGGCGCGGCTATCACGATTGGCTCGCCGCGGTCACCGCCTTCGCGCACCTGCACCTCAAGCGGAATCTGGCCGAGCAGTGGCACACCGAACTGTTCTTCGATGATCTTGCCGCCGCCTTCGCCAAACAGGCAGTAGCGCTCGGTCGAGCCCGGCGGCGTGAACCACGACATGTTTTCGATGACGCCCAGGATCGGCACGTTCACTGTCTGGAACATGCGGATGGACTTCTTGACGTCGAGTACGGACACGGCTTGTGGCGTGGTCACGATGACGACGCCCATCAGGTGTGCCGATTGGCTCAGCGACAATTGCGCGTCGCCGGTGCCCGGCGGCAGGTCGACGATGAGGTAGTCGAGGTTGTCCCACGCGACTTCGAACAAGAACTGTCGGATCGCTGAGTGCAGCATCGGGCCGCGCCAGATGACCGCCTGGTCTTCTGCGACGAGCAGGCCCATCGAGATGATCTGCAGGCCGTGCGCTTCGAACGGCACGATGCGCTTGTCGACGACGGTCGGCTCGCCCTTGACGCCAAGCATCAGTGGCACGTTCGGCCCGTAGACGTCGGCGTCGAGGATGCCGACCTTGGCGCCCGTCTTGGACAGCGCGCAGGCGAGGTTGACGGCGACGGTCGATTTGCCGACGCCACCCTTGCCCGAGGACACCGCGATGACGTTCTTTACGCCCGGGATCAGGCCCTTGTCGCCCAGCACCGGCCGGCTCGAAGTGACCTGTGCGGTCATTTCAATGGCAACTTCATGCACCCCGGGAAGGGCAAGCACGGCTTTCTCGGCCTGGGCCTTCATCAGGTCCTTCACCGGGCAGGCTGGGGTTGTCAGCTCGATCGAGAACGCGATCGACCCCGCGCAGACCCGTAAGTCCTTGATAAAACCTAGGGTTACGATGTCCTTGTTGAGGTCGGGATCTTGCACTGCCCGCAGTGCGTCGAGAACTTGGGCTTCGGTAGTGGTCGCTGCAGAGGACATGAATGGCCGTAATTAGCCACAATCTAGGGCCATATCAAGGGGCGGTCCTGCGCACCGGTTCTCGCACCGGGAAGTATTGGCCGGGCTATGCGTCTAAGGTTGCCTTCCACCCTGTACTATTCGTCGCCCCGAACTTCGGGCCACGCCAGCATGACTTTTCGCTTTTCACGTCTCTCGCCGCTCGTGGTCTTCCTGACCGCCGTCCTGCCCCTTACCACCGCCCTGTTTGCCCAAGAAGGTGCGCGAGGCTCCCAGCCTCCAGGTGTTGGTCTGCGCAAGGCTCGGCAGGAGGTCTCTGACAAGCAAAGGGGCGAAGAAAGCAAGGGCGGTAAGTGGGCGACCCTGACGCCCGAAGAGCGGCTCAACGCTAGCATCCGTCGCAATTCCAAGGGCCAGTGCCGCTTTGTTGCCACGTGCCGCCCGCCGAAGCTTATGCCGGGTGAATCAGGCATGCTCCTGATCACAGCCATCCTTCAGGGTGCCGCCGTGTTGCCCGCGCCTCTGCAGATGACGATGATTGCGCGCAATCCGCGGGGTTCGGTCGCGCTCGGCGACATGGTTCCGCATCCGGCGCAACTTGGTGTCCTGGCCAAGGGCTACCTCGGACGACCCGTCTATGAGAATACGGCCGTGTTGAGAGTGCCGGTGACGATGGGCACCGACGCCAAGCTCGGCAGCAAGCAACCCGTTGCGCTCGACCTTCAGTTCGACATCTTCGATGGCACATCGGCGCAAGTCGTCGGTCGCTTCATAGAACGCGTGACGACCAAGATCGAAGTTGGTCAGTACATTGATCCGCCGGTTGCCGGCCGCAGCGCGCCGCAGCCGACCGAGCCAAGTCCAGTTATCAGCACGACGACCGAGCCAAAGGGCGCGACCAACGACGCCAACCAGCCGAAGGGTCCAGATGCCATGGGTGGCACGCCGGCCGTGGTCCCGGTTCCCAACAACGTCAGCACCAACAACAGCGAAGTCACGGAGCCAACCGGTGGTGGTGATTTGCCGCCGACCGAGACGGACGAAGGTGGTTTGCCACTCGGCATGATAATCGGTGGTGGTGCCTTCTTGCTGGTGATCCTTCTGCTGATGATGCGCAAGAAGTAAGGCGCAGTCAGGAAGTAAGGGCAGTCTGTCAGGTCCAGATGGCAGGTCCAGATGGCAGACCAGATGGCAGTTGTGTGCAATTGTGGCACTTTTAGAGCTGTCCCAAACTAGGACGCGGGCCGGCAACTTCGCGGGCCAAGGATCAGACTCAGCCTCCCAAGTGTGGGCGTTGGCGGGCGATGCGTGCGCACAAGGGGGTGTTTGCGCCTGAAAACCCCGGGAACAGGCACGCTTGTTGTTCTGTTTTGGACGTAAGTGCGTGCGACTTACGTAGTCAGTTGAAGTTCCGATTGCCTGATTGAGTCGTATCACCTGCGACCCCTACTGGTGAAACAACCATGGTGCTAGCAAAGATCCTCCGTCGTTCGCTTCCGAAGCTGCGACCGCAACAGCTTGTTGCGCTGGTCGAACTCGACGAGTTCCTCGATGTCGATACCGATGCTTTCGGTTCGAACATCAAGAAGCTCGCCAAGGTGTTCGCCAAGGCGCAGGCAACTCTCGACCTCGAGTCCTTCCGCCAACAGCGCACCGAGGCTGTCAAGCTGTCAGGTATGCCGGACGTGCCTGACATTCGTGACGCCCTCTATTCGGCCGATTTGAAGCGCATGCCGCAAATGGACCGTGAGGAAGAGTTCCGCATGGCGCGGCGCCACGAGTTCCTGCACGGCTTGCTGTCGTGGACCATGTCCCGCTACGGGATCGAGAAGG
This sequence comes from Planctomycetota bacterium, assembly GCA_029936315.1. Classification (GTDB taxonomy): domain Bacteria; phylum Planctomycetota; class UBA1135; order UBA1135; family UBA2386. The sequence goes on along the minus strand of JAPYTD010000019.1, from coordinate 32,589 downwards.
CAACCATCGCGGACCTGCTCAAGCAGCCGGCCAATCGCATCAAGACTGCGATCATGTCGCAAGCAAACGTGAAGGAACTCGATCGCCTTTGGGTGCTGAAGATGGTGCTGCAGTTTGAAGAGCTGCGAAACCTCTACGTCGAGGGCGCTCTCTACATCGTGTTGAGCACCGTCAATCGCTACCGCAACCTTGGTGTCGATGCGCAAGACCTGGTGCAGGAAGGCAACGCGTCGCTGTTCCAGGCCATCGATGGCTTTGATTGGCGCCGCGAAGTTCGCTTCCGGACCTACGGGCAGTACTGGGTGCATCAGGCAGTCTTGAAGATGCTCTACAACAGTTCGCGCACGGTTCGCGTGCCGATCTGGGTGCAGAAGATCCTCGGCAAGATTCGTCGTGCGCAAGAAGCTGGTCGCCGTGAAGGGCGCGAACCCAGCCATGCCGAGATTGCGACCCGCATTGGCGTGTCCGAATCGAAGATTGCCTGGGTTCTCGCTACGCGCCGCTACGCCGTCAGTTTGGACGCATCGGTCGGTGGTGAAGATGGTGCGACGCTCGGCCAATTGCTACCGGACGAAGATCAGGTTCCGGTGCACGAAGCGATTCCTGCCGGTGATCTGCGCGAGGTCCTCGACGATGTCATGGCGGATCTGCCGCAACGTGAGCGGCGCATCTTGTCGCGACGGTTCGGTTTGCATGGCGGGGAACCTGAGACGCTCGGCGAAATCGCCGACGACCTGGGCATCACAGCAGAGCGCGTGCGGCAACTACAGAACGCGGCTCTCGGTCGCATCAAGCGGCCGGGCAAGCTCAGCCGCCTACGTGCGTTCGTCGACTGATTCGCGCTTCTGCGCGCTACGTGTGCCAGCAACAATCTTGTCGTGCACAGAATCGAGCAGCTGCCGGTAGACCTCCGGTCGCAGATCGGCGGCGACCGGCAAGATGCGCCGCATGGTGCGAACTTTGCGCAGTTCGATGAGCGCCGTCACGGCACCAGCATCGCCGTTGCCGGTGACCAGGATCTCACCCGTTGGATCGATGATGCGTCCGTCGCCCGGGAACGAAACCGCCTCGCCGGTGCGCAATGACGCTTCTTGGCCGGTGCGGTTACAGCCGATGACGAACAGCTCGTTTTCGATGGCGCGAGCACGTAGCAGCGTGCGCCAGTGTTGGCTGCGTGCTTCCGGCCACTGCCCAGGCACGACCAGGACCTCGGCGCCTTCGTAGAAGCAATGGCGCGACAACTCTGGAAAGCGGATGTCGTAGCAGATCAGCACGCCTAGTCGACCGCGCTCGGTGTCGACGACACACGGTTGGTCACCGGAGTCGTGGTGGCGGTGTTCGATGTTCGGCGAGAACAGGTGAATCTTGCGATACGTCGCCAGGGTTTCACCGCGCTGGTAGACGCGCGCCGTGTTGTAGACCTTGTCGCCGTCGGCTTCGATTGAACTCCCGACGACCACGAGCGAGTGCTCGCGGGACAGTTCACATAGGCTCGTGTCTGCCTCGCGCGCTGCGGTAAACAGCGCGTCGTCGAACTCGGTCAAGAACGAAGTCGACCAGAGTTCGGGTAGCACGCACAGGCGGGCGCCAGCAGCCACCGCTTCTTCGATGCCACTTCGCATCGACACAACGTTGGCGGCGACGTCACCTGCGGCGACATCGAACTGGACGCAGGCGGCTTGGTATTCGTCGGACGCGGTCACGTTCGAAACGATAGCTCGGTTGCGTGTCGCCGAGAACCTTCTCAAGGTACGAAACTGGGAGGCTGGCGATTGGCCTGCCTCCCGGTCACATGATTCGGTTGCTTTCCGATTAACCCTTGAACAGGATGTCGTCGGTAGGGGTCCCAGTTGGCTTTTTGGCCTTCGGGACGGCGTTGGACTTCGTCTCGGCGACCAGTTGGTCGCTCGGCTTGAAGACAATGGTCTCCTTGTTGGCGACTTCAATGCTCTCACCGGTCAGGGGGTGCTTGTAGGCACGGCCCTTGCGGATCCTGCGCTCGAAAGTGCCGAAGCCCTTGACCGCGACTTTGCCGCGGCATTGTAGCAATTCACTGACCGCATCTAGCACCGCGTCAAGAACGCGTGCTGCGGTACGCCGCGGCACGTTGAGTTCTTCGGCGACCTTGTCGGCGAGAATACCCTTGTTGGCCTGCCGGCCGAACTGTTCTTCGTTGGCTGCGAGCTTGCCCGTCGCCTGATCCATGCTTGCCGTAGCGTCTTGCTTCGTAGTGCGGGTCATCCTTCAATCCTTTTTCCCTGTTGGTCCCAATTGCAGTTCGCTCGTGCAAACTGCCACCCTAGATCCACCGTCATCCTTGGCAGCTTGCGGCACTGGCTTCGGTGTCCCGACGTATCGTTCGAGACCTGAGACCAGCTTTGCGAGGTAGCGTGATGCCACACTGCCCGGGAAGACTTCGCTGAATGGTGCACGCTTCAAAACGGCACCCTCAACGGAGCTATCTTCCGGCAGCAGTCCGAGCCAGTTGAGGTCAAACCCCAAAAATCGTTCCGTGCAGCCCTTCAGTTTGAGGAAAACTTGCTCAGCTTCTTCGGGCGATCGGACTCGGTTGACGACGGCGTGGATGGGCTTGTCAAAACCATCCTGCACCATCACCTTGACGATGCCGTAGGCATCGGCGATGGCTGCGAAGTTGCTTGTCGTTACGAGCACGACCTGATCTGCCAAGCCGACGAAGTCGGTCACGCCCTTCGAAACACCGGCACCGGTGTCGAGCAGGATGACGTCGCAGAACTTTGCCAGGTCCTCGATTGCAACGCAGATTTGGGCGCGGCCATTGTCATCGAGGTTGGCCATGTCTTTGACGCCACTGCCGCCGCTGACGAACTTCACTTGGCACGGGCCGTCGACAATGATGTCGGCGAGTTCCGCATTGCCACTGATGTAGTCCGACAACGTCTTCTCAGGCTTGATGCCAGCGAGAATGTGCGCGTTGGCCAAGCCAAGGTCGGTATCAATGATGATCGTGCGGTAACCGCGTCTACTGAATTCGCATGCAAGGTTGACCGCCAACGACGTTTTGCCAACGCCACCCTTCCCAGACGTCACCGCGAAGATCGTTGCTCGTTTGCCGCTCTCTTGCGGCTCATTGGATTGCTCGACCATGTGCTTATTGATGTCCGGCGAGTTTTGGCTCGTTCGCACGCTCCATCGGCCGTTCAAGGCGCTGACCTTGCGTCCAAGTCCGGGACGATTTGCGTCCTTGAACGCATGCAAAATGCGGGTTTAGCCGATGCATATGCCAGGGACCCCAATGGTGAGGTAATCCTGTCTGACCACCGATTGATCAGTGTTGAACTCTGCTACGAAGCCCTCCACGCACTATGACAACCCTTCGACAGCGCAATGGCTGTCGCGATTTCTGGCGGTGCGGATCGCAGCAATTGTCGCAATGTGCGGCGCTGCGACAGTGTTTGCGCATCAGTGCGTGAGCCAATTGCACGATCTCGAATCGGGATCGTTGTCGAGTCTCTCTACGTTGGCAATTTCGGTCGTTGCCTTCGTCGCCAGTCTTCTCATCGTGTTGCTCGTCGAGGTTTGCAACATGACGCGAAGATTCCGAGCACCGGAGCAGCAAGTTCGCGTCGCGATGCAGCGCATTCGAGCTGGTGATGTCGGCTTCCGAGTTGCTCGCCGGCCGGGGGAGCCGATGGCGCGCCTTGTCCAGGAATGCAACGGCTTGCTCGAGTGGCTGAATCACAATCCACCTAGTGGAGTGAACGTTGACAGAGACATGTTCGACCTCGATGCGGACGACGAGGATGAGCTCGCGTGAAGATCTCATGCGAACGTCTGCTGTACCGGTCGGCGACCTTGTCGGCTCTTGCCGTCATGGGTGGCTTGGCAACGTGGTTGCATGTGCGCGTCGGCGAGACGCGGGAGGTGCTGGCGCGACGCCAGTGCCAAGTGCATGCGGTTCATGAGTTGCACCGCGCTTGTGAACTCGGTCTTCGGCCGGACAAAGGCCAACTCGAAGCGGCTGCTGTGCTCTTCCCGGGCATGCAGCTTCGCTGCGCTGCGATTGGCGATGCGCTCTACCTGACCTTTGCAACCCATGGCAGTGGTGCAAATCGCAACGTGCTTTCGATGAACGCTCGATGAACGCCAAGCGCCCTTCGTTTGTCGCTTGCGCGGTGCGCGCGCTTTCGCCAACCACGATGATCGCCATCGCGGCAGTTACGTTTCTTGTCGTCAGTGTTCTTGAGCAGGCTGACGTTGCGCACCGTGCTCGCGACATCAATCGCCAACTGGAAGTCGTGCGTGCCCAGATCGCCGCCGAGACTGCGTTGATAGAACAGGTGGCGGCGGGTGATAAGGGTGGCCAGTTGCAGGTTGCCGGTGTGCACGTCGGGGTCGCCTGGCAACGGGATCTGTGCACGGTCTATGTGACTGGGGCGAGCGGAGAGACCGTACTGGCTAGTAGGCAGTTGCCGGGGGGGGCGCCCAGTGTCTTTTCGCATGCCCGGGCCGCGACTGACGCGGCGACATTGGCGGAGATCGGTGGCAAACTGTGCGAGGCGCCAGACAACTGGCCCGAGTTGGACTTGTCGGCGATCGCGAGCGCGCCGCGCGTAACCGAGTCGCTTGGCTTTCGGCGGGACCCCGAGATTGCCCTGCGGCACCTGGCCAGTGGTTCGGATCGGCCAGACTATGTTTGGTCGTCAAACAGGGTAGATCTGGCGAAGTATCAGAGTGGTGGGTTGCTCATCGTGCCGGGCAATCTGTGGCTCGAAGATCGTGAGCACGCCCTGACCCTCAACTTGGCGAAGGACCTGGTCGTGATCATCGAGGGCAACCTGCACCTCCTGCGTTCCCTGCACGTGCGCGGCCGAGGCCGTTTGCTCTTGGCCACCGACACGGCGGATGCGGGCGTTGTCTTTGCGGATATCGATGGCAGTGGCGGCTGGACCACCGGTGACCGCCTGCACCGGGGGGCTGCGTTTGCGGGGCAAGTCGAAGGCTCGGGAAATGTCTACCTCGGCTTGCCCGGCGCGGGCGGGACGTTGGCGTGTGATGCCGGCATTCTGGTGGGCGGGGAGTTGCACGTAGCTGTGCGTGCCGATGTGCGCGGCCCGCTATTGCTGCGGTTCGGCTGCACATTCTTGTCGGGCGAGCACCTTGAGGCTCCAGCGTTGACTGCGCCGTTGGCTGCGACGGCGAGCCGGCTGCCGGGCAGGTCAGCAAGGCGGCGCCAGTGGGTGTTTGGTGTGGGCCGAGACCCGGTCCCCGGGTTTCTGGTCACGGGCAAGCCCCGACCGAGCCGTTTGGAATTCCGTAGTCGCTAACTTTACGAGGCGGTGATCGGTCGCTAGCGTATCCGCCCCCAATGCGGGGTCGTAGCTCAGTTGGTAGAGCGCTGCGTTCGCAATGCAGAGGTCAGGGGTTCGAGCCCCCTCGATTCCACCAGTCACTGCCCTTGGCCCGAAACGGCCAGGGGCGGTTCCATTCTGGGCGACTACTTCTGGGAGACTACTGTCGGCCTACCAGAACTCAGGGTCTGGCTGGTCTGCGAGCCCAAGCGCGCGGCACTCGTTCCAGAACCGACGCAGGCCTGCCATGTCCTGGTCGTCGAGTTCGTAATGCGCTGCACCCTCGGTGCCGTCTATCGCGCCGCGCGCACGGCCAAGTTCTCGGCCTCGATGTAAGGCGGGCAGCACCAGTTCGTGCTCGACCGCAGGTCGCAGAACCCACACCGCGAATACGAATGGCAAGCCAGTCCACTCGACCCACTCGGTGCCCAGGTCCCACTCATCCCGTTCGCCGGGATCTGCCTCGAGCCCGACGTCCCCGATCAGCATCACCAGGTCGTGCGGTAGCGCATCGGGCTGACGCGTTGGCACGATCGTTGAGAACTCCGGTTCGCCGTCGGTCTCATCTTTGTGCACGTGCGTCAGCAGTAGCTTCAACAGCGCGACGGTCGTTGCCGAACTCTGGTCGCAACCAACCGTCTTGATCTTCGTGCCACGCTTGCGAAACGCACGTACCGAGCGGATCTCTTGCTTGCAGGCGATGCCGAGCTTGGCCGCGACGGTGTAACCGGGATAGCGGATGGCTTCGATCGACGACAACAGGGCCGCGTCCAGCCTGCCCGCGCGCAGGTCGGGGATCATCTCGGTTGGCGGTGCCAGCACGAGTTCAATGTCTGGGTCTTGATCGAGCCCTCCGAGCAAGGGGGCGCCGACGCCGTAGGGGACTCCGCCGATTCGAATGGTCACTAGTGCTGCTGGGGGGGGTGTGCGTGTTTGCGGTCGCGCCGTGATGGTAGCGAGAAAGCACAGTGGCTACACGGACCCAAGCAGCAGTCTCATGCGTGTCCCAGCGCCCGCGTTCGGCTGCATGGGCCTACACTGTCTGTTCGACTTCGTCAGCACCTTCGTGAACCGAGTGCTCCAATAATGCATCCTGCCGTTCGAACTGGTCTCGCCCCACTCGTTGTCTTCACCATACTCGGCGCGCCGCTGGTCGCGCAGTTTGACCCGGCCGCGCCCGAACCACTGATGCCAGTTGGCGGCACGGTGTTCCTCGGTGGTGGCGGCGACCTGCCTGCCGAGGTGTTCGATCGCTTTGTGCAACTTGCCGGCGGTGACAAGGACAAACTCGTCGTCGTCACTGTGTCGGATACGGCTGTGGTGCCCGAGCCACTTGCTGGGGTGACGACCGTCTCGGTGACTTCCGGCAAGGGCAAGCAACTGAGTGACGCGGTTGCTGCCGTCGGCAATGCCAGCGGTGTCTGGTTGGTTGCCGATACGGGCGAACAGATGGCCGCGATGCTGCGTGATAGCGTCGTCGAAACCGCGCTGCACGGCCTGCTGCTGCGCAAGGGCGTGCTCGGCGCGAACGGAGATGCCGTGCGAGCGTTTGCGCAAACCACGATCACCGGCGGTGAGGTGCATGCGAAGCTCGGCAAGGGCCTTGATCTCATTCCGGGCGTGGTGATCGATCCGTACTATTCTCCGGCATCGCAACAGAGCCGACTGCTCGGAGTCTTGGCTGGCCAGCCGCGTCTGGTTGGCTTGGGCATCGAGTCGAGTACGGTGCTCGTCTTGCACAATCGCTGGTTCGATGTGTTTGGCGAAGGCAGCGGCTATGCCTGCATTGCCGCAAACCTACACCTCCCCGTTCGAGTCGAGCGCCTCCACGCCGACGTTTCGCCGCGCACGCAGCGAAGGGCGCCGCGTGCTCAGCCAAGAAATGGTGGTGCCAGGCCGCGACGGCGGGGGCGTCAGCGCCGCACTCGCGACCAAGGCTATCGCCCGAAACGCCTTGAGGATCTGCTCGCGATGAGTCGCGCCGCGCTCGCACGCACGCGTGACAAGTTTCCGGCTGACAAACCACCTGAACCAAACGTCGCCAAAGGTTCGTTGATGATTGTCGGGGGTGGCGGCAGCCCCTCGGGCTTCATGGACAAGTTCATGGAGTTGGCCGGCGGCAAGGATGCACTGTTGCTCTACATCCCGTGCACTGAGAGTGAGACGGCCACCGCCGAGCGAACCCTTGAGCGTTGGCGCAAGGCCGGCGCGACCAACGTCGACTTCATCCACACGAAGGATCGCCATTTGGCGGATACGAGCGAGCAGATCCACGCCAAGTTGCGCAAGGCCGGTGGCCTGTTCTTTGGTGGAGGTCGGCAATGGAACCTCGTCGACTCGTGGCAGCACACCGAAGCGCATCGGCTGATGCACGAAGTGTTGGCGCGCGGTGGTGTGATTGCTGGTTCGTCTGCCGGCGCGTCGATTCAAGGTTCGTACATGGCCCGCGGCAATTCGCTCGGCAACGTCGACGCGATGGCTGCCGGCTATGAAACCGGTCTCGGCTTCCTGACCGGAGTGGCGATCGACCAACACTTCACGCAGCGCGGTCGGCAACCCGACATGACAAAGCTCGTCAATCGCTACCCACAACTGCTCGGCATCGGCCTCGACGAAGCCTCCTCAATCATCGTGCAAGGTTCCATCGCGACATGCTTCAGCCGCGAGGGCCGCAACGTGCACTTCTACGACCGCAACCTCCCCGTCGTGCACGGCCAACCCGACTACCTCCGCCTCAAGAACGGCCAACGCTTCAACCTGGCCACCCGGAAGGTCCAAGAGTGATCGTGCGTCACTTCTGGTGATGCACGGCGATTACGTGGCTGCGGGCGCGAAATAGCAGGGTGCCGTTTGCGATTGCGGGGGTTGCCATGCAGATTTCGCCGAGTGGGTTGATGCCGAGTTGCTCGAAGTCCTTGCCGGCCTTTACGACGTGCACATCGCCTTCTTCGCTCGTGAAGTAGAGCTTGCCGTCGCCTGCAACTGGCGATGCCGAGAACGTTGCCTTGCCGACGCCGAGTCGATGGCGGCCGTAGACCTCTCCGGTCTTGGTGTCGACCACCGAGACGATGCCGGACAGTGCGCATAGGTAGAGCAGGTCGCGGTAGACGATTGGCGTCTGGATGTAGTTGCCGACGCGCGTCTGCATCCACGCCACATGCTCGCCGGTGTTGTTGCGGCTCGGCATCGGCAGTTGGCCGGTCGCGCTGCGTTTGACCGCGAACACCGGCTTGAGCGGGTGGCTCGACTTGAGTGGCCGGTGGTTACTCGTGAACAGCACGAGGTCGCCAGCAACGATCGGCGCAGGAACGGGCAAGCCGCCGCCGCCGGCCATGCGCCAGACCTCGCTGCCGTCTTCAAGTCGGTAGGCGCCCATGTGTTTGCAGCCATTGACGTAGACGAGTTTTCCGGCGTCGGTCGACACAACGGTCGGCGTCGCCCAACTGGTGGTGTCGTCGCGATCGACGCGCCACGCGGGCTTACCGGTGTCGATGTGCCACGCCGCCAGGTAAGGCTTGGTCTTGACGTCCGCCTGCACGATGACGAGGCCGTTGGCGATCGTTGGCGAACTCGCGTAGCCCCAATGCAGATCCATCGAGTTGTGCGGTCCGACGTCGAGTTCCCCCAGGTCCACCTGCCAGACGAGATCGCCTGCGACCGTGTAGCAGAACATGCCCTGCGCGCCGAACACGGCGATGACGTGCTGGCCATCCGTGACGGGCGTTGGATCCGCGTGGGTTGCCTTGGTGTGACGCGCAAACTTCGGCACGCATCGAACGGCCGTTCGCACCCAATCGACGCGGCCATCGTCCAGACGCAGGCACCAGACCTGGAAGCTGTGCTCGACCATGTCCTCCGCGGAATCGCCGGCTCCATAGGCTCCGATCTTCAGGCTCGCCTTTCCGCCCTTCGCCACGGCTGTCACGACAAACAGCCGGTCGCCGGCGACAACCGCAGATGCGTGTGACAGCCCGGGCACCGCCGTTCGCCACTTCAGGCCTGAGTTCTTGGCGATGTCCCAAGATTCGGGCAGCGGCTGCTGATCCTCGACGCCAGACGCTTGGTTGCCACGAAACTGCGGCCAGCTTGCGCCCTGCGCGAGCAGCATTGCCGAGGAGAGCAACAGAACGGAAGGGGAGCGCATGTCGCAAAGGTATCTGGTGCGCGGCTTCGTTCCGACTGGCGCGTAGGATGGGGGCAATGTTCATCTCGGTGAGTGGCGGCATGCGTCTCGGCATGCTTGCGTTGGTTGTCGGTTCGCTGGCGGCCCAGGTTGCCTCCTGGCCGGACTATCGCGGCGGCGATCGCAGCGGCTACGTTCGCAAAGCCGACGTGCCGCTTGAGTGGGGCGAGCAGGACAACGTTCGTTGGAAGCGCAAGGTGCTCGGCACCGGTTGGTCGTCGCCGGTTGTTGACGACGGCATCGCGTGGATGACAACGTCGACGGACAGCGGCAAGAAGTTGCACGTACTCGCGTTTGATGTGACTACCGGCAAGCAACTGTTCGAGCGAGTGGTCTTTGAGAACGCCAAGCCGGAGCCCAAGAACTCTCTCAACAGCTTTGCCTCCCCGTCGCCGACGGTTGAGGCCGGCCGCGTGTATGTGCACTTTGGCAGCTATGGTACGGCCTGCCTCGACGTTGAGACTTGCGAGACGATCTGGGAACGGCGCGACCTGCAGTGCGACCACATGGAAGGGCCGGGGTCGTCGCCGATCCTGTTTCAGGACTTGCTGATCTTCAATGTCGACGGCGGCGACGTGCAGTATGTGGTCGCGCTCGACAAGGAGACGGGCAAGACCCAATGGCGCACCGATCGATCGGTGAATCTGACCAGATACCCTCCGGATCTGCGCAAGGCATACAGCACGCCGATCGCCGTCCAGGTTGGCCGCAAGTTCCAAATCATCAGCTGCGGCGCCCAAGCGAGCTACGCCTACGATCCCGGCACCGGCAAAGAACTGTGGCGCGTTGGCTTCAAGGGGTTCTCGATGGCGCCACGGCCGCTGGTCCGAGACGACGTGGTGTTTTTGACTACTGGGTTCATGCGTGCGCAGATGATCGCCGTGCAGACAGGCGGCACAGGCGACGTCACGAAGAAGAACATCATCTGGTCCTACTCGCGCAACGTTCCCAAGATGGCGTCCCCGATTCTTGCCGGCGACCGTATCTACATGATCGATGACGGTGGCTTCGCAACGTGCCTCGATTGCCTAACCGGCAAAGCGGTCTGGCGCGAACGAGTCGGCGGCACGCACTGCGCGTCGCCGATCTGCATCGGAGACCGCATCTACTACTTTGATCGCAGTGGCACGACCGTGGTCATCAAGAAGGGCGACAAGTTTGAGAAGCTGGCGACCAACAGCCTTGATGATGGCTTCATGTCGTCACCGGCAGTACTCGGCAACGCGCTGATCCTGCGCAGCAAGACCCATCTGTATCGCATCGAAGAATCGCAACGCAAGTAACGGTCGATGGTCCGGGCTGGTGCGCATAGCATGTGGCAATGCTCGTGCGTTCGATGATCTGGTTGCCCGTCTTGCTGACCCTTGGTTGTACTGCTGCGCGTCGGGACTTCCCGTCCGACAACCCGGAGCTGCCGTTCAACAAGGCGGTGCTCGTTGGGGACACGCTCTACGTGTCGGGGCATCTCGGCATCGATGCCGAGACCGGCAAGCCGCCAGCCGATGCCGCGATCGAAGCACGCATGATGCTCGATGCCTTTGCGGCGACCATGGCTCGCGCCAACATGACCATGGATGATCTGGTGCAGGTACAGGTGTCGTGCTCCGACCTTTCACTCTACAAGACGTTCAATGACGTCTACCGACAGAGCTTCGAGGAGACGTTCCCGACTCGCGCCTTCCTCGCGGCTCCCACCCTGCTGAAGGGCTGCCGCTACGAGATCATCGGCATCGCCGTTCAGCGATAGATTCGTAACTTGGTGCCTGCCGGCTTGCTTGCTGCTGGGCGGCTGGCGGCATGGCAATACCTTGGGCACATGCTGCAACGCACGTCCCTGTCGGTTCGGGCCGCCCTGCTCGCGACCCTTGCAACGATTCCTGTCATCGCACAGGAAGGGGCTACATCGCATGGCACATCGCCATGGAATCGCTTCCGCGGTCCTAACGGCACTGGCATGGCCGAAGGCAAGTATCCAGCCGAAGTCGGGCCGCAGCAGGGCGTGATCTGGAAGCGTGCGTTTCCCGAAGGCCACAGCTCGCCGGTGTTCAGCGACAAGCTGATGTTCTTGACCGCCGTCGAGGACGAGAAGCTCTACACCTACGGCATCAACCGCGACAACGGAGAAATCGTCTGGCGCGTGGAGGCGCCGCGGCCGCGCCGTACCAAGTTTCACCGCAAGAACGGTCCGGCTGCCGCATCAGCAGCGGTCGACAACGACACGGTTGCGGTGTTCTTTGACGAATACGGCATGCTCGCCTACGACCTCAACGGCAAAGAGCGCTGGCGCATGCCGCTCGGTCCGTTCTTCAACATCTACGGCATGGGAGCTTCGCCAATCATCGTTGGCGACACGGTCGTGCTGCCATGCGACGACGGCAAGGCGTCCTATGTGATCGGGGTCGACAAGCACTCGGGCGACGTGCGCTACAAGGTCGATCGACCCAATGCTGTCAGCGGCCACTGCACGCCGGTGATCTACGAACCAGAGGGCGAGGATCCGCAGTTCATCTTGCCAGGTTCGTTCTTGCTGGATGGCTACGACGCGAAGACTGGTAAGCGCATCTGGTGGATCCGCGGTTTGCCATCCGAGATGAAGTCGGTGCCAGTGCTGCTCGGCGACACCTTGTGGATCCACGGCTTTGGTAGCCCGCAGAACAACAAGGGAAGGCAGATCAAGATAGCGGAGTTTGCCGATGCCGTCGCCAAGATGGATAAGGACGGCGATGGCTTCATCGGGCGCAAAGAACTGACCGATCGGCGCATCGCGCGCTACTACCAGTTCCTCGATCTCGACAAGAGCGGGGCGTTGGACCAGGACGAATGGCGGTTGTGTCGGCTGTCGTTTGCGTCGGTCAATGCGGCGATGGCCGTGCGCGTTGGCGGCACTGGCGACATGACCGACAAGAGCGTCTTGTGGCGCTACTACCGCTCGATTCCGCAACTACCGTCGCCGCTGATCACCAATGGCGTCTATTATCTGCTGTCCGATCAGGGCGGCTTGATGACGATGATCAGTGCTGACAAGGGTGAGTTGATCGAGAAGAATCGCGTTGGGGAAGCGGGTGACGCCTACTTCACCGCGCCGGTTTGCGGCGATGGCAAGGTCTACCTGTTGAGTGAGAACGGCCTGCTGACGGTGCTCGCGGCCGGCAAGGAGTTGAAGCCGATCCACTCCGCGAACTTCGACGAACCGTGCTATGCGACCCCAGCACTCGTTGACGACAAGATCTGGCTGCGCACCTACGGCCACCTCTACTGCCTGGGTGCCACCAAATGAGATCCGCGTTTGTGTTGGGTTGCTTGTTGTCAGTCGCCGCCACTGACTGTGCGGTAGGGCAGGAGTGGTCACGCTTTCGCGGGCCAGGTGGTCAGGGTGTTGGTGTTGCGGATCTTCCGACCACGTTCACCAAGGATCACATCCGATGGCGCACGACGATCGGTGGTACGGGCCACTCATCTCCGGTGCTGTGGGGCGCGCACGTATACATCACGCGACTCGGCGAAGAACGGGATACGCGCGATGTTGTCTGCTACGACGCCGTCACCGGCAAGGAGTCTTGGTCCTACTCGTGCGCGTTCGAGGGACACAAGCAGCACAAGCTCAACAGCTTTGCGTCCGCAACTCCCGTTACCGATGACCATGGCGTCTACATGGTGTGGAGTTCAGCTGAGAAGCTGGTCGCGCTCGCAGTCAGCCATGACGGCCAAGAGTTGTGGCAGCGCGAACTCGGTGGCTACTACGCGCAGCACGGCAGCGGCAACTCGCCGGTAATGCACGGCGAGCTCGTCGTCATTGCGAACGAAAACGAAGGCGACGACTGCTTCCTGATGGCCCTCAATCGCAAGACGGGCAAAACAGTCTGGCGCGAAGAACTGGCGAAGAGTCCGCGGTTTGCGTGCTACTCGCCACCGTTCTTGTACGAACCCAAGGATGGCAAGCCTGTGATGATGGTTGCGAGCGCGGCGCACGGCTTAACGGCGTTCGAGCCAGAGACCGGCAAGATTCGCTGGCGGGCCAATCCTGGCTTCAAGAGTCGCTTCATCGCGGCGCCGTGCCTTGCGGGCAACAAACTGCTCGTCAACACGGGCAGCGGCAACTCCGGCAAGCAGTGCGTTGTGTTTGAGATCGGCAAGGGCGCCAAGGATGAACCGAAGATCAGCTACAAGCGCCGTCGCAGCTTGCCCTACGTGCCGAGTGCCATCGCGTTGCATGGCAAGTTCTTCCTGTTCGCGGACAGTGGTTTTGCGAGCTGCCTCAATGCGGATAGCGGCGAGGAGTTGTGGCGCGAACGCATCGACGGCAAGTTCTTCAGTTCGCCCGTAAGCAATGGCAAGGCGATCTACATCTGCGATCGCGAAGGCAGGCTGTGGACGTTCTCGAAGACGAAGTTCGCGGTGCTGGGGGGCTTTGATCTCGGTGCCTCCGTGTGCGCGACACCGGCGTTGGCGCGGGGTGCGATGTTTGTTCGCACAGCGGATGAGCTGATCTGCCTCGGCAAGCCAACTGGAAAATAGGCCGAAGTAGGGCCGCGTCAGTTCGTCAGAACGCGGAGCGCCGCGGGCGACTGCGAGTAGCGTGTGACGCGATCAGTCGTCGGTCCACGAGCACAGCGAGTCCACGTGGGCGGCGGACCCATCGCGCAGCCAACCATCAAGTTGGTCTGGATCCTTCAGCTGTTGGCCGCGGAACCGTGGCACGACGATGTAGTCACATCGCAAGCCTGGTAGGGCGGACATATCGCCCCAGAGCTTCTCGAACTGGGTCACCGGGAAGACGTCCTCCTGGCCGTGACCCCAGCGCTTCTTGACTTCCTTGAGCGTGACGTAGGTCGGCATCTTGGTGCTGATGCGTCGCACGGCACTGTCCACCTTCGCGGTGTCGTCGAGGTCGTCGCGATCGAGTTGAAACTTCTCCAGCAAGCCGTCGATGTGGATCCAAGTCGTCAGGGAATTGTAGTAGGAGAGCTGGAACTCATCCTCTTCGCGCGGCATCGCGAGGCCTTCGATCAGTCGCGGTTGGCCGTCGACACGGGCCAGTCCGCCGCCCCGATCTTCGAGCCGCCGCGGGGTGACTTCGAAACTCAGCGTGGCGCCGCGGTCGATGTGCACGCCCAAGATGGCGGGGTCGAGGTCCGCGCCGAGGGTATCGATGTTGTGGAGCAGCAGGTGCTCGAGTTGCGGCCGCTCGGTGAGCATCGTGCGGAGCACGCCGTTGCGCAGGAGGCCGGGGACTTCGAACCAGTGACCGACGGGGTGGAGGCACTGATTCGGTAGGTTGTCCGTGTAGTCGGTGGCTTCGCCGGCCTCCTGGGCCCAACCGATCAGCGCATTGTGCAGGCTGTCCTGCACCTTCTGGGCCTGTTCGTCCAGCATCTGCTGGGGCAACTCTTCCCATGCGAATCGCAGGTCGCGTTCCATCGGCACCAGGCGCAGGCCGACGGCGCGGCCGGGCGAGAGGTGGAGCGGGCCTCGGTAGCCGTAGTTCGAGCGCCGCTGCAGGTGGTCGCTGATCGGGCCGTGGGTGAGGTAGCTCGTCGTGATGACGTGGGTCGGTTGTGTGCCGTGGAGCTCGCCGGTACGGCGGCTCTTGGCCAAGTGTGCTTCGAGGAACGTGCGGTGCCGGCCGGCGAACTTGCAGAACGGGTTGATGGCCTTGACGACGCCAGCGCCCTGGGTCCATCGACTGCCGGCGCCGGCGGCCAAGGTGACGATGCCGACTCGCCCCGCGGCCAGGGCCGCGGCGCCGCGCTCGTGGTCGGCCTTTGGGCGGCCGTCGAGGGTGTCGATGACATCTGCCGGCCGCGCGTCGAGGATCTCCGTATTGGCCGGTAGTCGATTCTGCGCCAGGCCGATCCTCCCCGCCCGTAGGTCGATGCGGATCTCCGCGTGGAGGTGGGCGTCGAAGCCGTTGGCTTCGAGTAGGACCGGCAGGGTTTCGGCACTGGATCGCTTGCCCTGGAGCCTGGGAAAGAGTCGGTCGAACAGGGATCCGACGACCCATTTGAGTTCCGGACGGTTGCGGCAGGCGCTGCCGAAACGGTCGAGTTCGGCGCGGCGCAGTACGGGTAGGCGGTGGCGTTTCTGTTGCAGCAGACCGGGCACGATCAGGGTGTAGTACTGGGCTGGCAGCAGCGCGTCTTTGCCTTCGAGGATCGTGCACCACGTACCGCGTGTGTTGATCTCGAAGTCGTAGATCACCGGGTCCATGGCGAACGGCATACCGCTCTCAAGTTCGCGTTTGCACGTGATCATGATCTCGAGGAGATCCTCTTGGGCCGCGGCGCGTGCGTGGGGTTTGAACAGGAAGCCCATCCCGCCGCCCGACATCCCGCCGAGCATGCAGAAGCCGAGGTAGTCGGTGCCGTGTCGTTTTCGAACCTTCTCGATCACCGTCTCGGTGAACAGGTTGGAGGCCCACGGGATAATGCCTTGGATCGGACCCTCAAAGTTGCGCGAGGTCGCGGCAGCGAGGCCTGGGATGTCGTTGGATCGGAGCGCGTCGAGCACCTCGTCGAGCACCTGCAGAGCATCGTGGCGACAGAGCCACTCATCGGCGGATCGCAGGAGGTACTTCTCGGTGACCATCTCGAGGACCGGACCGACGTTCTGGGCCATGCCGCCATGCACCAAGACCATGCTGTCCTGTAGTCGCTGGCGGACTTCGGGGCTGGCGTCGGCGTCGGTGAGGATTTGGTGATCCGGGAGCAACCGACCGCGACTGATGCCGAACTCGGGGTCCCCCTGGGTCGCGAGCTGGCCAGTGATCAACTTCATCCCCGGCCACACGCCACCCGAATCCTGCCAGCCACCGCCGGAGCCGCCGAGCCATTCGCCGAGGATCGCGCGAGCGGCGACGATCCGTCGCTCGGCTTCGGAGAGGTCGCCGACGAGGTTCTGGGTCTGCCCGGTCGCGCGCATGCAGACGGCGATCAGCGAACCGAGAAGATTGGTCGACACAGCCAGGCGCGAGCCCTTCGGAATGTCGCGCACGTAGCTGACGATCTCGATGCCGCGCCCGTGGCCGGCGAGACGTGCGAGCAGATCGCCGAGGCTCTGGCCCGAGCCTTCCATGCCCGGCGGCACGATGCCCGACGCGATGACCGCGGCCTTGATCAGGCCCAGGTAGTCTTTGGCGTAGTCGAAGACTTCGTTGAGTTCCGTGATGTCGGCCGTGGCGGCGAGATCAACACTCGTCAACCGTAGGACCGGCTCGTCGATCAGCCGGAGCCAGGCTTCGATCGGCGGCTGCGGCTTTTGGTCTCGGTTGTGCACGCCGAGGTCGACGGAGACGTTGAGGACTTTCGCGGCCTCGGGGTAGTCCATGCCCAGGAAGAAGATGTCACTCCAGGCGCTGTGGGTGAGGTCCATGCGGACCGCGGTCTGCTCCCGGAGCAATGGGTAGGGGCCGTGCTTCGATCGGGTCTGCAACTCGCGCCGTATGCGCAGGGGGTGATCGCTCGGGTGGCCGATGCGGAACATCCACTGGTTGCCAGTCGCGGAGCGCACACTGTGGCGGACCTGATCGGCCAGGGTCTGGAAGGCGAGTTGGTGATAACTCGTGCTGAGCGCGCTACTGATGGCGTCGCTGGGGCCGTTCTTCTTCTGCGCCTGCAGGAACAACTCGATCGCTTCTTCGAACCGTCGCGAGAGTAGCAGCTTGAAGCCAGGGAACGGAACCAAGCCCAGCGGTGGTAGATCGCCGCAACCAGGGAGGTGGAACCGGTGGATCGCGTACAGGAAGAAGAGTGCCCGCACGCGATGATAGAGGTTGTCGCTCGATCGACGGAAGGCGTCGAGTTCCTGGCACTCGGCCAGCAATTGGTCGCGCGGCCAGCCAGCACAGATCGATTCGAGCGGCGTATTCCGAGTTGCCGGCGCGTTGGATTCGATGACGGAAATCAGTTCGCTGACCATCGTGAGGACAATCCGTTGTTCGGCTAGTCGGCGCGTTGCGAGATCATCTGGCGCTCACGGGTGGCGAGCAGCTCAAGCATCTGCGAGAGAACGAACTCGCTGTCGTCGCCACTCAGGGCGAGGGCGAGTTGTGCGTTGAGGAGGCCGTACTTCACGCCGATGTTGTATCGATGGCCAAGCGTCTCGAAGGCCAGGTAGCGCTGTTTGGTGGCCAGGCGATTGAGGGCGGTCGACAGTTGCACGCGTGCATTGTTCGGTGATGTCGAGGTGTCGGATGCGGCGACGTCCTCGGCGAGGATCTCCATTACAGTGGGGGTGAGCACGTGCATGCCGTGGAAGCATAGGTAGTGGCCAGCGCGCAGGCCGGGGACCACCAGGGATTGTTCGGCCCGCGTCGGAGTCGGCTTCTCGATGACTTCTCGAACCGAGTAGAGCGACTTGTTGCGGCCCTCGCGCACTCCGCTGACGACTCCGTAGTAGGGCAACATGCTCTCCCGGGTCGGCTGCACGGCGGACACGGCGGCCTCTTCGCGGCTGGCGATCTCGACCAGTTCCTGGGCGCAGGTACGAGCTCCATAGCTGATGTAGAGGTGGTCGCTGACGAGGTGGAGGAACGGATCATCCCCGACGAAATCCTTGGCACAGAACAGTGCATGCCCGTACCCGCGGGGTTCCGGCTGTTCCGTGTAGAGGATCTTCACGCCCGTTTCGGGCAGCGTCGATGCGTAGACGTCACGGTCCCCGCGGTGCACGACGATGCAGACCTCTTGGATGCCGGCACTGGCGGCTTCCTCGAGGATGATCGCCAAGGCGGGTTTTTCCGTGCCGTCGCGATCGACCAAGGACTGCAGAGGCAGCGAGCGTTGGTCGGGTCCTGCGGCCGTAATGACGGCTTTGTGGATGTTCACTGTTGGTAGGGAGCCGGGGCGGTTCGGGAAAGGTAACGCCAGCAGCGACACCTTTCCTGAATTGGTGGGACGCTGAGGGAATCTTCTTGCCGCAATGAGAGCCGCTCAGCTCGAGGGCGGACTCTCGTCATTCATCGTCCTCTAGGAAGGCGGCGCTGAACTTGCACTTCCACGTGTTGTAGCTCGATGGTGTGCATGCGTGGCAGCCGGGCTCGCCCTCAGCTAGCGGATCATCGCAAGATTGGGTGCGGCCAGCGTCGCACATGGGCCTACCCGGTGACCACTTGACCGGACCAATCGGGCGACACCGAACCCGGCGTAGTCCGAAGTTCGGTCGCGAAGTTTCGTTTTGGATTCCCGCCCTAACGCCCCTAACGCCTGGGTTGGCGAGCGGCTACTTCTTCTCGGTCTTCGCGATGCAGTAGAGCGCTTCGTGGCCACGCAGGTACAGCTCGTCGCCGATCACGATTGGGCTCGCGTCGAACACATCATCGAGTTCGTTCGTTGCCAGTTCTTCGAACGTTGCCCCGGCCTTGAAGACCTTGGTGACGCCTTCGCGCGACGGTAGGTAGATGCGGCCACCGGCGCCGACGGGGGACGAATAGACCGTGCGCAGGCCGGACAGGCGTTGGCCTTCGAACGCGGGCTTGCCGGTCTCGACGTCGAGGCATGTCAGCACCGCGGTGTTGCTGCGCAGAAAGTAGAGGTGCTTGCCGTAGAGCAGGGCCGAAGGCACGTACGAGGTCTGGCGGTTGTGGCGCCACAGCATGTGCTCGGTCTCGGTGATGTCGCCCTTGGCGCCCGACAGTTTGATGGCTTGCAGCGCGGCTCCGCGGAACCCGCTCATCAGGTAAGCAATGCCGTCGCGAACGATCGGCGACGGGATCGCGTTGGTCGTCATGCCGGTGGTGCTCCAGATGACGTCGCCGGTCGCGACGTCGTAGGCACGCGTGGCACCGGTAGCGACGATGATCGCCTGCCGCTTGCCGTCGACTTCGACGATCAGCGGCGTCGTCCAGCTAGTGGATTCTCTGCGCGGCTTGCGCCAGATCTCGTCACCAGTCTTCTTGTTGAGTGCGCAGACGAAGGAATCGCCTTCGTGGTCCCAGTTGATGATCAGCGTGTCGCCGGACAGTGCTGGCGAACTGCCTTCCCCGAACTGATTGCGCGTGCGCATGTGGCCGAAGTCCTTCGACCAGATCAGTTCGCCCGATATATCGAGGCAGTGGATGCCGCGCGAACCAAAATGCGCGTAGATGTGTTCGCCGTCGGTAATGGGGGAGCCCGATGCTTGCGAACCGGTCGCGTGGCCGCCTTCGTGTGGCACCGCCTTCTTGACGCTCTTGCTCCAGATTACCGAGCCGTCGTTACGATTGAGGGCGACGACGCGGAAGTCGAACACCTTGGTCGGTGCCGGCTTGCTGCCCCAGCCGCCGCGTCGACCACCACGCCGGTTGCCACGGCCACTGCGATTGCCGCCCGGTCGAGTGCTACCGGGTCGCGTGCGACCGCCTCCGGCGCCAGCGCGCGGACTCGCGTCCGGCAGCTTGGGCGCGGCACCTTCTTCATCCGTTTCGACCGCGGTCGTCAGGTAGATGCGGTCTCCCCAAATGATCGGCGTTGAGTTGCCGAGGCCGGGCACGGTGACCTTCCACTTGACGTTGTTGTCTTCGCTCCATTCCGTCGGCGGGTTGCTGTTTGGTGCAACGCCGGATCCATCCGGCCCGCGCCACGTCGCCCATCGTGCGCCCTTGCCTTTTGGATCTTGTTGTTCCTTGGGTTTGGGTAGTGGCTCGATGACGCCATACATGTAGCCGCCGTGATTCTTGCCGGACCAAAGGCCAGCGTATTGGTTGCCATGCAGAACGATGCGCGCGTCGAACGTGCCAAGCGTTGGCACGAGTAGCCTGCTGACCTGGATGGTCGGCGTATCACCGGCCCAATAAATATCGACCGCAAGCGGCAGCGTCACCGACTTGCTGCCGTATTCGATCTTGGCATCGAACTGCCACTTCTCATCGCGCAGTTTCTTGACCGCCGCAATCGTGTAGCTGTCCTTCTGCGGTGGCTTGTCTGAACCGGTTTCGGTGAAGTGACCGACCATGCGGCAGCCGTCCATCTGTGCCAGGAACGCAGACTCGAGTGCTGCCTCTTCCGCTGACCCTGCGTGCGCTTGCGCGGCCAGGACCCCAGCAAACAAGAATGGAATCGACAGCGTGGCAGAAGTGGTGTTCATGGTCAGGGCCTATGGACGGAGGGCTTTGCTAACATCATTGGATATAGGGGTCGTTGCGGCGGCGAAAGGGGCACCGCGGCCTTGCTGGCGACTCATACGTACATAGGACACCCATGCGCCCGTATTCTGCTGTGGAGCGTGGGCTAGTCGCCGCGCAAGCCGTCGATCATGCGGCCGCGGGTTGCCAGGGCGCTCGCGGCCCAGACCCAAAATACTCCGCTCAGCGCAATGACCGCCAGGAACCCGAGGATCGGCAAGATGGGCATCGCCCGCTCTGCGCGCAGCGCCGGCAGTAGTGCGAGCCCTGCAGCAACTGCGCCAACTGCCAGTCCGAGTGCCAGCAGCACGCCGTGCTCATGGAACACGAGACGGCGCACGGCAGCATGATCGAAGCCAACGGCACGCGCGATGGCGAGCTCACCGCGGCGTTCCAAGGCGTTGCGCAAGACCACGATTCCGAGGCCAACCGTGCCGAGTAACAAGCCAAGGCCGCCGAGCAATTGGAAGATCAACAGGTAGGTGTTCTGCACCGACTGGAACGCGGCGAGTCGTTCGGAAGTTGGCGTCAGTTCGAGGCCGACATCGAGCAGCGCGCGGCTCAGATCGGCGGCGACCTGCTCGGTGCGTTCGCTCGGCGCATCGATCAAGAACATGCGGTAGCCGGACGCTGACGGAAACCGCTGTTGCAGGTGATGGTCGGCGATGATCAGGTTGCCTTGCAGGATCGAGTCGGCCACGGTGCCGACGATGCGAACCTGGAAGTCATTGCCCGCTTCATCGCGGTAGGTCAGCGAATCGCCGAGTTTCTTGTGCAGTGCCCAAGCGACGCTGCCGCCGTCGCCAATCGCCGGCACGATGTTGGCGCCGAAGTCACGATCGAGTAGCAGCCATGGGTTGCTGACTGGTTCTGCCGCTGCTTCGAAGCGCGTGAAGCGGAAGCATGCGCGTCTGGCGAGTTGGTCTGCCTCGACGCCAACCAACTGTGGGTTCTGCGCTGTCGCGAGGTTGAGGCAGCTGGCGTCGTCGCCACTGCGAACGCGCAGCGGCACGATCGCGACGCCCGCCAGTTCGTCGTCGTCGAGGCCATACGCTTCGCGCCCCGCAGTGCTATCGAGGTCGCGCAACACCGGCAGCGTGGTGCGCCCAAACAGCGTGAAACCGCCAGTTCCCGCGCTGCGCTGGCTGGCATCCACAGGTGGCGTCAAACGGTTGGCTTGGATCGCGACCACCAGAAACGTGCCGCTGGCCAACAGGGCGATCGTCGCCAGGCTGCGGCCGGGACGGCGGCCGCAGTTGCGCATTCCTAGTGCCGCGATGCTGCGTAGGCCTACGGATGTCTTCTTGCCGAGTTGCGTTACCAGGTTGCGGCAGGCGAACAGGGCGCTGATCAGCAACAAGGCACCGCCGCCGAAGAACGCGCTCGTGGCACGGTTGGGCTGGGCGCGCCCGATCAAGAAGGCGGCGCCGGCCAACGCCGCCAACGACAACGCGGTTGTCAGCCAGCGACGTCTCGCGCGCGGCAGTTCGACACCGGATGCCGACGTAAGCAACTCGACCGCGGGTCTGCTGAACGTGCGGCGCATCGCCCACGCGATGGCGAGCAATGCGGCGAGCACCGCGCAGCATGCGCCGAACGCCACGGATGAGGGCACGATGTGCGCTGTCAGGGTGGTCTGGCCAATGGTGTCGCGCCACAGAGTGTCGAGTGCGGCAAGCACTGCGTGCGTGTAACCAGCGCCGGCGATGGCCCCGATGGCGCTCCCGATCGTTGCCAGCACCAACGCTTCACGGGCAAACAGCCAGTGCACGGTGCGCGGTTCGAAGCCAACCGCGAGCAGAGTGCCGATCTCGCCCTGGCGTTGTTCGACGCCAAACGCGAACAGCATGGCCGCGAGCAGTAGCGCTGCGACGATCAGGAAGAAACTGAGCCCAAGATAGAGCGCGCCAAAGTCGGTCGCGGGAACTCCGGCGGCGAGCGCTGGGCCGCGGATGTCTTGGAAGAACAGGTTGAGCGCTTTGGGTTCGACCAACTCCGGCAGCTGTCGCGCGAGTTGTATGGCGTCGTTTGCAGAGACACGTACGGCCGTCAATGTGCCAAAGCGGTTGCGCCACAGTCGCTGGCCAGTAGCCAGGGTGACAAAGGCCTTGGGCGTGCCCCGGTTCTCTTCCCAGTACTTTTGGTCGTTGTCGCTGAGTTGCTGCAGATCGACCGGAATGCCCGTGTCCCAATCGGAACAACTTCTCGCTTCCGCGAGGCCCGGAAACGCCGGCATCAGGCTTGGGTCGGCGGCGGCTCCGGTCATGGGCACGATCGAGTGCACGCGTAGGCTGTGAGTACGCTCCTCAAACTGCAGCTGGCTGTTCATGACCCAATAGGCCATCTCGATCGCATCGCCGACCTTCAGGTTGAGGTCATCCGCGAGCCATTGGTTGCAGATGATCTGATCGTCGCGCGTGGTCTCGGGTACCAACGCCTGCGTCGCGGCGAGGGCGGCAGGTATGCGCGAACTCGCAATCGGGGGGTGCGAACTGATCGGTCCAATGGCGCTCACCATCGAATAGGGCGTGCTCGCGGTCTTCGTGCTGAGCGATTTGACGAAGTAGGTCACGACGCCGACGGACTCAGGTGCAATCTCTGCGACGGCGTCGACCACTGCGGAATCGAGAAAGACGCGCGTGCTGGTCAGCTCAACGGTCCTGCCAAGGTCTCGCTTCGTCAGCTTCAGTTCGGCGTCGGCGATCGTCCACTTGGTTCGAAGGGCTGCGTCGGCTGCCTCGACCGATGCGTCGGTCAGCAGCATGTTGGCGCGGCCCGGCAGGGACAGTTCTTGCTGCAGCCACGCCAACGACACGAACAGATTGAACGGCGGCACCTGGCTTGCGCGCAGGCCGAAGTGGCCGAACTCCTGTTCGTCGACGATGTCGAGGATCTTGACGCGCAGTGCGAACGAGACGTCGTCGACCGTTGCCATCGCCGCTTCCCGCGGCATCAGGCTCGGCTTCTCAACGCGCACGACGATCTCTTCGTCGACCGTGACGCCAAGTTGCGCGGCCAGCCGCTCATTGAGGATGGCTTCACCAGCGCTGAGGGCGGGCAGCTGCTTGCCACCAGCGCTCATTGCGAAGAATCGGTTGTCGACACCAAACACATCGACAATGCCGGTGCGGGTCTTGCCGCTGGCGCTTGCTGCGACACCCGCCAGTTGGATGGCGGGCACACATCGCGGCACTATGCTGCTGTCGTTGGTCGTGCCAATCGCGGTAGCGATGCGAGTGCCGAGATCCTCCTGCACGAAGCGGTCGCCAGTCGCCAGCACTGAGGAGACCTGGCCAATTCGCCACAAGGATTGCTCGAGTAGACTGTGCCGGACCGAGTCGCCGACGGACAAGGCGCCGACCAACACGGTTGTGGCGCACGCGACGCCGAGCAGCACGCCGAGGTGCGTGCGCCAATAGTGACGCATGCCGCGCCGCGCTAGCAGCCAGCCGTTCATTGGGGCGCGGGCGCTTCGGTCAGGGAACCGTCACGCAGAGTCAGGACGCGACTCATGCGTGCTGCGAGACGGCGGGAGTGGGTGACCGTGACCAATGCGACGTGATGGCGTTCGTTGAGTTGGCACAGCAGATCGCCGAGATGATCGGTTGCCTGTTCGTCCAGCGATCCGGTGGGTTCGTCGGCGAGCAGCAGTCGCGGTTGGTTGATCAGCGCGCGCACCACGGCGACGCGTTGTTGCTCGCCGCCTGACAGTTCGCTTGGTCGATGCTGCAATCGCTCACCAAGCCCGACTTCGGTCAGCAGTTGGCGCGCCCGTTCTGGCGCCGAGTTGCGCAGTTCGCCTTTGGGGTGCACGAGCGTTGGCACCAGCACGTTCTCGAGAGCCGAGCATTGTGGCAGCAAGTGGTGCGCCTGGAAGATGAAGCCGATTTCTCGGTTGCGCAGGGCCGCGAGTTCCTTCTGGTCGCGGCCGTGCAGGTCTTGGCCATCGAACCGCACGTTGCCGCTGCTTGGCGGTAGCAGTCCACCAAGGATGTTGAGGAGCGTGCTCTTACCGGATCCGGATGGGCCGAGCACAGCAACGGTGTCGCGAGGGTGCACATCCAGGTCGATGCATCGCAACACCTCGGTTTGACGACCGAAGTGTTTGTCGACTTGCTGCAGTTCGACCAGGGGTGGATTCATCGTGCTTCGTCTTACCCAGGTTTGTTCGGCGGTTGGCTCTGCTCGATGGCAGGTGGCTTCTGAGGCGCGGCGGGGGCAGGCTTGAACAGGCTGACCATCAGGCCGCCGGTGGCCGCGAGCACGATGCCGAGCAAGAAGCGCCAGTCGAGCTTGCCCCAGCCGCCGGCCGGCGGATGCAGCGACATGGCGACGACGGCATTCACGATTGGGGCCCCCGCAAAGATGATCGACATCACTGCGGCTGGATGGCCCTTGGCACCAAACGCGAGCAGCACGCCGAACGCGCCAACGGCGCCGACTGCGCCGGCCACCAGCGACAGCCCAATGGCCTTGCCTGGCATCGACCACGACGCCTTCGCGGCCAGCAACATGCCGGCAGGCGCGAGCACAGCGATCAAGAAGTACGCGATACCGACCCAGAAGAAGGCTTTGTAGCGCCCGTTCTCGGGGTCGCCCATGCTGGACTGTCCGCTGTGCAGTAGCACGCCATACAGGCCCCACGACACCACGGTCAACAAGGCGAACAGGATCCAGGTTTGCATACGGAGAGTCTCTGGGGAGCGGGGGTGGTCCGCAAGCGAACTAGCGAGGCACTAGTGTGCGATGTTGGTCGCAGCAGCGATACCCGGGGGTGCGAGCAACTGTTCGCAGATCCTTGCGACGCGTTGGGCCATGTGTTCGGCCGTGAATTTTGTCGTGACCGAGGTGCGAGCCTTGACGCCGAGATCGGCCGCCAGTTTGTCGTTGGTGAGCACGGTTGTCAGGGTGTCGGCCAGAGATGACGGGCTGCCGGGTTCGCAGAGCAACCCGCCACCCGTTGCCGCGAGGATCTCGGGGAATGCAGCGTGGCGCGGTTGCACGACTGGGACCCCTGCCGCCATGGCTTCCAACAGGTAGAGGCCGAACGACTCCTGGAGGCGCGCAGGCACCGATAGAACCGACAGTGTGTGCAGGAATTCGATCTTCGTCCGGCGATCGACGTTGGCCAGGAACTCGACGTCGCCCTGGCAACCGTGCTGCGCGATGCGCGCCTGCAGGCCGGTGACGTAGGGTCGGTCTTCCGCCAATTGTACGCCGGCGATGCGCAGCCGCAGGCCGTCGATGGTGCCGCGTTGCTTGAGTAGAAGGAACGCGTCGAGCAAAGTGTCCAGGCCTTTGTCGTGGCACATGCGGG
Source organism: Planctomycetota bacterium (assembly GCA_029936315.1). GTDB lineage: Bacteria > Planctomycetota > UBA1135 > UBA1135 > UBA2386. The sequence continues at coordinate 6,664 of JAPYTD010000019.1, read as the reverse complement.
CGAGGTAGCCGATCGTCTTGGGACGCCGCTCCGCTGCAGGTTGTGGGCAGCCTTGCAGCTCTTCGATCTCGATGCCGTTGTGCACGACGTGCAGTTTGTCTGGGGAGATCCCGAGGCGCTCGCGCATCAGGTTGCCGTAGGTCTCACTGACCGCGATCAGCCCGTCTACTTCGGCGCTGCGTTCGCGCAGGGCCGACCAGGCAGCTTGCGCGTGCACGTCGGGCAGCACATCGAGGAACGGCGTCTCGCCTTGCAAGGTGACGAGGATCGGCGCGGAGATCTCTTGGCGCAGCCGGCGCACAATGCCCATCAGCATCGCATTGGAGACGATCACGACATCCGGTTTGGGTTGCGTCGCGATCCACTTCACGAGCTTGTCGACTTCGAGCGCCTGTTTGCCACACTCACCGCGCAGGATCGAAACGGTCATCGGTCCAAGCTCGGCGGCGTTCGTCATGTTGCCGCGTTTGGAAGCCCATCGTAGGAGGCTGGGCCGGTCGAGCAGGTTGGCGACGAACCGCGGCAGAAAGCGCGCCAGGCGGGTCTTCTGCTGCAAGTAGACGTTGATGCCGCCCATGTGCACCGTTGCCTCCGGGTGCTCCCGCTCGAGTTGCAGCGGCAGATACAATGGCACCACAGAGACTTCATGGCCGATGCGTTGCAGCCCGCGGCCGAGTGCATCGTCGCGCAAGCAACTACCGCAGTAGAAGTGGCCGGTGCCGGGTGTCAGCAACATCACGCGCATGGTGCGGCTAGTTCCTCTTCGGCTTTTCGACCGGAGCGTGAAAGGCGTAGACCCGGTGGTCGCTCGCACCGACGACGATCATGCCGTCGACCACGGCTGGCGACGAGTAGACGGGCTTGCCGATATCATAACTCCATAGCTCCTTGCCACTATCGAGAGACAGCATGTAGAGCCGGCCGTCGCCAGATCCGAACAGCACCTTGTCGCCGGTGATGACTGGCGAGGCGTCGACCTTGCGGCGAGTCTTGAATCGCCACTGCGGCGTGCCGTCCAAGCGCCGTACGCAGTGCAGGTTCTTGTCGCGGCCGCCGAACACGGCGTACTTGTCGTTGAGGGCCGGCGACGAGCAGAAGCCTTCGCGTTTGCTTGCATAGCGCCAGTCGATGTCGCCGCTGTCGAGATCGACACGCAGGAACTCGTTGCCGTAGTGGCCGAAGTAGGCCTTGTCGCCGAGCAGTGCCACCGATCCGGCAACCTGGCAGCCGGCGCCGAGGTCGATCTTGGTGATGCGATCGCCGGTTTCGCCGTCGACCATGTGTAGGCCCGCGTCGCAGCCGCCAAACACGACCTCGCTGTTGTGGATCGCCGGCGTACCGTTGACGTAGTTGTCGGTCTCGTAGGCCCACAACTTCATGCCTGCTTCGTCAAAGCAGTAGACGTGGGCGTCGTAGCTGCCGACGACGATGCGCTTCTTGCCGTCTTTGCCGACGAACCAGTTGGCGCCGCCGAGGATCTTGTCCTGGCATTCGAACTTCCACAGCATCGCGCCGGTCTTGGCGTCGAGTGCATAGAAGAAGAAGTCGGACGAGCCGATGTAAACCTTGCCGTTGAGCACCAGCGGCGGTGCTTCGACCATGTCCTTGGTCGGGTAGGCCCATTGTTGCTTGCCGGTGGCGAGGTCGATTGCGTAGACCGAGTTGTCGGTGGAGCCGATGAAAACCGTGCCGTCTTGGATTACCGGTGACGAAAGTATCTCGTCCTTGGTGGGGAACGTCCACGCGAGCGTCGGGTGCTTGCCTATGTGCGCCGGCGACGTGCCGTGCAGCGACGGGTTGCCGCGGTAGTGTGGCCACGCGGTGGGGGTGGCGGTCGCTGGTGTTTGCGTGTTGGCCGCGACGTGCACGCGGTTCGGCTGCGCGAGTTGCTTCGTCGGTTGGTATTCGTACTTCGCCAGCAACTGACGCCGAAGTGCCAGGATCTCCGAACTGCGCGCCTTGCCGCCACCGAGCTCCAAGCGCAGCGTCGCTGCCACTTTGTTTCGTTCGGTGACCTTGCGACTGACGACCTGAATCAGGTGGTAGCCGACCGGCGATTGCACGGGCTGTGAGATGGCATCGATTGCGAGGGCGCGCACGGCGGCCGCGAACTTCTCGCCGTAGCGGTGGTAGTTGTAACCCGCAAGGAAGCCCGCCTCGGCCTTGCGCTTGGGGTTACGCAGCAGGCGTCGGGCAACCCGGTCGTGCGATTCGTGCAGTAATGTTTCGAACGATTCGCCAGCAAGTAGACGTGCGTGTAGCGCCCGCGCTCGTTGTTGGGCGGTCTGCGGTGACGACATGTCGTCGGTGCACAGGATGTGGCGCACCCGTACCCGCACGCCATCGACGCCATAGCGATGATGGAAACGCGCGAGCAGTGCTTCGTTGTCGATGGCTCGTGACGCGCCGACCAGCCCGCGCATGCGCAGGTTGCGCAGTTCGTCCGTTGCGTAGCGCGCCAGGGATCCGCCAATTGGCCTGCCGCCCGCGCTCTGCTGCGATTCGAGCGCGCGGCGCATCGCCAGGGAGCGTGCAAAGGTCGGCGCGGTGCGGGCAATGGCACGCGCGGCGCATTCGCGTCCGAGCAGATAGTCGAACGCGAGGTTCTCCAACATGCGGGCGCTCTTGCGTTTGCCGGCGTAGCTGGTCCACGAGTCCTCGGTGATGACGCCAGCAGTCGTGCTTGCGACGACAGTCGTATTGTTGCCCTTGACGCGATCCGTGAAGAACGCGCCAGTGACGTCGAGCCGAAGCGTCGGTGGCTTTGGGGTTTGGGTCGCTGCGGACGCGGCTGGCACTAGCAGGGCCACGGCGAAGATCCCCGCCCTGATGACGTCACCGGTCCTCATGCCGTTACCTGCGCGAACAAGGCGCGGAATGCGTGCACGTCGACGTGGCGAGGATTGAATTGTGCGGTCCACTGTTCGGCAGCTTCCGTTGCCAGCGCCTCAATGGCGGACGCCGGAACGTTGGCAAACGTGCGCTCGAAGCCAGCGATGGCAACCAGCTCCGACAGGCGCACGATCAGCTTGTTGACGGCTACGGGGATGGGGTCGGTGTGTTCGGCGACCCCCGCGTCGTAGGCGAGTTCGGCATAGGCGGCCGCGGCCGCGGAGTCTTCTGCATTGAAGCGCACGACAAACGGTAGCAACTGGCCAACTGCCTGTCCGTGCACGACCCCGAATTGCCGCGTCAACGGATTGGCCATCGAGTGTGCCGCGCCGAGCATGCTGTTTTCGATGGCGATCCCGGCGGCGGCAGAGGCTCGCAGCATGGCACTGCGGGCCGCGACGTCTTCGGGTCGTCGTAGGGACGTCTCGAAGTTGCGTTCGACCAGGCGGCATGCTTCGCGTGCGTATTGTACCGAGGCTTCCGTGCGCGCTTTGGTCACGGCGGTTTCGACGGCGTGCGCGAGCGTGTCGAGTCCGGCGCATGCCGCAACAAACGGCGGTTGGCTGCGCGTTAAATCCGGGTCAAGGATGGCGACTGCCGGAGCTTCGCCGCCACACGCCATCTTGCGCCCGGTGTCGCTGTTGGTGATCAGCGCGAACGACTGCACTTCACTGCCTGTACCCGCGGTGGTTGGGATCGCCAGCACCGGTAGTTGCGGCTTGCGCGTCGTCTTGTGGCCGATGTAGTCGCGCATGCGACCGCCACTGGCAACCAGCATCGAACAACCCTTGGCAACATCGATGCTGCTGCCACCGCCGAGGGCGACGATCCACTCCGGCTTCTCGTCTCCGAACGCTGCCTCAAAGGCGGCAACGCAGGCCTGCACGTCTGCTTCGTCCGGATTCTCTGTGACGGCGTCAAAGCGCTGGCAAGGTGTGCCCTTGGCGCGGAACAGTGCTTCAAGCCGCGCTACATGGCCAGCGGCGACGATGCCCGGATCGGTCACCAGAAAAACGCGACCGTCGGCGACGTCGGCGGCTTCGGCGAGCGAGCCTTGCCCTGAGATCAGGTTGGTGCGTACCGAGATCGGTAGGTCCATCACCAGTCCTTGGCACGTTGGATGGCGCGTCGTTCGTATAGGAGCTCGAACAGGTTGCCTTCGTGTGGCTGGTCCCACTCAACATGCGAGGTTGGCACAGGGCCAAGGTTGAGGCGGTCGACGTCTTGCGAACGCGTCAGCGCATCGATGAGATTTGCATCCTTCGTGATCGCAGTGACCACGAGGCTCGGGCCCATCTTCTCGACCATCTGGTCGTGCGGCACCTCGACCACGGCTGCGAACGGGAACAAGAACTCGGTCTTCGCCAGCGGGTGTTCGATCGAGTCGCAGCGAACGATGGTCGGCAGCAGGTAGGGCGCACCGGTCAACTCTTGCGCGCGGGGTAATTCGCGATGCTGGGCTGTGACGTCTACGGCGCCGCCTGCCGCGATGTCGGCCTTGATCTTGGTATCGATAAACTCGGCAAACTTGCGGTTGGCGAACGCGGACAGCGTTGCGTCGTCGTGGCCAGGATCGCACGGCTTGTGCTTCGCGAGTTCCTGTGCAAGTGCTGCGGCGATTTCATCACCGTGCGATGGCACCAGGATCGACGACGCGTTGATGCAGCTGCGGCCGCCGTTCGCCGCCACCGAATCGAGCAACACTGGCAGGTGTTTGCGCCAGTTGTCGATCTCGTCCTTGCCGATCAGCACCTTGCTGCGGCCGGGGCCGTGGATCTGCACACGGGCATCGTTGGCATAGGCATCGGTGACGGTGACGTCGCCGAATAGCAAGGTGCGCCCGCACCGCTCGAGGATGACAGCCGATCCTTCGTGGTCGGTCGGGTAGAAGCTGAACGCCTCCGCGGGACAGCCCGCGGCGATGAAGGCGCTCATGATGCGGAGTGGCGTCCACGGCTCCTCGCGGCCTGGCTTGAGCACGACCGGAATGCCGAGTGCGATCGCCGGCATCCAGATCGAGTTGACGCCCGGTGAGTTGCTGGGCAGCACGACGCCAAGCGCGCTGGTGGTCGGCGAGTAGTGCACCGGAATGCCACCGTGTTCGCCAAAGCCGGTCTCGACGACTGTGGTGTCCATACCACGCATGAGCCCCGTGAGGATGCCTTGCATGCCATCGAACACGGTGAAGATCTTCTGCATGTTGCGGCGCACGAGCACGTGCGGCAGGCCGCTCGTCTTGCTGAGCGTCGCGATGTACTGCTCTCTAGTCTGCGTGTCGCCCTCGCCGTTGAGCGGCAGCTCGCCATGGAGGAACAGATCACCGGCGCGTTTGCAGATGTCGAGCAGCTGCTCACTGCTTAGCGCGCGCAGTTTGGCGGCGGCCTGGTCTTGGCGGCGCAGGTCGCGCTTGATCAGGCCGGCATTGCATTGGCTGATGCGGGCCAGCGGCTCATCACTGCCGATGCCGACCAGCTCGCTCTGGTCGAGGCTGGTGTAGGCAACGCCTTGGCGCAGCACCGGGATATGCGGAACGCTCAATAGACGCCCTCGACGATGGTCGCAGCTTCTGCCCCAAACGGCCGCACTTCGGCGACGCCGTCCCAAGGATACGCGTCACACGGTGCCCGCCGCAGAGCTTCGTCCCGTTCGAGGAAGCGCGGCATGAAGAACTCGTTGGTCATCGTCGTCAGTTCGACGCGGCCCCAGTTTTCGTAGTCGACGACGTTGTCGGTCGCATCCGGGTCGACGACCCGCAATACCGCGCGCGGCTGCGGGGCGTAGTAGGTGATCGAATAGTTGTCCTCGCGCAGCGTGCGACGGTGCGCGGCGAGGCCCATCAATGTGTTGCCGTAGGTCGGCACGAACTCGGCCTGGCCTTCGAGCAGCTCTTCGCAGATGAACCGCGTCGTTTGCGGGGTCATCGTCGTGCCGCCGCAGAAGACGCCTTTGATGCCGGCGTCGATGATCGACATGCGGTCGCCGAGTTCTTCGAGCAACTTCGGCGTAGTGAACAGTGCCGAAACCTTGCGGTGCTCGAGGATCAAGACCGCTTGATCGATGACGTGCGCCATGTAGGCCTTGGCCTGATCAAACTGCTTGGTCTTGATCAGCTTCTTGACCCAGCGTGGATCGAGGTCGACGAAGTAACACGACGAACCGCGGAAGTTGGCGAGGTGTTCGATCGCGAGGCGCAGGCGGCGCGGGCCGGTGGGGCCGATCATCAGCCAGTTGCCGCCTGGGGGGAACGACTCGTCGCTCAACGACGCCGAGAACTGTTCGTAGTCCGTCTTGTAGTCGTCCCAACCGATGCGTTGCTTCGGCATGCCGGTCGTGCCACCGGTTTCGAAGATCGTATAGGGGCGGTCCTTGTAGGCGCGCGGCACCCAACGCTCGTGCGGCTCGGTGCGCAGCAGTTCTCCGTCGAAGTGCGGAAACTTGACGATGTCGGCAAACGACTTGATCTCTTGTTTCGGGTCCCAGCCGCAGGTTTTGGCCCAATCGAGCCAGTGCGGAGTACCCGTCTCTTCGGAGAAGTGAAAGCGCACGATCTCACGAACGTGCGTATCGAGGTCGGGCCGTTCTGATTGCGGAGCAGTAGTCATGTCGTGGCGATCAGGAGGCTTCACCTTGCCGGTCGGCTTCCTGCAGGCCGAGGTCAAAGTAGCGGTCGATGGTGCTGCCAGGCAGCGGTTTGGTGGCGAGGCTGACAACGATCAAGGTGACTGCCGAAGCCGCGACCATGAACGCGACTGGCATCATGCCCCAGATCAGG
>JAPYTD010000018.1:52232-68125 GCA_029936315.1 Planctomycetota bacterium | reverse complement strand
TCTCCGCATGGTTGAGGATCGGGCCGAGGGCTTGGCTCTCCAGTGCGCCACCCGTTGGGATGACGACCTGGTTGGTTAGTGGGTCTTTGAAGGTGCCGGATGCACCGCCGTCCCAAAGCAGGTCGGCGAAATAGGCGCCGGTCAAGAACGTCGGAGTCGCTCGACCGGTCACCTGCGTTTCGAACCCGAAGCCGCTATCGGGGCGGTAGGCGTTGTTGCTATCTGATGCGGGAACGCCAGGTGAGCCAAAGTGGTCGTCGGCCGTGCCGAAGTTGTTGTCAATGCCTGGGTGCTGGGAGCGACGCAGGTCGCCGCCGCCCGCAGCAAAGGTGTGGCAGGTGCCGCATGCAACGCGGTTGTTGCTCGACAACTGTTCTTCCCAGAACAGGATCTTGCCGAGCACCGCCTTGGCGGGAGTCACTCGGTTTTGGGGCGGAGCGGGGGGTGCACCGAGCGGGGCCTGGGCGCAAAGCCAGGAGGTGAGCATGGCCGTTGTGAGGACGGCTAGTGGGGCACGTGTTGCGTTCGAGATCATTGGTCGTGGGCGAGGGGGGCGGGTGAGGGGGGCGGGTGAGTTCGTATTCGGTGACTAGGCGTCTTCCATGTGTGCGCGAATGCAGTCGAGTAGGCCAAGCACACTGGTCATTGCGACGCGATACGGGCGGGTACGCCCTTCGCTGCCTTGCGTCAGCACGCCGAGTTGGCGCAGTCCTTGCAGATGCTGGCTGATTTGGGCAATCGGCAATCCGATGGCCTCAGCCAGTTCTGATGGAGTTTTCTGGGTGTCGCGAATGAGGTCGAGGATCTGCAGTCGCACGGGATGCGCCACGGTGCGCAACATCGGTGCGACCTGCTTGAGGAGTTCGGGGCGCAGGAGAGGTGGTGAGTAGGAGGTCACGGCCCCAATGATACTTCAGGAACTCTAGAAGTAAAGATGTATAGATCTTTGGCACCGTGGATATGGTGCCCGGCTGCGGCAACCCGACCATGCCATGGCCACATCCGTTCGGCGGCGCGGCAAGGCGGTCCAGTTTCCTGCAACCGATTCGAGTCGAGAACGCGAACAACGTCACGGGTGGACCTAGCCACACGCTTGTGCAAACCCGTCGGCTTGTGCTTCGACGTGAACAAGTATGGACCACGGGAGTCGCTGTGCTTGGTGTCGCGCGAGGGCGGGCTCCCTATTGCGAACCATGCTTGACTGTTGCAGCGCGGGTGGCGCAGGTGCTTGCTTGGCTCAGTTCTGAGATTCCTGGATTGTCGCACCGGTCGACGACTTCGTGATTCAGTTCGGACTCACTAACTGCTTGCAGAGGAAAGCTCCTCTAGCCACATGCTGGGCTACATGGATGCGCGTCCTGCTGATGCTGCTTGTGTCCGTGTCGGCGGGGCTGGCTGCCGGCGATCTTCGCGTCGAGGCGCAGGCGGATCCACCGCGAGCAGCGAATGCGGGGGTGCGTCAGGACCAGCGAACGGCATTGGGGGCACAACGAGCAGCGTGGCTCGTTTGCGAACGCCATTCGTGGAGAACTATCAAGGTCGGTCCCCACTGCGTTCGGCTCGCGCGTGCGAAGTGCGCTCGACTCAGGCGTCTACGGCCCCCGAGTTGGTCTTGATTGACGGGGGTGCCGTGCCATGCTTCCCGCGTGTCCAGCATGTCCAGTTCTGCCAAGTCTTCTCTGAAGGGCGACATCTTTGGCGGCGTGACGGCGGGCATTGTTGCGTTGCCGCTGGCGCTCGCTTTTGGCGTGTCGTCGGGACTCGGCGCTGCCTACGGCCTGTACGGGGCCATCTTCATCGGCTTCTTTGCGGCCATCTTTGGCGGCACGGCTTGTCAGATCAGCGGGCCGACCGGGCCGATGACGGTGGTGACGACCGCGGCCGTCACGGCGATGATCGCTGTGACCGGCAGTCTGGAAACTGCGATGCCGGCGTTGGTCGCGACATTCTTACTGGCGGGGATCCTCCAGATTGGGATGGGGGTCGTGCGCATTGGCTCGCTGATCAAGTTTATCCCGTATCCGGTCGTATCCGGATTCATGAGCGGCATCGGCGTGATCATCTGCCTGCTGCAGGTGTTTCCGTCGATCGGTCTGGTCGGGCCGACAAAGACCCTCGACGTTGCTCGCGATGCGTTTGCCGGCAAGGGCTTCGACCATGCCAACTTCGCCGCACTCGGCGTCACGGCCGCGACGATCGCGATCATCTACCTGTTCCCGAAGGTAACCAAGGCCGTGCCCAGCGTCCTGATTGCGTTGCTTGGTCTGACGATCGCGTCGGTTGTGCTTGGCCTCGAAGTGCCGATCATTGGGGACATTCCGTCGGGCTTCCCGGCACTGCATCTCGACGGTCTCGCTGACATCCCGAGCAGCCTCTACAGCACGATCATCACCACGGCCATCACGTTGGCGGCGCTCGGTGCGCTCGACTCGCTGTTGACGTCCGTGGTTGCCGACAACATCACGAAGACGCAGCACAACTCGAATCGGGAGTTGGTCGGCCAAGGCGTTGGCAACTCGATTGCCGCGATGTTCCTCGGGTTGCCCGGCGCCGGCGCGACCATGCGCACCGTTGTCAACGTGCGCGCTGGTGCTTCGACTCGGCTGTCGGGTGCGGTCCATGCCCTGCTCCTGCTGATTGTATTGCTCGGCGCGGGTGCCTACGCGTCGTACATTCCAAAGCCGGTGCTCGCCGGTATCTTGATCACGGTTGGCATTGGCATTCTCGACTACCGTGGCTTGCGCCATATCGCCAAGGTGCCGCGCACTGACGCGGCGATCATGCTGGTCGTGTTGTTCGTGACGGTGTTCGTCGATCTATTGATCGCAGTCGGCATTGGCATGGCCATGGCGCTGTTGCGGCACGGGCCGCAGATCTGGGCGATGATGTTCAGGAGCAGCACGTCGATAGCGAGCGACAACGGTGTGGCAGTGCCGCACGTTGGTTCCTACTGGGATGACGAACCGTGGCCGGACGAACAGTTGCCGCAGCAGGTGGCAGACCGTGTCACGGTGATGCGCGTGCAAGGCCCGCTGTTCTTTGCGTTCGCGCCCGACTTCCGTCGGCGTCTCGATCAGGTCCGTGAAGGGGCCGTCATCTTGCGCCTCGATCGGGTGCCGTTCGTCGACCAGTCCGGGGCCTATGCGTTGCACGAAACGGTGAGTGGCCTCGAGCAGCGAGGCGTGGATGTACTGGTAGTTGGCTTGTGCGAGCAACCCAGCGAGCTGTTGACGCGTCTGAGCATCGTGCCGGGCGCTGTGCCGGTCGAGCGCACTTTCGACAGCTTTGCTGCGGTCATGGCGTTCGTGACGGAAGAGCCCTCGGGTGCGTCGTAGCGCTTGACTACCCGGACGGCGACTCGGAGGAGTTGGCGCCTCGGATTCTCGATCAACTAGCCTGCGGCTCAGACTCTGCGGGTTGCTCGACGGCCTGTGTGCCGTTCAGGTATTCCTGCAGCGTGAAGCTGTCGACGGCGATGGCCTCTGTGCGCGCCACTTCAGCCGCATGCATCAGCTCGTGCTCCGCAGCTGTGATGATGCCGCTCTCAAGCGCTTGGTCGAGCAACTGCGCCGGGCGGGCCTTGGGCAGGCGCGCGGCCTTGATCGCGTCCTTCAGCTTCTTCATGACCGGCTCGGCTTCCGAGCACAACTGCATCGCGTGTTCGAGGCGACCAAGTGCGCTCGTCTTGTCCTTGGGCACGTGCAGGTTGCCCGTGATCCGATCTCGTTGCTCACCTGGTCGCAGCAATGTGCGCGCCGCCTGGTGGCCAATCTTGTCGCTTGGTGCCGAGCCCATTGGGTTAAGGCGCGCCATCAAGCCACCGAGCACGCGGAACGCGCCGCCGAACACCGGCAGGCGCAGGTTCTGGTAGATGCCGGCGCGTGCCTTCTGCACTTGATCAAACGCGTTCTCAAGCGCCCACTGCATCAGCGGCGTGTCTTCCTGCTTGCAGCCTTCGGCTTCGAAGCGACGCAGAACGGCGCTGGCCAAGAACATCTGGCTGAACCAATCCGCGTAGCGACCGGTCAGCTTCTCCTTGCGCTTGAGGTTGCCGCCGAGTGCGCCCATGGCGAGGTCGGCGAGCAATGCAAACTCAGCCGAAGCCCAGTTGAGCTTGCGCCAGTAGCGCTTGGTCGCAGAGCTTCCGGGCGCCGCCGTCAACCACCCTCGGGTCGCACCGAGTAGAACCGTGCGCACGCCGTTCTTGACGACGTGGCCGACATGCGGCCAGAAGGCGCGGTCAAACGCGATGCCATCGTTGCGGCCGATTGCATCGAGCTCCCGGAACGCATAGGGGTGGCAGCGAATCGCGCCTTGGCCAAACACCATCAACGTGCGTGTCAGGATGTTGGCGCCCTCGACCGTGATGCAGATCGGCGTGCCGATGTAGGCGTTGGCCAACAGGTTGCGAGGGCCGCGCGAGATCGCCGCGCCGCCGAGAATGTCCATGCCATCGTTGATGATCTGACGCCACAGTTCGGTGGTGTTGTACTTGACGATCGCGGTGACGACGGCGGGCTTGTGGCCCTTGTCGAGGGCCCCATTGACGAAGCGACGGGCTGCCTCAAGCACGTAGGTCGAGCCGGCGATGCGCGCCAGCGGTTCTTCGATGCCTTCGAACTTGCCGATCGGTAAGCCGAACTGTTGTCGCACCGACGCGTAGGCGCCGACGGTGCGGGCGGTCATTTGGGCGCCGCCGCATGCGGTGGCCGGCAGCGAGATGCCGCGGCCTGCCGCGAGGCATTCCATCAGCATCAGCCAGCCGCGACCAGCGCCGCCGGAGCCGCCGATGATGGCGTCTTCAAGTGGCACGATCACATTTCGACCGGTGGTGGGGCAGTTGAAGAACGGTACCCCGAGTGGATCGTGACGGCGGCCGAGCACGACACCGGCGGTGTCGGTTGGAATCAGTGCGCACGTGATACCGGGAGCCGGGCCCTTGCCGAGCAGGTTCTCTGGATCGTGCAGTTGGAACGCGAGGCCGAGTACGTTCGCGATCGCTGCCAACGTGATGTAGCGCTTGTTCCACGACAGCCTCAGCATCAGTTCGCCGCTTTCCGAACGGAATACGGTGCCGGTCGCGCTGATCGCACCGGCGTCCGAACCGGCGCCCGGTTCGGTCAGTGCGAAGCACGGTACCTGGCTGCCGTCGGCGAGCGCGGGCAGCCAGCGCTGCTTCTGCTCATCGGTGCCGTAGTGCGACAACAGTTCGGCGGGGCCGAGCGAGTTCGGAACCATCACCGTGATGGCGAGTGGCAGCGAGTGCGATGCCAGCTTCTGCACGACGGCACTGTTGGCCGAGGCCGACATGCCTAGACCGCCAAAGTCCTTGCCGATCGCGAGGCCAAAGAAGCGCTCTTGCTTGAGGTAGTCCCAGACCTGCGTGGGCAGGTCGCGGTCCTGGTGGACTTGCCAGTCGTTGGTCATTTCGCAGACCGTGGTGACCGGGCCATCGAGGAACGCACGTTCGTCGGCGGTGATATCTGGATAGTCGGCACTGATCAGCTTCTTGAGGGATGGCTGACCACTGAACAATTCGCCGTCGAGCCATACGGTGCCGGCGGCGATCGCTTCTCGCTCGGTGTCGCTGATTGCCGGCATGAAGCCGCTCTTGTGAAAGATGCTGAGGATGCGATCACTCAGCAGCGCGCGGCGTAGCGGTGGCACAAGCAGCACCGTCATCGGGGTGAACACGATCGCCATCAGCCACCACGGCGTGCCAAACGTCCAGGCTGTTGCAAACCACAGCGCCGCGATCAGCCACAGGCGGGCTCCGCCGAAGGTGGGGGCCAGGATCACCACGGTTGTGATGCTCGTGATCAGCCACGCTGGAAGGGTTCCGAATGCGCCGTATTGCAGGATATCCATGATGCAGCGAGTGGTGCCGACAGGCGCCGTCTCCACCCATCGCTATCGGCATTCCGCTACCTGTATCTAGTGCCGGATTCGGCCCTTGCAACTGGCCATCTTTGCCTTCTCGGTAGCATCGAACCCAGCGGCCTTGCTGGTTTCTCTGGGGCTCGGCTATAGATCCCGACTGAAGAACTTGTCGCAGCCGTGATGGCCGGTTTCTCCTTCCGGGTTGGGTTGCTCCTCGAATCCCTGTTGGCGGTAGAGACTCTGGGCCCGGTCCATCCGCGAACTCGTCTCGAGGTAGCAGCGCCTGTAGCCCACGAGACGCATCTCGTCGACGAGCAGCTCAAGCAGAGCGCGGCCGAGTCCGAGTCCACGACAGACCGGCCGGTAGTACATTTTCCGCAGCTCGCAGACGCTTTGCTCGCTCGTCGTGCCCTGTAGCCGAGCGAATCCGGCACCCCCTTGCACGATGCCGCTATTTGCTGCGACGTAATAGCAGGCTTCCCCGCCACGGTAGTGCTCGCTCATCTGCGCAACTTCCGCGTCGTGTATGGCAAAGCCGGCGCTGTCGCAGCCATGTTCGCTCATCACCTCGTGAATGATCGCCGCGATGGCAGGGTCATCTTGCTTGCGGATAGGGCGCAGGATCCACGGTGCGGTCATGCGCACATCATGGCATGAACACCGCTCCTCCCGGTTGCGAGTTCGTGACGACAAGTTCCTCGTAGGGGGGGCCGCGCCCGGAATGAAGCGCTATGCTAATTTGTGCGCATCTGTGCGTACTCGTCTTCCATGCGGCCAACTTCCTCGTTTGCCGTGCCCTCTCTCCTTTGCAACAAAGGCAATCATGCAACGCCTGATTCTTTCCCTCGCCGCCGCACCGCTCTTAGTTGTCGCGGCCAGTGCTCAGTCCGTCTGCTTCGAGCAGAACTTTGGCATCCTCGCACCACTCGCCGGCGGTGCCGCTGGCTACGGTGACGATGTTCAGTTCGACCTGGCTCCGTTGGGCTTCAACTTCCCAATGGGTGGCCTCGCTGCGACATACACGCATGCGAGCATCAGCGACAACGGCATCCTGTATTTGACGACCGGTGCTGGCACGACTGCCGCAACCGGCGCCGGCAACGGCTACCAGAACACGCTGTACTTTACCGGTGACATTGGTTCCGACCCGCGCATCGCGCCGATGTTCATGGACCTCTGGAGTGATGCCATCAACGGTGGTGGTGTCTGGATCAACGATACGATCTCGGGCAAGTTCGTCGTGACTTGGGAGAACATGGTCGAGTGGTACGCCACGACGACACCGGGCGCGGCCCCGATCTTCACGTTCCAGGCGCAACTGTACGACACCGGCGAAGTCGTCTTCTACTACGGCTCGAACTGTGATGGCGCAACCTCGCCGGCGCAAATCGTCGCGCGCGTGGGTGTGTCGGAAGGCAACGGTGTTGTCGATCCGGGTCCGGTCGACATCTCGACTAATCCGACCAACTTCGTCTCGAACTGCATGTACGAGGAAGTTCCGTTTGGCGTAGGTAACTTCGACCTCGCCGGCCAGTCGGTGTCGCTGCTACACACGTTCCCGGGTTACGTCGCCGTGACCGGTTCGTGTGCGCCCGCCGTCCACGTCGCCTTCGGCAACGGCTGCTACGACATCTCGGACTCATACTACGAGTTGGTGGACACGGTCGGTATGGACCTCTCCGGCTTGATGATCACGGCCCTGAGCCTCGGTGGTACCCCTGGTACCGGCCATGTCGTGACCATTGGTGCCGGCCCCGGCAACTTCGTTCCGGGCCCGACGGCCGTTTCGATCCCGCTAGGTGACGATGCCGAAGCCCCGGCCGGCACGCTCGGCTTGTATCTCGGCTCCAACTGTTGGGTCTCCACTGGCGTTGGCAACAGCATTGGCTTTACGCCGTCGATCTCGGTGTTTCTGAGCCAGGGTGAGGACGAGGTCGCGGCTTGGACCGACCTGCAGCCGAACGCGGCCGGTAGTGGTCTCGTTTACTACGAAGAGGCCGGCACCATCGCGACCGTCACCTACGATGGCGTCTGGGGCTGGAACACGATGAACCCGAACACCGTGCAGTTCACCTACGACACGGCGACGGGCGACTACTCGATCGAGTTTGGCGTGCTTGCCACGACCAACCCGGAAAACTGGCTCGTCGGCTACTCGCCGTCCGGTCCGTCGGTGGATGCCGGCAACACAGACCTCAGCTCCCTGACCACGTTCGTGGGCTCGCCGGCGAACGTTGAGGCACTGGCGCTGAGCGCTTCTGGCGCGCCGATCTCGACGCCAGCGACGGGTTCAACGGTCACCTACACGACCGACAACCTGGTCGAGTTGGGTGGCGGTGTCTACGTCGGCCTGAACATTATCAGCCTCGGCCAGGTCCCTGGTGGCCTGGATCTCGGCTTCTTGGGTGCCGCAGGCTGCAGCGCCTACGTTCAGTCGCTCGACCTCTCCGATGCGATGGTCGGCGTCACGTCGACGCAGTCGGTCACTTTCGCGGTGCCGAGCGGTCTGCCGTCAGGCTTCGAGATTTACGTGCAATCGATCTGCCTCGTGACGCCGAACAGCCTGCCGAACGGCCAGAACGCGTTTGGCATGACCACCAGCAATGGTGTCCGCACTCACATCTCGAGCTTCTAGTTCGGGAACGAACCCGACCACATTGTGGTCGGGTTCCATTTTGGCTGGGTAGAGCGCTTGCCGCGCGCACCCGGCCAGACCATCATCGAGCGCATGCGCGATTCTTCGCCGGTTGCTCTGCTGGTCTCACTTACTGCTGCATGGCTCCTGTCTGCCTGTGCGGCGGAGGCTGGCTCCCAGGCGGGTGGCACGATTCATCGGCCCCCTGTTCGTCCAAACATCGTCTTCATCATGGCGGACGACATGGGCTACGGCGATGTACACGCGATCAACCAGGAGTCGAGCATTGCGACGCCGAACCTCGATCGCTTCGCGGCCCAGGGCATGTTGTTCTCCGACGCGCATACGCCATCGGCAGTGTGCACGCCAACTCGCTATGGCGTGATGACCGGTCGGTACTGCTGGCGTGGGCGATTGAAGAGAGGTGTCATCAACGGCTACGGCAAGCCGGTGATCGAGAGGGGCCGCGACACCGTTGCGAGCATGCTGTCGGCCGCCGGCTACCACACCAACATCGTGGGCAAGTGGCACCTTGGGCTTGAGTGGCCCGCGAAGGATCCCGCCAAGAGGCTCAATGCCAAGGCCGGTGCAAACATCGACTTCACCAAGGCGATTGGTGCGGTTCCGAATGCCTACGGCTTCGACCACAGCTACATCATTCCGGCGTCGCTCGACTTTCCCCCATACGTCTACATCTCGGATGGTGCGGTCACCGACCCGAATGTAGTCGAACAACGTGGGCAAGGCTTTCCGGCGTTCTTGCGCAAGGGGCCGCGCGCCAAGGATCTGGTGATGGTCGATGTGCTGGACCACCTTGCCGATTACGCGGGCGAGGTGATCAAGAGTCGCGCCGCAACTTCCCAGCCGTTCTTTGTCTATCTGCCATTGCCCGCGCCACACAAGCCGGTGTTGCCGCACAAGAACTATCGCGGCAAGTCTGGGCTCAACGACTACGGCGACTTCATCATGCAGGTGGATGGTGCCGTCGGCCGGGTGTTGCAGGCGATTGATGCGGCGGGCGTGGCCGACAACACGCTGGTGATCTACACGTCCGACAATGGCTCGTTCATGCATCGTTATGACCAGCCCGACAAGCAGGACCACGTCGACAACGTCAAGCTGCAGGGCTATCGCCCCGAACACCATTGCGCCAATGGGCCGTTGCGTGGCACCAAGGCCGACATCTGGGAGGCTGGCCATCGGGTGCCGTTCTTCGTGCGGTGGCCGGGCGTCGTCAAGCCGGGCTCACGTTGTAGCGAGACCGTTTGCCTGACGGACTTCTTTGCGACGTGCGCCGCGGTTGTTGGTGCCGAGCTTGGTGAGCTACGTGCCGAAGACAGCTTCAGCTTGGTGCCCTTGTTGACCGGCAATGCCAAGGCATGGCATCGAGCGTCGGTGATCCACCACTCCGCCAGCGGCATGTTCGCGATGCGCCGGGGCAAGTGGAAGTTGGTGCTAGGCAATGGTTCGGGCGGTCGTCAGAAACCGAAGGGCAAACCGTTCGGCAAGCCCTATCAGCTGTTTGATCTGGAGGCGGATCTTGGCGAAGCCCATGACCTCGCGGCGCAGCACCCGAAGGTGGTGGCGGCGATGAGCGACGAACTAGAGCAGCTGCGCGCGTCAGGTCGCAGTCGTTAGTTCTTGGCGCGGATTGCTCGCGCTTCGCTCAGCACTCGTTGCCACTGGAACGCAGGACCGGGGTCGTGCTTGTTCGTCTGCACGTGGAAGTGGCCGAGCACGCCGTTGTGGTTGTGGAGTTGCGAGGCGGACAAGGCGCGATTCACGATGTGGCCGTGCAAATCACGCGGTGCCTCCAGGTGGATGCGCGGCAGGGCCTTGTTGATCGCCGCCATCAGCTTTGGCAAGGCCCGATACTGCTCGGGCGTGAAGTCGAACTGGTGGTAGGTCTTGCCTTGCACTCGCCCGGAAACAAACTCTGCTCGATCGGGGCGCGGTATGAATCCCTCGGTGCGAATGCCCGCCTCCGACATCCAGCGCGGAAACTTCTGCCGCCAACCCTGCGCGTCCTTCTCATACCAGCGGCGCATGTCGGCGTTGAGAGGGGACAACCACGCGCCTGGATGCGCGATCTCGATGCCGACGGAGTAGTCGTTGGCGATCGTCGCGTGCCACGCCTTCTCGCGCACATCGAGGGTCTGGTAGATCGTGCCGTCGACGTCGAGCATGAAGTGCACCGACAATCCCCGCACGTCTTGCAGCACCTTGAAGCACTGTCGTGAGCACCCGCACGCGTCGTAGTGCAAGACGAACTGGCGTACGACCTTCTTCAGGTCGTCGTGGCTGGCAGGGTGACCTTTGCGCGCGGAATAGCGGCGCTTGCCGTCGGGCGCCTTGCTGCGGTCGAAGTGCTCGCCCTCGCGATAGGCGCTGTAACCATCGGGGTCAAGCCACGTCACGACGCGCGTGCCGACGTGCACGCGTTTGCCGGCCACGATGATGCACTCGTTTGACGAGAACGTGGCTTCTGGTTCTCTTGGAGCCGACGTATTGACGCACCTAATGAACAACAACAGGGTCATCGCGACGAGTCCTGCGCCGACGAGCCAGCGAATGCGTGGCATCGGGGATTGCGATTGCTTGTTCATGCGTTGGTCAGTTCTGGGCGCCCGCGATGCCACTCGGTCTGCTCCTGCCACGCTTCGGCGACCGTCAGCAAAGCGCCTTCGCCATCGAGTTGCCCAGTTAGGGAAATCATCGTTGGGCGACCACCGTCGCGGTCGCGGGTGCTTTTGCCAACCGGTAGCACGAGCGTTGGATGGCCGGTGAGGTTGGTGGCAGTCAATAACGGGCCGTGCGTTGGCGCAACCAGAACGTCGATGTTGGCCATCGCCTCGTGCATGTCCTGCACCAGTTGGTGCCGCAAACGACTTGCCTGGATGTACTCAACAGCTGGGATCGTGCGGGCCACACGGAACTGGTTCGGCCAGTCGTTGCCGCGCTGACCGGGCAAGCCGTCGTCGAGTCCCTTGCGGGTCAGTTCATCAAACGCCGCCGCGGCTTCCGCGTGCAGCATCAACAGCATTGAGCCGTACGGTGCGTCCGGCAAGGTGACTTCGACCGGTTTACCGGCCAGGCCTTGCAGCCAACTCACAAACGCCTTGTCGGCGTCACTGCGCGGCCAGCCGCGCGCCGTCATGATGCCGATCTTCAAGCCCTTCGGCCCGCTGCCCGGTTGCCAGGCAAACGACGTGTCGCGAGCTGACGGATCCAATTGATCGGCGCCGCGCATGACATCGAACACGATGCCCGCGTCGACGGCGCTGCGTGCGATTGCGCCAACCTTGTCCATCGTCCACGACAACGGCATCGCGCCGAATCGGCTGACGGCACCAAACGTCGGGCGCAAGCCGCCGACGCCGCACCGTCGGCACGGCGATACGATCGAGCCGAGGGTCTCCGTGCCGAGTGCGAACGGCAACAGGCCAGCGGCAACCGACGATGCCGAGCCTGCCGACGAGCCGCTGCTGCCCTGCTCCGGCTGGTAGGGGTTGCGGGTGCGGCCGCCGTGCCAGAGATCGCCCATGGCCAACGCACCGAGCGACAACTTTGCGCACAGCACAGCGCCAGCTGCTTCGAGTCGTGCGAGCGGCGTTGCCTTGACGTTCCAGTGGTTGTCCTTGAACGGTGCTGCGCCAAACGTCGTCGGGGCACCGGGCCACGCGAACAGATCCTTGGCGCCATAGGGAATGCCGTGCAGAGGGCCGCGGTCGGTGCCGCTGGCGAGTTCGCGGTCCATGTCGTCCGCGCGGTGCAGCGCTTCGTCCTTGAGCAGTGTGACGACGCAGAACAGCTGTGGATCAAACTTCTGCAGTCGCTGCAGGGACAGTTCGGTCAGCTTGCGCGAGCTGACCTTGCCCTGGCGGAGCAGGCTGGCCAGCTCCAACACCGACAAGAACGCCAGGTCCTTCGCCGCCTTGGGCATGGCGGTGTCAGTAGGAATCTTGATGGTCGTGGGCGGCGTCGCAGGCGAGCGCTTCGCGGCCATGGGGTAGGGATCGAAGTGCGTGTTCGGCGCTAGTTCGAACGAGATCTCCTGCTCGCGCAGCGACGCGTAATTGCCGCGCAAGCGCCCGAGGCGTTGTTCGGCTTGGGCGAGTTCTTGCTCGGAGAACTCAAGGCCGGTGAGTCGACCGAACGCGGCCATGTCACTGGGATCATCGTCATCGCCGACTGCCAACCTGCTCGAGGTGGACCGCAGCGCTGCGGCGACGGGCACACTGCCGGATGCGAGCAAGAACGTCCGTCGATTGAGGGGGGGCTTGGGCATGCTGCGGGGCGCCGGATCGTTCTGCAGTTAAGCCGAGCTTGGGCGGGTTGGGGTTCGGGGATTGTGTTCGCATGACAGTAGCCTGTCGCGGTCGGCCACTCCTACTCGTTTGTGTCGCCTGACTGTCGTTCCCCGCCGTTCGGTGGCCGCCCCCTTCCCTGCCCGATACCAGAGACCGTGCGCATACTTCCTCAATCCATTGTTGCTTCCGTGAAGCTCTCGGTCCTTCTGTTCAGCACGGCGCTGGTGGCACAGGACGCAACCAAGACCGGCGTCGAGTCCGGCGATCAGGGCACTGTTCCTCAGAATGCACCTGCCGCCATGGCGACAATCGGCAGCGAGGAGTTGTTGCGGCACGCCACGTTCTTGGCGTCCGATGTCTTGAAAGGCCGGCTGACGGGTTCGCCTGGCCAGCATCTCGCGGCCAAGTACATCGCCGACCACTTCGAGAAGCTCGGGCTTGAGCCACTTGGCGATCATGGCAAGGTCGAGGGCGATGAGACGCCAGCGCGTTCGTTCTTGCAGCATTACGGCATTAAGCGCACCTACGTTGTAGCGGGCTCCGAACTGCAGATTGGCGAGACCATGATGGCGACGGGTTTTGCCGTTTTGGGTGGCCGCGCGATGGATGTCGACCAGAAGGGCACACTGCGGTTCTGTGGCGTTGGCCGTACCCGCGGCTCGCGGCGTGATCTACCCGAAGGCGAGAGCCTCGTCGGCAAGATCGCGGTCGTTGCGATCAAGCCGCCGAAGGGCCGGGTGCCGGAGGGGCTGAGTGTCGAGCAGAAGTTTGGCATGTCGTTCGGCGTGTTGGGTCGACTTGGCGGCACGGCCCGCAACCTCGGAAAACTTGGCGCGGAAGTTGTCTTGTTCGTTCAGCTTGAAGACAAAATCGGCTTGTCGGATGTCTTGAACTACGTCGCGCTGGCGCCCGGCAAGGCCGCAGTTGCGGCCAACTTCCCCGGTGCCGACCCAGGCATGGGGGCGCTCGGCAGTGCAGTGGGGCGCGGTCGCGTCGCTTCGTTGGTGCTGTCGGTTCCGGCCAGCAAGGTGCTATTGCATGAACTCGGCATCAACAAGGAACAGCTCACCAAGTACTTCGCGCGCGAAGCAGTTTGCCCCGAAGGCAAGCGAGACGTTGCGGCTGGCTTGCAGTTGCAGGTCGTCAAGGACGGCGATGCCCAGGCCAGCAACGTCGTCGCGCTGCTGCGTGGCACAGATCCGTTGCTTCGGGACGAGGCCATCATCTACTCGGCACACATGGACCACGTCGGCACGCGCATGGACGGCGAGATCTTCAACGGCGCCGACGACAACGCGTCGGGCTCAGCAGGCTTGCTTGCGATTGCCAGTGCCTATGCGAACGCCAAGACCCGGCCGCGTCGCAGCATCATCTTCTTGTCGGTCTCGGGCGAAGAACTCGGTCTGTGGGGTTCGCAGTTCTACGCCGACAATCCGACCTGGCAGCTCGACAAGATCGTTGCCAACATCAACACCGACATGATCGGCCGAAGCGGCCCGGAATCGGGCCCCCGGGAAGTGACCGTGACGCCGAGTTACCGTCACGTCAAATACTCGACCATCGTTCGCGATTCGGTTGGCTTCGCCAAAGAACTCGGCATGTCGTTTACCTCGGGCGACAAATACTACGCGCGCAGCGACCACTACAACTTCGCCAAGAAAGGCATTCCGGTGGTGTTCTTCTGCACCGGTGAGCACGCGGACTACCACCAGGTGACCGACACCCTCGACAAGCTTGACGGGGCGAAGATGCAACGCATTGCGCGGCTTGCGTTCTGGACGGGATGGCACGTTGCGTCGGCGGAAAAGGCGCCGAGTAGTTTGGGACGGCAGCGGCAGTGGTGACGTCGCCAGGAGCGATCGAGCGCTTCTTGGCTGTCGGCTCGTTCGCGGTAGTCGGAGCGTCGACGAACCGCGACAAGTACGGCAACAAGGTGCTGCGCTGCTACGCCCAGCATGGTCATCCGGTGGTTGCGGTGAACCCCCGCGGGGGCGTGATCGAAGGGTTGCCGTGCTATGCCTCGTTGGCCGAGGTAATGGGCGAGCCGCGGGCAGTCTCGGTGGTGGCACCGCCAGCGTTCGCGCAGTCGATCGTCGACGACGCGGTTGCGGCATCCGTTAGGCACCTGTGGTTTCAACCAGGTGCCGAAGACGAGGCGGCGATCCAAGACGCCCAAACACACGGAATTGAGGTGATTGGGAACGGTCCATGCCTGTTGGTCGCGTTGGGCTTCCGGGACGAGTAGATGTCGTGAAGTGTTAACCGGGCCGGCCGGGCGTTACCTTCGGGGCATGTCGCTAACCAAGATCGTTGCGAGCATTGTTCCCGAGCTCGACGGTATGGTCTTCACGTCGCCCGTGGAGTGCGTTTACAACCCGCTCGGCTATGCGTGGGACCTTCATCGCCAGTACCTCGAACGGTTTGGCCGTGGCAAGAAGAAGGTCGTCATGCTCGGCATGAACCCGGGCCCGTTCGGCATGGTGCAGACCGGGGTGCCGTTTGGCGAAGTCGAAGCCGTGCGCAGTTGGCTTGGCCTGCGCGGCAAGGTTGGCAAGCCGAATGTTGAACATCCCAAGCGCCCAATCCTTGGGCTGGAGTCGCCGCGCAGCGAAGTCTCAGGCAGACGATTGTGGGGATGGGCGGCGCAGCGCTTCATCACGCCGCAGCGGTTTGCGCGCCGGTTCTTCGTCTACAACTATTGCCCGCTCGCGTTCCTCAGTGAAACCGGCTCAAACCTGACGCCGGACAAGCTCAAGCGCACCGAAACAACGCCGTTGTTTGCAGCGTGTGACCGCATGTTGCGGCAGGTGATCGCCGAGCTGGAACCCGAGTGGTTGATCGGCATCGGCGCGTTTGCTGAGACTCGCATTCGGCAGATCTTTGCCAACGAAGTCGCCAGTGGCAGCGTGCGCGTTGGCCGCATGCCGCATCCGAGCCCGGCTTCGCCTGCCGCCAACAAAGGTTGGGAGAAGCTGGCCGATGCCGCGTTTGCCGACCTCGGCATTGCCTGCGGCTAAGGGTGCTTAGGCCTACTGGAAGCAGGCCTTGAACGCCTACTGGAAGCAGGC
>JAPYTD010000018.1:47765-52132 GCA_029936315.1 Planctomycetota bacterium | reverse complement strand
GCCTACTGGAAGCAGGCCTTGAACGCCTACTGGAAGCAGGCTGGGGGGCGGCGCAGTCGTCCCAGGTGATGCTGCAGCGCCGTGAACAGCTTCTTGCGCGCGCGCATGATGCGGATCGCAACCGTGCCCGTCGGCAAGCCCAGTTCCTCGCCGGCTTCCCGGTAGGGGCGGCCCTTGCGCACGCACAGGTCGAAGACGACGCCGTAGTGCGCGGGCAGGTCGTCGACCGCATTTTGGAACGCGGTCATGAACTCTTGTTCGATCATCGGCTCGTTGTCGGCCTCTGCGGCGACCGAGTCGAGGAAGTCGCCTTCGTCGCTTTGCGTTGGCAGGGCACTGATCGCGCGAGGCAGGCGGCTGCGAGTGCGCAGCATCGTGAGCGCCTGGTTGCGGGCGACTTCAAACAGCCACGCGCGGAAGTTGCTGCCAGGTCGATAAAGGCTGTGCTTCAGCAGGATCTTCTCGAACACCTCCTGGGTCACATCGTGAGCCAGATGAGGGTCGCGCACCATGCCATGCACGAAACGGTAGATGCGCTTGCCATAGCGGCGCTCGAGATGCGTTATCGCAATCTCGGTTTCGCCGACCTGCAGCATCTGCACGAGATCCTCGTCGCTGAGCCTCGGTTCCGTTTCGGTGGGCGTCATGCAGGTGACATGACAACTACCGTACCAGGCCTCACTCTGCTTGGAGGCAAAGCTATAACATATGATGCGGGAACAGTTAGCGATGCTTCTCGAGAGCGGCCGCTGGCCCTGGTGCCTACGATTTCTGGCACCCTGGTGCCGCGACCTCTAGGCGCTGGAATTTCCAAAGTTTTGCACCCAGATCGCTGGGGCCATGCGCACCCGCCAAGCTGGAGCAGTGCTCGCCAACGAAACAGGCCTACATCGGAAACAGTGCCGTGCCACCTTCGAGCGCGGCATCGAGCAGCGCGAGGTTGGCACTCAGACGCGGGTCTTCGTCACCGTGGTTCAGGTAGCCCCAGCGCAGCCGGCGCGTCGCGATGTAGGCGATCGCACAGCGGATGCCCCATTCGGCGCGGATGCGGTCGCCACCAACCTGGTCGTAGAGCCATCGGTGCAGCAGGTTTCGCTTCCACTCTGGATGGCGGTCGCTGTGCAACCAATACCATGCAAAGTCGTGGTCGCGATTGCCGATGCCAACGCACTCAAAGTCGACCATGAACGCGCGGTCGTCTTCGGTCACGATGATGTTCTGCTCCTGGAAATCGCCGTGCACCATGACGTGCGGCCGGCCATCGGTCCACCGCACCGCTTCGCTGAAGAAGCGCTGCAGGTTGCGCCAGCGGGCTTCCCCAATCGAGAACAGCACCGCGTCGTACATGTTGCGGATGCGGTCGAGGTAGCCGACAGGATCCCAGTGTTCGAGTGGGAAGCCACGTCGTCCCATCAGACGCTCCGTGGGCATGCTGTTGGTCTTCTCCAGCAGATGGATGACGTGTTCCTGGCTGATCACTTCTTCCGCCGGGCCGGGCGCGGAAGGCAACCATTCGAGTAGCATCCACGGTGCTGGGTCGCCGGGGCCGACCGCGATCGTGCGTGGCGCGGGAAACTCACGTCGCTCCGGATCGATGCTGTCGAGCAGTCGATAGAAGCCGGTTTCGCGGCGGCTGTAGTTATTCGTGTGCACCCCGGCCGGCAGGATCTTGTCGGGCGCAGGCGGTACGTAGTATTTCAGCAGGAACGTTCGACCGGCCGAGTTCTTGGCGACCAGCGGGAGGCTTGAACCGTGCCCGGAGACCTTCGCACGGATCTGCTCCACCTCAGTGAGCTGCAGCTCATGCAGCAATTCCCGGGCGGCGGAGTGGTGTTTTTCGAGCGATGTTGAGGTCACGATTTGCTGGGCTCTGGGGTTATGGGCTCATCGTCCGCTCGCGGGCGACACTCCAGTAGTAACGGAGTTGTAGGACACGGCGTGCATGCCGGCCACCTCGTTTGGGCTAGGGACACCACCTAGAGGCCATAACACCGTCAAGAATCACGCTGGCGCTGGCCGACAAGTCAATGCTGTGAGTGACTCTCCTCCTTTGCCCGACGTGCCCTCAAATGCCGACTTCTCGGCGGACCTGGCCGAACGGATCAACTGCCTGGTAAAGGCGTTGGTTGAGAAGGACGACGAGGAATACGAGTCCGAGTTTGTGCACCTGTTGGGCAGGGTCGACGAGCTCGTGGACCGCAAGCTCCGCATGGAGGGCACCAAGACCGATACGCGCGACTTCCTCGGCGAGTTGATCTTCACTCGCATGCGTCGCGGCATGCATCTGTTCATGCGCAGCGAAGACCAGGTGAGCGCTGCGCGCGCCGCTGAGTGGGTCATGGGCATGTTGTTCTCGGTGACGACGTTGTCCGAGTTCGCCAAGGCCTTTGACCAGTCATTGATCCGCTCCAACTCGGGTGGCCAGGACTTCAACTTCGCAGGCCGCACGGACTTCATCTCGGCCGAAGAGGTGCTGCAAATGCTCGCTGCCGGCAAGCATCTCGGCTGCCTGAGCCTGGAGAAGGGCGACAACCGCGTCGACATCTACCTGAAGGATGGCCGCGTGTTCTTCCTCGACCCGCACCATCTGACGCGTTGGGTCATGCCGAGTGATGGCATGACGCACCAGGAAATCCCGGAGGCCGCCATTGGCGTCGCTGAGAGCCGCCGCGCGAAGGAAGGCGTGCCTGTGGTGATCTCACTGGCAGAGAGGGGCATCTTCGGCGCCGAGGAACTGCACGAAGTCCTGCGCATGTTCGGCAAGGAAGTGCTGTTCGAGTTCATGCGCGAGTCCGAGGCCTACGCGTTCTACTACCGGCAACTGGATGAGCTGCCGGGCTTCGCGCTTGAGAATGATCTTCGGCTGGGCGTGACCGCGATCCTGCTCGAAGGCGCGAAGCTGGTCGATGACTGGAAGCAAATGCTGACGGTCTTCCCCAACCCGGATGCACCACTCGAGCCGAAGTCTGACATGTTCGCACGTATGGGCGATGTCGCGCTCGGCGTGATGGAAATCAAGCTGCTGTCGCAGATCAACGGCGACACGACACCGCGCTCGCTGGTGACGACGCTCGGCTTGCCGCTCAACGAGGTCTACAAGATTCTGATTCGGTTGAGCAAGGAAGGCATCCTGTCGTCGGACGGTGATGCGCACGATCTGCAAGGGATCGAACTCGGGGGCAACAGCGGCACCGTGCAGGAATCGATGCAGGAAGCGTTCGCGGCGTTGGATGCCAACGACGATGAGGGCGAGCGCCAGAGTGCGATCGACCGCGTCTTTGGTTGCGATGAGGGGCTACACGGATCGACGTTGTCGGCGCTTGACAGCGTCCTTGGCGATGGTGGCGACGATGGTGGCAAGAGCGATATCGATCTCCGCGGCATCATCAAGAACAAGTAGTCGCGGCCGTTTGGGCTCAGCCACGCGCCGACTGATAGGCACGCAAGTGGCCATCGGCGCACGCTTGCCAGGTAAACGACGCGGCGCGCTGTCGTCCGAGTTGTCGCAGTTGCTGGCTACGGTCGAGGTCGCGTAGGATCTCGCCCAACGCGTCGGCTATCGCGTTGGCGTGGCAGTCGGCCAGCAAGATTGCGGCATCGCCGCACAGCTCAGGCAGCGAGCTGATGTTTGCGACTGCTGTTGGCACGCCGGCTGCCAGGGCGTCGGCGACTGCGAAGCCGAAGCCTTCGTACGCCGATGGTGATACGAACGCGGCGGCACGGGCGTAGCAGACGGCGAGGTCGTCGTCGTTCACGTATTCGATCCAGTGCGCAGTGTCGTCGCGATCGATCTCCGCGAAGGCACGTTCACTGAGCCAGCCTCGGCGGCCGACGATGACGGCGCGATGCGGCAACCCGGAGGCCCGCAACTGTCGCACCGCCTGAACCACCAGGTCGACGTTCTTGCGGGCTTGGATCGTGCCGACGTGCAGCACGTAGTGCTCGGGTAGTGCGAGGCGTGCGGCGGCCTCGTCAGATGCTGCAGCCGCGATTTCGGGTGGCGGCTCGATGCCGTGAGGCACAACGTGCGTGCGGTCGGCACTGTTTGGGAAGAACTTGCTTAGGTCGCCGGCCGTTGCGCGCGAAGGCACCACGATCGCCTTGGCCCGTCGCACGGCGTCGCGCGTTGCCATCCGCAAGAACATGCGCGACGCAAAGCCGAAGCTCTTCGGCACGGTGTAGTAGGCGAGGTCGTGTACCGTGACGACTGCCGGGCAACACAGGCGTCGCGGCAAGGCGTTCTTCGTGTCGTGGTAGACGTCCGGTTGCAACTTCCGCAGCGCCTTGGGTACAGCCAGGTGTTGCCAACGCAAACGGTCGATGCCCCCGCGCATCGGCAGGTTGACGAGTTCGACGGTGGCATCGGC
>JAPYTD010000018.1:18802-47665 GCA_029936315.1 Planctomycetota bacterium | reverse complement strand
GGCATCGGCCTGCGAACCCAGTTCTTCGGCGAACAAGTCGGCGCGATCCGTCAGGACCGACAGTCGCACTTCGTTGGTTGCGGCCAAGGCACCGACGAGTTTGCGCCCGTAGGTGGCCGGTCCGCCGGTTGTGCCACAGAGCACGGCCATTGCAACATGAGGAAGCGCCACGTCAGGGTCGTACCCGTCAGGGCGTCTTGGTGCCAGCGCGGCTCGTGAACGATGCTACCCAGAGGTCGCGGGCGAACGGCAACTGCGCGGTGCTGCGATGCAGTTGGAAGCCGTTCTGGCGCGCGATCTTCTTGATGGTTGTCAGCGACATCGCAAACCGCGTGGCCGGGGTTCCGAGCAGCTGGTGTAGCCGTCGTTGCAGGTGGTGCACGCTGCATGGGTGGAAGAAGCTGACGACGACAAACCTGCGCGCCACGCGGCAGGCTTCTTGGATGGCTGCTTTGGCTGCATCCGGTGGCAGGTGATGTAGGAAGCGGAACATCACGACGCCGTCGACCGATGCGTCGCCGAATGGCATCTGCAGCGCGTTGCTCTGCACGACCAGCTCAGAGGCCGTGTTCTGCTCGGTGGCTTGCTTCAGCATCGCCAGCGCGCCGTCACTCTGCGCGACGCGGTGCTCGTATTGCCGGAGGAACGGCAGTAGCCGCCCCGTTCCGCACGGTAGGTCGAGCACGGTTTCGCCTTTGCAGCCGGGCCAAATCCGTTCA
Organism: Planctomycetota bacterium; assembly: GCA_029936315.1. Classification (GTDB taxonomy): domain Bacteria; phylum Planctomycetota; class UBA1135; order UBA1135; family UBA2386. The sequence goes on along the minus strand of JAPYTD010000018.1, from coordinate 46,946 downwards.
AGCAGGCGTCGCTCAGTGGCGGCGCGCTTGGGATTGCGGTCGGCGTAGGTGCGGCTGCGTCCGGCTTGTTCGTAGCGGGCGGCCGTGCCAAACGGCTGCGCTGCCGTCAGTAGTTGTCGTCTTTGCGGGCGTGCCGTGCCAGCGCTGCGCAACAGGCGTACCGCGAACGCCATTGCGATGGCCCGATCGACTGGCAGATCGCGAACCGAACGGGCGAAGCGCCGCAAAACCCGGCGGAGTACCTTGCGCGTTGGCGCCTTGCTGCCAGTGCCACCGTTGTGGAGGTCGAGAACCGCAGGTTGCTGGTGGGCCTCGACGCCGTCGTCGACACCCGGATACACGTGGTCGGCACTGAGGTCGGGCAACTGAAAGCCGTCGGCAAGCAAGGTGCCACAGTGCCGTGCGAGTTGGTGAGCAAGCTGCTTGTCGATCTCACCTGCACGCATGCGCTCGGCCAACGAGATTCCCGGCAACTGCGCACACAGGTAGTAGCTGGCTTGCCCGTCGCGGCCGTAGGCGACCGGCCGCGGGGCCTGGTAGCCGCGCGCTCTCAGCGCATCGGTGACCTTGCGTTCGCGGTCGGCATCGTCGCTGGCGCGCGGTTTGGACAGCAGGAAGTGCACCCGGTTCTTCCACTGCGTCTTGCGGAACGTCTTCAGGTAGTAGTTCTGTCCGGCATGTTCGATGCGCACGACATGACGCAGCCGATTGGGGGGACCGGCTGGTTCGTTCGGGAGCGCGAGCACACTGGCGAGGCTCGCGAAGGTCGCGAGCTCGTCGGGGTCTTTGGTAAACAGTTGCCACGTGGTCGGCACCGCGGCAGCGTAGCGTCGACGAGTTCTCTTGTCGCTTCGCCTGTTGGACCGCATGATCCGCTCATGACGAAGCAGTCGATCTCGCCAAAGCTGATCGCGCAGTTGCCCAAGTCCGATCTCCACCTGCACCTTGATGGCAGCCTGCGTCTCGAGACGCTGCTGGAGTTGGCCAAGGAGCGCAAGGTCAAGTTGCCGTCGCGCACAAAGTCCGGCTTGTTGGAGCTGGTATTCAAACGTGCCTACAAGAACCTGCCCGAATACCTGCGAGGCTTTGAGCTCACGGTTGCCTGCCTGCAGGACGCGGAATCGCTCGAGCGCGTCGCCTACGAGCTGTGCATGGACTGCCGGGCCGAGAACGTCTTCTACGCTGAGATCCGGTTCGCGCCGCAGTTGCACGTCAGCGGCTCGTTTGGCGTCCGCGATGTCTTGAAGGCCGTTTGCAAGGGCGTCGAGAAGGCCAAAAAGGAGATCAATCGACACCCCCGCGTGCGCGCCGGGAAGGTGCCGCGATTCGAAGCCGGAGTGATTGTCTGCGCGCTGCGCTTCTTCTTGCCGGCGTTCAGTGATCACTACCGGGCCTACTTCGAGGCTCTGCCATCGGCGCCGGCCGCCGAGATCTATTCGCTCGCTTCGCTGGAGCTGGCGCGCGCCGCCGTGTCCGCATCGGAGGACGATGGTCTGCCAGTGGTGGGTTTCGATCTAGCGGGGCAGGAGCGTGGCTTCCCAGCCAAGGATCACCAGGCGGCGTACCAATTGGCGCACGAGCACTTTCTCGGCAAGACCGTGCACGCCGGCGAGGACTACGGGCCCGAGTCGATCTTCCAGGCGATCACGGATTGCCACGCGGACCGCATCGGCCATGGCACTTGGATGTTCAGCGCCCGCCACATTCGTGACAAATCGATCACCAACAAGGGTGCCTACATCGACAACCTGGTTCGCTACGTCGCCGAGCGTCGCATCACGCTGGAAGTCTGCCTGACCAGCAATCAGCAGACGATTCCTGAGTTGCGCAAGGATCTACGCAAGCACCCGTTCAGAAAGATGCGCGAAGCGCGCTGCAGCGTCTCCTTGTGCACCGACAACCGCCTGGTCTCCCGCACGACAGTTACCGACGAAGTGCAAAAGGCTGTCGATACGTTTGGGCTGGACGCGCGTGCGCTGAAGGACATCCTGATCTACGGCTTCAAGCGCTCGTTCTTCCATGGCACGTATGCGGACAAGCGCGACTGGGTGCGTTCGGTGCTCAATCACCTGGAAGACACGATGGCGTTGGCCGGCCACGATGTGCGTGGGGGACGTCGGAAGTAGCCTGCAGGCTTGCGATAACCGGCGAACTGGCGATGATTGCGGTCATATGCGAATCGTCGTCCCGTTGTTCCTGTCACTAGTACCTCTCGCTGCCCAAGCGAAGATCGACTTCCAGAAGCAGATCGCACCCCTGCTGGTCGCTCGTTGCATCGAATGCCATGGGCCTGAGGAGCAGGAGGGGGACCTACGGCTCGATGCGCGCGCCTTCGCGTTCCTCGAGGAGGACCGAGATCTGTGGACGGTCATCCCGGGCAAGCCTGATGAGAGTGAGTTGATCGCTCGCATTGCACTGCCGGCCGACGATGAAGACATCATGCCGGCCAAGGGCGAGCCACTGACCAAGGACCAGCAGGCGCTATTCACCAAGTGGATTGCCGAAGGCGCGGACTGGCCCCAAGCCGGCGACAAGTGGATCGCCGACGAATTGGCGGCGCAGGTGTTGCCGAAGATCACGTTTGACCTGCCTGATGTCAGCGGGGACCAACAGAAAGCCATCGCGGCTGCGATCGCCGCCCTGCGCGAGAAGGGCATTGTCGTGCAACAGGTTGCCGCCGATACGAATGCCGTCGAAGTCAACATGTCGTTGCTTCGCGACAAGGTCACCGACAACGAGATCGCGATGTTGCGACCATTGGCGCCGGTGCTGGTCTGGCTCAACGCAAGCCGCACGGCAATGACCGACGCGGGCGCCAAGCACGTCGGCGCGCTGACGCAGCTACGTCGCCTAAACGTGGCCAACACGAAACTCGGCGACAAGGGCTACAGCGCGTTTGTGCCGCTCAAACAGCTCGAGTACCTCAACGCGTATGGCACCGGGCTTAGCGATGACGGGCTTGCGATCGTCGCCAGCCTACCCAAGCTGCACAAGCTGTACGCGTGGCAGACCAAGATCAGCAAGGCTGGCGTCAAAGCCATCAGAGCTCACTTCGAACGCGTCGAGGTTGATCTCGGCGACTACGTCGAAGAACGTCTGGCCGCCGCGAAGAAAGAGATCGCTGAGCGCGCGGTGCGTGACAAGCCGGTCAACGACAAGTGTCCGGTAACGGACGAAGCGGTCGACGCTGCGCAGTTCGTCGATCACGAAGGTCGCCGCGTCGCGTTCTGCTGTGCGAAGTGCAAGGCCAAGTTCCAGAAGGACCCGGCCAAGTTCGCGGCGAAACTGCCGGCCCAAAAGAAGGGCGCTAAGAAGAAGTAGTAGCAGCTACTGCTTCTTCTTCTGTTCCGGCTTGTTCCGTTTCGGACGCCAAGCGCTGCCACCGTAGTAGGGAAAGCGGTCGAACTGCTCTGCACCGCCGACGATGCGTGGGTCGTGTGAAGCGGCCAACTCGCTGCGTAGCTGTTGCCACAGCTTCTTGAGTATCGGCGCGTGCTCGGCCATGCCCGCCAGATTGTGGAGTTGGTCGGGATCTGCATGCATGTCATAGAGCTCTTCTGCCGGCCTGCGTGCGAAGCACAGCTGATACGAGCGCTCCACCTCGGCATCATGCATGTTTGTTAGTAGGTAGCCCTTGGTCGTGCCTTTGCCGATGCTGCCCGCGGGATCCGTATCGCCATATAGCGGCGGATCGCCGACCGGCCATCGACTCGGCTCGAAATTGCGCAGGTAGGCCCAGCGTTCGGTGCGGATGCCACGCGTCGGATAGCCGGAGTGATCCGGGCGACATGGCACGTGGCGTTCCTTGCCGTAGATGACATGGTCGCGAGATGGTTCGACCAGGCCGTCGACCTGCGAGCTCGCCAGGATCGGCAGTAGCGAACGACCGTTGATCTGCTTCGGGGCCGCTACGCTCGCCGCCGCCAAGAACGTTGGCGCCAGGTCGATGAGCGAGACGAAATCGCGGATGCGCAGGCCCGCTTGGATGTTCTTGCCCCAGCGAATCGCCAGCGGCACACGCACACCCATGTCGTAACAGTTGCTCTTGCAGCGGGGGAATGGCATGCCATGGTCGCCGGTGACGACGACGATCGTATTGTCGAGTTCGCCGGAGGCTTCGAGCAGCTGCAACGCATTGCCAACGTCCTGATCGAATCTCTGCACTTCGAAGTAGTAGTCGGCGATGTCGCTGCGGATCGCCTCGACGTTGGGCCAGAACCCGGGCACCGGCACCTTGTCGATATCCATGCCGGACTGCTTGCCACTGCCCGCTTTGTAGCCGCGGTGCGGATCAAACGCGCCGAGCCAGAAGCAGAACGGTTGGCGTGTTTTGGCGGAGGCCTTCTCGCGTGCCTGCAAGAACTGTGCAAAGCCCTTTGGGTAGTTGTCGCCGGCCGGATGCGAGTCCGTGTAGCCGCCAACCTTGACGCGCCCCGGACCCCAGCTCTTGCGCCAATGGCCGACGAAGTAGCCGTTCGCTTCGAGCAACAACGGGTAGACCGGGATGTTCTTGTCGAGTGAGGACCACAGGTTGGCGCCAGCGCCCAGTCGCCAGTGGTACTGCCCGGTAAGGATTGCGTTGCGCGATGGCGTGCACGACGGGCTCGAAACGTAGCAGTGCTCGAACAGCACACCTTCGCGCGCGACGCGATCAAATGCTGGCGTTGCGACGACGGGGTCTCCATAGGCCGATGCGTGTGGCCAACCCCAGTCGTCCGCAATGCAGAACAGGATGTTGGGCTGGGCACTTTGGCCAGCCGTATCGGCGGTCGCGCCGCACAGTGCAACCAACAGTAGTAGCAGCGACCTAGTGATTGTGTCCACCCGGGCCGTGTGCGTGGCCGTGTTGCTTCTCCTGCGCCGTTGCATCGCGAATCTCGAGCACTTCGATCGAAAAGTTCAGCGTCTGCCCGGCCATCGGGTGGTTGGGCGAAACCGTGATCTCATCGCCGGACATGTTGCGGATCCACAGGGTGACCGGCTGGCCATTCTGGTCCTGCGCCTGGAACGCGATGCCGACCGCCAGCTGCGCATCCGCAGGAAACGCCGAGCGCGGCACGGTCTGATCGAGCGTCGGATCGTAGTCGCCGTAGCCTTCGGCCGCCGGCACCTTGACGTCACACTTGGCGCCAACTTCCTTGCCCACAAGCTGGCGTTCAAGGCCCGGCACGATGTTGTGCGAGCCCTGCATGTAGACGAGGGGCTCGCCGCCGAAGGACTCGTCGGCAATCGAACCGTCGTCGAGCGTCAGGCGGTAGTGAAGGGTCACAACGTGACCGTCGGCAATCGCAGCTTTCATAGAACGGGCGAGAGTAGGGCGAGGACCCCACGAGGGACAGCCGGCGCCGCCCAGAACTGCAGGCACGCACCGCATCCGGCCCGATTGGCCGCTGCCCGCAGGCTGAACAGGGCCGGTTTTTGGTGGTCGTGTGCCAGCTTTCGCGTCTGGGTCTTCCCTTGGGTCTTCCCTCAGGCCGCGCGATGCCCCATAACTGGAAGACCCCCTCACCCGCTTCCTTTGCCCCGCCGTTGAGCTCCGAGACCTTCCGGCGCCTCCTTTTGGAGGCCAATGTTCTGGACGATGCACGACTCGCCAAGGCGGAAGCCGCGGCACAGAGCCGTGGTGCGCCACTTGAGCGTACGATCGTCTCACTGAATCTCGCCGACGAGACCACTGTGTGGCGTGCCCTGGCCAAGGCGCACGGCATGAAGTTCGTCGACCCGGCGAAGTTCAACCCGCAGCCCGAGGCGCTTGAAAAGGTCTCTGCCGACCAGATCGAGCAAAACGAGGCACTGCCCGTGCTCTTGAAGGATGGCGAGCTGTGGGTGGCGATTGACGATCCGTTCAAGACCTTCGTTGCTGACAACCTGTCGTTCCTGGCTGGCTGCACGGTGCAGTGCGCGATCATGCCACCGCAGGCGCTCAAGGAAGCGATCCGCAAGCAGACCGGCAAGAGCGGTGCGCAACCAGCTGGCGGGAGTGGCGGTCGCGGTGCCAGCGGCACCGATAGCGACGACGACGCGCCGATCATTCGCCTGGTCGCCAAGACCATTGAGGAGGCGTTGCATCGCCGCGCGAGTGACATCCACGTCGAGCCGTTTCAGCAGCGCGTGCGCATCCGCTATCGCATCGATGGGGTGCTGACCGAGGTCGCATCGCTTGAAGCGGCGTTGCTGGCACCGTTGACGTCGCGTCTCAAGATCATGGCGGGCCTCGATATCGCCGAGAAACGCAAGCCTCAAGATGGCCGCATCAGCTTCCGTGCGAACGATCCCAACGGCGGCGCGCGCGATATCGACATCCGGACATCGGTGCTTCCGGCCAGCCACGGCGAGACGATTGTCATGCGCCTGCTCGACAAGGAGCGCGGCTTGATGAGTCTTGAGAAGCTTGGCTTCGAAGGCCGGGATCGTGAGCGCTTCGCCAATATCATTGCGCGGCCCAACGGCATCGTGCTAGTGACCGGGCCGACCGGTTCGGGCAAGACGACGACGCTGTATGCGGCGCTCAAGGAGCTCAACCGCTCGGATGTCAAGATCATCACGGCGGAAGATCCGGTCGAGTTCAACATCGCCGGGATCAACCAATGCCAGGTGCGGTCGCGTATCGGCTTGTCGTTCGCACGCATCCTGCGGGCGATGCTGCGTCAGGCACCAAACGTGATCCTGGTCGGTGAGATTCGCGACAAGGAGACGGCCGAGATTGCCGTGCAGGCGGCGCTGACTGGTCACCTGGTGTTTTCGACGCTGCATACCAATGACTCGGCTTCGGCCATCACCCGTCTGTGCGACATGGGCGTCAAACCATTCTTGGTGTCGGCATCGGTGCAGGCGATACTGGCGCAACGTCTGCTGCGGGTTGTGTGCAAGAGTTGTCGCCAGCCGTACGAGCCATCGCATGCCGAACTGCGCAGCATCGGCATCGATCCGGGCAGCGTTGGCGATACGCCGATCTACCGCGCCGAGGGTTGTGATGAATGCGGCCAGACTGGCTACCGCGGGCGACTGGGTATCTACGAATTGCTGCAAATGGACAACACCCTTCGCGAGATGACCTTCCGCGGCGAAGCGATGGTGCGGCTGCGTGAGTACGCGTGGCAATCGGGTGGCATGTCGACGCTTTTGCAGGATGGCGTTCGCAAGGTTCTCGAAGGCAGCACCACGATTCCCGAACTCCTGCGCGTCGTCGCCTCGGTCTAGCGCCCGAGGCCGCACCAGCGATACGCCAAGTCCGACCACATTTCATTCAGGCAAACAACGATGGATACCAACGCTTTGATGAACGCCGCCTTCGAACAGGGGGCCTCCGACTTGCACATTTCCGTTGGCCGGCGACCCGTATTGCGGGTTGGTGGCGGGCTGGTCGAGTTGGGTGATGCGCCGCTGACACCCGAGGACACCGAGCGACTGGCGCGCGAGTTGGCCCCGAAACGAAACTGGGACGAGCTGACAGAAACCGGCTCGACCGACTTTGGCTTGGCGCACGGCGACAAGTGTCGCTTCCGGGTCAGCATCCTGACGCAGAAGGGTACGCGCGGCGTCGTCATGCGCCAGATCCCGCAGAAGCTGCTGACGTTCGAACAGATTGGCCTGCCAGAGTCCGTGCAGAACCTGCTCAACCTGCATCGCGGCCTGGTTTTGGTCACGGGCCCGACCGGATCCGGCAAGACGACGACGCTGGCGACGATGATCGACTGGATCAACCGGAACCGTGAAGTGCACATCATCACGATCGAGGACCCGGTCGAGTACTACCACACGCACAACCAGTCGATGATTACGCAACGCGAGGTCGGCACCGACGTGACCTCGTTTGCCGAAGCAATGCGTCGCGCCCTGCGTCAGGACCCGGATGTGATCTTGCTCGGCGAGATGCGGGACCTTGAGACGACCTCGGCAGCGATCACCGCGGCCGAAACCGGCCACCTGGTCTTTGGCACGTTGCACACAACCGGTGCCTCGCGCACCGTCGATCGCATCATCGACCAATACCCAAAGGAACAGCAGGAGCAGATTCGCGCCCAATTGGCGCAATCGCTGGTTGCGGTGGTTTCGCAGATCCTGGTGCCGACCCCCGATGGCGGTCGCGCCGCGGCGTTCGAAGTCATGCTGGCCAACCCGGCGGTCGAGAACCACATCCGTAAGTGCGAGACGTTCAAGATCGGTTCGGTCATCCAGACCAGCCGCCGTCAGGGCATGCAACTGATGGACGATTCCCTTCTCGATCTCTACCGGGAGGGCCGCATTGATCAGGAAACGGCGCTCGAACGCGCCTTTGACGAAAAGGCGCTCCGGCTTCGCATGGGCGGGGGAGCCGCGGAGTAAGGCATGGCACCGCGTCGACTACTTGGCCAGATCCTCAAGGAGCAGGGCCTGATTCACGAGGGCATGGTCCAGGAAGCGCTGCAAATCCAGCGCGACCGCGGCGGCCGCATCGGCGAAGTGCTCGTCGACATGAAGTGTGTCGAGATCACCGACGTGGCGCGCGCGTTGGCTAGCCAGGCTGGGCTTGCGCACCATGACCTCGAGGCGGAACCACCGACACCAGAAGCGTTGGCCAAGGTCGACCTCGCGACGGCTCGCGCGTTCGGCATCGTGCCGGTGCGGCTCGAAGGCAGCACGCTCACAGTAGCGTTGGCGGACCCGGCCAACGTGCCGATGTTGCAGGACCTGACCTTCACAACGGGTTGTGAGATCGCCGGCGTCATTGCCGACGGCAAGCAGATCGAAGCCGGCCTCGACAAGCACTACCAAGAAGAGGCCGGCGACAGCAAGATGCGCATGCAGGAGCTCGTCAGCGAGCTCTCGCAGGTCGGTGGCCAGATCGACCTCGAAGACAAGGCGGCGATGGCTGCTGCGGCTCCGGTCGTCAAGCTGCTCAACTACATCTTCTACCAGGCGATTCGCGACCGCGCGTCTGACATCCACCTGGAGCCGTTCGAACACGACTTCAAAATCCGCTACCGAGTCGATGGTTCGCTGTTCGAACTCGAAGCGCCGCCACCGCACCTTGCGGAAGCACTGATTGCGCGCATCAAGGTCATGGCTGACCTCGACATCGCTGAGACGCGCTTGCCGCAGGATGGCCGCATTGAGTTGACCGTCGGCGGCCGTTCGGTTGACCTGCGTATCTCGACGTTGCCGACGATGTTTGGCGAGTCGACCGTGATGCGGATCCTCGACCGCAGCAACGTCGCACTGAGCCTTGAAAACCTCGGGCTGGCGCCGGCGGTGCGCGACAAATTGCGTGACTTCGCCCAGCTGCCGCACGGCATCGTGTTGGTTACCGGCCCGACGGGTTCAGGCAAGACGACCACACTGTATGCGGTGCTCAACGAAGCCAACCGCGAAGACACCAAGGTCATCACCGTCGAAGACCCCGTCGAATATGACCTCGAAGGCATCATCCAGGTGCCGGTCAACGAAGACATCGGGGTTACCTACTCCGGGGTGTTGCGCACGATCCTACGTCAGGACCCGGATGTGATCCTGGTTGGCGAAATCCGCGACCAAGAGACGGCGCAGACCGCGATCGAAGCGAGTCTTACCGGGCACCTGGTGTTCTCGACCTTGCACACGAATGATGCAGCGTCGGCGATCACGCGCCTGATCGACATCGGCATCGAGCCGTTCTTGCTGACCGCGACCGTACAGGGCATCTTGGCCCAACGCCTGGTGCGGCGCATCTGCAAGGAGTGCAAGGTATTCTATGAGCCTGCCGATGACGTCTTGCGGCGGTTGGCTTTGACGGCCGATCAGGTCGTCGGTAGCAAGTTTGCCTATGGCAAGGGCTGCTCCACCTGCAACTTCACCGGTTACCGCGGCCGCATGGCCATCACCGAGATCCTCGAAGTCGATGACCGCATCCGCGAGATGATCCTCGATGGCGCGAGCACGACCAAGGTACAGGAGGCTGCCGTCGAAGCTGGCTTGAAGACGCTGCGTGAGAACGGTTTGACGGCCGTGTTTGATGGCTCGACGACGGTCGAAGAACTGCTGCGTGAGACGATCGAATGAGTGACTCGACCGAGCATCCAGATGCGAGCGAGTTCCAGCAGAGCGTTGCGCGCATGTTGCGGGATTTGGATCCGGAGCCCGAGCGCGAGGGTTTGCGCGACACACCCAGGCGCGTCGAGAAGGCGTTCCGGTTCTACACCGACGGCTACGGACAGAACCCCGAGCAGGTGATCGGCGATGGTCTGTTTGAAGCCGAGACCGATGAGATGGTTCTGGTCAAGAACATCGAGCTCTACTCGCTGTGCGAACACCACCTCGCGCCGTTCTTTGGCAAGGTCCACGTCGCCTACATCCCTTCGGACAAGATCGTCGGATTGTCGAAGGTTGCGCGGGTCGTCGATATCTATGCGCGAAGGTTGCAGGTGCAGGAGCGTTTGACGATGCAGATCGCCCAGGCGCTAGAGGATGTGCTGAAGCCACGGGGTGTTGGGGTCATCATCGAGGCCTCGCACTTATGCATGATGATGCGCGGGGTTGAGAAGCAGAACAGCAGCACGGTTACGTCGTGCTTGCGTGGCTTGTTCCGCAGCGACGAGCGCACGCGTTCCGAGTTCTTGACGCTCGTCGATCGCTAGACTGCGGGGCTTCGGAACGCGGATCGATTGCGAAATCTCTGGGCGTTCGGACCGCCAGCAGGCCGTGAGCACTCGGCAGATGTAGGTTTCGGCGAGGGGCCAGGAAGGCGGTGGTAGCAGGAGCCGGACTTGAACCGGCGACCTAAGGCTTATGAAGCCTTCGCTCTAACCAACTGAGCTATCCTGCCAAACCCTTTCAGGCGGAGAGATAAAGCAGATCAAGAGGCGGGACTCAAGGGCGTTTTCGGGGGTTCTTGGTGTCGTCGTCTTCCGGTGGGGGCCCAAAAACTCCTTGGGGGGGGCTGTAACTTCGGCCAGGAATATGAGTAGATGTCAGTGCGGGTGGCATGGACCCGTAAACGAGACGAGGTGGGCTCCCTGGCTGGATTCTTTCCCTACCGTTCGTGTGCCTTCTTCCTCCTGATAGTCATCTTCGAACAACCCCCAGCCAGGGAGCCTTTTTTTTCCGCTGCGTGCGCCCGGGCGCACCGCGAGCCTTGCGCCTGGACCGCCCACGATCGCAGCTGGGCCTGCCAGGATGGCAATCGGGGCCACAATCCTCGCAAGCTTTTGCCAGCTCAGTCTTTCGCTGCGCCGCGGTTCCTGGATAACGGCAGGCATGAAGGCGTTTGATCCTGACGCAGCCGCGTCGAAAGGCAGCGGCATCTTTGGTCTGAACACCTCGCGTGAGGACGCGAAGATCGTGTTGGTGCCCGTGCCGTTCGCGGCGACGGTTTCCTACGGCGGCGGTGCCGAGAATGGACCGGAGGCGATCCTTGCCGCGAGCCATCAGGTCGACCTCTACGATTGGCACTTCGGCCGCATCTACGAGGCGGGCATCCACCTGCTACCTGCGGATCCGGCAATCCTTGCTGCCCACGGCCCGGCACGGGAAGCAGTTGTCGCGGTCTCCGAAGGCGGCGACCCGGCGGCGATCGAGGCGAACGTTTGCACCGTTGACGCGGCTGGGGCACTCGTCAATGCATCCTTGCGCCAGACGATTGCGCCCTTGCTCGATGAGGACCGCATCGTCGGCGTGATCGGTGGCGACCACTCGATTCCGTTCGCGGCGATTGCTGCTGCGGCCGAGCAACAGCCGCTCGGTATCCTGCACATCGACGCTCACGCCGATCTGCGGATCGCCTACGAGGGCTTCGAGTGGAGCCACGCTTCGATCATGCACAACGTGCTCGAGCAGTGCCCCGGTGTGCAGCGTCTCGTGCAGGTCGGGGTTCGCGACTACAGCGAAGGAGAGTTGCAGACGATCCACCGGCATGACGGTCGGGTGGTGACCCACTTCGACGCCGACTGGAATGCGCGGCGCTTTTCTGGGGTGCCGTTTGACTATTTGGTTGCCGAAGTCATTGGTGTTTTGCCTGATCACGTTTGGATCAGCTTTGACATCGATGGGCTCGACCCGAGTCTGTGTCCAAATACTGGCACGCCGGTGCCAGGAGGCTTTTCGTTTGCGGAGGTCGCACACTTGCTTGCGCGTCTCGCGGCAAGTGGCCGTCGCATCGTGGGGTTCGACCTCGTCGAGGTCGCGCCGGGCGAGGATGAGTGGGATGCGAACGTCGCAAGCAGGCTGCTCTACAAGCTCTGCGGCGCCGCGCTTAGATCGCGGTCCAGTCAAGAGTTCCTGGGCACTCGGTAATCGCCCTAACGGGAGTTCGTCGAGGAGATGGCCAAGAATGCCAATCTCGCGGGCGTCAAGATCGCCCTCGTCACGACGGAAGGCAATCAGAAGCGCCTCGATCGCATGACCAAACTCGGCGTTGAGCACTACCTGCGCAAGCCGTTCGAGCCGGAGGAACTACGTTCCCTCGTCGTAGGCATGTTCGGAGATTCGTAGGTGGTTACCACGTCATCGGATCGAGTTGGTCAACACAGACGGTCGGGATCTGCCTCGCCCGGCGTTCCTATCCGGAACGCAGTTTGGTTGAGGTTGCACTTAGGCAGGAGAGACGCGAAGGTTCTGCCTGATATGGTGGAGCCCCTTGAGTTGTTTGAAGCCCGCGCCCGAGTGTTGGCGCACGTGCAGCCGGATTCTGGTCTCGAACGCGTGGCGCTGCTGGCAGCGAGCGGTCGTACGCTCGCTACAGAGGTCTGTGCGGATGGCCCATGGCCGGCGACGGATCGATCGGCGATGGATGGCTTCGCGATTGCCGTCGGCAAGGGTGGCGTGCTCGCAGGGGCCCAGTTCGAGGTAGTGGGCGAGAGCCTGGCTGGCCGGCCTTTTGATGCCCTGCTTGCTACGAACAAGGCGATTCGCATCATGACGGGAGCGGTTGTGCCCGAAGGTGCGAGCACTGTAGTGCCGGTCGAAGCAACGAGTGGTTACGACGGCGATGTGGTCACGATCAACAGCGCCCTCGCGAGTGACAGCAATATCCGTCGCCGCGGCAGCGAACGCCAGGCGGGCACGACGGTCTTGGCCGCGGGTCGTCGGCTGCGCGCTGCGGAGATCGGCGTGCTTGCAGTGCTCGGCCATCATCAGGTCGAAGTGCGTCGGCGGCCCAAGGTGGCCATTGTTGCAACCGGCGATGAAGTCGTGCCGGTCGAGCAGACGCCGGCGCCGCACCAAGTCCGCGAGAGCAACTCATGGGCGCTGGCGGCTCAGGTGCACGAATGTGGCGGCGTGGCGACGCGGCTCGGCATTGCTCCCGACGAACGCGTTGGCCTGAGCGAGATGCTTAAGACGGCACTCGCCGATGCCGACGTTGTCTTGACGATCGGAGGCATCAGCAAGGGCACACACGATCTCGTGCTCGAGACGCTCGAAGAACTCGGCGTGCAAACCGATTTCCATGGCATCAAGTTGAAACCGGGCAAGCCGACCTACTTCGGGTTGCGCGAAGACCTTGGTCACAAGCAGTACGTGTTCGGCTTACCCGGCAACCCGGCATCGACGTTCACGGTGTTTGATTTGCTGGTTCGGCCGGCGTTGCAGCGTTGGCTTGGTGGGGATGCCGGCGAGTGGGGTGCGCGCGTGCCACTCGGGGATAGCACTTGGAAACCCAACCGGCGATTGCAGGCCGTGCCAGCCCAGTTGGTTCCGGACGCTGCCGGCAACTTGACGGCGCAGCTTGCCAAGCCTTCGCCGAGTGGTGACCCGTTTAGCCTTTTGCTGGGTTCGTGCTATGCGTTGATTCCGAGTGGCGCGAAGCGTGATGCATGCACCACCATCGAACTCGCAGGCGGTTCGCGGGGGATTGAGCTGCCGTGAAGTTCTCCCGCGGCATCGCAGCGGCACTTGGTGGCTTGCTACTAGGCTTGGCGGCGCCGCCGGCGGTCGTGCCAATGGCCGAGTGGCTGGTCCTGCCGGGATTGGCGGTTTGGTTTTCGATTGCCGTGTCGAACCAGCGCGCCCTGAGGAGCAGCTACATCTTTGGCTGTGTCTACATGGCGTGGTTCTCGTGGTCGGTGCGCCACGTCATGTTGCCCGCGTACCTGGCCATCGTGTTGGTTGGCGGACTCTACTTCTTGCTCGGCACTGCCGCTGTACGCGCGGCGCCGAAGCGCATGCGAACCTTGGCATTCGCAATCGCTGTCGGCGGGACGTTTTGGCTGCGCGCAATGATGCCCGAGATCCACTATCCGCATGGCCAGCCGTGCCACGCGTTGTGGCAGTGGCCGTCCTTGATGCGCATCGTGACGGTCGGTGGCGAGCCGTTGATGAACGCGTTGCTCGGCCTGGTCGCTGCGACTGGGTTCGAGTTATTTTCTAGTTGGCGCGTGGCAGCTCCCGCTTGGCGCCCATCGCTGGCCCGTTTTTGGGGCGCGCTTGGGCTGGCCGGGCTGGCGGTGGTCACAGGCCATCTTCTCGGGGCATCGGTCGCGCCGACCGAGGCCCGGTCGGTCCGTGTCGCGCTCATCGAGCCAGGTTATCACCCTACCGAGATTTGGGATGCTGGTGAAAACTGGTGGAAGGTGTACGAGCGGCTCGTCGCTGAGCGCTTGGTTGCGCCGACGATTGAGATCCTGGAGGGGGGCTCCCATCCTGACCTCATTCTTTGGCCCGAGAGCAGCCTGCTTGACGCACCGTTCTTGGCCTCGGATATCGAAGACGGCCGGGCTGCGTTGATGTCGGGCACCTTTCCGGAGTCGTCTACACGCCTGGTGCTTGGGGCCAGCGTGAAGGTTGGCGACGTCGTTTCGCCGGGAGCGTTGCTGGTCGAGTTGCAGCGTGGCCGCGTGCTTCAGTATCAGGGCAAGCAGCGTCTGGTGCCCGGCGGCGAGTTCCTGCCGTTTGTCAGTTGGTTGCCAGAGTCATGGGCTGACTCCATCCGTATGGCCTTTCAGAGGGCCCTGGGAACACCGGCCAATTGCCGGCCAGGCACGCCTCGGGCGCCGATGCAAACCTCCGCGGGTGTGCCGTTCGGCGCCATGCTCTGCTACGACAACGCCTTCCCCGAGCCAGCAGCCGCGCAAGTTGCCAGCGGGGCCGAGTTCCTGGTCGTGCTCTCCAATGAGGCGTGGTATCGCGGCGGGGCCGAGCTGACCCAACTGGTCGCCATGACCGTGGTTCGGGCACTCGAAAACTCTGTGCCAATTGTTCGCTGCACCCTCGACGGCCATTCGGTGGCGGTGGGGCAGGACGGGCAGGTGCTCGCCGGGCTCGAGATTGCCCCGGCTCCCCAGTCACAAGCGAGAATTCTGCAGGTTTCGATCGATCGTGCGACCGGTGCGATTCCGCCAATGGCATGGCTGCGTCGGACTTGCGGCGCGTTCCTGGGCCTGTTGGTGGCGCTCGGAGCGGCGCACAGCGTCTGGCGGTGGGTTAGAATTCGAGCAGCTAGTAAGGCGCTCCCCGCCGCAGCCAGTTCTGGACAGTCCGGAGCTGACTCAGGTGGTTCTTGACGGTGCCGGACATGGAGTTAGGATGCCGCAGCCCCCAAGGCCCCTCTCGCTCTGGGATGTGGATCTCTCCTGTTCGGTCGTCCGACCATTCGGGGGGTTCCGAACGGCCATCGTTTTGCCTTTCTGTTTGGCGTCTTTTCAACCCCTCTGGTTACCGACCTGCGTGCTGATCTCTCCCTACGGTCGCGCAGCAAGCTAGGAGCCACCTGGTCATCATGAGTCCCATCGGTCGCGTATTCATCGTTCTCAATCTGGTCCTCGCCGCTGGTTTCGCCGTTCTCGGTGGGCAGCTGCTCCAGAACCAACACAATTACAAAGAGCTCCTGGCCCAGGAGCAGGATGGTCGCAAGGATGACGCTGACAAGGCGCGGAACACGATCAGCCAACTTGAAACAGAGCGCACGAAGTTCGAGGTTGCTAGCACTACCAGCAGCACAGAGCTGACGGCAGCCAAGCTCCAGATCGCTCGTGAGCAAGACGACAACAAGCGTCTGAGCCAAGTTACCAGCGACCAAGCTGCAGAACTCAAGAAGGCTGTTGCGCTACAAGAAGCTGCCAACACCGACGCGAAGGCCGCCTACAAGGCTTCGCAAGATGCCTACAACAGCTCGATTGCTGCGATCGCGTCCAGGGACGAGGCCGTGCGTGCCCGTGACGACGCCACCGGCGAGAACCGCGATCTCAAGAACACGATCGCATCGCTCAACGGCACGATCGACGAGAAGGATCTGAAGATCGCCTCGCTCGACCGTGACAACAGCGAGAACAGGCTGCTGATCGCCGCGGCCGAAGCCAACGGCTTCATCCGCTCGATGGCCGCCCCGTCGCTCGCCGGCACCGTCACCAACGCTTCGGGTCGTCTCTGCACGATCGCCGTCGGTGAGAACCCCGGTAACGTTGACATCCAGTCGGTGATCAACCGCATGCCGTTCGCCTTCGCCATCTACGATGACAACGGCTACAAGTGTGACGCCATCGCCACCAAGTATGAGCCGAGCGCCAACGCGGTTCTCTGCACGCTTCGCTTCACGAGGGGCGAGGTCATCATCCGCACTGGCGACAAGGCCTCGACGAAGCCGTAAGCCCCATTGGTCGATTGAAGGGGCCCGGTGCGCCGGGCCACGATGATCGCCAACTACCCCGTATTCCAAGGAGCTAATCATGGCCCGTAAGAAAAAAGCGCCGGCCGCCCCGGTGGCGGACGTCGAAGTTGTCAGCAAGCCCGGCATGGGCATCGATGAGGGTGTCGTGCTCGGCGCGTTCTTCCTGCTCGCTGCAGCAATCACCTGTGTGGTGCTGGCGAACCAGATCTACACGATCTAGTTCAGGTGACACCGCGGCGCTAGCCGTAACGACAACATTTCCCCGCTTCAGTCGCTGCTGAAGTAGCTAGCCGGGGAAGCAATCGAAGGGACCCGATTCGCGTCATGACGCGGCTCGGGTTGTTTTGATTTTGCCTCGACGCAACTGGGACCAAGAATACGTTGCGACCGGAGCGTGGAATGCTACCTTCCTTGTCGCACCGCTTGGTCTCGGTGTCTGTGTCTGCAAGGTCAAGGTCTACTTGCGCCGCTCAGGTCTCGATGTCGTCAACATCGAAAGCGAGCGTGAGTAGCCGCAAGGTCATCACATGTTGAAACCGTTCGAGTGGCTGATGCGTGGCTTCTCGGTCGATCTGGGAATCGACTTAGGAACCGCGAACACGCTGGTTTTCGTGCGCGACAAAGGCATCGTCCTCGACGAGCCTTCGGTCGTTGCTGTTCGCAAGGGAACGACAGAGGTGTTGCTCGATGGCATGGCTGTCGGGGACGCGGCCCTTGAGTATCTCGGTCGCACACCGCCAGGGTTCCTGGCCGTGCGCCCAATGAAGAGCGGCGTCATTGCCGACTTCGAGATCACCGAGAAGATGCTGCGCTACTTCATGAGCAAGGCCTGCGGTGGCAAACGTCTCGTCAAGCCACGGCTCGTCATCGCGGTGCCGTGGGGTATCACGATGGTCGAGAAGCGCGCTGTCATTGGCAGTGCCGAACGGGCCGGGGCCCGTCGGGTCTTCCTCGTCGATGAACCGACGGCGGCGGCGATTGGTGCCGGCCTACACGTGCACGAACCGCGTGGCACGATGATTGTCGACATCGGTGGTGGCACGTGCGAGGTCGCCGTCATCTCGTTGGCCAACGTCGTCATGGCGGAGTGTCTGCGAGTCGCCGGAGACGACTTCAACGATTCGATCACCCAGTACATCCGCGCGAAGTACAACTTGCTGATCGGTGAGATCACAGCTGAGCGCCTGAAGATCGCTGCCGGCAGCTGCATTGCCCTCGAAGAGGAAATCCAGGTCGAGGTTCGCGGGCGCGACTCGCTCGTCAACCTGCCGCGCCGCGCGATCATCTCTTCAGATGATGTGCGCGAAGCGCTGCAAGAGCCGGTGCGCAAGATCATCGGGACGATCAAGAACGTGCTCGAGCGCACGCCGCCAGAACTGGCGTCTGACTTGATGGAATCCGGCATCACGTTGTGTGGCGGTGGCTCGCTGTTGCGAGGATTGCCCGAGCTGATCTCTCGTGAGACCGAACTCGATGTGCGTGTGGCCGAGCGCCCACTGGAAGCCGTCGCGCGCGGCACCGGCATCTTCCTTGAGAACCTCGAACTCTATATGCAGTTCCTCGAGGGCGGCGAAGATCTCGGGTAGTAGGGCCCTGGGTATGGGCGGTGGGGAGCGATGCTGCGGTGCATCGCTCGTGGTACTGGGTTGGATCATTGCAGTGGGGGCTCGTTCTTCGAATGACGAAGAAGTCGGCAGCGTTCCCGGTTGGTCTCTACGCGATGCTGTTGTTTGCATTGGTGTGGTTGACCTTGCCGAGGGTGTTTGCGCCAATTGAGCGCTGGATGGTCGGGTCCGCCTGCCTCGTGCCTCGTGTCGCTTCCGCGTGGTTTGGTGAGCCCGCCTCCGCGGCCGATCGCAGTGCACTGGGGCGTATCCGCGAACTCGGGGACCTACTGACCGCACGGGTGCGGCAGCACGATTTTGCCGGTGCCGGGATCAGCATGAAGGCGGGGGACGACAAGCTGTTGTGCGGCGTGTTGTCGGTCGGTCGTCGTGGCGGTGCCGGCCAGCCGAGTGAGTTGTTGCTTGACCACACCTACGCCGAATTGGCTGGTTGCCGGGAGATCGTCACCAAGGGCGGAGCCCTGCTCGGGTTCTTGCTGAAGCCTGGCGTTGGCCGTGCGATCGATGACACCTACGACGATCCGGCCCGCGTGATGCTGTGCAACCACCGCGACGCGCCGCGCCTCTACGCGTCTCTGCTGAACCGCGATGGCTCGCAATTGCGGTTCGTCATCAAGCCTGCGGCGGTCGTCGACCCGGCGCCGTTGCGCGTCGACTTCTGGGACGACCCGTATCGCGCCGCGCAACTTCGTGAGACCCAGCAACGTGTCTTCACGTTGCCGGTTACGTTTGGCAAGCAGCGTGTGCCGGGAGGCTTGTTGGTTGGGCGCACGCGCCGATGGGGTTACGAGGGCGACGGCGATGAGCCGCCGTTGACCATCGGCATGTTCGTCACCCCCGCGGTCGAAGCGCGCGCGCTGTCCCATGTGGTGGTTTGGCGCAGCGGTGATGTGCGCCAGCCGGTCGTTGCCGCAGCGTCCGTGTTGCGCTCCCGGCGCCGCGCGACGGCAACTGTCTACGATCTGCCGGGAGCCTCGCACGGGCGCCACTTGTTGGTCTGCACCGAGAGCGTTCCAGATGGTGCCGCGGTTGTGCAAGACGGCCTCTTTCTTGGAACCGCACGCGGGCTATGCCTGGGTACTGGGTTGGTCACATCGTTCGTTGCGTCGCGCCAGGCATGGACCCTGTTGTTGCTACCGGATGGCGACACCGAGCCTCCGATCGAACTGCACGCCCGCGTCGAGCGAACTGTAGACAATGTTGCGTGGCTCAAGCTGACCGGTGTGCCGCTTGAGCAGTTGGCGCGCGTCGGTCGTGGCTACTTGTTCACCGGCAGCAATGGGCAGTTCTGTCCAGCAGGTTTGTGGATCGGCTTGGCCGAGCCGGCCGTCGAAGGCTTCAACGTGTTGAAGGTGACCGTGCCGATGGAAGCGGGGCCGCGCTCCGCCGAAGTGCTGGTCGGGGAGCCGCCGCGATGAAGCGTTGGCTGTTGTGGTTCTTGATTGTGCCGCAGGGCTTCTTGCTCGTTGGCATCCTGCAAGACCTCGGCTTGCCGGCGCTCGACATGGCGGTGTTGTCGTGTCTGTATCTGGCGTGGTTTGCCGAACGGTCGTCCCTGCCATTCCTGTTGCTCGGAGTCGCCATTGGCCGCACGCTGGTTGACGAAGCATCCTTGCCGGTGCACATCTTGGTGATCGGGATCCCGGTGGCGCTGTTTCTGCCGCTGCGTGCGCTGTTCGTCGCCCAGCGTTGGCTGTGGCAGGCCGTCGCCGCGGCGCTGCTGGCAATCGCGGTGCCCAAGTTGGCGGGGCTCTGCGGCCGTGTGTTTGACCAACCCAGCGTCAGTTCGATGCTCGACGGTTGGCAGGTGATGTGGTCGGCACTCCTGGTGCCGCCGCTGTTGTCGGTGCTGCGCTACTTGCCGCCGTTCGTGGCCTTCACCGAGTCGGATGGGCTAAGCAGGGTGACCAGGTGACATCGAGTCGCACACGTCTCGGGGTGTTGTCGGTGGTCTTCTTTGTCGGGCTCGGCGTCGTTGTGGTGCACCTATGGTTCTTGATGGTGCAGAACGAGGAGGTGTGGGCGCGACGCAGCTATGAGAACCGTTCGGCGTTTCGCTCAGTGCCGAGCATGCGCGGTTCGCTGCGTGATCGGGACGGCGTCGTGTTGGCGCGGGACGTACCGACGACGCGTGTGTCGCTCTACTACCATCGCTTCCGCTTGCGGCACGTGATCGGCGCAGCCGTGCATGGCGCAACGCATTGGGCGAGCTTGATCGAGGCGCGCGCCGGTACGACCTACACGTACTTGCCGGGCGTTCTGGGGCCGCGGGTCGCAGCCGAAGACTTGCTCAACGTTCCGGTGCGAGCGTTGCAGCCCGGCGTTCTGAGTAAGAGCCAGTTTTCGGACTTGGTTACGTATGCGACGACGGTGCTGTCCGTCTGCTCAGGCAGGACGCGTGCCGAGTCGTTTGCTGCGATGCGTGAGGCGGCGATGGCGGGTGATGATGTTGGCATTGGCGACGTGTTGCCGATGCCGCGCATCGAGTTGTTGCGGCGCTTCCAAGCGCGGCTCGACGACCTGCGCAAACTCGATCGCCTGCTCGCTGCCGAGCAACACAAGCACGCGGAGCGCATGGGGCGCAGCAGGGTCCGCCCAAGCTTGATCACGACGCTCGAAACCCTGCGTCGATCCAGCCTCGCCGACGAATACTCGTACTGGATCGATGATCTGGGCAAGAAACGCAAGGGCAGCGCCAAGGAAGACATCCGGCGCTACTTTGCGGACGACGTGGCTTTTGAACTGGCGGCGGCCTTGCGAGTTGATCGATCTGCGCATCCTGGACTCGACGTTGTGCCAGCTGTACGTCGCGAGCGCCTTGGCGGCCGCGACACTTCTTTGGGGATCCTTCTAGGCGAGGTGCGATCACACGACCGATTGGTGTGGGCGTCGGAGAAGCCTGCCGCAGGCGAAGAGGCCGTGCCGAAGAAGGCGCCGCCGTCCTGGGTGTCGCAATACATGAAGTCGGAGATGCATGACGACTGGCTGCGCGAGTTGGTGCCAGCCAACGTCGTTGCCAACGAGCATGCCCTCAAGAAGATGCGTGCCGAAGCTGAGCGCCGCTACCAACGCGACATGCACGTGTTCGAGCGTCGTGGCATCAACGGCATGGAGGGCCTGTGCAACGAGGACCTGATGGGGGTGCTCGGCATGCGTTTTGTCGAGCACGACAGTCGCCGGCGTGAGCAGTTGTTGTGGAGCCACCTGCGGGTGCGTTCGGGTGACGACGTGCAGATCACGATCGATCTGGATGTGCAGAACGCCGCGGAGGTTGCCGTGCGCAACGCAAATGGTCGGTATCGCGCGTTTTACACTGACGAACGCGACCTCAAGTACCTAGAGGCTGCGTTGGCGGTTATCGATGCACACACGGGGGATGTGTTGGCGGTTGCGGGTGCGCCGATTAGAGACATGGGCAAAGATGGCATGCGTGTGCCGGGTTTCTCATGGTCGTCGAACGGTTCGATCGGCTCGGTCGTGAAGCCGTTTGTGCTGTTGGAGCATTTGGAGAGCCAACGCTTCGGGCGCCCGCATCGCACTTTGGATCAGATCAGGGCGTGTGACAGGTCTTTCAGGTATGGCGCCCGGTGGCTTAGCTGCGATGAGACTCACTGGGAAGAGGGCCGGGCACCGGTCCCCGCACTGGCGAAGTCCTGCAACCTGTTCTTCTACCAGATCGGCTTAGGTCTCGGAGAGCACGGTGTGCACCGGGCCTTGAAGCGGTTTGGTTTGATGCCGGCCAGTCGTGATGATGTGTTCGCGCCCTGTTGGCAGCACCGAGTGAGAGGATTGGCGATTGCAAAGGCGAGCGTAGAGATCGACCGTCCGTTACCGCTGCGCACGATTGGCTACGGCGTGCAAGCGGCCCCGGTGTTGGTCGCGAGGGCCTACGCTGGCATCGCAACAGGGATCTTGCCGACGGTTGGCTTGCGCCTTGGTGAGTCACGTCCGCAGGTTCCGCTCGGGGACTTGGGCGAATCGCTGGCGGTTGTCAGGCAAGGCTTGAAGGAGTGCGTTGAGCGCGGAACCGCTAGGAAGCTCGCAAGGTTGCTAGACCTGGGAGTGCACGCCAAGACCGGCACTGCCGAGATTACCGACGCAGGCCACAACAACGCTTGGTTCGCCGGCTACTTCCCGTGGACTGGTCGAGGCGGCATGCAGCTCGCGTTCTGTGCCGTGGTGTATCGTGTGCCGGATGGTGAGCACGGCAACGAGGCAGCCGGCGAACTTGTCGTCGACTTCATTCGCCAGATGGAAGCGAATCCTCAGGCCAAGGATCGGTACCTGACGCGATGATCGACCCATGCGAACCGGTTGCACAGGGGCGCCTGCAAGTGTTGCGGAACGTCGATGGCTGGCTTGTCCTGACCATCACCTCTATGTGCCTGATGGGTCTGCTGTTCATTGGCTCGGCGACGAGTGACGATGCGTTGTTCGCCGCGCAACAGGGGCGCCAGTCCCTGTTTGTCGTGGTCGGCCTAGGAGTCGGATTCTTCATCGTACTGCCGCACTACGTGCACATTCTGCGGGGTTCGTGGTTCTTCTATGGCGTCGCCGTGGTGGCGTTGCTGGGCCTGCCGTACTTCGCGCCATCCATCAACGGCGCCAGGCGTTGGTATGTGTTCCCCGGCTTCTCAATCCAGCCCAGTGAGTTTGCGAAGATCGCGGTCGTGTTGGCGTTGGCGGCATTGCTGCGCTTCAAGAGCCGCGCGAAGACCTTCGATGGCCTGATCGTGCCGATGCTCGTTGCGGGCGTGCCAGCGCTGTTGATCCTGAAGCAACCGGACCTCGGCAGTTCGCTGGTGTTCGGACCCGTGCTGCTGGCGATGTGTTATGTGGCAGGTGCGTCGGCTCGGAGCATCCTGCTGCTGCTGTTGATCGCCTCCGGCGTGATGGTGTTCGCCTACTTCGAACTGATGCACGACTATCAGCGTGTGCGAGTCGATGTCTGGGCCCAACACTGGTCGTGGGATGACAGCAACCTCAACACGCACGAAGTGAGAGAGGTGCTGCGCGACAAGGGCTTCCAACCATGGCAGGCCCTGATTGCCATGGGGTCCGGTGGCTGGCTGGGGCATGGCTTGGGCATGGGGCCGCAGAATCGCTACGACT
Source organism: Planctomycetota bacterium (assembly GCA_029936315.1). Lineage (GTDB taxonomy): Bacteria > Planctomycetota > UBA1135 > UBA1135 > UBA2386. The sequence continues at coordinate 23,654 of JAPYTD010000018.1, read as the reverse complement.
TCCTGCCTTACCGCAGTGAGGACTACCTGTTCGCCGTGGTCGGCGAAGAGACCGGCTTCCTCGGTTGCTTGTTGGCATTGGCGCTTGTGGCGATGCTGGTGCTCGGCTTGTTCGCGATTGCGTCACGTAGCCGCGAACGCTTCGGCAAGTTGGTTTGCGTCGGCGTCGGCACATGGCTGGGCGCGCAGAGCCTCTTCCATGTAGCTGTTTGCGGATGGCTTGTGCCGAGTACGGGTCTGCCGCTGCCGCTGATGAGCTACGGCGGGAGTTCGACGCTGGCGATGTTGATGGCGCTGGCAATCTGCATCAACATCGGTGCTCGCCGCGAACCGATTCTGGCCGGCGACGGCTTCCAATAGGTTGCTCAGGTGACTTCTGCGGGAGTCATCTCGCGCACCTTCTGCATGGCAGATACTGCCAGCACCAGAAACAACAACTTGGTCAGGCAGAGGGCTGTGAATGCGCCGATCGCGGGTCCGTAGCTACACGCGGGCCAGACAAGAAGGACCGCGAGCGTGCTGACGCCGATGCGCATGCGAGTTGCTGCTGTGGCGCCATTGGGATGCATGACCTGCAAGGCGACGACGACAACTGTGGCGACGGCTTCGCGACTCGGCAAATGAGGCCTCGAATCTGAATCGACGTCTACTGGAACGAGCGTATCAGCAGATAGCCGACGACCCCGGCCGCTAAGACAAACCAGAAGCTCGCCAGAATCTTAGGCAGCTTCTGTTTCAGAGGAGACTTCTCGTAGTACCAAGCAGTCGCTGCATCGGGATCCTCTTCGGCCGCGATCATCTCTGCGCGGATCTGTTCGTCGGGCACCTCACCCTCGGTACCCATGACCTCGTCGATGGCCGCGGTGGCCGCATCGAGATCCGTTTCGTGCACAAGCACGAACGTGCGGAACGGCTGCTGCATGCCCCGCCGCCCTTTGGCCAAGGGCATGGCCTCGGCATTTGCGACGGCAATGATGCCGCGCTGCCGAAGGCCTGCGGCGAGTCGCTCAGCTTCCGATGCCGACGCCGTTTGGAGCAGCTCAACGAGCTGCTCTTCCATCTCCTCCCGGGTGGGACGTGACATCCAAATGTGCCGCTACTTCTTGCGACCCTTCACCTTGTTCTTCAGGTAGGCCTCGTAGTACTTGCGATACTTCTCCGGCACCTTCGGGCTAGCGCCGCGGTTGCGCAGGAAGTTCAGATACGGCTGCAGGTTACCCCAGCCGCCATCGCCCGTGCCCGGTTGGCCGGGACCTGTGGGGGAGTTCGGTGGGTTGTTGCCTGGCTTGTTCTGGCCGCCGTCCTTGCTCTCGCTACCGCCCTTCGGCGGGCCATTCTCGCTGCCCGGTATCTGACCCGGCTTCTGGCCTTGCTGCTGCCCAGGCTTGCCTTGCTCGCCAGGACTTTGGCCTTCTTGCGGCTGTTGCACGAAGTCTGGCGCCTGGTTCTCGCGGCGCTGCTGGTTGCCCTGCGATTGCTGGCCGCTCTGTTGGCCGCTCTGTTGGCCGCTCTGTTGCTGCTCGCTCTGACTGCCTTGCTGGTCGTCTTGCGGCTTGTCGCTTGGCTGGCCGTCACCGCCGCTCTGCTGCTTCATCTCATTGAGCTTCTCGATCAACTTCTCGATGCCATCCTGAACGGTGAGGCTGCCTTCAGACGCTTGCTTGAGCAGCTCCATCGGCTTCTTGCGGGTCTGGCCCTTGCGGCCGGACTGAAGCAGCAGCTTGTCGATTTCCTTGAGTTGCTCGTCGATCGCCCGGGCGATCTCCTTGATCTCCTCTGCCGGATCGCCGCCGCCCATCTGCGCTTGCACGTTGGCAAGTGGCAACAACAGAGCGAGGCAACCGAACGTGAATCGCTGGATCATTTGCTTGGCCATCATGTTCTTGTCCTCAGCGGCCGGAGCCGCCCTCCTCTTCGCCTTCGCCGCCGCTCATTTGGGTCAACGTTTCTTCGACGCCGGCTTTGATCTTCGCAAACAGTTTGGTGATCTCGTTGTGACGATGCCCGAGGCGCTGGATCATCGCCACCTCGGCTTCACTGATGGTCTCGTCTGACCGAACCTCGACGAACGCGCGCAGGTTGTCAGCCGCTTCCTTGGTGTCAATATCGAGGTTCTTGAGCATTTCGAGGTCGGCGATCAGCGAGACGAGCTTCTTGCGTTGCTGGTTGAACTTGTTCTGGCTCTCAGGCGGCTGGCCACCCTGCTGGTCCTGCTGGTCCCGTTGCTCCTGCTGGCGCTCCTCATTGCGGCGCTTCAGTTCCTTGTCGAGCGCGTCGAGCAACTGCATGGTGCGGCGCTCGACATCATCTTGTAGCAGCGTCGTGAACGAGCCGACGTCCGGCGCGCGGCCAGCGAGCCGTCGAGCCACTTCGCGCAGGTCTTCAAGGTTTGCGTTGAGCACCGACCGGTAGACGAGGTTTCCCTCTTCGGTCAGCGCAGTGACGAGGAACTCGACCTTGCCGGCAAGGCCCTGCTCTTCTTCGCCGAGGCCGTTGACCTTGCGACGGGCCGGGCGTGAGAGCCTGCTCTCGCCGCTGACCTTCTGGATCTGCTTGATCGTTTCCGTGATGGGGCGCTGCTTCTCCATGAAGGCCGTCAGTTCGTCCTTCATCTTGAACAGCAGCTCTTCCTGGCGAAGGTCCTGGTAGCGGTCCTTTTCCTCTTCGAGCTTGTCGGTTGCTTCTTCAAGCTTCTCGCGCGCCTTCTCTTGCTGTTTCTGGGTCTCATCGGTGTCGCCCTCTTCCATCGCGCGCTGGGCCTTGCGCGAGGCGTCGGCCGCTTCTTCGGCGGCGCGTTCGGCGTCCTTGTTGCGACGCTTCTTCAGCTCTTCGGCGAGCTTGATGATGTCCTCGGTCAGTTCCTCCTGAGCCTTGGCCTGCTGCGCCAGCTGGTCCTTCTGCTCTTCTGACAAGTCCCGATTCTCTTGCAGGGCATCCATGGCCTTCTGCATCTCCTGTGCCGCCTGCTTCTGTTGCTGCGCGGCACCCGACTGCTGGCCCTTCTGCAGCTGCTGTTGGGCCTTCTGCATGTTCTTGCTCGCCTGGTCGAGTGCCTTCTGGGCGGCCTGCTGCTGCTTTTTGTTGATGTCGCCGTTCTGCGCCGCCTGCTGCATTTGCTGCTTGGCGTCCTCGGCCTGTTGCGCCAGTTGCTCTTGACGCTTGGCCGCGGCCTGCAGCTCGGCTTCGTTGTTGGCGGCCGCGTCATCGAGGGCCTTCTCAATGGCATCACGCGCGGTTTCGAGCGATTTGCGGGATTCCCCGGCGGCCTTCTCGGCGTCGGGTTTCTTGGCTTCGGGTGTCTTGACGTTATTGCGCGCGTCTTCGACCTGACTCGCAACGTCCCGCAGTGCCTTGGCTGCCTTCTCAAGTTCGGCTTGCGCCTGCTTCTCAGCGTCTTGCTGGATCGGCGCGTTGGCAAGCTCTTGCGCTGCCGCTCGTGCTTCGGACGCCATTCCGTCGGCGTTGCGGGCCGCGTCGGGGTTCTCCCGGCGATGCTTGGAACGGGCCTTGTCAAGTGACGCCATCGCCTTGTTGACCAGCTCGCTGGCCTTGTCGGTGTCGCCCTCGTCGACGGCCTTCTTGGCATCGTCGAGTTGCTTGGCAGCCTCGGCGACCGCGTCGGCGGCAAGCTTGCCTTCTTGCTCGGGGCTTGGCTTCGGCGAACTCTCCTTCAGGCGGTCGGCGAGTTCTTTGGCGGCTTCGCCGAGCTTGTCGCTGGTTTCGCTGTTGACCTCGGTTGCCTCGGAGTTGCGCTGCTCGGCGTGCTTCTCGGCATCCTTGCCGACCTGATCGAGTGCCTCCTGGCCAGAGCTCGTGCTGGCTTGTGGTGCGGCCTGGCCGGCTTTGCGGATCTTCTGCCAGTCCTCATCGCGGTCTTGGAACTCGCCCTGACTCTTGGGCAGGGTTGGCGCGTTCTCCAGCAGGCGATCCAGTCGATCGCGCGCTTGTTGCAGCTCTTGTTCGTCCTTTGCGGCCGCGGCGGCTTGCAGGTCCTTGCCGGCTTGGCCGAGTTTCTGCTGGGCCTTCTGGTTGCGCAGATCTCGCTGCAATTCGCGAACCCTCTCGCTGAGGTCGCCCATGTCGAACGCTTGCGACTTCGCTACCGGCGTGCGGCCGGCGGCTTCGTCGGCAAGACCTTCTTCGAGTTGCTGTTGGCCGTTGAGCAACCTCTTGATGCGATTGAGCGCGCTCTCCAGGAACGGGCGACGCATGCCCGCTTGCTGTGAGTTGCGGTCGGCTTCGCGTCGCTCTGCGTCGCGCAACGCGCCGAGCTGGTCGGCAAGTTGCTGTTCGGCTGCCGACAGCTCGCTTTGCATCGTCTCGCGGGCCTCTTCGATCAATTCGCGCTGGCGGCGTTCGAGCGCGGCCGCGGTCTGTGCTTGTGCGCTGACCGTCTTGACCTCTTCGTCGATGTTCTCGATCGACTTGCGGGCGAGCAGGATGTTGAGCAGTCGCTCCAGGTCATTGACGACCTCCTTCTGCTTGCGCAGAGCTTCGGTGAACGCCGTCGCTTCCAGGTCTTCGCGAATCGTCGCGACGTCGCGCAGGATTCCGGAGCGGTCGAGGTGCTTGAGCCCTTCCTTGAGGTAGTTGACTTGCTCCTGCTTGTTCTCACGCTGGTAGCGCGTCATCAAGCGCTTCATGAGCTTCTCCAGGCTCTCGGCCTTGCGCATGATCTCGTCTTGATCGCGGCGCAATCGTTCGATCGCCTGCGCGTCGACGCCTTGGCCTTGCTGCAAGCGACTCCCTGCCAGGATCGTGTCGGTGGATGCCGTCAGTGCAAGCAGGCCCGTAAGGAACACCGCCCGCCCGGGCAGGCTCCGTCGGGATCGCCCTGAATGAGAGGACCCTGA
>JAPYTD010000018.1:0-18702 GCA_029936315.1 Planctomycetota bacterium | reverse complement strand
ACACCGCCCGCCCGGGCAGGCTCCGTCGGGATCGCCCTGAATGAGAGGACCCTGAATGAGAGGACCCTGATGGGGAGGACCCTGATGGGGAGCACACAGTAGAGGTCGTCGAGTGGTTCTTTTGCATCACTTGCCTCGCGCTTGTTCGGTCCGGTTTTGCAGGTCGCGCTGGCGATCACGGAGCGCCCTCACTTCCTGCACCAGATCCTGGTAGTCATTCCATTCTTGCAGACGCAACAGCAGCTGCTTCAGCACGTCTTCGATGTGTTGTTGGTGAGCTTGTGCTTGTGCCAACAACGGCATGCGGTCCTTGTCCCCACGAGCCACCTGGGCCTCCGCCAACAAACGGGTCGCTGCGGGCATGTCAGTTTGCACCAACTGATCGGTCATGTCGATCATCTGCAAGATGGGGTCGAGCGTGGTTTCCATCGCACCGAGTACGCCAGCCTTACGGCGCCGAGCCAGGTCACGATAGAATGCTGGGTCCAGTGCCACGGCCTTGGTCAGGCTCGCCGAGTGTTGGCGGAACAATTCGATCACCTTGTCGGCGTTGGGACTCGATTCGAGCCGATTCCACAGGTGAAGGTCGAATGCACGCATCAGGCCGCGGTGGGCGCGTGAAACGGAAGTGGTGATGCGACCCTGGCCGACTTCGATACCGGTCAGGATCTGGGCGACCTCGACCTCAGAAGGGCTCGACGATGGGTCTTCGGTGCGGCTGATCAGATCGGCGAGTCGCGTGCGGCGATCGGTTTGGATGCTTTCTGCCTCGGTGACTTCTTCGCGCAGGCGACGGAAGACCTTGGCGATGATCGCGGCGAGCTGCGGTGGGTCGACGATCTGCACGATGCGTCGCGGCAGGTCGGCCGTGCCAGTTTCGGGAACCCTGTTGTCGCGCAGCTTGACCTGCACGAACAAGCCGTCGCCCGAAGTGTCGCCAGCCAGCAGTTCTTGCACTTCGAACAGTTCGGTCGGCATGTAGGTCAGCTTGGCTGGCTCACCTGCTTGGATCAGCGCTCGCGTTAGGACCTGCTCGCCGCCGCGTTCGATAGTCAAGTCGACGCCGATCAAACCGAAGTCGTCACGCGCATCGATGCGCAGGCATAGCAGCGCGGTCGGCAGGAGCGCCAAGCTGTCGTCTTCCGGCAGCAGCCACCGTGCAACGGGCGCGTAGTCCTGGAGCGCCGAGATTGGGTAGGTGCCGGGGTTGGGGTTGCGCAGGCCGTTGTCGGCAAGCAGTTCGATCTGGTAGCGATCCGAACCGGTCATGTGGAACGACGTGCGGAATGCCGTCGCCGCACCGCCGTCGTCGGCAACGCTGGTGGGCGTGAGCGGCAGGCGTCGACCATCCTCAAGGAAGACCATGGTCGCTTCGCGCACCGGCGCAGTTGCCTGCACGGCCAACTCGATTTGGCTGCCGATCAGTGCCTCGATGGCGCCGCCAACCTGCTCGAGATTGTCGATACCGGTGTAGGCCGGTGGCACGATGCTGGCGGTCAGGTTGGCGACCTGTGCGGGGCGCACGGTGCGAACGACCACGAGTCGGTCGCCGTATTCATCGTCGCCGCCGCTGGTACGGAACTCAAATGAGCCGGCCAGACGGCGAAACACGTGGCGGAAGCGAGCGCCGGGTCTCGGCGTCATTCGGATGCTGCGAGCGACCCCGAGGTCGCCGTCCTTGCGCATCGCCGAACTGTTGAGGAACACTTCCTTCGGCTTCGTGCCAGTCGCCAGAACAGAGACGTGCAGATCGGCGCCTGCCGGCAGCACGATCTCGGTTCTGCCGTCGGAATCTTCGCGCTGCATGTCCGGGCCCGCCGGCGGCAGTTCGATGACCAGGGTGGTGGCGCGCGGGTAGTCGATCTGGAAGCCGAGGTGGCGCAACGCAAAGGTGCTGGCGGTGTCGGGAGCCATGACTGCGCCGATGCCCAAACCGAGAGCAAGCATGGCTGCACCGGCGAGCACGCGGGCGAGGGCACGGTTGTCGAACAAGTCGTCGAGCTTCAGTTCGCGCGTGCGAGAGGCGGTTTCCTCCCACAGTTGGTCGATCATGGCACGCGATTGGTTGCGGAGTTCGGGTGCTTCGACGCTCGACAACTGCACCGCACTGACGAGGCGTTGGTGCAGTTCTGGGTAGGTGTGCTCAAGCCACATCGCGAGATCGAGCTCGGTGAACTTCTTGCTGAGCGGGTAGCGCACGAAGTGCACGATTGCGTAGGCGCCGACGGCCCCAGTAGCGATCAAGTGGATCAGTCGAATCGTCGTTGGCAGTCGCAGCCAGCGGTCGAGTACGAAGAACAACAGGACCAGCGCACTGACCCACAGCAGCGCCTTGGCGATGCCGAACAGGAAGTAGCGGTTGCGCAACCGGCCCAACTGCGCGGCCAGCAGTGGGCGCAGATGCGTTGTGACTGGGTTGAGGCCCGAGTTTGTTGTTCCTCGTTCGGTTGGCATCAGCGTTGGAAGATCGGCAGGTACTGCAACGGGATCTGCAAGATGAGGGTCGAGACGGCCGTGCCAAACGCGTCACCGGGACCGGTGCGGCAGCGCCAGCGGCCGTCGTTCTGTTGGCGATCGAGTAGCATGCGTTTGATCTTACGGAAGTAGCGCTGCCACCTAGGGTCGCCCGTGATGTAGTACGCCTGCACGGCGTAGTAGTGACCGTAGTAGAAAAAGTAGTGTTCGTACCAGTCGCGACTGAAGCCGTCGACCTGGCGGTCGAGGTAATCGAGCGCGTTACTAATGACCGGGCTGTCGTATTCGCCGGCGGCATACAGCGTGGTGACGCCGGCCGCGGTCAGCGGGAACGTCGCGCGGGTGTGGTCACGGTTCTGATACTTGAAGCTACCACCTTGGTCGCCGTAGTGGCCGTGGCCACGAAAGCGGCGGCTGCGGTCGTTGCCGCGCACGGCGCTGCGGTAGACGTAGTTTTGCGCGTTCTTGATTGTCGTGAGTGGCACGTGGATGCCGACGTTGCGCGCCGAGCGCAGAGCCAGCACCTGGCACACCGTGATCGACATGTCGGACTCGCGTGCGAACGGACGATACCGCCAGCCACCCTCGGCGTTCTGCGAGTCGACGATCAGGTCAACGGATCGTTGCAATACGCGTTTGACGTCATCGCGCTCGACCATGCCGTAGACCTCGGCGAGGAACAGCGTCGCAAACGCGTGGCTGTACATTCGCGTGCCGAACAGCTGGATCTGGCCGTCGTCTTGCGAAGCCGACAGCACGAAGTCGAGGCCGCGGCTGAGTTCTTTGCCGTACTTGCCGCGATCCGGTAGGTGGCCACCGGCGAGGAAGCTCATCAACGCCAGAGCGGTCACGCCAACGTGTGGCCGCGGTCGGTCCTCGAGCGCGTTGTAGTCGGTGTTGAGTTTGTAGCCGACGAGCTCGGCCCAGTAGCCGTCTTTGTGTTGGTGCGCGGCGAGCCAGGCGTGGCCACGGGCGACCGCCTCCCGCAGCTGCGTATCTATCAGCTGTTCGTTGCTGGAGCCACGGCGCAGGGTCTCCTGGGTGGAACCGAAGGCCACCAGCGTCAGGCTCGCGGTGAGGGTGAGCGCCGCGGTCAGCACGGCCGGCATCTTTGGCATGCGCATCATCTAGGTCTCATCGGTTCTTGATTGGGGCGTCGGCGAGCAGAATCAGGCCCTGTGTCGTCGAAAGAACAGTGTACGTTCCAGCGGCACTCATCCCATGGGGGGGACCAAGAGATCGTACCGGTCGGGTCTTTTGCTTGCCCGCAAAAGCCCCTGCCCGGGTGCCAAGGTTGATTGCGTACAGGCGGAAGGCGCCACCAGCGCGGCGGGGGCGCACGCCGAAGGTGACGAAATCCTCGCCAAACTGCGGCGAACGTTCGACGTCACCGTCATCTGGCTTGAGCGGGATGGCAAAGGTCGGCCCCGGATCGACGGCAAAGCAGATCAGCTGACGCTGGCGACTCTGGCGGTCCATCTGCGAGCCGATCGCGATCGTCGCCGGCAGTGGGTTGTCGAGCCACGTGCGCTCCCAGTTGAGAATGCTCGCGTCGTGGCCGAGCTTGGCGCTACGCAGTTCCTTGCCAGTATGGATGTCGAGCAGGATCATGCGCGCCTCGTTGGAGTCGCTGCCTTCCGCGACGACGTAGTGTGTTCCGCGGCGTTGCTCGAGCAACAACTGATTGCCTGGGGTGCCCTGCCAGTGCCACGCGATCTCGCCGTCGTTGTCGAGTGCGATGACCTGTGGCAACACGTTTTGGTTGCGGCCATCCACCGTCAGGTAGATGCGCTCGGCATCGCCGGTGATGCGCTGCGGGTAAAGCCGGGTCGCGAGGCTGTCTGGGCTCAGCTCAAGCAGGCCAGGCTTGGTCGCCTCGGTGCACTGGATCGTGCCTATCGTCTCCCCGGTGATCGCATCGATGCGTTCGACGCTGACGGTTTCTCTGGTGACGGACATCAACAGCAGTTGGCCAACGATTGGTTTGGGTTTGAGTTCGTTGGCACTCATCGCGCGGGTGAACAGGCGCTGGCCGGTGATCGGCTCGAGGCCGATGAGGTCGCTCTTGCCGTCGGGAATCTGCGGCTGGACCAACACGTGCAATACGCCGCTGGTGATGCCGAGACTCTCGACCAGGCGAGGTGTTTCAAACGTCAGTTCCCACAGGATCTTGCCGGAGCGGTAGCCGATGGCGAACACACGCTCCATGTCCGGAATGACGAGCGTCGTGCCGCACACCAGTGCGTGCTCAAGAAACTCGACGGGCTCGGCGAACATTTCTTGCCGTTCGCGGCCAGGCGTCAGATCGAAGGCAACCAGCTCGCTGCCAGCGACGACGTAGAGCGGCGTGTCGTCGGGACGGTGGAAGCCGCGGCCGGTGCGCGTCGTCAGCATGCGCAGGTACTCCTGGGGCGACCGCGGCGGCACCTCCAGCACGTCATGGGTTGGCAACGCCAACGGGATTTGCTGGTGTTGGGGTTGCTTGCTGTTGGCTTGCCGCGCGGCGGCCAGGAAGGTCGAGCCGTTGTCTGCGGACCAATCGGACTTGGTTTCGGGCAGCTTGCTGAGGCGCTCGAGCATTGCGCGCGCCAGTGGCATGTTGCCGCGCCGCAGCGCCGCCACTTGCACGCGTCGCAAGATCCCCGCGGAAATCGTGCCGCTGCGGGTCGCGCGTGCCAGAACTTCGCAGGTGACGCTGAGATCGCCGCGGGCCACCGCGCGATCGAGCAGGACCAAGCCGGCCCGGCGGGCTGCGTCGGAGTTGGGGAAGCGGCTGGTCAGGGCCCGGAGGGCTTCGGCGTTCTCACCAGCGGCCTCCAGCGCGTCGTCTGCGCGTTCGGCGATCAAGCGGTAGGCTTGCTTGCCGTGCTTCGCGATCAGGTTGTTGAGTTGGGCTTCCGCGACGGTTGCCGCCGTGTCTGTGCCCAGGCGTTCGCTACCGAACTGCTCCAACAGGAGCTGCCACAGTCGAGCGGCCTCGGGTGGATTGTTGTCGTTGGCGATGGCTCGCTGCCATAGCACGAACGCCGACACCGACATCTCGAGCGGCAACGGCATGTTCGCCGTTGGTGCGTGCTGCTCGAGCGTCGTCAATTCGGCCAGGAACCGGGCGCGGTTTGGTCGGCACGTCGCCAGCACATGGGTCTGGACATGCAACCAGTGACTGATGTCCGGCGCGAGATCGCGGGCGGCCACGAGATGCTTCAGCGTTTGGGGGCTGAGGTTGCGGGCCGCGGTTTCGGCGACCGACAGCGCTTGCTCATACAGTTCGCGTTGCAGCGCCAGGCGCGTTGGATGTGCCGGCGGCAGGCCTAGGTCGATGCTCGCCTGCAGGCCACGGCGGTAGAGTTCTTGCACCGCCTTGCGCTCTGCCACGGACGACGTGTTGCTGAGCAACGCGTCTTGTAGGGTCGCCAGCCGCAATAGCGCGTCGGGATTGTTGGGCGTCTTCTTCGCGATCTCAGTGCTGCGCGCCAGCATTGCGCGTGAATCGATCATCAAGTCGAAGTGGCCGTTGCGCACCGAGGTCAGCGCGCCGTCGACCAGCATCAAGTTGCCAGGCAAGTAGCCGTCGATTGGCACAATCGGCAGTTTCGCATGCGGGTTGCCGGCGCGATCAAACGACAGCACCTTGTCGCGGGTCGGGACCCAGACGTGGTCGGCACTGACGGCGCTGCGCGCCGGCAGCATGCTGTAGCGGCGGTCGCCAATCTGATCGGGGCGCACCATCTGGCGGTAGATCGGCGTCATGCCAAACGTTCCTTCGGGCCGCGCCTTCACCGCGACGACACCGGCGCCGCTCAGGATGAACTCGTCGTCGATCGCACCACACAGCCACTGCACGCGGTTCTCGATGCCGCCGATCTGGGCGTCAAACGGCAGGCGCCACAGGATCGTGCCGTTGTCGACGTCGAAGCCGAGCGCGAACTGTGAGTCGAGCGGCGTCATGCAAACGACGCCGTCATGGACCACCGGCGCGTTGTTGGCGAAGAAGACCTGCCGGTCGGCCTGGCCGTGCAGCCGCGCTTGCGGCATGTGCACGACGTCGTAGGACGTGATCCAGCGCAGGCGTCCTGATAGGGCATCGACTGCGAACGAAACGCCGAGGTTGGTCGCACCGTAGAGCACGCCACCGTGCAGAGCCAATGGCGACGACGCGAACTCCATGCGCGCGTTGCCGAACATGTTGACGTCTTGCTGGCTCGAACAAACCAGCCGACGCCACTTCGGCACGCCGGTGCGCGCGTCGTAGGCGCCGATCGAAAACGCGATGGCGCCGGTGCGATCCTGGATCGGCGCATACAGAGTGTCACCAGCGATCAGTGGGGGGCCGCAGGCATCGTGGCCGTGGTAGCGCCGCGTGCGTGGACCGTCGAGTTCGTCAAAGTGCGCCCAGAGCAGTGTGCCGGACTGGCGCGAGAAGGCGAACATGCGCCGGCGCGGGATCTTGCTGATGACCTCGAAGCTGGCTTGGAACGTGACGGTCTTGCCGTTGTCGGGCACCTGAAGGGCGCAGACTGCGAGTTCGTGGTCGACAGCGGCCGACAACACCATGTCCTGGTTGATCGCGTCGTCCGGGTTGATCGAGCGCATGCGGCCACGGCGGGTGCGACGGCCGCGACGAATGATCTGGCGCGGTTGGTTGCCGGCCTGGTCGCGCAGTGGCGATGCCGACACCCACAGGACCTCTTTGCGCAGCGGGTCGAGGGCGATCAGTTCCCGTCCGGTGTTGACGAATATGCCGTCGAGATCGCCAACCGGGAACATCGCGAGCTGACCCTTCTCACGGCGGTCGAAGCCGTCGGCGAAGACTTCCTGGCGCCAGAACGACCGTGGGTGGCCAACTGGATCGTCCATCGGGGTTGCCCCCGATCGTCCGCCGCCAATGGCCGAGAACAGGTTCGCGGGTGGCGTCAGGATCGACAAGGTGTCGCTGCCATCCGCCGACAGTCGTTCGGCCGCTTTCGCCGCGATCGCGGTCTTTGGGTCGGCGAGCACGGCGGCGCTGGCCAGGCGAGCGATGATGCGCAACTCATCAGTGCTACCGATGCTGCTCGCGTCGAGCGCGGCACGGTAGTGACGAGCAGCGAGCAAACCATCACCGCGTTCGAGCGCGCGATCGCCGAGCAGGATACGGGCGGTGAGACCCTTCTCGGTGCTTGGGAAACGCTCGGCGGCGACCTCAAGTTGGCGCGGCGAGAATTGATGGATGGGCTTGCCAAGCAAGGTGCCGGCTTCACGCACCGCGAGTTGTTCGTAGGCCGCTTTGCCTGCCGGGGACATGTTGGCCAACACCGTGACGACTGCGGTGCGGATGCCGAGGAACCGACCGGGCGCAACCGGCACGACCCCATGCGGATTGATGCGCAGCAGTTCGTGGAGGCGACGCACGGCGGCGTCGTTCTTGCCCTGCTCCAGTTCTTCAAGGGCCGTCTCCAGGGAGTGGATGTCGTCCTGCGAGCGCATCAACGAAAACAGGTTGTCGTTCTGGCTGGTCGCAAAGTCGATTGGCTTCGGGATCGTGCGACGCGGGATGTGTTGCGCGGTCGCAGCCCCCGACATGAGTAGCACGCTGGCGGTGAGTAGGACCGTCGCCGTCAGCCTGGTCGTCATCATCCTGAGCCCGTTGCTTGCCATGGTGCTTGTCTTGGTTGCGCTCTCGTCGGTTACGTTCTTATCGGCAGCCCTTTACGGGTGGCGACTAGATCAGTCGTGCCCGTTTGCGCAGCAGCCACTCCAAACCGAGCAGCAAAAGCACCACGAACAAGGACCAGCCAGTATCCCATACTGGACTAGTTACGGTGTCCTCACGAGTCTCGGGAGTTTTGCGGCCCGAAAAGTCCGTAGCAAGGCCGGTTGCGTCCCCCAGGAAGACGTAGCGGCCGCTGTTTTCGATGCCGTGGCTCGCTTCGGCGATGCGTCGCAGGGCCTCGGCGTCCTGGCTTGAATTGGCGAGTTCCTGGTCTGGAATGCGAACCAGCACGTCTTCCCGGGCCAAGACGGCGTCGGCGGGGTTTTGGTTGGCAAACACCAAGAAGCTGAACGCGCCCGCTTCGGCCATCGTGAAGCTTGCCTGGTAGAGGCCGGGTTCGCCCGGCACCGAACGCAAGATGCGCTTCTGGGTGATGTCTTTGGTGTCGCGCAGGAAGATCAGTTGTTCGTTGGCGACCGCGGGTTGCAGTTCGGTGTCGTGCACCCGCAGTTGCACGCGCACGCGATCACCGGTCTCGGCCAGCGTCTTGTCGAGCGTCAACTCAAGCAGGTCATTGCGCCGCTCGAGTCTTCCGCGGGCCAGGTGGCGCACGACGTTGCGCCAGAACGCGTCCATGTAAAGCTCGGCGTAGGGGTCGCGCCAGCGCCAGGTCTCATCGGTCGCGAGGAAGAACGTTGTGCCTCGCGGAAACCGCGAGACGACCGCGAGTGGGCGGTTGCCGTATGTGTTGCGGCTGGTTGGGTGGCGCAGCAACACGGTCGCGCCCGGCTTGGCGCGTTGCACCGGATAGAACACGAAGAAGCCCGGCAAGCCTTGCTCCCACAGTCGCCGATTGAACGCCGGGTCGCGTTGCAGCATCAGGATCTCGTGGGGACTGAGCGGGTTCTCGAGTCGAGCCCGGAACGCCTTGTCGCGCGGCGGCTTGTTGTTGGCGAGCCACGACGGGTCTTCGAGCACGACCGGCAGCAGGTCCTGCACGAGCGTGTTGCGGTAGCGTTCGGGCATCGCCGCATCGCCGAACAAGAAGCCGACGCCGCCACCGAACTCGACGAAGTCGACCAGCATCTGCAGCCATTGGCGGCGCGCTTCTTCATTGGCGGCGATGCGCTCAGGCGGCACGTCACCGATCAGGATTACGTGGTATTTGAGCATCTCGGCCGGCGTGCGCGGCAAGTCGCGCAGCGGCCGCAGGTCCGCAGAATGTTCCTGTATGAACCGCGGGCTGGCATCAAACAGCACCGCTTGCATCTCGATACTCGGGTCGACGCGCTTGAGCGCGTTCTTGACGTAGCGGTATTCCCAGCGCGGCTTGTCGTCGAGGAACAGCACCCGGATGCGCTCATCGGTTACGCGCAGGAAGCGGATGTCTTCGTTGTCGTCGAGTTGGCTCTCTTCGTCGAGCGGCGCCAACGTGAACTTGAGGGTCCAGTCACCTGCTTCGTCAAAGGCGTGCGTGATGCGCAGCTTGGCGCTCTCGCCTGGGGCCGGCAGCACGTCGTTGGCGGTCGCGAGGGTGCGGAACGGACCGCCGTCTATGGAACCACGCAGTTCGACGCGGGCACGTTCGCCGGCGAGTCCCTCGGCACGCAGCGTGACATCGAAGCCGACCTGTTCTTCGCGCAGGGCTTCCTTCGGGCCCGGCGGGCCGACCAGCCAGGCGTTGCGCGGTGGTTCGGGATCGCCGACCCCGATCGTATGCACGGTGATGCCGCGCATGCCGTAGTTGTTCGCGGCTTCAATCGGGCTCAGGCCGGCGTTGTTGCGGCCGTCACTGACAAGGATTACCGCATCGAGGTTGGCGCCCGTCGCCGACTGCAGGTGCAGGTCGAGCGCGTTGCCGAGCGCCGTGCGGTTGCCGCGCGCCGACAGCTCGTCGATCGAGCGGATCGCGGTCGGCTTGTTATCGATGCGGAACAGCCGCACATCGTGGGTCTCGCGCAGTTGCGGCAGGAGGCCACGCTCGTGTTCGAGCACCATGCGCACCAACTCGGTGCGGGTTTGGGTGCCCAGCTCGACAGCTCCGGTCCATTGCTGCAGCGATTCGTTCTGCTCAGGCGACGGATACCGATCCTTGCGGGACATGCTGGCGCTGTCGTCGATCAGCACGTGCACCTGGTTGCGGGTCTTGCGGTACGTCGTCTTTTCGAAGGCCGGTTGCAACAGCAGCAGGATGCAGAACACGATTGCCAACCAACGCAGAATCGACAGCACGATGCGAGTCGGGCGTTCGAGCCGGGCAAGGCCGCTGTAGGACCACCAGGCAAAGGCGATGGTCGCGGGTACAATGACCAGAGCCAGCACCCACGTTGGCGGCGCGTTCAGGAAGCGGAAGGAGACGTCCTCGTAAGTCGACGTGTCGCCAATGGCATCGATGCCGGTTGCATCACTAATGGGGGTTTCGTCCGCGGCACCTGGACCGGCAGGATCTTGGGGATCCGGCTCTTGCGTTCGCCCAACAGTTCGTGCAACAGCGGGAACCCAGCCAATCAGTCGTGCAACCGCTGCAAAGGCGGTCGTGACAGTGGCAATCATTGTGCTCGCGAACATGGTCAGCATCGATCAGCTTCGGCGCACGGCCACGAAGCGTGCGAGTGCGGCTTCCCCGAGCACCAGCAACAGGGTCAGAAGAAGGAGTGTCGGGCCGAAGTCGCTGCGGTCACTCTGGTTTTCGGCGACGGCGGCGGTTGGCAAGGCGTCGAGCACGCGTTCGAGACCGAGTGCCGCCTGCACTTCGGCGTGACTTGGGTAGCGCAGATCGCCTTCGTCCGCGTTGACGTTGACGGCAAACGGCAGCCGTAGGGGTTCCTTGCCAGCCTCGCGATCGAGCACCATGTCGAACTGATAGAAGCCGGCGAACGCAGTGTTGGTGTACGGGGGCAATGCAAAGCGGCCACCGGGCAACGGTCGCGCCGCTTCGGCGATGGGGGCCAGCGGTCGGCCATCGCGTTCGGGTCGTTGCACCTCGATGTTCTCGGGGCGTGCCGGCAACGAGCACGACAGTTCGCTGCCAACGATCTTGGCGAACGGGTCGGTCGCTGGCAAAGCTAGATGCTTGATGATGCCGAACAAGAGCGGGAAGGCGACCAGCGCGTCGTCGAGTCGGTTCCAGCGATCGGCGTCGTACTCCGAACCAATGGGGGACATCAGAAACACGGCTTGACCTTCTCCGAATGAGCGGCTGACGAGCAGCGGCGTCTGTTCGGCATCCGTCATGCGCAACACGGTCTGTGCGTCGTCCTGCATCGAGTCCGCGGCAACGCCGTGCCAACGCCACAGCGGGATCGCGGCGAGAATCTCGCGGTAGACGTCTTCTTCGAACTCGTGCAGTAACGGATGGGCCTTGTCGACGATGCTCAGCGAACGCACCGTGGAACTGCCCGGCGCACCACCGATCGGTGCCAGCAGTCGGAACGGCATCGGGCCATCGCCGGAGGCGTTGAGGTGCAGGTTGAAGCTCTGGATCTCGCACTGCGGGCCAAACTGGCACAAGACGCCGCGGCCGGCCAACAACGCTTCGTTGATGGCTTTGGCGGCGCGGTTGTTCAGTCGCTCGACGTCGGCGAGCACCGTGACATCGTAGTCCTTCGGTGTGCATTGGCCGCCAAGCAACCTGACCAGATCGACAACCTCGACGGCGAACGTCGGCAGAGTGTGTTCATCCGGATCGAGCATCGCCTCCCAGATGTAGGAGTAGCTCTTGAGTGGGTCGCCGGCGGCTTTGCCGTCGACCAGCAGGATGCGGATGCGGTCGCGCACATCGACGGTCAGGAACCGTTCGTCGTCAGCGGGCAGCGTGTCGTTGACCAGCGATGCGCGGACGCGGTGCTTACCCGGCGTGCGGAATGTGACCTGGAAGTCGGCTTCGCCTTCGCCGCCCGGTGGCACCTCCAAGACCTTGCGCATCGGTTGATCACCGTCGATGTCGAGCGTGATCTCGACGCTTCTGGTGGTCGTGCCGACGTTCTTGATCGTCGCGATGATTTCGGACGCGGTCTTCTGCACTGCGGCCGGATCGGTCAGCTCAAGAGCCGTGATCTGCACGTTGTCGATCGTGCCGCCGGTGTTGGCCTTCAGCATGCCTTTCGACATCGGGCCGCAGTCGATCCAGTGCAGTTGCAGGCCTTTGCGTTCCTTCAGTTCTTCGACGAGGTCACGCAACGTATCGGTGAGTTCGGGGCCGGCATCGGCGCCGGGTTCTTGGATGCTGCCGCCGAACGAACGCTGCTGCAGGTCGGTGAACACGTAGACCTGTGCGTTGGTGTCATTGGCTTCGGCGAGCGCCGCCGAAACCTGTTGCATGGCTTGGTAGAGGTCGTTGGCTGCATCGTCTGGTTTCTGCAGGTGCATCCAGCCGGCACGTGCCGCGGCGACATCCAAATCGCCGCGCACCAAAAAGCGCGGGCGCACGCCGGCAGATACCAGCGTCACCTTGTCGTTGCGGTTGGGGTTCTGCTCAAAGCGGTCGAGCATGCGGCCGACCATGCGGCGCGCTTGTTCGAACGGCGTGCGGGCGCCGTCGGCGCGCAATGCCATGCTGTAGCTGGCGTCGATCACGAACACGTGGTGCACGGTGCCACCGCCGGTCAACAGGCCCATGGCGTCTTGCCACAGTGGCCGGGCAATGGCCAGCGCGAGTAGGATCGGAATCAAGCAGCGCAACAACAGCAGGAGCAGGTTTTCGTTGCGGAGTCGGTTGCGCTGCTTTTGGTAGGCGCGCAGCAAGAACTCCATCGCAGCCCATGGCCTTCGCTTGTGGCGTTGGCGGTTGAGCAGGTGGATGAGCAACGGCACTGCGAACAGCAGTGCGCCTGCGAGCAAGGCTGGGTTGAGGAACGACACTCGCTCGTTACTTCTTGCGCTTGGAGCGGGCTGTGCGCGCGCTCAGGTAGGAGGTCAGCACGATGTCGAGCGGGTTCTTGGTGTTGATGCGCACGTAGTCGATGCGTTGCGACAGGCAGCCCTTGCGGATCTCTTCGGCGAAGCCGTTGACCTCGGTGAGATACGCGTCGCGCAGAGACTTCGGATCACACAGCAGCTCGGGCAGCTGTTCCATGCCCTCGAACATGGTCATGCGCTCAAACGGGAACTCAATCTCGTCGTGATCCATGACGTGGAACACGATTACATCGTGGCCGCGGCTGCGGATCTCGCGCAGCCCTTGGATGACTTCCTTGGGCTCGTCGAACAGGTCGCTGAAGATCATCACCATGCCGCGCTGGCGCAGCTGTCCGGCGAGTTCGTGCAGCACCGTGCCGATGCGTGTCTTCTGATCGCGCGTCTTGGCGCCCTCGAGCCCGGCAAACAGGTGGCCGAGACTCTGTCGCGTATTGGATGGCGGCACTTGCTTCGCGATCGTCTCATCAAACAACGTCAGGCCGACGGCGTCCGCCTGCTGCTGGATCATGTAGGCCAGCGATGCGCATGCCGTTGCCGAGTAGTCAAACTTCGACAGGGTGCCATCGGCGCCGTAGTTCATCGACTCACTCTGGTCGAGGAACAGGTGGGCGCGCAGGTTGGTCTCCTCTTCGTACTGCTTGATCACATAACGATCGGACTTGCCGAAGATCTTCCAGTCGAGGTGGCGCAAGTCATCGCCGGGCACATATTCACGGTGTTGGGCGAACTCGACCGAGAAGCCGCGATACGGCGACTTGTGCATGCCGGTCACGAAGCCTTCGACGACCAGCCGCGCCCGCAACTCAAGTCGGGCAACCTTGTCGAGCACCCGAGGATCGAGGTAGTTAGTAGGAATCTCAGTCATGCCACACGTTCAAACGAACAAACCGCAAACCGCAACACCAAGCCACGACGGGCTATTCGAAGTCGATCCGCTGTTCTCTCAGCTGTTCCAAAAAGGGTTCCCCGCCAGGTGGAGGGCGGCCAGCGCAGCTGATTGCGCCTTGCTCTTGCCGCCCCGCCTCACGGAAGACACAAGGTCGATTCGCGAGTAAGCCATGCCTCCGGCATGGATCATTGCGAAACGACCTTCGGCAACTTGCCGTCGTTGAGAACGGCGGAGTCGTTGGCTGGGGTCTCATCGAGCAGGCGCTCGATGACCTTGTCGGTCGTGACCCCGTCGGCTTCGGCGGCGAAGCTGGTGATCAGGCGGTGGCGAAGCACCGGCTTGGCGACTACGCGGATGTCTTCGGCAGCAACGTAGAAGCGGCCTTGCAGCAGCGCGTGGGCCTTGGCCCCGAGCACGAGGTTCTGGCTGGCTCGAGGGCCAGCGCCCCATTGCAGCCACTCCTGAATCCACTCCGGTGCTTCGCCGGTGGTCAGGCGCGTTTGGCGCGTCAGGCGCAGCGCGTAGTTGAGCACGGCATCGGCAATCGGCACGCGACGAACAATCGCCTGCAGCTCGAAGATGTCGTCGGCGCCGAGCACGGCGTTGATTTCGACGTCGCGATCCTCGGTGGTGCGGCGCAGAATCTCGCGCTCTTCTTCCTCGCTCGGGTAGTCGACCTTGACCATGAACATGAAGCGGTCGAGCTGGGCTTCGGGCAGCGGGTAGGTGCCTTCCTGCTCGATCGGGTTCTGGGTCGCGAGCACGAAGAACGGCTTCGTCAGCGTGTGCTGTTGGCCGGCAACCGTGACCTGGTACTCCTGCATCGCTTCGAGCAGGGCAGCCTGGGTCTTCGGTGGCGTGCGGTTGATTTCATCGGCGAGAATGACGTTGGCGAAGATCGGTCCCGGCAGGAACTTGAACTCACGCTCGCCACTCGACCGGTTCTCCTGGATGACCTCGGTGCCGGTGATGTCGGTCGGCATCAAGTCCGGCGTGAATTGGATGCGGCTGAAGTTCAACGACAGCACGCGAGACAGCGTCGAGATCAACAGCGTCTTGGCGAGACCCGGCACGCCGATCAACAAACAGTGCCCGCGGCAGAACAGCGCCATGAACAGTTCGTCGACGACGTGATCTTGGCCGACGATGACCTTCTTGATCTCCTCCTTCATGGAGGCGTAGGCGGTGCGGAGCTTCTCGACCTGTTCGAGGTCATTCTGGCTGGGTTCTTGGCTCATAGCTATTGAGGGGTTTGTTCCGGTCGCTCGCGCTTGTCGGACGGCGCGGGGGTGCTGAATCGATCCGTGTGGTCGCTCTAGACCCTAGGTGGACACTGGTGACTCTACGGATTCAGAAGAGGGGTTGCGGGGGATAACGGGCGTAGGACGAGTTCAGATCGGGGAAACTTCACCTGGGTTCCCGGTCTTCTCCGCCGTCGCGGTTGCCAGGCTCGCTCGGCTGCTTGGCCATCTGCTGGTAAATGGCGTGCAATTCGCGCGGCGTGTAGCCCTGCTGATCGATCTCCACCAGCAGGGATTGCAGGTCGTAATTGCCATTTGGGCCCTTTCCGAGCAGTGCAAGTTGGGCCGCGGAATCGATCGCTTCATCGTATTGGTCACGCAAATCCACCAGATCATGGCGGAGCGCCGACAGGCTCTTGCGTTCTTCGAGCGCCGGCACCGTGTTCGCGAAAAACAGGGCCAGTACGAAGACCAAGCTGCCCAGGGCAACCCAGTATGGGAATGAAGAATCCTTAGGGGAACGCTCGCGCATGTTTGTCGGCCCTTGGAATCTTAGCCCGTGGTTGTCAGAAGTGATAGCCGAGGGCGGGATTCCCCGGCGCCATGGGCGTCACGGCTTCGTCACAGGTTGCTTTGCACGCACCGCCTAGAACCGCTCCGTGCGTGCTAGCGACTCCGGCCGCAACACCACCTCCCCAGACGAACCACTGGCCCAACCGCGCCAACCCCGCCAACCCGAACAACGCTGGCAGGTTGGGCCACGTCGACAACGCTGCCCGGCGGAAGGAACCGGTGCGATCGACTACATCCTCTGCGAGCTACGCTGCACGACCAGGATTCGGAGCGTCTGCATGAGGGCCACTGTGCCAAGCCCTATTGCGATGATCAGCAATGCTGCCAGCGCGTCATTCAGTGCGAGGCACACACTCACGATCAGGTACCACTGGGCCTCTTCGAACAGAAAGAACCTCATGTTCCGTGAGGCAAAGGTTGGCTTGGCAAACACCGCTGAGGGCTGGATGCCAAGCTCAGTGGCAGCGAGTGACTTCAGGTATGGCAGGTAGCCGACCAAGAACACTGCCGCGAACCCTGCGACGATACTTGTGAGGGTCGGGTCGTTTTCAAACGCGTTGACGGTCAGGGCGAGCAGGATCGCAGGGAACTTGACGAAGTCCGCCCATTTGTCGGCAAAGGCACCGAACGATGAAGAAGTGCCGCGGTAGCGCGCCAGCTGCCCATCCATGCAGTCCAAGATGTAGGATGCTTGGATCGCGATGGCCGCGAGGAGGAGGTAGGAACTCCCGCCCATCACGATGGGAATGCAGGCGAGTAGGGCCGTCGTCAATGAGGCCAGAGTCACGCCATTCGGTGTGATCCAGCGCCAGTCTGCGACGAATCTCAAGATCCAGCCAGCCAGAGGGGTCGCGAATACGCGTGACCACCACTCTTCCCGCGGTTTGAACGTCTCACGCAGGCGCTGCTTCCGTTCTCGATACCCCATGCTGCAGGTTTGGCTACTTGGCCATTGGCTTCAAGAGTTCTGCCTGCTGGTTGAGGTAGATCTGGCGGCCTCTCTGCCAACTTCGCGCAACGCCGAGATAGACCTGACTCGACGCGAAGAGCCACAACATTGGCACGATGAGCCCAGTAACCAGAGCAGCGGACAGCAGGAATACGAAGACGGTTTCGTTGAACAAGAGGAACTTGCGTTGTTCCTTCACGAGCCATGCGAGGTTCACTCGCCAGCTTGCGCCAATCCCGGCCTTGGGGCCTGGTTTGGCTCGGGTGGCGAGGGCTTCGTGAGCGGCCTTCTTCAGGTATTCGCTGTCATGCTGGACCTGAATGAAGATCGTCACATACTTCACGTACACGCGCAGTGAGTAGAGCGAAACTCCAACGAAGGCCAATAGCACTGGCGTGATGTCCCCGGTAAGTGCGTAGGCCGCGTAGGCCAGCGCTGCGAACCAGAGGAACACCTGGACAAAGTCGGTAACCTTGTCGAAGTACTCGCCGAAGCGAGATGACATTCCGCGGTACTTGGCCATTTGGCCGTCCATGCAATCCAGGACGTGGCTGAGTTGGATCATGCCGGCGGCGATCAGGAAGTTTGTGCTTCCCCCAAGGACCATCAACACGGCAGCCCCTATGCCAGTGATGAGCGAGCACAGGGTGATCAGATTCGGGGTCAGCCATCGCCAATCAACGACGACCCAATTCACTAGGATTGCAGTCGGTGACGTGACGAACGACGACCACCACTCGTCATCGGGGTTCTTGGTTGCCCACAGGCGTTCTAGCTTGCTCACTTCAGCCATGGCAGTTCAAGGCTAGGGATGGGAAGATGCTTGACCCAGATCCCTCTCGGAACGATCTCGACCAGGCAGCGACAAACGCCCTAGCCAGTCCGTAAGCCGCTGATAGTCAGCGGCGTGGTCTACTTCGGTCCAGAAGGCCCCTTCGACGTCAACGCTCATGAGATCCACGTCGCTACCCATGAACGAGTAGAGCACGGCTTCCCACCAATCCCCGAAGCAGCCCTTCTTGATCATCTCCTCAAGCCGCTCGCGGTAGGTGCCAATGATACTAGCATCCAAGCGCACAACACCTACGTACTCGCAGTCGGTGTGTTCATTGGAAATGTGCTTGCTCGCCTCGACGATGCGATCACCTTCACATCGAAAGCGGAAGTCGGCGGTCTCGATGCGTCTGTTATCGGACAGCATCGCGACAGGGTGAGTCTGGGCAATCGCGATGTCCAAGACCGCAGGCTCCAAGTACAAGTCTGCGTTCATCAGTAGCGTGTCCGCAGTGAGCAGGTCTCGTGCAAGCCAAAGGGACGCGATGCTGTTCGTGACTCTGAAGAACGGGTTGTGAATCGTGCGGACATCGGAACCCAACTCATCCCTGATGAGCTGGGACTTGAATCCGGTGATCACGGTGATGTCATGGATGTCGCGGCTCCGGAGCTGGCGGATCAACCGTCCGAGCAAGGTCTCCGTGTCCGCCTGGATGAGGCACTTGGGTTTGCCGGCGCTTAGGGCTTGGAGTCGGGATCCGACTCCGGCGGCCATGATGATTGCTCGCATTATTGTTGTCCTTCCAAAATGGGGTCTGGCATCGCTTGATTGCGGCCAGTGATGTGCTCGAGAGCCTCAATGAGAGCTTCGAGATCCTGGGCGTGATGTTCGCCCATGTGACTGACGCGGAAGATCCGTTGCCTCAGGTCGCCGCCGTTGGGGGCAACCTCGATCCCATGATCGACTCGGAGGGCATTGACGACTTCAGGTGCGTTCAGTTTGTCGCAGGTAACCGCAGTGATGGCGTTCGACGATCTCGTCGGCAGAACGCCTAGTGGCAAAGCTGTCAAGGCGTCGCGGAATATGTTGGCCTTGCTAGAATGCTGGTCAATCAGGTGCTCCAGAGTGAGTTGCTTGATGTCGAGCAGCCTCTGATGCAATTGTAGGAACAGGCCGGTCGCTGGAGTGAAC
>JAPYTD010000017.1:20850-68890 GCA_029936315.1 Planctomycetota bacterium | reverse complement strand
GCTCGGCGGAGTGCGTGCTGCGGCGCGAGCCGCCGATTGCTTTGTGGTCGGTGGCGACATCGCCACGAGTGACGGCCCGATGGTTGTCACCGTTTCTGCCTTTGGCCATCTCCCTGGTCGCGCGCTGACGCGATCTGGAGCCAAGGCGGGGGACACCCTGCACGTGACCGGGCCGCTCGGTGGCTCGATCCTCGGTCATCATTTGCGCTTCCGTCCGGCTCTGCAGGAAGGCGTCTGGCTGGCGCGACAAGACGCGGTCTCCGCCGCGATGGATGTCAGCGACGGTCTCTTGCTCGACTTGCAAACAATGCTCGCAGCGAGTCGACGATCTGGGGCCGAACTCGGGGCCGAACTAGATGCCGGGAGCATTCCGATCCGCCGCGCTGCCCATCAGCTTGGCGACGCGCTGCAGCACGCGCTGACCGACGGCGAAGATCACGTCTTGCTGTGGGCACAGCGTCCCGCGCACGAACTGAGCCGGGGCGGCCCTCTAACCATGCGAGCCAGGCGTGTGATTGGTCGTATCATCCGCGAACCTGGACTGTGGCTGGTGCAAGATGGTGGCCGCCGGCGACTGCCCGACGACTTGCAGGACAGTTGGGGCTTCCAGCACACTTGGAAGCAAACCTAGGTCTCAAAAGAACCAATCAGCTCCCAATGAGTGCGCCAGATCCCGCATCGCCCACGTGCCATATCCAACTCGCCGATGATCCTCTCCAGACCGAGCGACTCGGAGAGCTGGTCGGCGAACGTCTCCAGCCCGGCGACACGGTTGCCCTGTCCGGAACGCTCGGAGCCGGCAAGACCACGTTGGTGCGCGGCCTCGCCCGGGGGCTCGATATCGACGACCCAGACGCCGTCAGCAGTCCGACCTATCTCTTGGTGATCGAGCACGATGGGGAGATCCCACTGCTGCACGCCGATGCCTATCTGCCGAAAAAACTCGAGGGCTTTCTCGACGACGGTGGGCTCGAATACCTGTTCGATCCCGACAAAGTCGTCGTCGTCGAGTGGCCAGAACGTGTTCACAAGCACCTTCCTGAGAGGGTCTTGTGGATCGAACTGTCGGTAACAGCGGAGCCAGGCCGAAAGGTAGTGGTGCGCGGTGAGGGTGCCGGGGGCTTCCCCTGGGTGGCAGATTTGGAGACGATCCTGGACCTGGGCTGAACCGCCGTGAGCCTGCTGCCGTTGTGCCGCAGGTCCCCAGTACTCAAGCTCTTGTGAGCGTATCACGGTCTCCCAACGTGAAATCCAAAAGCAAGCATCCTGCGCCGCCGACTTCTGATGTCGACTACCTCGCGCTGTATCGCGATGGGGAGCCGCAGGCTTTCCGGCAGCTCGTCGACGTCTACCGCGACCGCATGCTGCAGTTCTTCTACCGACTTTGTTGGGACCGCGACCGCGCCGAGGACCTGACCCAGGACCTGTTCCTCAAGTTGATGCTGGGTAGCAAGCGCTATCGCCCAGAAGGTCGCATGGCCACGTTTGTCTATCGCGTCGCCACCAACTTGTGGATCGACCACTACCGTCAGCAGCGGCCACGGCCGCGGTTCTTCTCGTTTGACCAAGTCGTGCACAGCGACGACGACTCGGCGCCGCGCCAATACGCGGGCGATGACCCGTCGCCTCATGAGCAACTCGCGGACGGCGAAGAACGTGCCGCCATGCGCCGCGCGTTGGAGCGCCTGACCGAACCACACCGCCTCGTATTCGAACTGGCGGTCTACCAAGAGCGCCCGTACGGCGAGATCAGCGACCTGCTGCGCATTCCGGTGGGCACCGTCAAGTCGCGCATGCACAACGCGGTTCACGCGCTCAAGGAGATGCTCGGCAAAGAAGAGCGCCAGCAGGCTCGTGGCGAGTCTCACGGCATTAGGCGCGTCGGGGGTGCCGGCTAATGTCGCCCATGGATCCCAAGCACCTCCGCGATGGGCATTGCCCCGATGAGGCGCACGACTCGGATGCTATCGCATGGCAGCCGATTGATCTGTTGTTGAACCAGGGCTCGGCCGACGAGGTCTCGGCGATGCGCGACGAAGTCGCCAATGACCCAATGCTGGCGTTGGATATCGCCGACACGGTTGGCGTGATCGAGCAGTTCCGCCGCATGCGTACCGAAGCGAGCCCGGAGTTCGCCGGCAAGCTGCAGAACGTCGCAGTGCACGCCGAGCGCTTCTATCGTAGTCACTACCAGCCGAAGTCGCCGATGTGGCACATGCCGACCGTCATGAGTGTTGCGGCTGCGGCGACGTTCTTTCTGCTGTGGAGCTTCGATGCGGGTCGGCGACTTCGCGACTCGCACTCGGACGAGATTGCCGCCGCGAAGGCCCTGACTGGCTTGGGGGAATTGGCCGAGCTGGATTCGGGCCCGCATCGGCTCGCGCAAGAGGTCCCGATTACCGCAGAGCAAGCCTCGTGGGAACAGGCCGTCGTGGAGATCACGCGCCGACTCGACCGCGAGACGACCGACCACATGCGCGATGCGTTCCAGTCCGGCATCGCGGACGCTAGCGATCTGCTGACTCAGTGGATCGACCCGAGCAACACGTTGACGCTGCTGCGACTCGAGCATGAGTTGCGGGCGAACGCTGAGGTCCGTGCCGAGGCGCTGCGCAGCCACGGTTCGCTCGAAGAGGTCGACGATCGCGTGCAGGAGCTTGCCGACGACGTTGCGGTGGCGTTGATGCAAATGGTGACCGGCCGTGCGCCGGCGACGACCATAGACCTGGAAGCGGATCGGCAGGAGTTGTCGGAGATTGCCATGGGTGTTCGTGCGCTGATTGCGGCCGGCCCAGCAGCAAACCGTGCCGCCGCACTCCGCCTGAGTGGTGATTGGTTGGCGCAACGCCTGCCGAGCCTGCAAGGCGAACGGCTGGTGATCGCACTTTCGGGCTTGCTCGAGTTGGCTGCGATCAATGGCCAACACTTTGACGAAGTCGCCGTGCACGGCCAGCGTCTCGTCGATGAAGTTCTCAAGCCTGACGAGGAGCGCTGGCGTCGCAGCCTCCCTGACCTGGTGACGAGCCGGGTCGCAGCAGGCAGCATCGGTGAGGCGGGTCGCATCCTGTCCCGGTTGCCGGCGTTTGGCCTCGATCCAGCACCGTGCAAGCTCGTGCGCTTGTTGCTGCTCGGCCAATTGCGGGAGCGTCGCTCGCTCCATGATGATCGCCCAGAAGTTCTGGCGGCGATGCTCTACGGTTGCCGCGACCTGCTGTCCTCAGAGAGCAACGAGCGAGAACGGGTCAGCTGGGCGTTGCGTCGCTGGAAGCCAAGGCGACTGGCGCCGGACTTTGCCACCGTGCAACAGATCGCATGGGCCCAGACGCCCGGCAGCCGCGGCTACACCCGCCTGCAGGGCGAACTGCGTCAACTGGCGGTTCTGCCGACGCCTGACAAACTGCGGAACTGCGCCGCGTTCTGCCTGTGCCTGGCGACCAACTTCGCCGGCCACGTCGGCGACTTGCTGCCCGCCGTTGGCCAGTCCGTGCCTTCTAGGTAGCGCGCGCAACCATCGTTGGCGCGAACGGTTTGAGCGCGATGCGGTTTCTGCATGCCTAAGACGGTACGCTCGGGAAGCACACAACTCCGAGGTGCACGCCTAAGCGTATGGTCCGATCCATTAACTCGCTCCGTCTGGTCTCCGCCCTTCTCGTTGCTTGCGTTTGGGGCGAAGCTGCTCGCGCGCAGGAGGCGAAGCCAGACGCCTCCGGGGCGCAGGCTGCCAAAGCACAGCAAGAACCGAAGAAGACCCTGCCGGTCGATCGCGACGCGGAACGGCGGGGCGCACTCGTGCGGGAGATGTCGCTCGAGGAGGCCCTGCGCCGAGGCCGCCGCTACAACGTCGGCCTCAAGGCCGCGCAGTTGTTGCCACAGCAGGCTCAACTCGACGTGATTTTTGCTGAGGCGGGCTTCCAACCAGAACTCTACGGCAGTGCTGGCTACGGCGAGCGCCAGTCACCGCAGCGCAACCTATTGGACCCGTCGGTGAAGTCGCAGACCGCCGATGGCACGCTGGGTTGGCGCCAACGTGTGATCACCGGTGGCCTGTTCGACCTGGCATTCCAGCCGACCCGCTTTGAAAGTGATGGTGGTGGTGGTTCGTTCCCCAGCCGGCAATTCACCTCGCAATGGTCGGCGTCCTTCCGGCAGCCGTTGCTGCGCGGTGGTTGGACCGACTTCAACCTCGCCGGAGTCACCTCGGCGCGCTATCGGCTGACTCAGGCCAGCCACGACTTTGACCGTGCCGTGCAGGACACGATGCTGTCGATTGTGCAGGCGTATTGGGAGCTGGTCTTTGCGCGTGAGAACTGGCGTGTGGTTGACTCCGCCTTGACCGTTGCGAATGAGCAGCTGCGCATCACCCTAGAACGAATCCGAGTTGAAGAACTCGCACCGCGCGACAAGGTCGCCGACGAAGCAGAAGTTGCCCGGCGCCGCGAAGAGCTGATCGTTGTCGGCAATGCGATCCGCGATCGCGAAGACGATTTGCGGCGGTTGCTCTACGATGGCAGTGATGCCGGCATCTGGAATGTCAATTTGCGTCCGATCTCACCAATCAACGTCACGCCGAGTGGCTCGGTGCCGCCGTTCGAAGAATTGGTCGGAGTTGCGATCCAACGTCGCCCGGACCTGCGCAGCCAACGCAGCGCGGTCGCGGTTGCTGAAGTGGCCGCCATGGAAGCCGATCGCGACATCTTGCCGCAGCTCGACTTGATCAGCGCATACTCGAGTGACGGCGTTTCATCCGTCCGCTTCCGCAGCGCCTTCTCTGACTCCAGCGATCAGAACTTCCCTGACTGGTCTGTTCGCCTGGAGTTCGCGATTCCGATCGGCAATCAGGCTGCCCGTTCGCGCTCCCGTCGAGCCATGCTTGAAGTCGAACGGCAGCGACGCATCCTGCACGGAGCAATTCTCGACGTAACGCGTGAAGTGCGCGAAGCCCTGCGCCGCCTGACCACGCTCGGCCAGAGCATCATGGCAACGACCGAATCGGTGCGCCTCGCCGTCACCAACCTCGAGACCGAACAGGTGAAACAGCGCGTTGGCGCCTCTACGGCATTTGAGGTGCAGCGCCGAAACCAGGAGTTGCGCGAGGCCCGCAGCCGTCTGCTACGAAACCAGCTCGACTACCGGACCGCCGAGAGCCGATTGCTCTATGTGCAGGGTCTGCTCGACGTCACTCCGAAGTAGGTAGAACTGGCCCGGCCGACTGGTGTGACGCTGCCCCGACCTGCAACTAGTAAGCCATGATGTTGATGACTGCGCCTGCCATGCGAACCCTCCCGATTATCGCCGTCTTCGCGTTGCTGTCGGCGCTTCCCGCCCAGAAGGTGGGGGGCGCCAAGCAGGGTTCCCCACAAGAACTGCCAGGCAATCAGGCACCAAATCCTTACCGGTTGCAGCCGTTCGAGGCGGGCTTCCCGGGAGAACTCGACTACCCGCCAATGCTGGCGCGCGAGTACGACCGCACCCGGCGTCAGGTTCTGCGGCAACTCGCCAAGAACCTGCAAGGCAACGTGCGCAAGGAAGCGTGGCAAATTGCGACCGAGTTCTTCTGGCGCGCACCCGAAGACGCGGTCGAGCCGCTGATCGAGGTGATGGACAATGCGATGGGCAGCCCGGCGCTCGGCGATGTCGTGCGCAACTGCGTCGAAGCCATGGGCAAGATGGCCAACCCCGAGTTCGATGCCGCCCTGCGTCGGGCGCTTCAGCACAAAAACCCTGCGGTGCGTCAAGGCGCCTACTCAGGGCTCGCTACGTGCGGCACCAACGCAACCTTGAAGGCCCTGCAAGCGGACTTCGTGCACATGGATGGGCGGTCTCGCCAAGCGTGGTTGGGCGCCGTGCGCAAGCGACTGCCAAGTAAGGACCGCGTCGCGATCCTGAAGTCGGTAATGATGGCGGATCACGCCGGCCCGGTGCGCGATCAGGTCCTCAAGGAAACCGTCAAGCTGCCAGCCAAGGAAGCCGCTGAGATCTTGCGCGGTCGATGGCCCCAGGCGCTGGCCGAGTTCAAGGCGATCATCGCTGGCGTCTTGCATGCCGCGGGCGACGGTGCCGGGACCGCCTGGCTCAGCCAGGCATTGGGGGGCGAGGACTTGACGCGGATGCAGTTTGCGATCGAGCACAGCCTGTTTGGCCCCGACGCCGACGCGGTCATCGGCGTGTTGCGTGAGAGCCTGCTGCGCACCACGACCCACCTGCGCTCAGACATTCGTCTCAATGCCTGCAAAGTCCTGACGCGCGTTTCGGGTGACGATGTTGCCGATGTGTTCGAGGTGCTCGCGGCTCCTGATGAGCCATGGGAGATCCGCGCCATCTCCGTGCGCGAACTGACGCGGCGGGGCCGTGGCGAAATCGTCACCGTGCTGCTCGAAGAGATCCGCACCGCAACCGGCACGGGCCTGCACTCGATCATCAACCAGCTCTCGGCCAGCGGCGATCCACGCGCAGTGCCTGAGCTCGTCAACCGGTTTCAGCTAAGCGGCGAAGGCGAGGGCCGAGTGTTCTTGCAGGCCATCGCCCAGAACGCCTCGAAGGCCGCCGCGATTGCCTTGTTCAAGATCTTCCGTGGGCCGGTACGCCTGGTCGGTCGCAGCGCCACCAGTCCAATGACGACGCGCAGCTACTTGCCGACGTTGCTACTCAACGTGCGCGGCAACGAGCACGTGGTGCTCGAACAGTTCTTGGCGCTGCCCAAGGAAGAGTGGGAGCTACGGTCGCGTATGCTGCCGACGATTGCCGGCTACGGCGTCGACCGGCGGGATCAGGAAGGCCTGCGTAAGGCGTGCATCGACCCAATTCGCGCGATCCTGTTTGACCGCAGTGAATTGCCGCAACTGCGGGTGCAGGCGCTCAATCTGCTGTCACGCAATTGGCTGACCGTCGACGACGTGCTGCGCCTCAATCGCAGCCGATACAAAGAGACCCCGCAGTTACGCGCATTGATCGCGGATTTCCTGGTTAACGCATTCTGAGGCAACACATTCTGGGGCTGGCCGAGTGTATGGATCTAATAGAGAATCCAGCGCTCGTCGTCGACGCCCGGGTATTGGGCTTTGCGAGCACCGCCGCCGCCAGGCCTTCGATGGCACGCGCCCGGTTCGGGCCGATAGTTTTTCTTGATGCCGCGATAGCCGCGGCGCAGGTTGCGCGAATACGCGCGCGAGTCGTCCTGGGGATAGAAGTAGACGCAGTGGCCAGGGCTCGTGGCATTCAACGGCCAGGCAACAACCTCCAGCGACGCGACGGTGTTCTTGCCTGGGCGGGACTGGGGATCCAGTGGCGTCTCGCTGACTTGGAGGCAGTAGTGCTTATTGGTCAATAACAGCAGCGAGCCGTCTGGGGCCGGCTCGACCCGCTTGACGTCTTTGATGCGCACGCCGCGACTCGCGGCCGTCAGATAGAACCGGGACAACAGGATCTGAAGGTCTGCCTCGTCGAGAGGCAGCAGGAACCCCTCGGTTGCGTCGAGCAAGGCGTTGGCAAGCCGATCCCCGCGCGTTTCGACGCGGGCGGTTCGCGAGGCGCTGAGCCACGGGATCCACAGAGTGAACGCCAACAGCAGGATTCCTATGCCCGTGTACCAAGCCGCAGGATTCCCAAAGCGTGTTCGCCGCCATTCATTCATCGTGTGCAGTATCCTCCCAGACGATGCAGGTGACCAGGATCGAGCTTCCGCAACTGCCCGAAGGGGTGCAAGAGTCTCTGCGCCTCATCCGTGCGGCGGGTGGGCGCGCATGGGTTGTGGGCGGTGCCGTGCGGGATTTGTTGCGCGGCGAGACTCCTGAGGACTTTGACCTCGCCAGCGACCTCTTGCCAGAGCAACTTGCCACGATCCTGCCGGATCCCGAAGTGCGGGCAGCGGCCCTCGGAACGTGCCGCACGACGATTGCGGGCAAGGACTTGGCGGTAACGACCTTGCGCGCCGAGGCGGACTACTCTGACCAGCGGCACCCGGACACGGTGACGTTCGTCACGGACCTCGGCGTCGACGCGCGGCGTCGCGATTTCACGATCAATGCGCTCTATTTTGATCCGGAAACGGGCGAACTGAGTGATCCACATGGTGGCCAACAGGACCTACAGGAAAAAGTTCTACGGACGATTGGCGAGCCCGAACGGCGCTTCCGCGAAGACCCGCTCAGGCTGTTGCGCATGGTTCGCTTTGCTGCGTCTGCGGACCTGCGGCTTGCCCCCGAAGTTGCCGCAGCGGCGCGAGCAACCGCCAGTGGCCTGAACTCTCTGTCGGCCGAACGCACGTTCGAAGAATTGACCAGGACGTTCTGCGGCCCGGGGCGCGGGCGCGGCCTGGGGATCCTGGTCGAAACCGGCCTGGCTGACGTCGTGCTTCCAGAGGTAGCCAAGATGGCCGGCGTACCGCAGCCGCCCGAATACCATCCCGAGGGCGACGTGCTGGTGCACGCCCAACTCGTGCTCGATCACTGCCCGCCAGATGATGCCATCCTTGCTTGGAGCGCCGTGCTGCACGACATCGGCAAGCCACCGACGTTCCGGGTTGCTGATCGCATTCGCTTCGATGGCCATGACACGCTGTCCGCCACCATGGCCGAGCAAGTGCTGACCCGACTGCGAGCGCCCAAATCGCTGAAGAAGCGAGTCGTCGACGTCTGCCTGCAGCACATCCGATTTGCAGCGTTGCCGCTGATGCGGCCAGCGCGCGCCGAACGTTGGTTGCGTGAGCCTGATTTCCCGCTGCATCTCGCGTTCCATCGCGCCGATTGCCTCGCTAGCCACGGCAAGCTTGAGATCCACGAGTTCGCCGAGCGCCTGCTGCGCGAATTGCCACCGCTGCGCAAACCGTTGGTTCACGGCAAGGACGTGCTGGCGCTAGGAATTGCGTCGGGTCCGCAGGTTGGCAAGTTGTTGGCTCTGGTCCAGGCGCGCATCGACGAGTCGCCGGTGGCAACGAGCCGTGAGCAAGCCCTCGTCCTGTTACGAGACGAGGTCAGCCGTCACCGTCAAGACGACGACGAGACTGCACGATAGTTCTCCATAGCGATTGGGCCATCGGTCTCGTCGTGGAGGAGACCATGCATCTACACAACAACGCAGACCAGGGCTTCGATGCCTTCCGCCGCGAGCGCAACCGCGTGAAGTCCAAGCTCGGCTCGCAGCGCAGCGTGCTCGGCTACGAGAACGCCGCACTGCGCGAACTCGAGCAGGTAGAAGAGCGTGAAGTCCGCGACCAGCAGTTGACTCGCGAAGTGCACGACTTCTTCGCGGCCGCGACCCGCCAGGCGGCGGCGATCGTCGAGAAGGTTTCACACGATGCTGAAGAACGGGCCGGTGAACGCATGCAGGGGGAGGTCGAGACCTTCCTCATGGGCACACTGTCGCGCATGAATGGCTTCGTCATGTCGGTCATGCAACAGCGCCCGAATGCAAACGTCGCCGAAACGCACATCGAGCCAGACGTCAAACACCTGATTGGCGCCGAGCTGGACGAGTTTCGCAGCGAAGGCTCGCAGGAGACGAATGCCGTGCACCTCGGGCAGGATCCGTTCGCAACCGATCTTGAGGACGTGAGGCGCGAGTTCCGCGCCGTGGTCGCCGACATGGATGATGACCGGCCGCCCACCCAGTCGATCGAAGACCACCTGGTCGCGGAAGCCAACTCGCAGCAGGATCAGGCTGCCAGCTACGACGAGCCAGAACAGGAAGCCGCGGAGCAGGTGGAGCAGCCCGATGAGAACCAGTCGTTTGGCGGAGCGCACGAAGCCGAGGTCGAGCACTTTGACCAGGCTACCCACAGCGACCTCGATGGAGAGGGCGAGTCGATGTCCGTCGAACAGGTGCTCGAGACGTTCAAGAACGCGCTGAAGGCGCTTGTTCGTCGGGGCATCATGCAGCGTGATGAAGCCAAGGCAGCCTGGAATGCGCGCCTGGTCGCGCTGGGCCGCGCCAAGGCCTAAGACCGGTCATTCCCGAGTCAGGTCAGCGAAATGCGGCGCGCGATCTTGCGCGCAATCGGGATCGCGAGCGCAATGCCAAGCGCTTCGGGCCAGCGTCCCGCGGCCCAGGTCAGAAACGACGTGTAGAGCATCGTTCCGAGCAACAGGTACATCATCGAACCGCGAATACTCGCCTGGGTCCATTCGACCGTGGAGGAGTTGCGCCGTAGGAACCACAGAATGGGCAACGCCGCGAACGCTGGCGCCGGCCAGAGGCCACCTTGCACGGCGGCAATTCCGGCGAACGCCACGATCGGCGGCGCGGTCTGCACGGCGGCCACTGCTCGGCCTCGCACCGACGGCGTGTCTTCAAAGATGCCGACAATCGTCACGGCCACGATGTAGATGCCGTAGCACCCGGCTGCGATCAATAGCGAGTGTCGCACTTCGGGCGGCAACGGTTCGTTGGCGAGAGCCATGCCGGTCGCGAGGTTGAGGCCCCGCAATACTCCCATGTTGAGCGCACCCAACCACACCGCCCGCTTACTCAAGAAGTCGTAGACGAGTACCAGCGCGGCGATCAAACCGTGGTGCAGGCGACACGGTGACAACAACATGCCGCCGGCCAGCAACGCAATCCCAAACGTTACCGCGAAGGTCATGGACAGGTCTTTCTGCGGCAACGGACGCTCGGGCCGCTGTACACTGTCAACCTTGCGGTCGGCGATGTCGTTCCAGACCATGCCGGCGCCATAGAGCAGCACGCTGGCAAGCATCGCCCGCACGACATCGACGCCGAGCACGATCTGGGCGATCGCCGAAGACGCCAGCACGTCGGCGGCGGGGGAGAACCATGTGCCTATGCGGCACAGCCGCAGTACCGACAGCAGAAACGGGGCGCGTGTCTCGCCCGAGTCGTCGCCTTGCGTTGTCGTTCCATCACTCGTCGTTCCATCACTCACAGTTGCACGATCGCACAACCGAGCATCGATGTCACAACAGCCGCAAGATATCGTTGTAGGTCACGAACAGTACCAGCAGCAGCACGAACACCAGTCCGACGACCTGGCTGTAGCCAAACACCTTGGTGCTGACCGGCGAGCCCTTGACCTTCTCGATCACCAAGAACATCAGGTGGCCGCCGTCAAGCACCGGAATCGGCAGCAGATTGACGAATGCCAGGTTGACGCTTAGCAGCGCCAGGAAGTACCAGAACCAGCTCGGGCCGCGTTGCGCCGCCTGGTAGCTAACCTGGCTGATGCGGATGATGCCGCCGAGGTTCTTGGCGCCGACTTCCCCCGTGATCAGGCGCTTCAGGGTCACATACATCTGCTTGACGAGATCGATCGAGCAGACCGTACCGAGTTTGACCGCTTCCCCGAACGACTCCGCGCGGATCTCGACCATCTTGGTGGAGAACTCCAAGGTCCAACCCGGGTCCGCAACCGGCGTAACGACGGGTGTAAGCGTCAACGTGACGCGCTTGCCGGTTGGCTTGTGGAGTCCGGCAGTGACTGCCAAAGGATCTGGGCGGAGCAAGCCAAAGCGAAGCGGCTTGTCACCGTTCGCTTTCACGACTTTGCGTAGATGCTCCCAGTCCTTGATGGACGTGTCGTTGATGGTTTTCACCCAATCGCCCGGGCGAACGCCGGCGAGATTGGCGGCACCAGCGGCCGTTGGCTCGAGTTGCAAACTAACTTGGTTTCCCAGAGCGACGCACTCGATGAGCTTCGCCCGCTCATCGGCGCTCGCGGCCGCTGCGAGTTTGAGCTCCACGCCGTCGCGCAGGATGAGCCAGCGACTCTCGCCCGTTGCCGTGGCGATGCGATCGAGCTTGCCATCCAGGAGCGGCACGCCCTCTACGGCCAGCACCTGATCCTGCCGTTGCAGACCGAGGCGCTCGACCAGGGCGCTACCTGGACGGATACCGTGCACCACATTGGCAATGGGCATCACACCAATCAAAGCCGGAACGTCTTTGACCCTCGAGTTCGGTACGACGGTGACATCGAGTTCGTTGCCGTCGCGAGCAACCTTGACGGTGATCGCGCCGAGGCCATCGATCACGTCTGGCTCAATTGGCGATTGTCCGTTGATGGCCAGCACCTGATCGCCGCTCTGGAGCCCGGCAAGTGCTGCCGGACCGCCCGGCTCAACCAACTTGAGCACCACTGAGTCTTTGTTGAACGCGGGCCTTAAGCCAAGACCATACAGACCGCTTTCCTTGTCGAAGTGCGGTCGCGCCGTGACCACGCGACGTGTGCCGTCCGTGCTTTCGATGAGCAGCTCGACCGGTCGGTTGCCGCGCAGGGCAACTTCGATCATTTGGTTCTGGAACGAGTAGATCGGCTTGCCAGCGACTTCGACGATGCGTTCGCCGGATTCGATGCCAGCTTCCCACGACGCGCTGCCGAATGGCACAGCGCCGGCTACGGGCGCCGGAAACTTGACGCCTGCGTTGAACACCAGCGGGAACACGATCAGTGCAAACAGCACGTTCATGATCACGCCCCCGGACCAAAACAGCGCGCGCTGTCCGACCGACTTGCTCCACAACGACATGCTCGCTGGATAGCGCCGATCGCTGGGGTCTTGGCCCGCGACCATCACGTAGCCACCAAACGGAACGGCCGACAAGCGGAAGTCGGTGCCGCGCCACTTGAAGCCACCCAGGCGGGGGCCGAAGCCGAGGGAGAACACTTCCACGCGAACCCCTGCCAGGCGCGCGGCAATGAAGTGCCCGCCTTCGTGCAGGAAGATCAGAAGGCCGATCCCAAGAATGGCCAGGAGGATGCTGCCGATTGCCATCTAGTCGTGTTGCTTATCGTCCGCCGAGGTCGTGTTGGTGGAGTGCAGCATCGCAGTGGCCCGAAGCCGCCCGTCTTTGTCAGCTGCGATAGCGTCTGCTAGCGAACGGATCGGCTGCACCGGCCGTTCACTCATAACACGTTGGGAGATCCTGGTGATCTCGGGGAACGGAATTTGACCCGCCAAGAAAGCAGCAGTCGCCACCTCATCGGCGGCATTCAGTGCTGCACCTGCATCA
Source organism: Planctomycetota bacterium (assembly GCA_029936315.1). Lineage (GTDB taxonomy): Bacteria > Planctomycetota > UBA1135 > UBA1135 > UBA2386. The sequence continues at coordinate 55,930 of JAPYTD010000017.1, read as the reverse complement.
CCACCGAGCCTCATGGCGTCGTAGGCGAGCTCTATGGCCGGGTAGCGTTCGGGTTCGAAAGGCACGAACTCAAGTGAACGCCACTTTAACGGGTCGAATGGCTCGAAGGCGAACGGCAGGCGGTCGGGGTAGCCGAGGCAAAACAGGATCGGCACCCGCATGTCCGGCACGCCACATTGGGCGAGCATCGAGCCATCGCAGAACTCGACCATCGAATGCACGATGCTCTGGGGGTGGATCACGACCTCGATCTGCTCCGCCGGGATCCCGAACAACCAATGGGCTTCGAGCACCTCGAAGGCTTTGTTCATCATCGTGGCGCTGCCAATCGTGATGCGCGGGCCCATCTGCCAGGTCGGATGCCGTAGGGCTTCGTTCTTAGTGATCGACTCGAACGTATCCAGCTGCCGGGTGCGGAACGGGCCACCCGACCCGGTCAGCCAAACCCGACGGATCGCACGATTATCTTCGCCGTCGAGGCACTGGAAGATCGCGCAGTGCTCGCTGTCGACTGGCAAGATCTGCGAGCCGGTCTTTTTGGCGAGAGTCATCAGATAGTCGCCCGCGACGACCAGTGATTCTTTGTTGGCAAGTGCCAAGGTCAAGCCGTGACGCAGCGTCCACTCCGACGCCGACAGCCCTGCTGAGCCAGTGATGCCGTTGAGCACGGTATCGGGCTCCGCCGCCGTCAGTGCTGCCAGCAGGCCATCCGCGCCGTGAAACCACTTGGTGCCGGCCGGCAGTTCTGGCGGTTCTTCCCGGCCGGTCAGGCACGCGGCCGTCGGACGGTGGCTCGCAGCGCTGGCCGCCAGCCCATCTGCGGACGTGTTCGCTGCCAGCAGGCAGACTTCGAAGCGGTCTGGATGTTCTGCCAGGATGCTCAGGGCCTGGGTCCCGACCGAACCAGTACAGCCCAGAACAGCAATGCGGCGCTTCGACGCGGGATTGGACACGCTCGGGATCATGCGCCCCTAGGTGGACAATGCAACCGCAGTCGTCCCTCCCAGTAACAACTGACTTCTTGCTTCGGTCCAGCATCGCGTGCAGACAAGGTTGCGGCATCCGCCTTTGCCGCCCATGATGGGTTTGTGCGTGGATGGGCCACGCCAGTGAACCAACATCGAATTGTCAATCCGCCTGGGCCAGCAGCGCCCGGAGTGCACATCGTGAGTGAAGCTCCTTCCGCGTATCGTCGCGCGGGCGTCGATATCGACAAGAAATATGCGGCCGTCACTGGGGCGACCGAAGCCATCCGCAAGACCTTTACGCCAGGCGTCATGGGTGACGTCGGTGCGTTCGGGGGTCTGTTTGATCCGGAAAAGGCCGGCGTCGCCGGCCAGTTGTTGGTCGCCTCGACCGACGGGGTCGGCACCAAGGTAATGGTCGCGGCGCAGGCCTGTGCCGCCGGTGGCAGCATGGCCAGCGTTGGCGAGGACCTCGTCAACCACAGCATCAACGATATCCTCGTGCAGGGTGCCAGGCCGCTGTTCTTCCTCGACTACATCGCGATGTCGAAGATGGAACCGGACCGCGTGCACCAGATCATCGCTGGCCTCGCCAAGGCGTGCATAGAAAACGGCTGCGCTTTGATTGGCGGCGAGACGGCGGAGATGCCGGGCGTCTACCGCGACGGCGAAGTCGATGTGGCCGGCACGATTATCGGCGCGGTTGCTCGCGAGCGACTTGTCGACGGCACCAAGATCCAGGCTGGCGACAAACTGATTGGCTTGCCGAGCTCTGGCCTGCACACCAACGGCTTCTCGTTGGCCCGCCAGGTTTTGTTCGCCGACGCGGGCTTCGCACTCGACGACAAGCCTGAAGAACTCAATGGCAAGACGGTCGGCGAAGCGCTTCTGGCGGTGCACAAGAGCTACTTGAAGCAGTGCGCGCCACTGGTGGAACGCGACCTGCTGACCGGCATGGCGCACATCACGGGCGGCGGCCTGCCGGACAACGTGCCGCGCGTGCTGCCGGCGGCGGTTGGCGTGTCCATCGACACCGCAGCCATTCCCAAGATGCCGATCTGCGAGTTGATTGTCGAACGCGGCAAGGTTGCGCGCGATGAGGCTTACCGGGTGCTCAACATGGGTGTTGGCATGGTCCTGTTTGTCCGTGCGGAGCACGCTGACGAAGTGATGGGCGCGTGCCAAGAGACCGGCGAGCAACCGTTCGCGCTCGGCGAAGTTGTGCCGGTCGAATCCTTGTCGGAGTCCTTACCCGAAGGCAAGCGGGTGTTGCTGCGATGACCGGCGGGCGTGCGTGGAGAGGCGTGCGCAGTTTGGTCCGCGAAGCCGCGGTGCTCGGGGCCGTTGGTTTGGGCTTGCTGACCCAGGCCGCTGCACAGAACGAGTTGCTGGCAGAATTTGATCGCGCGCACACCACCTTTTCCGCCGCCGCCGACGTAGGGCAACGCCAAACCCTTGCCAGTCAGGTTAGTGACGCGTTCTTGCGTCTCCCGGACGGTGCCGGTCGGGCCAGCCGCTTGCCAGCGGGCGCCCACGCAACACTCGCCGCCGGCCGAGCCGAACTGGCATTGCAGCTGACGGATCCCGCGAAATCTGGCGATCCGCAAACCGACGAGGTGCTACTAACGGTTCGACTCCGGGCCTTGGCGCAACTTGATCGACTTGTTGAGTTCGCCCGCATCGTGCAGAAGCAAGCGGCGTCGGAAGCCAAGGCGGTCACCGACGCCTTGCGGCTGGAGGAACGACGCTTGTTACCACTGGCAGCCAAGGCGCTGCGCACGCGCGACCGACCATCGGGCCGACTGGTGTTCCAGCACCTCGCGACGCTGGAACCGATCCAGTCGTACCGGGTCGCAAACCTGGGCCTGTGCCTGCGGCAGATAGGCGACTTGGAAGCTGCGTACCAAACCTACGCGCTCGGCCAACGCCTTTCGCCTAACGACCTGGAGTTGTGGAACGACTACGGTCTGCTCCTGCGCGCCACGGGCCGCTGGCGCGAAGCCTTGGCGGCGTTCCGGCGCAGCGTCGCACTCGATCTCAAGCGACCCGGGCCGTTGCAAGGTCACGGCCCGGCGGTCACCAACCTGATGCATGCAGAGGCGCTGCAGAAAGGTCTGGTGGGGGCCCAGGGTAGCGAAGGCGATCCAGCGCCTGCCGCGGTCCTGGCGCTCGAGAAGCGCCCCAACGCGACCCTGTTGCGACGCTTGATGCTGGACCTCTCGCTCGACCGCCTGACCGCCAAACCGTCAGGTAAGTAACGACGTCGTTGGTTTCGCTAACGCGACCAGATGGCAACCACTTCAGGCCAACTACGCTGTGGGAGTTACTTTGGGCCGCTTGCATTGGGCAATCCGGCAGTAGTCGATCGCCCATAGCATCGCTAGACTAGATCGACCTCTCGCGACTTGGTGATGCCTGAACGGATTTCCCGGGCATGCAACCACAGACCCCTCTGACAGGATCTTGCTGATGTTCATTGCTGCCACGTTCAGCCTACTTGCTGCCGTAATCGCCCCTCAGACAACGGAAAAACCACAGGGTGCCGAGCCGGTATTGAAGGCGAGCGAAACGAAGTCGTTGTCCGGCAGGCTGCGAAAGTATCTCTCCGCCGAAACGACCTACCAGGCGGCGCGAGGCCGGGTACGCGAGAAGGCGTCGAAGACTCTGCGCAAGACGCGCGAGGCCTTTGAGAAGGAGTGGAAGAAGTACGACAAGCGCGGCCTATTGGGATCCATGGTGGATCTGCGCGCCGTGTTCTACAACTGCTTCAAGCCGGAGAAGTCGAAGATTGGCAAGGGCAGCCTGTTGGAGAAGGAGGTCAAGGATACGCCAGTCAAGTACGCGATCCGTCTGCCAAGGAAGTACACCGAGAAGAAGCCGTGGGGCACCATCCTGTCGCTGCCGAGCGGCAAGGAAGGATCCTGGATGCGGCCGCGGGATTACTTCAGCAAGATCTGGGGCAAGTCCGCGATCATCGAACAGTTCATCATGCAGATTCCGCATCTGCCGGCGGAACTTGAGATGGACCCGATCCCGAACTACAGCCGCGATCGCGCCGAGGAAGAAGAAAACAAGCGCATCGGCAGCGTGTTTGGCGCGTTCGGCTTCCTCATCAACAACTACACGGTCGATCGCGCCCGTGTGTTCCTGGACTGCGGCACGGAGACCTGTGGTTTCGGCGTGCGGTTCGCGACGCTGTTTCCCGATCGCTGGGCCGGATTGATTCTGCGCGACGTGACCGAGGTCGACGATCTCCGCATCGGCAACCTGCTGAGCGTGCCGATTCTGGTGCTCAAGACGCCAAATAACGCTGCAACCGTGACCGCGATGAAGAAGCGTTGGGACGAAACGTGCCCCGGCATGATGACCGTGCTCGACGCCAAGGGTGACGCGCCACACCTTGAATCCGCCGACGACATCCTGGCGTGGGTCGCCGACAAGAAACGCAGCATGGTCCCGAAGAAGATCACGCTCGAGCCAAACCACGACCGGTTCAACCGGGCCTACTGGGTCGACATCCACGTTGCCGACTCTTTGCTGAACACTTCTGGTGACGAACGTCCGCGCCTGCAAGTAGTCGCCGACCGCGCCGCCAACCGCATCACGATTGACGCGGTGGGCATCGAGCGCTTCGAGATCCTGCTCAACGACGACCTCGTCGACTTGAGCAAGGAGTTCACGATTGTCGTCAATGGCAAGGCGGTCAAAGAAACGCGCCGCCGTTCGTTCGGCGAAATGAAACGTCGCATGCTCGATCGCAATGACTGGGACTACATCTTCCCGGTCAAGTATGTTTCGTCGGTGCCGAAGGAGTGAGTAGCGACTCGGGACCGGCGCCGGCCGCACTCCGGCCGATGCGAGCAGTTCTGACCGCGGGTGCCACTGGCTTTGGCGTCATGGCGGCGGAGCTCACGGCCGTTCGCCTGCTGGCACCGCACTTCGGCGATAGCGCCTACGTCTGGACCAACGTCATCGGCGTCATTCTGGCGGCAATGGCACTCGGTGCGGTGATGGGCGGGCGCCTCAGCGCCAGAGCCAACGCGCACACGTGGCCGTTCAAGCTGCTGCTGGTGGCGGGGGCGCTGCTGCTCGTGGCGCCATACATCACCAGTATGCTCGGCGATGCGCTGTTGCCGGACGACCTGCCGCTCGACGCGGCCATGCCCGCCCTGATTCGCGGCTCGTTGGTCGCAACTGCCGTGGTCTTCGCGCCGCCGTTGATGCTGTTGGCGGCCGTCTCCCCACTGCTGATTGTTTTGCTGGCAAGAGCTGGTTCCGGCGTCGGCCGGGCGGCGGGTGACATCGCAGCCGCGGGCACGATCGGCAGCCTGGTCGGAACGTTCGTCGCGACGCACTGGCTCGTGCCTGGCTTTGGCTGCCGCATCGCACTGACGGTTTCGGCTGCCGTCTTGCTGCTGGCCGCAGCGCTGGTTGCACCCGGAAAGCAGCGCTCGGTCGCGGGCGCCGGTCTGCTGCTTGGCCTGGCGATGCTGTTTGCGCACGGGGGGCCGCTGCGCGCGGCCCCAGAAGGCGTGACGTTGCTCGCCGAACGCGAGACTCCCTATCAGTTCTTGCAGGTGCACAAGACCGAGCCTGCCGGCAAGCCGGCGCGCACGACGCTGGTCATCAATGAGGGCTTGGATTCGTTCCATTCCATAGCCATCGAAGGCTCGGCGTTCACCCAAGGCCGCTACTACGACTGGCATGCCATCGCGCCACTCCTTGCCGGTGATGGGGGTGCTGGTGACGGCCAGCTTCCCGCTGGCATGCGGGCGCTGTCGATCGGGGACGCCGCGGGCACCCTGCGCCAGATCTATGCCGCGGTGCACCCTGGTGTCGAAGTGGATGCCGTCGATATCGATGCCATTACGATGGTGCTAGGCGACGAGTTCTTCACGGCGCCAAAGGCGAACGGCTCGCGCTACGCCATCGACGGCCGTGTCTTCTTGTCGCGAAGCACGGAGAAGTGGCATGTCATTCACGTCGATGCGTATGCGCACCAGGTCTACGTGCCGGCGCACCTTGCTAGCCGCGAGTTCTTCGAGGTCGCGCGGGAACGGCTTCACGATGGCGGCGTGCTTGCCTGCAACGTTGGCGCCCGCAACCTCGAAGACGAAGTCTTGGCAGCGATCGCGGCCACCGTTGGTGAGGTCTTCGCCGATGTGCAGATCTTCTTGGTCCCGTCTTCCCGCAATGCACTGCTGCTGGCACGTCGGGATAGGCCACTGGACCCAAACTCGATTCTCACGGCAGCACTGACGAGCGGCTTGCTCAAGGGTGCGGATATCCAGCGTTGGCGCGACATCGTCACTACTTGTGCCGACGCCAGCAACTGGCACAAACTGAGCCCCGAGAACCCGATCATCCTTCGCGACGACCGACCGGAGCTCGATGAATTGTTGTTCGAGAGCTACATGCAGAACAACGATCCACGCAAGGTCGTCGCGTGCACCGGCCAACGCGGCGTCACGGATGTTGAACAAACTGCGTTTGAAGCGATGGACGCTGGCAAGTGGCAGCGCGTCTTGACGGATGTAGCGAGTTGCAGCAAGGAGACCGCGTACCTTCGCCAGCTCGCCGGCGATGCGCGCTGGTATCGTCGCGAGTTGCACAGCGCCAGATTGGAATACGAGGCTGGCCTTGCCGTCGAGGGGCTGTCAGCAGATCCGAACGACCCACTGCGTCGCACGTTGATCAGCCGGCTGCAAAGTGCTCGCACGGAGCTGCAACCAATCCAGGCGGCCGAAGACGCTGCCACCCGCAACGGCTGGCTCGCCGCCCTGATCTCGGCGCTGGGTCTCGTGTTGATTTGCCTGATGCGTCGCAGCTAGCTATCTGGAATCTGGCTATCTAGAGCAGGTCCAGCAAGCCAGACCTGCCATCCGTCAGCGTTTCGGTCGACGCACGGTAGTTGACGTGATTGGCGTAGATCGCGTTCCAAGGTAGCGGGTCCTTGTCGCAAACGCCTCCGAGAGCGACCACCGCGAAGGCTTGGGCCAACGGCGTGACGTTGGAGTTGTTTGCCAGTGCCCGCAATGCAGGCAAGCACCGGCGGTCGCCGATTTGGGCCAACGCCGTCGCCGTCGCCGCCAAGCGCATCACGGTCGAACCAGGCTCGGCCAACTCGGCACTTAGCTGTTCGGTCAATGTGTGGTCCCCGAGCAGACCAAGGGCGCGAACAGTCTGCATCAGAACGAATGGGCGGCGCGACGATTGTTCGCGCAGCTCACGCAGGTCGTTGACCGCCGACGCATCTTGCAGCAAACCGAGCCCGAGGGCGACGTAGCCAGCAATGCCATCGCGCTTGTGGTTCTTGACCAATGAGTCGCGCAGCGTGTCGCGAGCTTCGCCGGTTCCGGTCAGGCCCAGTGCGATCGCCAGGGCACCGATGGTGCCTGGATTCCTAGCCTTTTTGAACTGCTTCAACAGCGACGTGGTGACGGCCTCGTAAGCGGCTGCGTCACTACCAAAGTGCGTGCCTGCGGCACGCTGCTTGGCCGCGATCACACCGAGTGCCATCGCCAACCACGGTTGCTCGAGCGCCTTGTTGGCTTCGCTCAACTCCGACACCAGATAGCTCATCGACTTCTTGCCGCCCATGCGCGCCAAGGCGAGTGCCGCAAACGAACGGGTCTGTTGGTCTCGGTGCTCTTGGTGCACTCGGATCAGCAGCTCACCAGACGCGTTGCTGGAGCTGTTCTCGGTATGCCATGGCTCGCACATCGAGCCCAACGCCAGGGCGCACGATTGCGCAATGTGGTGGTTGACCTTGACGTTGCGGCCACTGCTCGAAGGCAGTCCGAGGGCCAGGTCCTTGGCGAATCGATCACGCCACTTGATGCCATGAATCGAACGTGACGGCAACAAGCGGGCGAGTGCGGTCGGCACGTGGGCCTGCACGAGTTGCTCGCCTGCGCCCAGCTTCTTGTCGTAGTAGCTACCGAGCTCCGCGACGATACCGCGGCGCAGCGTGTTGGCCGCGGCGCCATCCCAGTCGCGCGGGAACAACGCCATCGCTTCGATTGCCGCCACAACGAGATTGCGGCCATGCTTGCTCGACTGTGCCAGAACGGTTTGCAGCTGCCGCGTCAGGCGCATGCTCGCACCAGCCTCGCGCGAACGGTTCAGTAGCAGACCCGATGCGAACGCTGCAAAGGCCCGAGTTCGCTCGTTGACAGCACTCTTGCCCGATAGGTCGCGGCCGCGCGCGTTGTCTTCGATGAGGTCCGTGAGGATCTGCACGGTGGCCTGATCGAGACTTCCCGAGATGCCTAGCGACAAGGCGGCGGATTCGCGCAGTTCCTGGTCGCCGCGCGACAGGAACCGCGTGAACATATCGGTCAGGTCGAAGCCGGCGCGCTTTGGGCCGATCTTCGCCAGCGCCAACAGGCACGCGGACGAAGTGTCGCGGTCCATGCTCTTGGCGAGGAGCTTTGCGATTTGCACTGCGACGTCCGTCACGTCCATGGCAGTCGGCGCTATGGCTCGACGCTTGACGGTCGCCAGACGTGGGTTCCAACGCGCCAACGCGTCGTCGCCGCGATCGCCGTAGAGCGTGTCGCGCAAGCGTAGGTAGGGGTCCTTGCCAAACTCCCACCAGAACTCCCAGCGGCCAAGATCGTCGCCGACTACATAGCCGCGCGGTGAGGCCGCTCGGCCGGCTCTAGCTCCTGTTGCGCCAGTTGCACCTGATGCGCCAGAGCCGCCAGCGGGCGAGGTCGGTGCCGATGGTGAGCTACCGGCCACGGTGCTACCAAGGGTGTCGTTGTTGCTTGTGCCTGGTGACGTCGAGTTGCCTGGCGGCACGATACTACTTGGTCCGCGGTATTGGCCGCCGTGCGCTAGCAATGGGCAGGTACAAAACAAGCAGATCGTGGCTGCGTGAACGACGGTCGGAAGGGCAGTAAGAAGCGCTCTCATCGTAGATGCGGAATAGCAATCGGCATGCCGTTCCGCCTGCGATAGAAAACCAAACAAGGCCCGCCGGGCGAAGCCAGGCGGGCCTTGTTTGGTGGGGCAGGTTTCGTTCCGCTGCAGTAACGACTACCACACTGGAGCTGCCAGCGGCCGAAGCCGCGGCAGCCTGTAGCTGCTAGGGGAGCCTGCTACAGGATGTCAAGGATACCACTCGAGCCGTTGGTCAGCGTTTCCACTGAGGCGCGGTAGTTCATGTTCGTGCTGATCTTGCTGTTCCACGGCAGTGGTTCCTTGTCGGCAATGCCGCCAAGAGCAACCGCAGCGAACGCACGCGACAGGTCGCCGAGCTTGTCATCAAACAGCAAGGTCTTGAGCGGCTCGATCGAGCGCTTGTCACCGATGAAGCCAATGGCCGAAGCGATGGCGCTGAGCTTGGCGAGGTTTGGCTCACCTTCCGTCATCAGCTTCTGGAGCTGCTCCGCGACACCCTTGTCGCCGAGCTTACCCAGGGCAATAGCGGCTTGCTGCAGCAGCGTGAAGCGACGGGTCGACTGGTCGATGACCGTCTTGATGTCTTCCTTCGACGTGTCGTCACCCATGAGGGCGAGACCAATCGCGAGGTAGCCAGCCATCTCTTCCTTGGCCTGGTTCTTCAGCATGCGCGAACGCATCTCGTCGGCCGCTTCCTTGTAGCGGTTGAGGCCGAGGCCGATGGCGAGTGCGCCTTGCAGTTCCGGACTCTTTGCCTTCTTGAACTCCTTGAACAGCGTGTCACCGATGAAGGATTCCGGCGTGGAACTGCCGTCGCGTTCCTTCTGGGCGGCGTACTCAAGGTGCGAGTAGACACCGAGCGCCATGGAGCACCACGGCTTCTCTTGGTTCTTGTTGGCCTTGTCAAACGCCTTGACCAGCGCTTCGCGGTTCAGCTCGCCACCAATCCAGCCGAGGCTGAGGATCGAGAAGTTGCGGGTCTGAGCATCCTTGTGCTTGGTCCACATCTTCAGCAGCAACTTGCTGTACTTGGCATCGGGATCCTTCTTGTCCGTGTAGGGCTTGGCCAGCTGACCGAGCGCCAACGCGCAGGACTCGGAAATCTCGTTGCCCGAACGCTTGATCTTGCTCTTCTCGTTGAGCTCAGCGGCGAACATGTCCTTGAAGTGCTCGGCGTCGGGGTGGGCGCGGCCAATCAGCTTGGCGATCGCCGGCGGGCAGTGCGATTGGATCAGGTTCTTGCCTGCGCCACCCTTGACCATGAAGAACTTCTCAAGCGCCGTCACGGCGTCCTTGATCAGCTGCTTCTCGGCATCCGACTGGTTGCCGATGTTCAGGATGCCAATGCCGTTGATCGCGGCGACCTTGAGATTGCGGTCACGCTCCTTGCTGTCTTCGAGCACCAACTTGAGGGCCGCGAAGGCCTTCTTCTTGATCTCGACGTTGGTCGTCTTGTACGCCATCAGGCCAAGACCGTAGAGAGCGAACGCGCGGGTGCGGTTGTTGACGCTGCCACCGGAGGCTTCCCGACCAACGCCCCTGTCGAGCGCAAGGTCCGTCAGCATGGTCATCTCGTCTTCTTCCGCGATCGCGGCGATGCCGAGTGACAGGGCAGCCGTCTCGCGGATTTCCTGGTCGTTCGTCGACAGGCGCGGCGTGAAGATGTCCTTGAGCTTGAACTCGGGGTGGTTCTTGCCGATCTTGGCCATTGCGATCATGCACGACGAGTTGATGTCGCGTTGATCGGTGGAGTCGATCGCCTTCTTCAGGGCCGGCAGGATCACACCGAGGATGTCCTCGGATGACGGCTTCATCGAGTTGCTGGCCGAATCCTTGCGCTTGCCGAGATAGAAGTCATCGCTACCGGTTTGCGGGCCACCTTGGTTGATCGCGTCGCGTAGACGGATGAAGGGGTCCTTGTTGAACTCCCACCAGAAGTTCCAGCGTGTCAGGTCGTCCGACAGTGCGGCGCCACGACCACCGGTCACCGGGCCACGGCCACCGGCAGGACCAGCGGGACCGCCAGTGCTCGGACCAGCGGGACCACCCGTTGCTGGGCCGGACGGCCCCGGAGCGCTCGGGCCAGCAGGGCCACCGGTGGTTGGGCCGGAGGGGCGACCCGTGTTACCGCCGCCGCCGGGACCCGGCGGGACAACATCACCCGGGCCACGGTATTGGCCGCCGTGGGCGAGGGCGGTCTCTGGCAAAACCGCGGCGAACGCGGCGATCGTCAGTCCTGACAGCAGGAGATTTTTCATCGATTGGTTCCTGATAGGTTCTCTAAGGACGCGTGCAGTAGTTGGTAGCTCGTAAGGGCTGATCCCGCTGCACGCGCACGGGCACTCTAGCCGATGATCCCCGCCTTGCAAAAGCGGGACCAAACCGATCGATTACCTTTCGTTCGAGCGTGCAGTGCCCAGTTAGGGCTACCCTCGGCGGAGCAGCGCTCGCATGGTGTTACGCGGCGGGAACAACAAGGGGCGATTTACGGGGAGAACCGCTTCAACAGCGCCACAATTTGGCGATGCACGGCCGGTGTCGCAGCGATCGTCGCGGTGTGCTCAACCAGCAGATCCTTGATCGGGAAAACTGCCTTGCCCCGCCAATCGGTGAACCGCAGGCCGGCTTCGACGGCGACCAGCCCAGCTGCCGCAAAGTCCCACAACCGACCCTGCTGCTGCACGTTGCCGTCGAGGCGGCCGCGGACCACATCCGCCAGCTGCACGACCGTGCTGCCAAGGGTGCGGATACGGGCGCCCTTGGACTGCAGCCGGGGCAAGAAGCGCATGTCGTTCTGACCCCGAAACCACTGGCAACCGATGATCGCGCCGTCGTCAAAGCGTCCGCGCGGGGCTTTCAGGCGACGTCGGTTGCGCCAACAGCCCATGCCGTGCACGGCTGTGTAGATCGCGTTCTCGGGGGCGCAGTGGATGGCGGCGAGAACCGGCTGCCTGCGATAGAGCAGAGCTACTGAGACGGCGAAGTGGGGAAGGCCGCGTGAGAAGTTCGACGTGCCGTCGATGGGATCGACCACCCAGAGCCAATCGTTGTGCAGCTCGGTGGCTTCGCTTTCCTCACCCAGGAAGCCAGCTTCCGGCAGCAACTTGGTCAACTCGCGACGCAACTGCTTCTCGCTACGCAGGTCGATGGCGGTCACGAAGTCCCCGACCGCCTTGCGTTTGATGTGCGCTGGCCGCAGTCGGGCCTGCGCCTTCGCGACGTCAGCCGCGATCCGCGTAACTATGTCGTGCAAAGTCGAGCGAATGCGATTCGCCTGCTTGCCAACACGCAGTTTGTCTGCCGGAACCATCACGCCATCGTGCCGGATCGCGAACACCGACGGAAGCCAAGAGAAATGTTGCGTGCAGCCATCGTGACATTCGCCTACACCAAGACTCTGAATGAGCGCTCGCAGCCCTGCGAACAAGCCTTGGTGGTGCCTCGCTTGCCTGCTGGCAGGCTGCATCTCACAAGGCGACACGACATCAGCTGGCACCTTCGGCCAACGACGCGACAACGCGTTCGATCCGACGACTCCGGACGGAACCCATGCGGGCCAAGAAGCCGCGCCAACCACGGCAGCCGCGCCCACGAACGCCGTCATCCCGGAAGCCGCGTTGGTGATGCCTTCGGCAGGGACGACCACACCTGCGGCGACCCACATTGTGGATGCGTCCTCGAAGGGATCCCCAAGCGGGTCCTCGAACAATACGGACGTCTCCACAAACCCTGTCATCGCGGGCGCTGCCATCGCGAGCAATGGCAGCGACGAACGCACGCTCCGCAATGCCTTCGGCAACGCCACCGAGCCAACCCAGACAGGGCTTGAGCTAGCAGGCTTTCTGGTGCAACAAGAGCGCCACTCCGAGGCGTTGTTCGTGATTGACACCGCGCTGCAGCAAAAGCGCAACGCCAACCAGAGCGACACCGTGCCGCTGCGATTGGCCCGAGCCGGCCTGCTGCGCGACTTGGCCCGGTGCGATCTCGCGGTAACCGAACTGCGTGGAGTCGTGCGCGAACTCGGCGCCAAACGCGTTTCGCCGGCAACCCTGCTCGACCTCGCGCAAGCTGAGTGGGTGACGGGCGACAATCAGGCGGCCAAAGCAACCCTGAGGTCCCTCCACCGCGAACATGTCGACGACGGTTGGCTCGGTGCGAACGCCGACGAATTGGCTTCGTGGCGGCAGCGCCTCAAAGTGGTCCGGCCGGAGCGCGATCCACTCGCCAACGGAGATCTGCGCGATATGTATGCGCTGTTGCGCGCCGCACCGGACTTCTCGGCACGGCTCCGCATGCTCGATTCGCTCGCGAGGCCCGATCTCGAAGCCATCAACGACGCCGGTGGCATCGACGCCCGCCGGCCGGTCCGCATGCGCGCAATCGCCATTGCTTGCGCCGATGATGCTGCCTCCGTGCGGGCGCGCGCGGTGCAGTGGGCGGCAGCCAACCAACTCACCGATATGCAGTTCTGGACCACCGCGCTCCGCGATGTGGCGCCGGTCGTGCGGAACTTCGCAGCCACCGGCATCACGCGCATGCAGGGCAAACTCGCGGCAACCGAACTCCTGCGGGCGATGGCTCGTGAACAAGATCAGGCGGCCTTCCTATCGATGCACGTAGCACTCAGCAAGTCTCTCGGCGTAGCCGAAAAACCATGCGATGCAGCAACCGCGGCGGGCCGCCAAGCGGCAGTCGCCAAGTGGCAGGTATTATGCGAACAGTAACCAGGGCACGAACGTGGTTGGGCATCGCCCTGCTGCCGTTACTGAGCGGCTGCTCCGTTTCGGTTGCGTTGACCAGCGGCGAGATTCTCGAGGAACTCGATGAGATCGTACGCATCGATGGCGCGGGAGAGGAACGCGCCGTCGTCTACGCGCAGCGTGCCCTCGTTTCGAGTTGGTACATGCATTACGCCTTGCTGCAGCCTATCCGAGTGCCGCTGGCTTGGATCTTTGGTCGACGCACCGAGAGGCCACTTGAGAACCCAGGCGATCACGTTCGCGAGTTGCTCGCTGAGTTGCCCAATGAAACCCACGCGCACCTGATGAGGTGTGCGGCAGCCGCCAGCCGCTTTGGCTGGCTCGCCGAACTCGACGCCAATCAGCAAACCCGGGTGCTGGCCATTGACGGCATGTCGAAGATCTGTCGACAGCTCGGCTTGAAACCATTCGAAGGCTCGTTCTTCGAACTCAACACGCCGATCGACAACAAGGTGCTCGAGTTGGCGCGCGTCGGCATCCGCACGTCCAGACGACCAGCGCGCGGCGAACCGGACAGCGGCAACCTGGCCCAGCTAGAGAAGTCCCTGGAAGATATTGTGTCCGCGCCTCTGTTTGGCTGGGACGAGCGCATCATGCTGATCGAAGACCTCGGCGCCCTGCATGACGAAGAGACCAACGAGAAGGCGCTGGCCATGATCCGCGTGGCGTTGCGCCGTTCGATAGAACACGAAGTGCGCGCCATTCTGCTCAGCACCATCAAAGGTCGAGATCGCAGCTTCGCCGAAGTCCGGTTGTGCGCGATGGAACAGATTCGTCGCCTCGGCGGACCGCGCACCGTGCCGCTTATGTTGGCAACCATGGCCGCAACGCCGGCCCAACGAGCCGCCAACTTGCCAACGTACGACCCAGATTCTTTGGTGCGGTTGCGCCTGATTCACTACTGCGGCCAATTGAACGGCGAACGTGCGCACAGTGTCGTGCATCTGCCCGGTCGCCAGGAGTGGGAAGCCAGTTCGGCAAGCGAGTTCTTGGCTCGCACCGTGCTGACCGAACGCGACTACTATTCCAAGCTGCGCACGCCGGCGATTGTCGCACTCAGTTGGTGCCTCGGTCGCAAAACCATCGACCCCGACCCAGCGTGGGTACGCAAGTGGAACGATTCGCGCCCGTAACCCAAATGCAGTCGTGCCACGGGACGCCGTAGCCACATGGATACGCCACCGCCAGCCCTGCAGACGCATTGGTGCGCCGAGACGATTGCCTACGATGGCAGTCAATTGCGCGCCCATTGGTTGCTCGATCGCTTCACGCTGGTCGGCGATGCCGTGGTCGCGTTTCGCGGGCCGTGCAGCGTTAAAACCGAGGAGATCGCCGACCTCGAAGATCTCGATGGACCGGGCATTGCCGCCCATGACATGGTGCATTTCGTGTGGGAGTCGTTCGCGGCCACCGACCTGTTGCTGGCCGTGCACCGCCAACGATTGTTCGCGGCGCAGGTGCGAGAGGTCGTTCAGCAACTCGCGCCGAGTACAAAAGTGAGCCGGACTGGCGACGACCTTTACGTTGGCAACGGGAAATTGTCGATCTCGATAGCTACGGTTAGTCCAGTCAGCTCCTTGATGCACTTCGCAGTGAATGCCAGCCCCGGCGGCGCGCCCGTCGCGATCGCCAGCCTCAGCCAACTAGGTATCGAGCCGGGCGCCTTTGCGGCTGCCGTGCTGACTCGGGTCAGCGACGAACAGGCTTCGATCCAGTCCGCTCGCGCCAAAGTGCGCGCCAAGGGGGAGTGGCGATGAACAAGCACGTGGTGACGCTGATCAAGATCGCGCTGCTAACGCTGATGTTCTGGTGGGTGTTCAGCACCATCAATTTCCGCGACCGCATCGTCTACAAGGCGAGCGAAGACAGCGACGCGATCGTCAAGGAACTGGTCATCTCGATCGAGGGCCAATGGACCAGCGAGCCAATCGAATACACGCTGGTCGAACCCAAGACCGTGGCCGACGAAGGCATCAAGGTCGCGCATCGGGGCGAGCAGGAAGACGGCCTGTTCCTTGAGGTGGCGCCGGGCATCTTCAGTTATTGGAGTAATCTCGCGCCGGGCTGGTTTGCCCTCGGCGCGCTCTGCTACTTCTTGACGGTCGTCATCGCCGGCACGCGCTGGTGGTGGCTGCTGCGGGTCATCGGCACCGACGTGTCGCTGCTCGAAACCCTTCGCTTCACCTGGATCGGCGTGTTCTTCAACGCCGTCATGCTCGGGTCCACGGGCGGCGACGTGATCAAAGCGCTCTATATCATGAAGCGCTGCCCGGGCCACCGCGTCCCGGTGCTGGTCTCAGTCGGTGTCGACCGCATTCTCGGCCTCGGCTCGCTCGCCCTGTTGGGGGCCTTCGCTGTGCTGTTTGCACTCGATGACTTCCCAAGTCTTGCGATGGGCATCTGGGGCGTCATCATCGCCGTCGCGTTGCTGGGGGTGATCGCCTTCAGCAAACGTCTGCGCCAACTCGTACGTCTGAAGTACCTGCTCGACCGCGTGCCGGCCAGGTTCCGTGGCAAGCTGCAGATGGTCGACCAGGCGATATTCTTCTATCGCGACCAGCGGGTCATGATCATTGGCAGCTTGGTGCTTGGCATTGCCAACCACGTGCTGTCGGTTTGCTGCGTCGTCTTGATTGGCAAGGCGATCGGGGTCGGCATGCCAGCGTTTGAGTACTTCGTGCTCGTGCCGGTCATCAACATCGCGTCCGCGGTGCCGATCGCACCCAATGGATGGGGCATCGGCGAAACGATGTACGGCTACTTGTTCGCCACACATGGTGCGGGCTACCTGACAGGTACAGCCGGCCCGTACTTGGCGATGTGGACTCGCGGGGTCGCCCTGTCAGTGCTCTACCGGACCGTATTGACCGCCTTCAGCTTGCTGGCCGGACTGCTGGTGCTGTTCGAGAAGGACCGTGTGACCAAGGAAGACATCGACCGCGAGAACAAGATCGAAGAGGAAGAGACCAAGGAAGCCGGAGATCACGGAGTGATCTCGCCCGAATAGCGCTGAGCGACGATTTGCCAGTTTGCACGGTCTGAGGCCGCCATCGCGGTGGAACCCGCAACACCCTGCCGGTAGGCTCTTTGGCCGAATGACGCTGCTCGTAGTTGGTTCCACCGCGTTTGACACCATCGAGACCCCGCACGGCAATGCCGAACGGTGCCTCGGCGGCTCGTCGACCTACTTTGGACTCGCCGCCCGCCTGTTCTCACCTGTGCGTCTGGTCAGCGTCGTCGGCGAGGACTTCCCCGCCGAACACAAGCAGTTGCTCAGCGATCGCAACATCGATCTGGCTGGCCTCGAGGTGAAGCCGGGCAAGACCTTCTTCTGGCACGGCCGCTACTCGGCCGACATGAACCAGCGCGACACGATCGAGGTGCAGCTCAACACGTTCGGCGACTTCGAGCCGAAAGTGCCAGAAAGCTACCGCGACTCCGAGTTTGTGTTCCTCGCCAACGGCAGCCCGGCCACCCAAGCGTCGGTGGTCGAGCAGATGAACAAGCCACGCTTCGTCGTCGCCGACACGATGGATCTGTGGATCGACAACGAACGTGCCGGCTTGCTAGATCTTCTCAAGCGCATCGATGGCGTCATCGTCAACGACACCGAAGTGAAGTCGCTGACCGGCGAGAGCAATCTGATCACCGCCGGCAAGGCTGCGCTCGAACTCGGCCCCAAGGTCGTCATTGTCAAGAAGGGCGAACACGGCTGCTTTTTGTTCTCGAACGACTTCCACTACGCGCTGCCGGCCTACCCGACCGAAACGGTGCTCGATCCGACCGGCGCCGGCGACAGCTTTGCCGGCGGCTTCATGGGCTACCTGGCCAACTGCGCCTCCATCAGCTTGGCCAACATGCAGCGCGCCGCTGCCTATGGCACGGTCACCGCGAGTATCAACGTCGAAGGCTTCGGCGTAGACTGCCTCGCCAACACCAACCGCGAGATCGTCGAGGGTCGCTACCGCGAATTGATGCAGTTCGTCTCGGGCGTCTAGGGGGGGGCAACTCAAGGCATTATCTACGCGACTCGCACCGGGCAACCCGTGCGCGTAGGTGCATCGCAGGGCACTGATCGCTATCGTGTTCGCCTCAATGACGTCCCTGCAGAGTTACGCTTGTGGCCAATGGACTGCCGGTAGCGGTGATCCGGTGGCCCTTCACGATCCGTCAACCGCGGAAGTGATTGGCGACGTTCGCCCAGCCGGCGTCGACTTCGCCGCCACCCTGGCGCACGCCCGCAACGTCGGCGGCCCGGCGCTGCGTGCCATGACCTTTGCCCAGCGCGGCGAGATCTTGAAGGGATTGTCGAAGGTGTTGCACGAGCATCGCGACGAACTGATTGGGGTCGCCGGCCGCAACGGTGGCAACACTCGTGGCGACGCCAAGTTTGACCTCGACGGCGCGTCGGGCACGCTCGCCTTCTACGCGCACCTGAGCAAGTCGCTGCCGGAGACGCCGTGGATCACCGACGGCGAAGGCACGCAACTCGGCCGGACCGCGCGATTCTGGGCCGAGCACGTATTGCTGCCTCGCCCCGGCGTCGCACTGCATATCAATGCCTTCAACTTTCCGGCCTGGGGCATGGGCGAAAAGCTCGCCTGCTCGATTCTCGCCGGCGTGCCCGTGATCACCAAAGCGGGCACCGCCAGTGCCATGCTCGCCTGGCGGGTCTCCGAACTGATCGTCGCCAGCGGGCTGCTTCCCGAAGGGTCGTTCCAATTCATCCCGGGCTCGATCTCGGCGATGACGGACCATCTGGAGTCCATGGATGTCGTGGCCTTCACCGGCAGTGCCCGCACCGGCATTCGTATTCGCGGCAACGCCAACTGCATCGCGAAGAGCGTGCGAGTCAACATCGAAGCCGACTCGATCAACTCGGCGGTGCTCGGCCCCGACTGTGATTTTGACGACGACTCGTTCACACAGTTCATTAGCAACCTGCACATCGACATGACGCAGAAGGCGGGCCAAAAGTGCACCGCAGTGCGTCGCATCCTGGTGCCGCATGACAAGTTGGACGAGGTCAAGGAAGCCCTCGTCGACCGCCTGAAGTCGACGCGCATCGGCAACGCCCTGGATCCAGATGTGCGCATGGGACCCGTCGCGAGCGCGGCGCAACTCGAGGACGTTCGTGGTGGCATCCAGAAGCTGCAGGCCGAGTGCGATACCATTCTCGGTGGACCCGAGGCCATGGACGGCCCAGGCTACTTCGTCACGCCAACGCTGCTACAGGCGCGCAACAACGATGCGCAACTGCTACACGAACTCGAGGTGTTTGGCCCCTGCGCGACGATCCTGCCGTACGACGGCAAGGCCGAGACTGCAGCCGATCTGATCAACCGCGGCGGTGGCTGCCTGGTGGCCAGCGCCTACAGCGATGACAAGAAGTGGATCTCCGAAGTTGTTGCCGGCATCGCGCCGTGGCACGGCCGTGTTTGGGTCGGTAGCGAGAAGACCATGGGTCACGCTCTCGGCCCGGGCGCGGTGCTTCCGGGTGCGATCCACGGCGGTCCGGGTCGCGCCGGTGGGGGCGAAGAACTCGGTGGCCTGCGAGGCCTGCAGCCCTACTTGCAGCGCACCGCCATTCAGGGCGATCGATCGGTGGTTGGCAGATCCTTCGGTTCACCTGAGTAGCCTTCCCTTCGGGCACCTCGGATTTGTCAAACCTCCGAAAGTTCGGAGATAGCCCCTAACCCATCGACCGGGTTCACCGACAGCCAGGGACACGGTCACCGAGGCCCCCTGCGTTCCTGGGTAGCGGCGAGCACAACTGGGCAGTTGTGCTGAACTCGGATCCTGACATCCGTATATGACCCATGGTGCTGCGCATGGAATATGGCGCATTGACGGGCGGGTGACGCCGGCGTCGGTTGGGCTCGCGGCCGTACGCCTGAACCTGATAACCACAATTGCGAACGGCGACACTTGGGAAAGTGGTGGGCGTTACAGGACTTGAACCTGTGACCCATAGCTTGTCGAGCTATTGCTCTACCAACTGAGCTAAACGCCCCGTGCGCAACGGCGAGGATCATGCCTGGGAAGCGACCAGAAGCAAGCGGTTTTCTTGCTGGGAAGCCCGCCTGAAGCGCGAGAGACCAAGCGCCTGTATCGCATCCCTACAGTAGGCTGTCCGTAACGAAGAGCCGGCCAATCCGGTGCTCCCGAATGCTCGCCGCCTCTGAGGAAAGCCCAACCGCACTGCAACGCTCTATGCCACTGCCGCGCCCATCGCATGGCGCCGCATCCAGAGTGCAGCTAGGTCGTGCCGAACTCGTGCTGGAACGCAGCCGGGGCAGCTATTCCTTGCTTTGGTCAGACGGTCGAGAAGCCCGCCGCTACGTGTTGGGCTTGTCCGCGAGCGGACAACTCTCGGTCGAGCTGCGAGTGCCGCGTCTGCCGTTGCACGTGGTACCGCGCGAGCTGATCACCATCGTAGCAGGTGCTCGTCTGCGGGGGTTCCTTTGTGTTCCTCTCGTGCCAACTGTGGTTTGGCGCGATGGCGTTGGCCAGCCGCAAACGCTGATCGAACTGCAGCCGCCGGCCCTGCAAGGTCATTGGCACGAAGAGACGGGACATGCACTGCGCTGTGCCGCGAGTTGGATTACGCGCTTTCCCTTCCAGTCCGGCGAGCCGCAGGTTGTCGTGCCGATGCGCATCTACAACGATTGTTCTGAGCCGGCATGCCCCGGAGAGTTCGAACTGAACATTACCGATGATGACCTGATCGAACTGCGTGGCGCGATCATCGTGCGCCCCAAACGGCTGCGCTGGTCGGGTTCGCGGATGCAGGAGGGCAACGCATGAGTTGTGGGGCCAACAAGTGGTGGGGTGCCGCACTGGCACTATTGCTGCTCGCAACGTCGTGCGAGCCACGCACAATCGAGATCCAAGGCCTCGACGAACTCACCAGTGAGATTCGCAGCCAACGCCTGTTCAACAGTCGCCGCGCCGCCGAGGGCAACCCGGCAGCCAGAACGGCATCGCAGGTGATTCCGAGCGAACAGATCCATGCGGCGATGTCGCCGCTGCGCGATGTCTTGATGCAGTTGGCGGCGAGCCAGAAGGACCTATCCGCTCGTCAGGCGACGTTGACGCAGGAGATGCGTCGATGGACACAGTTGCTCGTGGAGTCGATGCAGGCCAACCGCACAGAGGAAGCGACCAAGCTGAGCAAGCGCCTCGCGGACCTTGAGAAGACGATTGCCGAGCAAGACGTGCGGCATCGCCAAGTCGAAGAGTTGCTTGGATCGGCACTCGACGCCACCGCCGACCAACTCGAAGACTTCTTGAAGCGACTTGGTGCTGGCGCTCCTGAGGGCGGGCCTGAAGTCCCGACTGGAACGGGTGGCGTGCAACCAACTGGTTCTGGTTCAACGGCCACACCCGCAGCCGGCAAGACCACGCCGCCGAACAACACCACGCCGCCGAACAACACATCACCGCCGAACAAACCTCCGGGCTCCGGAGGCACTGCCCCGCCAACCGGGGTGGGTGGCGACGACCCGCAACAAGCGTCGATGCGCTGGGTGTGGTGGACCTTGGCGCTGATGGCGGTGGTATCTGGGGTCGTACTCTTGCGCGGTAGGCGGCGACGACCACCGGTGTCGATGGCGCCCGAAATGCAGTTCGCTCCGGAACCGACGCCTCAAGAGTTCGCGCCCGAACAACCGACCCCGGTCGCGAAACCCGCTGCCACTCACAGAGCCGACAACCCTGAGGTCGAAGACTTATGGGCTACGGCCGCGTTGCTCGGCGAGGCAATCGGCCGCTTGAAGCAAGCTGGTGACGCAACGCCGGTCGAACTCGGCGGCCAGGAAGCGTTGCCCGATGTACTGGATTTCGAACTGCCAAGCGGTCTCAATACGGAAGGCGAATCGGCATGGCACGACCGTGCTACCAGCGACTTGGATCTCAACGAGTTGTTCGTTGTCGACGAGAACGCGTCAGACATCCCCGAGCCAACCCCGCCGGACGAGGCGCTACGCGACATCGAAGCCGAAGCAATCCACACGCTCGGCTTGCCGGATCCAGAGCCAGAGCCGGAGGCGATGCCAATCGAGACGTCGCCTGACCTGGTTGCGCCAGAACCAGTCGCAGCGGAGCCGATGCCCCAGCTAGCGGCCCGCCACGCATCCCCGGCGCCGATTACGTGCCGCCTGCATCTCCAAGCCAACCAGCAAACAGAAGGCCGTGTGCGCCGCCTCTTGGGTTCGGATCCGCGAGTCTTGGTTTCACCCGCGCCACAGATTCACAGCGCAATGGGGGAGCTCGAGGTTTCGTTTGCGTTGATGCCAGGCCTGCCTGCCGGAGAACGCAGCCTACTTGAGCAACAACTGCGCGATACGGTCGCCTGATCCCTCGCAGTCGAGGCACCGCCTCGCTATCGTCCTGGCCCGTTCCAGAGCGCAATAGGAGCCCCCCTCGATGATTATCGGCGTCCCCAAAGAGATCAAACCCCAGGAAAGCCGTATCGGTGCCGTGCCAGCGATGGTGCTCGATCTGGTGGAGGCAGGCCACACCGTGCTTGTGGAGCAAGGCGGTGGCCTCGGCGCCGGTGTGCGCGACGATGAATACGTCGCCGTTGGCGGCAAGATTGCGGCAACCGCTGCCGACGTCTACGGCCAGTCGGACATGATCATCAAGGTCAAAGAACCGCTCGCCTCGGAATACCCGTTGGTCAAAAAGGACCAACTGCTGTTCACCTACTTCCACTTCGCTGCCAACCGCGAGCTGACGGAAGCGATGTTGGCTTCGGGCGCGCACTGCTTCGCATACGAGACTCTGATCCATCGCGGCTCGCTGCCGCTGTTGACGCCGATGAGTGAAGTCGCTGGCCGCATGGCGGTGCAGGTCGGTGCCGTCTGCCTCGAAAAGCACATGGGTGGCCGTGGCATCCTGCTCGGCGGGATCCCGGGCGTCGAGCCGGCCAAGGTCGTCATTCTCGGCGGCGGTGTCGTCGGGACGAACGCGGCGAAGATGGCGGCCGGCCTCGGCGCCGATGTCACCATCATGGACATCGACCTCGACCGCCTTCGTTACCTCGATGACGTGATGGCCGCCAACGTCACCATGTTGCACAGCTCGCCGATTGCCATTCGCGAACAGATCGCGGCTGCAGACATGGTCATCGGTGCAGTACTCGTGCAGGGTGCACGTGCCCCGCGCTTGATTCGCCGCTCGGATCTCAAGGACATGAAGGATGGAGCGGTCGTGGTCGACGTCGCCGTCGACCAAGGTGGCTGCATCGAAACCTGCAAGCCAACCACACACGCGGATCCAACCTTCGTCGTCGATGGCGTGCTCCACTACTGTGTCGCCAACATGCCGGGCGCCGTGCCACGCACGTCGACGTTTGGCCTGACCAACGCAACCGGGCCGTGGGCCAAGAAGCTCGCCAACATGGGCAGCGCCGAAGCCGCGCGTGACAGTGTGCTGCGTACCGCTGCCAACGTCTTGGCTGGCAAGGTCACCCACGAGGGCGTCGCCGAAGCCTTCGGGCTGGACTTCACGGACCCATCCAAGGTGCTGTGATCGGCCTCGCCGAAGACGGCGTGCTCGGCTGGTTTGAGGCAACCGTTCTTGGCATCATCGAAGGCCTGACGGAGTTCTTGCCGGTGTCGAGCACGGGCCACCTGATCGTTGCTCAGCGCATGCTCGGCCTCGCCGCTGGCGAGAGCAGCAACGCGTTTGCGATCGGCATCCAGATGGGCGCGATCACCGCCATCCTGGTGCTCTACTGGCGTCGCCTGATCGATGCGTTTCGCACGGTTCTGCGCCCAGAACCCGGCAAGCCCAACCTGCTGCTGCAGATTCTGATTGCGGCGATTCCTGCGATCGTGGTCGGCTTGCTGTGCGAAGACTGGATCGACGCCAACCTGTTCTCGGCCAAAGTCGTCGCCTGCATGCTGATCATCGGTGGCCTTCTGCTGTTCGTAATCGAACGGTTCCTGAAGGGCCGCACCAAAGCCGTCACCGAGCTGTCTGGCATGTCGTATCGCACCGCGTTGTGGATCGGTGTCTGGCAATGCCTGGCGCTCATTCCCGGCACGAGTCGCTCGGGCGCGATGATTGGTGGGGCACTCGTGCTCGGCTTGTCGCGCACGGCGGCTGCTGAGTTCTCCTTCTTGGTGGGACTGCCGATCCTCTACGGGGCGTCGATCTACAAGCTAGTCTCGGCACGCGACACGCTGACCAGTGACATGCTGTCGCCGTTTGTGATCGGCACGGTCGTTTCGTTCCTGGCCGCGATTGCCGTCGTCAAACCGTTCGTCGCGTTCCTTCGCAGCCACAGCTTTGCACCGTTCGCGTGGTACCGCATCGTCGCCGGCGCGCTGTTGTTCGCGCTCATTTTTGGCGGCTACCTGTAGCCGCACGAACCTGGCATGAGTCCGACTACGCGCGGCGGTAGCCGAGTTGCCGTACGACCAATAGCACCTCGCTCCAACTCGGGAACGGCCGGCCGTTCACTTGCTTGAACTCATCGATCGCCGCGATGAACTCGAGCACGTCGGCATCGACCTCGGCCATCGCCGGGGACGAACGATCCGGCTGCTTGGTGCACGGCTCAGTGTTTTTCACCACCGCCTTCTTGGTGACGCCAGATTTGTTCACCGTTTTTGTCGCCGGCTTGGTCGGCGCGGTGCTCGCTTGGGTCGCCTGCCCCTTCGTGGCCGTTTTGACCTTGGCCAAAGCCTTCACCTTGGTCCTGGCCTTGACGGTGTTGGCAGATGCTTTCGTAGCCGTGCCCGAGCTCTTCGCTTTCCTGGCAGGTTTCTTGTTGGCCTTCTTTTTGGTCGCGGTCGCCATGACCGTTGAGTCATCGGCTATCAGCCATTGCAGTCTTGATGGCCGGTGCCAGCGGGCCACGCAGGATGCCGACATCGGTCACGATCCCGGTTACCAGCCGGGTTGGCGTTACATCGAACGCCGGGTTCCTGGCACCAACTCCTGGCGGTGTGACGGGATGACCCGCAAAGCTCGTGACCTCCTTGGCATCGCGTTCTTCAATCGGAATGGATCGGCCATCCGGCAGTTGCATGTCGAACGTCGACACCGGCGCCGCGACGTAAAACGGCACCTGGTTGGCGGCGCAGGCCAGTGCCAACGGATAGGTCCCTACCTTGTTGGCAAAGTCACCATTTCGCGCGATGCGATCGGCGCCGACGATGACCAGCTGGACCTCGCCTTTGGCGATCAGGCCAGCTGCGGCACCATCCACCACGACGTCGACGGGAATGCCGGCGGTGTGAAGTTCGAGCGCCGTCAGGCGCGCACCCTGCAGCAGTGGCCGCGTCTCGTTGGCCAACACCCGGAAGCGCACACCATCGCGCCACGCAGCAAAGAGCACCGACAAGGCAGTGCCATCGCCAGCCGTGGCCAGACGACCCGTATTGCAGTGTGTCAGCACCGTGGTGTCGGGCTTGATCAAGGCCTTGCCGTGCTCGCCAATGCTGCGCGCCATCGCCTCTTCATCCGCGTGGATCGAGCAGGCCTCGCGGAACAAACGCAAGAGGCTCGGTTCGGCGACGACTGCGGTAACGCAACGATCGATGGCCCAACGCAAATTGACGGCCGTTGGTCGAGCCGCCAACAACCGCGCGGAAACGTCGCGCGCCACCCCAACAACCGCGCTTCCGAGCGGGTTCAGTGCGCGAACGCCGAGCACCATGCCGTAGGCGGCTGCAACGCCAATGGCTGGAGCGCCGCGCACCGACAGCCGCAAGATGGCGTCGAGGACTCCGTCAACGGTGTTGAGTTGCAGCAGCTCGCGCGCCGCCGGCAAGCGGGTCTGGTCGAGTAATTCGAGATGGCCGTCGAGTTCGCCAACCCAGCGAATCGTTGGTGGCAATGGCGTCGGAGGACTACTCATGGTTGCTTGCTCGTTCAAGATGTCAGACGACGCTGAATCTCTGCGTAGGTCGAAGCCGTCGCGGCAACAACATCAGCCGGCAAAGGTGGCGGCGGGGGAGTTTTGGACCAATTCGTCTGCAACAACCAGTTGCGCAAGAACTGCTTGTCGAACGACGTTGGCGTGCCGCCGGGAGTGACCTCTTCCGCCGGCCAAAAGCGGCTCGAATCTGGTGTCAGGCATTCGTCAATCAACAGCAATTGCCCGTCGAGCATGCCAAACTCGAACTTGGTGTCGGCGATGACGATGCCGCGCGCAAGCGCATGCTCGGCGCCGCGCCGGTAGAGACTCAGCGCCGCGTCTCGTGCCGCGAGCGCGATCGGTTCGCCGACCAACTCGATGCAGCGCTCAAACGAGATTGGCTCATCGTGACCGCTCTCGGCCTTGGACGACGGCGTCAGCAGCGGTTCTTCGAATTGGCTCGCGTGCAACAATCCGGCGGGCAGCTTGATGCCGCTGACGTGACCATCCTGTTGGTATTCCGACCAGCCGCCACCAGTGATGTAGCCGCGAACGACCCACTCGACTGGCAGAGGTTCGCATCGGCGGCAACGCATCGAGCGCCCGCGCATGATGTCGCGATACGACTCCGGCACTTCGGGCCACGCGTCGACATCCACCGACAGCATGTGGTTGGGGACGACATCGGCCAACTGCTCGAGCCAGAACGCAGTGGTCTCCGTCAAGACCCGCCCTTTGCCCGGAATGGCTTCGGTCATGACGACGTCAAACGCCGAAATGCGGTCGGTTGCGACCAATAGCAGGTCGTCGCCAAGCGCGTAGATTTCGCGAACCTTGCCGCGTCCGAGACACTCAGCGAACGGAAGGTCAAGAGCTAGTACCGGCGCGTTCACGAACCGATCATGACGTGTGGCCAGGCGTCAGGAAAGCCTGAGTACGGGAAACGCAGCGGGGCCAGTTTGCCGTGTGGCGACTCGACTACGTGTCTTTGCGACGTACCCCGAAGCCAAAGTTCAGCTCGGGCGTGTTGTTCTGGCGCAGCTCTTCAAAGTCGTCCACAAACGCGAACGTGTTGTAGCTCAGATCGATCGCGGCAAACCACGTTTCGTTGGTGTTGTCGATCGTGATCGTCATGCCGCCATCGTCAGCCAGTACCCACGTGCCCGTGTAGGTGAAGTCGGCGCCCGAGTTGCCGGTCGCATCCAGGGTAAACCTAAACTGCGGCGTCAGCGTGACGACGCCGACGAACGCGTCGGTACCGGCATTGCTCGGGTTAACGAACACGGTGTGGCCGCCAACCAAGAACGTGCCGGGCACGCGCACCGAATCCACCGGCGTGGTCGGGGCATCGAACTGGCGGATCATCGTGACGAAGCCGGCTTCGCCGTCGCCATCGTTCTCGTCGACGCCAAAGATCACGTTGTCAGTCGCTGCGGACTGGATCGCGCGGCTATCCGCGGATTGGCCCGCGAGCTGGTAGCTCAACGACATGCTCAGCGAACCATCGCCATTGCCCTCGCCATCGAGCAGGTTGGCGACGGTGCCACCGAAGGTCAGCCCGCTGGTGCCTTGGAAGCCCATGCCCATGATCGTGCGCGTCGTACCCGGGTCGCCGTCACCCATTGTGACCTGGCCATGGGCCGCGCGACCGATGTTGCTCGGCGACAACAAGCTTTGGCCGAAGATCGTGTGCAACGACAACAGGTGCCAATCGCCTTCGAGTTCGATCTGGCCGCTGACAACGCGGGTGCCGAAGAACATGCCAACACGCGCACTGTTGGGCGTCGAGACGCGGTCGGTGAAGAAGTAATCCGGTTCGTTCGCGACCTGACCGTAGGCGCCGAGGAACAGCGTCGACGGCTCGGTGGCGTTGCCGGTCACGAAGATCGAGAACGCGCCGTCCGTCGCCAGCGCATAGCGATCAGCGCCCGAGGTGCTAGCGTTCTGCGTCAGCGTGTAGGTGCTGTCATCGAACAGATTCAGCGTGCCGTGCTGGGTCACGACGGTGTCCGTCGCGATTGGCAGCGCGCCGAGACTGATCTGGCTGCGCAACGCAAACAGGTGGTGGGGCGACTGCACCGTCACCTCGCTCAGGGGGCGATCCTCCTTGCCGCCTTCGGCGCATGCGGACAGGACCAGGACGGGAAGTAGCCAGAGATGTTTCATCAGCAAGGTGGCAAAGAGTCTAGTCGGAACGGGCCCGCGGAGCACGCCATCGGGCAATCCACCGGGAACGGTTACCCTTAAGCGCGACCCAAAGCATGACCGCTGGCCGAGCATGGCAGGCTGGCCTGCAGCATGGACGGTGCGACGGATCGTAGGATTGCCTGCCAATAGGTGGTGGCCAGGTCCTGGCGTTCTGCACCGTCACCTTCTACGTTCGCGCCCGATGCGGTCGGTCCAGTTTGGTGGAATCATGCTAGTTCTCGGGGTTGCTGGGTGCGTGGCCAGACCCAACCTCGGTGGCCCGTTGCCGGTGCGCAACAACCACCCAGCCCAGCTGACCGTGATGCACCTTGATCCGGCCGATGCGTCGGTGCTGTCGAAGGCACAGACCGCCTGGCGGACGGACCTCAGCTACAGCAGCTTGTTCCTGTTTGGCAACGACGCGCAGCGCTCCAGCTGGGTCATGGACGGCGAACTGTTGCGCGTCGCGTTGGATGCCAAGGTTGGCCTCGGCAATGGCCTGCAACTCGGCGTGCAGTTGGCGGCTGCGCATACTTCCGGCGGCTTCCTCGACAACTTCGTCGTCGACTACCACAATGCGTTCGGGCTGCCGGACCAGGACCGCAGCGCCAGCGTCAACGATCGCTACCGCATCGAAGCGAGCCAGGGCGGCCTGCCGGTTTGGAGCGTGGAGCGCAGCTCGGCTGAGTGGTTGGATCTGCCGATCCACTTGACCTGGCAGCTCCGCGAACCGGGCGAGAACCGCTTCGGTGTGGCCGTTCGAGGTGGCATCGAACTGCCGCTTGGCGACCAAAACGACGGCTACGGCAACGGCCAGGTCGATGCGTCGATCGGCGCCTTGCTGGATTACCGCTCGCGGGGCATTGGCTGGAGCGGTCACCTACAACACACCTTCGCCGGCACCCCGGATCAGGCCCGCAGGCGCGGCTTCCATTTCGAAGACGTGACTTCGCTCGGTCTCGGCGTCGAATTGCCGCTCACTGAGAGCCTGCACGTGCTGGTGCAGGTCGAGTTGGAGACGTCGACGCTGCGCCGCCTCGGGCCGAAGGTGGCATCCCGTGAGCAGCTTCTGCTCTGGGTTGGCAGTCGCTACCAGGCGACCCCGGAATGGAGCATGGAAATGGGCCTTGGCGAGGACCTGCGCGGGTTGGCGTCGCCAGACTTCACGGTGTGGTTCGGGGTTACCTGGAAGCCGGGGGTCGGTGGCTCTTAGAGTTAGCGGCTCTTAGATAGGTGGTCCTCGGTAGCTGGCTCCTGGGCAACGGCCCTCCCCTGCTTTACATAACATATCTTATCAGAACATAGGATGGTCTATCGGGGAGGGTTCGGTGGCGTTCTGCAGGCACCTACTGCCTACGGCGCCAACGACCAGGCCGCTAGGCTCTGCCCCCCGAGCCTGAGCCTTCATGAGCAACTCCAACCGACCAGTCAGCTGGGCATCCGCCCTGTCGCTGTGCCGCCAGGCAGGCAATGGTCCGCTGGTCGTGATGGCCGTGCTGGCCGCGCTGCAGGCCGTGCTGCCGCTCGCGGGTCTGCTCGCGATGATGCAACTCGTCGACGCGGTTGCCGACGGGATCGCCAACCGCGTACCCCAAGATGTCGCCTGGAGCTCAGCCTTGATGGCGACGGCGATCGCGGCTGGCGTAGCGTTGTTCGGCGGCGTTCTGCGCAGCCTGTCTGCGGTGGTCAACGAGAACCATGGCCGCCGGCTTTCGGACGCTGGCGTACAGAGCCTGCAAGAACTGACGGCCCGGCTCGATCTGGCCGAGTTCGACAAGCCCGGCTTCCACGACGCGATGCAGCGCGCCGGCCAGGAAGCCGGCCAGCGACCTGTTCGTTTGACTCAGGACCTAACAGCGGTTCTGGTCGCCGTGTTGTCCTTGGCGACGATGACGGCGCTGCTCGTCCAGGTCGAACTATGGCTGCCGGTCATGATCGGCGTATCTGCCCTGCCGATCGCCTGGGCTCGCCGCAAGCACGCCCGCATCCGGTTCGAGTGGCATCGCGAACATGTCGTGCCACAACGCGAAGTCGGCTACCTCGGCGCGTCGCTGTCCGGACGGGCGACGGCCAAAGATGTTCGCGTGCTCGGCCTGGCCGTGCCGTTTGCCGGCAAGCTGCTTGGTCTGCGCCAGGCACTGCGAACCTCGCTTGCTCGGCTCGCGCGCCTGCGAGCCCGCGATGAACTGTTGGTGCACACGCTTGCCAGCGGCGCCTTGTTCGCAGCCTATGTCTATCTAGCTTCGGATGCGCTCGCTGGCGCGATGACCCTCGGTGGCTTGGTGCTGCATGCGCAGGCTGCGCAACGCACCCAAAACGCCGTTCGCGATCTGCTCGCGTCGGCGACTGGAGTTCACGAACATCGCCTGTTCTTGCGTCCACTGGTCGACTTCCTGGCGCGCTCCAGCAGCCATGACGCAATCGTAGATGCCAGCCCGGTGCACAACGCTGGCTCACCCGCCGCATTCGCTGCCACGGGCCTCGGGTTTCGCTATCCGGAGACGCCGCGAGATGTGCTCGATGGCATCGACTTCCAGATCGCGGCCGGCGAACGCATCGCCATCATCGGGCCCAATGGCTCCGGCAAGTCGACGCTGATCAAACTGCTGTGCGGCCTGTACGCACCAACACGCGGGGACCTTTGCATCGACGAGCAGGCTGTCAGCGCGCAACATCCAGACCATCTCAGACAACGTCTGAGCGTTCTGCTGCAGGACGCGGCCGCGTTCGAATTGACGCTGCGCGACAACCTGCAACTCGGACACCCATCCCCACCGAGCGACGCGGCGTTGCTGCAGGCTCTCGACCTGGTCGGCCTTGGCGAGCGCGTGCGAAGCCTGCCACTTGGACTCGATTCGCCATGGAGTCGACGCTTGCAAGGCGGCGTCGATTGGAGCATCGGCGAAGCGCGCCGCATTGTGCTCGCGCGGGCGTTGTCGCACCCGGGCGATGCGCTCCTGCTCGACGAGCCGTTTGCCTCGCTCGACGGCAAGACGGCCGCCGGAATCGCGACCTGGCTAGCGGAACAACCTCGCCACCGCACCCTGGTGCTCGTCGACCACCGTGGTCCAGCACTTCGCTGCGTCGATCGCGCCATCTGGTTGGACCAAGGCGGCATCGTCGCCATCGGCACGCCAAAAGAACTCGCGGGTCACCCACGCTTTGCGGAGCAGTTTCCCGACTGGCAGACAGGCTAGATCGAGGCGATTGCGGTCTTCCCCACCGCTTTGCATCCGCCGCCCGCCAGGACCCCCGCAACGTCCACAGGTATGGGTCTGCAATAGGAATGCAATCACAGACCCAATCGATCTATGTGGCGATCGCAAGGGTATGGTCCGACCGCGCGGCTTCCTTAACCGGAGACAAGTTTGCAGCCCCTCGTTCCCACCTACCAATCGCTCCTCTCGTTGTTCGCCGCGGCGCTCCTCGCGTTCACCCTGCCTGCTCAGCATGGCGAAGGTGCAACGGGCACAACCCCCCCCCCTGCCGGGCATCCGCCTATCGAAGGGGCTGTCGCAACCCCAACCGCACCAGGTGCCGTCGCGGGGGTGCCAGCCACATCCTCGACGCAGGACCCCGCCTCGAAGAAGGAACCGGAGAAGAAGAAGAAGCGGCCAGAGAAAGCCGGCATCCCGGTCGAAGACCTGCTCGTGCAGAGTTTGTGCGCGCGCTGCCACATCCGTGACGAGCGCAACCACATGACGCGCATCTCGTACATTCGCAAGTCGCCCGAGGGCTGGGCGCAGTCGATCAAGCGCATGGGACGGTTGCACGGTCTGCAGCTGACCCCCACCACCGCCAAGATGCTGGTGCGCAGCCTGTCGAACTCGCACGGCTTGTCACGTTCCGAAGCGGAGCGCGGGCTCTACGAGAGTGAACGACGCGTGCACTGGTCAGAAGAGCACCACGACGCCGACTTCAAGCGCGCCTGCGCTCAGTGCCATCCGCTCGGACGCGCGCTGCTGCAGTACCGCGACAAGGAAGAGTGGCAACTGCTGCGGGCGACGCACGTTGCGATGTTCCCGTTGTCGAGTCGGCAGTTGGGCGGTGGTCCACCGCGTGATACCAGTTCGCGCCGCGGCGGCTTCTCGGGCAGCTTCCCTGGTGCATCCAGTTCCGGCAATGCATCGAGTTCGCCGTCGTCCAACCGGCGCGGTGGCGGCAACAACAGCACGACGTCGTCCAACCAAAGCAGTCGCCGCAGCAGCGGCGGCAGTGTTGGCGATCGGGTTCTTGACCAACTGAGCAAGGACCAACCGCTGTTCACTCCCGAGTGGGAAGCGTGGACGCAGAACAAGCGCGAGGTGCCACTGCAAGGCAAGTGGACCGTGCACGGCCACGAAACCGGCCGCGGCGACATCATCGGCACGCTCGAGATCCAACGCACCGACGCCGACGAATACGCCCTGACCTGGAACCTGAATTGGAGCGATGGCTCGTCGGCCGTTCGCACCGGCAAGGGCGTGCTCTATGCCGGCTACTCGTGGCGCGGTCGCACCCAAGGCAAGGACGACGTCAACTGGCGTGAAGTGTTGCTGCTCGACGATCAGTGGCAACAGTTCAAGGGCCGCGTGTTCACCGGCAACTACGACGAGATTGGCTTTGATGTGACGCTCGATCGCGACCTCGGCCGCACCCGGATCGTCACCCTGGGCAATGCCTCGTTGCCGGTGCCATGCACGGATCACGAGCTCGATGTCTATGGCGAAGGCTTCGACGCAGACGTCAAGGTGAGCGACTTCTTCATCGGCAAAGGCTTGACCGTCACCGGCGCCGAACGCAAGACGGATCGTCACGTCGTGCTGCGCGTCAGCGCCGCACCAGGCACCAAGCTCGGCACCCGCACCCTCGCCTATGGCCCTCGCCCCGGCTCGGCCACGATCACGCTCTACGACACCGTCGACTACGTGCGCGTGCGACCGCTGCAAGGCCTGTCGCGCAATGGCGGCGCCAAGCACCCGCGCCAACTCGAACGCTTCGAAGCGATCGCGGTGCATCGCGGCAAGGATGGCAAGCCCTACACCAAGGATGACGTCGACTTGTTCCAGGTGCGCGGCAAGTGGGCGCTGGCAGAGTTCGCCGTGCGGGACGAGGACGACGACCTGCAATACGTCGGCACGATCGATGCCACGACAGGCGTGTTTACCCCGAACGTCGATGGCCCCAACCCGAAGCGGAAGTGGCAGGGCAACAACGTCGGCGATGTCTTCGTGACCTTTGAGACCAGCCTCGACATTCCGGTGCGTCCACCGGAAAAGAAAAAGACGGATGACGACAAGGATGACGACGAAGGCGATGCGGAAAACAAGGACGGCGACAAGGTCGCTGCTGAGGCCCCCGAGCAAGCGCCCAAGGTCGCCGCGCGCGAGACCAAGAAGTTCCTCGCCCGCAGCCACCTGCTCGTGACTGTGCCGATCTATGTTCGGTGGCAGGTGCTCGATTGGGAGGACCGTTAGGTGCAACTCAAGACAGTGCTGCACCGGCGGTTTCGCGACGACTCAGGTGTCGAGTTCGTCTACCTGGCGAACTCGGCCGCCATTCTGGCACTCGATGAGCCCACCGCTGCCGTGGTCGATGCCTTCGTCCATGAGGATGGCGTCAATAGCGATCCATGGGTGCAGGCGCAGCCAAAGCCTGCCGCGGCCGAGTCGACGCTGCATGACCTGATTGATCTCGGAGCGATTCGCCCTGTCGACGAGCCGGCGGCACCGCGCGCCGACTTGCCCCCCATGCCATTCCCGCTGGCGACGTTGGTACTCAACGTCACCAACAAGTGCAACTTGTCGTGCACATACTGCTACGAGTACGGCGAAGACAAGCTGACGGGCGATGAATCTTCTGGCAAGGCGCGCATGGACGACAAGACGGCGCGCGACTCGATCGACTTTCTGATGCGTAGTAGCGGCGACCGGCCGCAGGTTTCGATCACGTTCTTCGGCGGCGAAACCCTACTCAACTTCGATGCGATCAAGACCGCGACGGAGTACGCCGAGGAGCAAGGCAACAAGAACGGCAAGCGGGTGCACTACTCGCTGACAACCAACGCCACGCTGCTGACCGACGACATCGTCGACTTCCTGACCAGTCATCGCTTTGGCATCACGATCTCGATCGATGGCGACAAGGACGAGCAGGACCGTCACCGCAGCTATAAGAGCGGTAAGGGTTCTTTCGACGTCATCGAGCCGCGTATCCGCAACCTGCTGAAGAAGAACAAGGAACGCAACGGTCGCGCGGTTGGTGCGCGCGTGACGGTGACGGCTGGCGCAACTCCTGTCGTTGCGACCTACCGCTATCTGGTCGATGACCTTGGCTTTGACGAAGTTGGCTTCGCGCCGGTGACCGCCGGCCTCGGCCGCGACTACGCACTCGGGGAGCAAGGCTATGAACGGCTGCTCCAGGAGTTTGGCGAACTCGGCGAAGAATACGTTCAAGCTGCTTCACGCGGTGAGAGCCACGGTTTCAGCAATCTTGGCGACCTGGTTCGCGAACTGCACCAAGGCGTCAACAAGGCGCACCCGTGCGGTGCCGGCCTTGGCCTTGTTGGCGTATCGACCGAAGGCGAAATTGGCCTGTGCCATCGCTTCGTCGAATCGAAGAGCCACTCGATCGGCACGGTGCAGGAAGGCCTCGACCAGGCCAAACGTGCCGCGTTCCTAGAGCAAGCTCACATCGACAAAAAGACGGACTGCACGCAGTGCTTCGCCCGTCCCCTGTGCGCCGGCGGTTGCTACCACGAGGCCCATGTGCGCTACGGCGAGGCCACCAAAGCCAACTTGCACTACTGCGAGTGGATCCGCGGCTTCATCGACCTCGGCCTGAAGATCTACGGCCGAATCCAATCTACCAACCCTTCCTTCTTGGCCCGCTTCGATCAGCAATGAGCGACTCCCAGAACGACACTGTTACCGATCCCAACGGTACTCCCCCCGAGCGCGAACCAACTCGCAAGCAGCCTCGCATCATTGCCTGCAACCAGAAGGCGCGGCAACTCGCCAGCATGGTGTTGGCACGCCGCGGTGCAGCGCGCGCGTTGACGCAAGATCCACCGCCGACTCAATACCCGTATGGGTGCACGACGGTGTTTGCCCCCGGTTGGGAAGTCGACTCGAGCAACGGCACGCACGGTCTGTGCCAGCCGATCGAGCGCGACCTCTACGACTGCTACCACACGTGCTACTGGCCGGCCCAAGTCCCGGATGGTGTCACCAACTCTCCTTCTTGGACCTCATCCTGCGGCGCCCCAATGCAGGATTGGAAGTCCATCGACCTCGTCTTCCCGTAGGCCCCAGATGTTCGTTCGTCTCTGTAGCACGGTTGCATCCTTGCTCCTGCCTGTGGTGGGAGCGATGGCACAAACACCGCCGGTCTCTCCCCCGCCGGTCTCT